>NZ_JADILJ010000030.1 GCF_017355185.1 Rathayibacter sp. SD072 | reverse complement strand
ACCGCACCACCCGATGAGCGGGGCCGCACCCGAGGCGGCCCCGCTCTCGACACCGTCGAGGAGGCGGAGGACATGACGCTCACGGACACCCCCGCCGCCGCCGCTCCCGCCGCCACCGCCGCACCGCGCTCCCCCCGGCGCCTGCGGACCGCGCTGGTCTGGACCGCCTCCGTCCTCCTCCTCGGCGTCGTCGCCCTCGGCCTCCTCTTCCAGGCCTCCGGCGGCCGCTGGTTCATCGTGCAGACCCCGTCGATGGGCACCTTCGCCCCGGTCGGCACGCTCGTCCTCACCACTCCCACCGCGATCCAGGACGTCCGCGTCGGCGACGTCGTCAGCTTCCACCCCTCCACCACGCCCGACGAGACCTACACGCACCGCGTGGTCGAGATCGCCCCCGAGGGCACCCTCGTGACCCAGGGCGACATCAACGGAGCCGTCGACCCGTGGGCCACCGGCCAGGACCAGCTGATCGGAGTCGTCACCACGTCGCTCCCCGGCGTCGGCTGGCTCGCCAAGGCGCTCCCCCTCCTGCTCGCAGGCGCCGTCCTGGTGCAGCTGCTCACCCGTCTGCTGCCCTCGCCCACCCACCGCGCGGCGATGCGGATCCTGGGCCTCTCGCTGGTCGCCTCGATCACCGTCTTCCTCCTGCGCCCCTTCGTCGGCCTGGTGGTGCTCGAGGCCACGGTCACGAACGGGTTCACCGACGCCGTGCTGGTGTCGACAGGGCTGCTGCCCATCCGCGTCAGCGCCGAGGGCGCCGCTCCGGCGGACCTGGTCTCGGGCGAGGTCGGGCGGCTGAAGGTCCCCGCGAACGAGCAGGACTGGTACAGCGTCTCCTCCGCTCTGCACCTGCCCGTCTGGGGCTGGATCGTGTTCGCGCTGCTGTGCGCCCTGCCCCTGATCTACACGTTCGCGATCGGCCTGCCCGCCGCGACCGAGCACACCGGTGAGCACGGCCGCCGCGCCGCCGCGGAGGAGGCGACCCGATGAGCCGGCACCGCGTCGTCCGGGTCCCGCTCCTCGCGCGCCTCCGCTCCGCCCTCGCGCAGCCGCGGAAGGCCCTCGCGGCCGTCGCCGTGGCCGCCCTCGCCGGAGGACTGCTGCTGACGCCCGCGACCTCGGGCGCCTACACCGCCGCCATCACGAACTCGAACAACACCGTCGGCAGCGCCGCCGCTTTCTTCACCTGCGACGCGGCCTACGCCGCCGACAGGACCGCCGCGCTCTTCTCGTACACACTCGCGCAGGCCTCCAACTCGCGCACCGCCGCCGACACCGACTCGGGCGGGTACCCCGGCACCTACCAGGGCGTGATGACGAGCTCGTCCACGACACCGAAGGCGTGCCCCCGCGACACGGGCGGATCCTGGCTGCTGAACGGCACGACGAACCACCTCACCAACACGCTCGAGCTGAAGAACCCCACGACCTTCAGCACAGAGATCTGGTTCAAGACCACCGTCGCCGGCGGCAAGCTCTTCTCCTTCGGCGCCGGCGCCTCCGCAGGCGGCGGCCAGTACGACCGCCACACCTACATCGGGCGCGACGGGAAGCTCGTCTTCGGCATCTACAACCTCGGCGTCGAAGCCCTGACGAGCCCGACCGCCGTGAACGACGGCAACTGGCACCACGTCGTCTCGACCCTCTCGCCGACCACCGGCATGACCCTCTACCTCGACGGACAGCGGGTCGCCTCCAACACCGCCTACCGAAGCCCCGAGAACACGACCGGCTACTGGCGGATCGGCTACGACACCCTCGGCGGCTCCTGGCCCAACGTCGGCCCGGCGTACTTCAGCGGCAGCCTCCGCTACGCCGCCGTGTACTCCACCGCGCTCACCCAGACCCAGGTCCAGAACCACTACGCCGCCGGACGCGCGACCTAGAGTCGGGCGAGCACGGTCGGCGCCGGGGTCGTCCGGCGCGGGATCAGGACAGGCCGACGCCGATCAGCGGAGGCAGGATCAGCGCGGACAGCTGCACGATCACTCCGTTCGCGCCGGCGCCCAGGGCGATCGCGGCCAGCGTCTTCGGGACTCCGCGGCGCGCGACGCCCGCGACGCCCAGGATCGTGGTCAGCGCGGCGAGGATCAGCTGGGCGATCCCGATGACGATGAAGACGGCTCCGATCTCGGTGGCGTCGAGCCCGCCGCGGTAGGCGAGCACCGGCACGATCGTCGTGAGGCAGACCTGGACGATCTGGCTGATCGTCAGGATCACCGCCAGGACGAACGCGATCAGGCCGGGCAGGTTGCGGCGCCGCGGCGCGGGAGCGGTGGGGGTCACGGACCGAGCCTAGGCGGGCTCCGGAGCAGGCCGTGTACCCTTGTCCGTTTCGACGAGAGGGTTCCACCATGACCGAGACAGCGGTCGCGACCGACTCCGCGCGCCCCACCCAGAGGCTCGCCCCGTGGGTCTTCTGGCCCGCCGCGATCCTGATCCTCGCGATCGTCGCCTTCGCACTCCTCGCGCCGGGCACGGCGACCGAGGTGTTCGCCTCCCTCCAGACGACCGTGGTCAACACCTTCAGCTGGTACTACGTGCTGATCGCCGCCGCGTTCGTGGCGTTCGCGATCTGGATGGGGGTCAGCCGCTTCGGCGACATCAAGCTCGGCAAGGATGACGACGAGCCCGAGTTCTCGATGGCCGCCTGGATCGCCCTCCTGTTCGCCGCCGGTATGGGCATCGGTCTGGTGTTCTACGGCGTCGCCGAGCCGCTCAACCATTTCGCGAATCCGCGTCCCGGAGTGACGGGCACCGAGCAGCAGCTCGCGCAGAGCGCGCTGTCGCAGACGTTCCTGCACTGGGGCGTGCACGCGTGGGCGATCTACGTGGTCGTCGGCCTCGCTCTCGCGTACGCGATCCACCGGCGGGGCCGCCCCGTGTCGATCCGCTGGGCCCTCGAGCCGTTGCTCGGGAGACGGGTGCGCGGCGGCTGGGGCAACGCGATCGACGTCGTCGCCCTGATCGGCACGATGTTCGGAGTCGCTACCTCGCTGGGCCTCGGAGTCACGCAGATCTCGGCCGGGCTCGAGGCCTCCGGCGTCGTCGAGTCCTCGCTCACTGTGCAGCTCGTCGTCATCGCCGTGGTCACCGGGCTCACGATCCTCTCGCTCGTGTCCGGCGTGGGCAAGGGCATGAAGTGGCTCTCGTCCGGCAACCTGATCCTGGCCGGCGCGCTGCTGCTGTTCGTCCTGTTCGCGGGGCCGACGCAGTTCCTCCTGCGCGAGTTCGTGCAGTCGCTCGGCAACTACCTGCAGAACCTCCTCGGCCTCTCCTTCACCGTGAGCGCGTTCGCCGGCGAGAGCGGCGAGCAGTGGCAGGCCTCGTGGACGACGTTCTACTGGGGCTGGTGGATGTCGTGGGCGCCGTTCGTCGGCATCTTCATCGCCCGCGTCTCGAAGGGCCGCACCGTCCGGGAGTTCGTCGCCGGTGTGCTGCTCGTGCCGACGATCATGACGTTCCTGTGGTTCAGCGTGCTCGGCGGCACGGCCCTCCACCGCGAGCTGTACGGCGCAGGCGGACTGGTCGGCGCGGGCGGTGCCGTCGACTCCGACCTCGCACTGTTCCAGATGCTCGCGGATCTGCCCGGCGGCGCCGTCGTCACGTTGGGCGCGATCCTCCTGATCGGAGTCTTCTTCGTCACCTCGGCCGACTCCGGCGCCCTGGTCATGGCGATGATCGCGACCGGCGGCTCCGTGGAGCCGAAGAACCCGATCCGCGTGTTCTTCGCCCTCGCGACGGCGCTGCTCGCGATCGCGCTGCTGATCGCGGGAGGTCTCGACGCCCTTCAGACGGCGGCGATCCTCTCGGCCCTGCCGTTCAGCGTGGTGATGATCCTGATGTGCGTCGCCACGGTGATCGCGTTCCGCCGCGAGCTGCGGGCCTACGACAGGGCCCGGCGGGCCGCGTTCGTCGGCGACATCGGCCGCTTCTACGGGCTCGAGGTGGAGGAGCCGACCGAGCGGGAGCCGGTGCCGCTGCTGAAGCGGGTGCTGCGGCGCGGGCACTGACCCCTCGCACTCCTGCACCGAGCCCTCGCGCGCCGGCACCGACCTCTCGCGCGCGGCCGCTGCCCCCTCGCGCCCGGCCGCACCCGGGCCCTAGCGTGGAGGGATGGCACTGACGCTCCCGGAACCCCGGCTCCCCTCCCTCCTCGACTCCCCCGTTCTGAAGTGGGGGATCCTGGCCCCGGGCGGCATCGCCACCAGCTTCGTGGAGGCGCTGCGCACGCACACGCGCCAGGAGGTCGTCGCCGTCGGCTCGCGCTCGCTCGGGCGCGCGCAGGAGTTCGCGACCCGCTTCGGCATCGCCCGCGCGTCCGCCGGCTACGAGGCCGTCGTGAACGACCCCGAGGTCGACGTCGTCTACATCGCGTCCCCGCACTCGGAGCACGCGCGGCAGGCGCTGCTCGCGATCGCCGCGGGCAAGCACATCCTGGTGGAGAAGCCGTTCGCACCCACTCCGGGCGAGGCCGAGATGATCGTGCACGCCGCGCGCGACGCCGGGGTCTTCGCGATGGAGGCCATGTGGATGCGCTACCTCCCGCACATGGACGTGGTGCGCCGCCTGATGGAGGACGGCGCCGTCGGAGCGCCCGCCCTGGTCTCGGCCGACTTCGGAGCGGCGTTCCCCTTCGATCCGACGAGCCGCATCTTCGACCCCGCGCTCGCGGGCGGCGGGCTGCTCGACGTCGGCGTGTACGCGTCCTCGTTCGTCTCGATGATCGCCGGCACTCCGCAGAGCACGGTCGTCTCGGGCGGCCTGACGGACACCGGAGTCGACGCGACCGCCACGATCGTCGGCCGCCACGCGGGCGGCGTGCAGTCGCTCGCCACCTCGACCGTGCTGGCCGACACGCTGCAGGCCGCGAGCGTCGCGGGCAGCGAGGGCCGGATCGACGTGCACCCGGCGTTCTGGCGTCCGGGCGGGGTGACGCTCACGCGCGGGGACGACTCCGGCACCTGGCTCGACGAGTCGCCGTTGCGTGCCGGGGAGGGACTGGCGTGGGAGGCGGTGCACCTCGCGACCTACCTGGCCGAGGGGCGCACGGAGTCGCCGCTGCATCCGCTCGACGAGGTCGTGCAGGTGGTGCGCACGCTCGACGACGCGCGCCGGCGCATCGGGGTGTCGGTCTAGGGCGCTCGGGTCCCACCGCCGGGCGATGCTCGATCGGCAGGCGCTTGCACGATCTGCAGGCGCCTGCACGATTCGCAGGCACTTGCACGATCCGCAGGGGATGCGACCTGATCGAGGCCTGCTCCTGCGGCGGGATCGCGGCGCACGCTCCGATCCCCTGCACATCGGACGAGCCCCTGCAGACGGGCGGATGCCGTGGAGCGTGCGTCCTCGGCAGGGGTGCGCACCATCTGCAGGGGATCCTGCCGGCGACGGACGAGAATCCGCGGCGGGAAGCCGTTTCTCTGTCGGATCACCTGCAAATGGTGCGCGCGCTCGACGACGCGCGCCGGCGCATCGGGTGTCGGTCTAGGCCGGCAGCTCCACGCGGAACGCGGTGCGGCCGGGCTCGGAGTCCACGAGCACGCGTCCGCCGTGCGCGTCGACGACCGCGGCGACGATCGCGAGACCCAGCCCCGTCGATCCGGTCGTGCGGGCGCGCGAGGAGTCGCCGCGGGCGAAGCGCTCGAACAGCACGGGGACGAGCTCGGGGGCGATGCCGGGCCCGGAGTCGGTGACCGTCACGACCGCGATCGGCCGACCCCGGTCGTCGCGCTCCTCGGCGAGCGCCGCCACGACACGCGTGCCGGGCGGGGTGTGCACGGTCGCATTGCGCAGCAGGTTCGCGAGCACTTGGTGCAGGCGGAAGCCGTCGCCGCGGATCTCGACGGGCTCCTCCGGCAGCTCGAGGTCCCACTCGTGGTCGGGACCGGCGACGTGGGCGTCCGAGACCGCCTCGATCAGCAGCATCGTCAGGTCCACCGGCTCCTTCTCGAGGTCGCGGCCCTCGTCGAGCCGGGCGAGGAGCAGCAGGTCCTCGACGAGCGAGGTCATCCGGGTCGCGGCCGACTCGATCCGGTCGAGGGAGTAGACGGCGGCCTCGGACAGCTCGGCCTCGCCGCGGCGGGGCAGCTCGGCGTAGCCGCGGATCGCGGCCAGCGGCGTGCGCAGCTCGTGCGACGCGTCGGCGACGAACCGGCGCACCTTGCTCTCGCTCGCCTCGCGCGCCTGGAGCGCTCCGGTGACGTGATCGAGCATGCGGTTGAAGGCGGCGCCCACGCGGCCGACCTCGGTGCGGGTGTCGGCGTCCTCCTCCGGGACGCGCTCGACCAGCTCCACCGCACCGCGCTCGAGCGGCAGCTCGGCGACGCGGGTCGCGGTCGCCTCGACGCGGTCGAGCGGCCGGAGGGCGACGCGGATGATCGCCGTGGCGAGGAGGGCGACCAGCAGCATCGCGAGCAGGGTGATCACGACGACCACCGCCGTCAGCGAGCCGAGGACCTCCGTCGTCCCGCCCAGCGGCACGCCCACGACGACGACGGAGCCGTCCACGACGGCCGCCTGCGTCCGGTACGCGCCGAGGGCGCCGCCGAGATCGACCGTCGTCTCGTCTCCGCCTGCCGCGACCGCCTGAGCGAGGACCGAGTCCGGCTCCTCCGCGAACTGGCGGCAGTCGCCGTCCCCGTCGATGTAGGCGCCGACGAACGAGCCGTCACCGCCGCGCACCGCGGTGATCGTGCTGAGGTCCTGGCTCGGGCCGACGAACGAGTCGTCGGGGCACGAGGTCGCGCGCTCGATGGCCGACGGGCCCGCGAACCGGCCTGGGCCGTCGAACTCCTGCAGCCGCTTCAGCGACTGGGAGAGCTGCGTGTCGGTGCTCTCGTAGAGGATTCCGCGCAGCGACAGCACACTCACCGCGCCGACCACTCCGGCGGTGATCGCCACCATCAGGACGACGGCGAGCACCATCCGGCGCCGCAGCGTCCACGGCGCACGCCGCCCGGATCGCCCGGGGCGGGAGCCCCGCAGCGCCGATCGGGTCGCGAAGTCGCCGAAGGCGGGGCGGGAGGCCACTAGTCGGCGGGCTTCAGCAGGTAGCCGGCGCCGCGCACCGTGTGGATCATCGGCGCGCGCCCGGCGTCGATCTTCTTGCGGAGGTAGGAGATGTAGATCTCGACGACGCTCGACTTGCCGCCGAAGTCGTACGACCAGACGCGGTCGAGGATCTGCGCCTTGCTGAGCACGCGGCGAGGGTTGCGCATCAGGAAGCGCAGCAGCTCGAACTCGGTGGCGGTCAGCTCGATGGACGTGTCGCCGCGGCGCACCTCGTGGCTGTCCTCGTCGAGCTCGAGGTCGCCGACGACGACTCGGGGGTCGTCGGCGTCGTTCGCGAGCAGGGTGCTGCGGCGGATGAGGCCGCGCATCCGGGCCACGAGCTCCTCGAGGGAGAAGGGCTTGGTCACGTAGTCGTCGCCGCCCGCGGTCAGCCCCGCGATGCGGTCGTCGAGGGCGTCCTTGGCGGTGAGGAAGAGCACGGGCGTCTGGCTGCCGTCGGCGCGCACCCGCTGCAGCACCTGCAGCCCGTCGATGTCGGGGAGCATCACGTCGAGGACGATCACATCGGGCCGGAACTCGCGCGCCAGGGTGATCGCCGAACGGCCCTCGGCGGCGGTGCGCACCTCCCAGCCCTCGTAGCGCAGAGCCATCTGCAGCAGGTCGGTGAGGGTGCTCTCGTCGTCGACGACGAGGACGCGGATCGGGGATCCGTCAGCGCGCTTCAGGCGCGTGCGCTGCGCGGGGGCGAGGTGCTTCGAGGGAGCGGGGCTGGGCATGCCTCCCAGTATCGGGAGGTTCCCTATGACCCCGCTATCAACGGCCGATGTCCTCGCCGTGCGCGTCCGATGCCGCGACGCCGGCCTTCTCGGGCTCCTCGACGGCCGCCGAGCGGGCGTAGCCGCGCACACGCCGGTCGATGAAGGTCGCGAACCACAGCAGCACGCCGATCACGAGCAGCACCGCCGCGATCTCGTACTGGGCGATGTCGCGGCCCGAGGTGATCGGCAGCACCAGGTAGACGCAGGCGAGGGCTCCGATCACGGGTAGCGCGGTGGGCGTGCGGAAGTGGGAGTGCTCGACGGGCTGCCTGCGCAGCACGAGGACCGAGACGTTGACCACCGCGAAGACCGCGAGGAGCAGGAGCGACGTGGTGCCGCCGAGCAGGACCGCGATGGGGTTCTGCGTGTCGCGCGACACGTACGCGGTGAGCAGCAGCGCGATGACGGTGGTGAAGAGGATCGCCGCCCACGGCGTGCGGCGCCCCGGCAGCACGTTCTTCAGGAACGGCGGGAGGACGCCCTGCTTGCTCATGCCGTAGAGCAGGCGGCTGGCCATCATCATGTTGATCAGCGCGCTGTTGGCCACCGCGAACAGCGAGATGAACGGCAGCAGCGTCGAGATCGGGAAGTCGGGCGCAGCGGTCTCGACGACCGTGACGAGCGGAGTGTCGTTGCCGGCGAGCTCGCCGACGGGCACGATCGCGACAGCGAGGGTCGAGACGAGGATGTAGACCACGGCGGTGATGCCGAGCCCGGTGAGCATGACCTTCGGGAAGATGCGGCTGGGCTCCTTGGTCTCCTCCGCCATGTTGACCGAGTCCTCGAAGCCGACCATCGCGAAGAAGGCGAGCGAGGTGGCCGTGCTCACCGCGAGCAGCAGCGACTTGTCGCCCGACGTCTCGAAGGCGACGACCCGCGAGAAGTCGGCCTGCCCGCCGAAGACGGCGAAGAAGCAGACGAAGATCACGAGCAGCAGGCCCGAGAGCTCGATCAGGGTCAGCACGACGTTCAGGCCCACGCTCTCGGCGACCCCGCGGAGGTTCACCAGCGCGATCAGCACCATGAAGACCAGCGCGATCGTGATCTTGACGCCGGCCCCCTCGCCCAGGCCGAAGCCGATGGCGAAGTTGCTCGCGAACGCTCCGGACGCGGCGGACGCCGACGTGATGCCGCTCGCCATCACCGTGAAGCAGACGAGGAAGGTGATGAAGTGGATGCCGAACGCCTTGTGCGCGTAGAGCGCGGCTCCGGCCGCCTGCGGGAACTTCGTCACGAGCTCGAGGTAGGAGCAGGCGGTGAGCGTCGCGACGACGAACGCGATGAGGAACGGCAGCCACGCCGCTCCGCCGACCTCGGCCGCGACCTGCCCGGTGAGGGCGTAGATGCCCGTGCCGAGGATGTCGCCGACCACGAACAGGAGCAGGAGCTTGGGTCCGAGGACCCGCTTCAGCTCGGGCGGGGCGGTGGTCTTCTCGCGTGTCGCAGTCATGATCGGCGCCTCCGTCGGCTCGTTCCGGATGAGCGCGAGCCTAGGACCGCGACGGGCGCGGGGGGAAGGGCGCGGGAACGACGGAAGGGCGGAGGCTTGCGCCTCCGCCCTTCCTGATGCCGATCGACTAGACGCAGAGACCGGTGAACGTACCGAAGAGGCTGGTTCCCGAGAAATTGCGCGACGCGCTGTTGTTGGCGGCGTTCGAATCGACGTAGCCGGTCGGGATGCTGCGCACGCTCA
Source organism: Rathayibacter sp. SD072 (assembly GCF_017355185.1). Lineage (GTDB taxonomy): Bacteria > Actinomycetota > Actinomycetes > Actinomycetales > Microbacteriaceae > Rathayibacter. The sequence continues at coordinate 33,265 of NZ_JADILJ010000030.1, read as the reverse complement.
GCGTGAAGGATGCGAGCAGGACGACGTCGATACCGGAGCCGGGCGTCAGCGAGACGGTGAGGGAGGTCGTGTCGGCCAAGACCGTCAGCACGCGGTCTCCGTTCGGCAGCACCTCGACGGAAGCCCCGGCGGCCTGAACGTTCACGCTGGCGAGAGAGGTGCTCGAGAGCGTGAACTGGGTCTGCGCAGGAATCACACCGCCCCCGACCGCGGAAGCGGTGAATCGAGGAGCGGTTCCCGCGGTCCCGACAACCGAGAGGGTGGCGCAGGAGCCGCTCACGACGATGTCGACGGTGGTCGACGCGGCGGCCATCGGAGCGGCGACCGCCACGGCGACGACAGGGACGCTCCAGGCGGCGGACTTGGTGAGACTGCGGCGGGAGATGGAGTTCTCGGGCACGTGTTCCCTTTCGGAGGAAGGAGGTCGGAGGGCGGCAGTGCGGTGATCACCCCACGTCCGTAGGGGAAAGGTAGGGAGAGGACGGGGGCGCGCTCCACGCCTCGGCCCGGGGCGACGATTCCTCGACTCGTCCTCGTCTGATGGTCTCCTGGGAGCCGTCTGGCCCTCTCGGTCGAGAGGTTCCGCGTGATCCCGGGGCACTCGCCCCGCGCTCGACTCCTGCGCCGCGCCGCACTGCCCTTCACCCTCGACCGGGGGCGCCTCGATCCGGCTCGCCGACATGGCGCGGAACAGCGCCCCCGTGTCGGAGGGGGGCGGTCCGCGGGCGGTGCCTCATAGGCGACCCACAACCGCTCGATACGGCACGCAGAAACCGCGTCCCTACCGTCGGGGAACCGGGCGGACCACTCCGCCCCGCGTCCCGCTCCCGGGGCGCCCCTCCCCCGACTCGAAGGACACGATGTTCGCCACCTACCTCCGGCGAGAGCTCCTGAACCGGCGACGGCAGACGATCGTCGTCGCCGCCGGCACCGCCCTCGCCATCGCTCTCGTCCTGCTCGTCTCCTCCTTCTCCTCCGGGGTGCGGAACGCGCAGGCGTCCGTCCTCGACTCCGTCTACGGAGTGGGCACCGACATCACCGTGACGCGGGCCGCCGCCGCGCCCGCCGCGGGCGACGGCGGCCAGCGGTTCGACTTCGGCGAGGCCGACGGCACGACCCAGGACGGCACGACCTCCGTCAGCCGGTCGCGCCTCGAGGTCGACCGCGGCACGACGGCGTTCGACGCGTCCGCCGTCGCCACGGCGCTCGACGTCGAGGGCGTGCGGACCGCCATCGGGGTGCTCTCGCTCACCAGCACGACGTTCTCGGGCGAGCTGCCCGACCGCAGTGCCGCCGCGGCACCGGGCGATGCCGCGGCAGGCGAGGCTCCCGCGGGTGGCCCCGACGGCGCGGGCGGCTCCTCCTTCGGCGTCGACTCGTTCTCGGTGCTCGGCCTCGACCCGGCGGGCAGCGCGATCGGGCCCCTCGCCGATGTGGTCCTCACCGACGGGCGCACCTTCACCGCGGAGGACGCGGGGCAGGACGTGGTCGTGCTCGACTCCTCCTACGCCACGACCGCCGCACTGACGGTGGGCTCGACCCTCGAGATCGGCGGCACCGCCTTCTCCGTGATCGGCATCGTGACGACGGACTCGCCCGACGCGAGCACCGCCTCCGACACCTACCTGCCCCTCGACGTCGCGCAGACGCTCTCGGGCGAGGCGGGCCTGATCTCGTCCGTCTACGTCCAGGCCGCGTCCGCCGACGTCATCACGAGGATCCAGTCCGAGCTCGAGGCGGCGCTGCCCGACAGCACCGTGTCGACGCAGGCCGACCTCGCCTCGACCGTCTCGGGATCGCTCTCGACCGCCGGCGACCTCGTCGCGAACCTGGGCACCTGGCTGTCGCTGCTCGTGCTGGCCGCCGCGTTCCTGATCGCCTCGCTCTTCACCCTCTCGGGAGTCACCCGCCGCACCCGCGAGTTCGGCACCCTGAAGGCGATCGGCTGGTCGAACGGCGCCCTCGTGCGCCAGGTGGCCGGAGAGTCGGTCGTGCAGGGGCTGATCGGAGGCGCCGTCGGCATCGCCCTGGGCCTGGCCGGCATCGCGATCGTGAACGCCGTCGCGCCGACCCTGTCGGGCTCCTCCGCGGCGAGCGCCGCAACGGGCCCCGGAGGAGGGTTCGGGCCGGGAGCCGCCCCGACCGCCACCGCCACCGAGGTCGCGCTCTCGCTTCCGGTCTCCGTCCCGGTGCTCCTCCTCGCCGTCGGGCTGTCGATCCTCGGCGGAGTCCTCGCCGGCTCGCTCGGCGGCTGGCGGGCCGCGCGCCTGCGCCCCGCCGCGGCACTCCGCTCCGTGGGCTGACCCCTCTCCCCCTCGATCCGAAGGACGACATGTACACCCTCACGAACGTCACCAAGAGCTACACCAGCGCGAAAACCGCGGTCACCGCGCTGAAGGACGTCACCCTCACCATCCCGGACGGCCAGATGGTCGCGATCCAGGGTCCGACCGGCGGGGGCAAGTCGACGCTGCTGCAGATGCTCGGCGCCCTCGACCGGCCCACCTCGGGCACCGTCGTGCTCGGCGAGCACGAGATCTCGTCTGCGGGCGACCGCCGGCTCGCGGCGATCCGGGCGTCGGAGGTGGGCATCGTGTTCCAGGGCTTCAACCTGATCCCCACGCTCAGCGCGCTCGAGAACGTCGCGACGGCGCTCGCCCCGCAGAGGATCGGAGCAGCGGAGCGGTCGGAGCGGGCGCGCGCCGCCCTCGCGTCCGTCGGGCTCGCCGATCGGGCCGACCATCTGCCGGCGCAGCTGTCGGGCGGTCAGCAGCAGCGCGTCGCCGTCGCGCGCGCCCTGGTCAAGGAGCCGTCGGTGCTGCTCGCGGACGAGCCGACCGGCGCGCTGGACGAGGACACGCGGGACGACATCATGACCCTGCTCGAGTCGCTCTGGACGAACCTGGGGCTGACCCTGGTGATCGTGACGCACGACTCCGCCGTGGCGCGTCGAGCGCAGCGACGGCTGCTCCTGAAGGGCGGCCGCGTGACCGAGGCGGCCTGACGCCGGCAAGCTGAGTTCGGGTGTCGGCCATCGTCGTGGCCGGCACCCGCTCTCAGCCGACGTTCTGCTCGGGAGTCAGACGGCGCGCTCGCGGAGGAACGCCAGCGAGCGGGTCCACGAGTCGGCCGCCGCCTCGGGCACGTAGGTGCCGTCGTTCGAGTCGTTGAAGAAGGCGTGCCCGGCGCCCGGGTAGACGAGGACCTCGACGTCCTTCCCGGCCGTCGCCTCGCGCACCCGCGGCACCTGCTCGACGAGCGGCGCGTCCTGGTCGCCCACGAACGCCAGCACGCCGACCTCGAGCACGGCCAGCTCCTCGTCGGACGCCGTGACGTGCCCGTAGAACGGGACCGCCGCCGCCAGCCGCGGCTCCGCGAGCGCGAGCGCCCAGCTGAACGTGCCGCCGTAGCAGAACCCGGTGATCGAGACGCTCGTGACGCCGTCCTCACTCAGCAGCCGCGTGACGAGCGCTCGGAGGACCGCGATGCTCCGCTTCGCGTGCTCGGGAGTGAAGACGGGCGCGAAGAAGGTGCGCAGCTCGACCTGCCGCGGCAGGCGCCGCACCGGGTGGTCGTAGTCGGCCCGCTGCTCGGTGTCGAGCTGCTCGAGCAGCCCGCTCTCGGCCAGCAGCTCGGGCGCGACGACCCGGAACCCCTCGGCCGCGTACCGGTCGGCGACCGAGCGGATGTGCCCGTCCACACCCCACACCTCGTGGATCAGGATGAGGGCGCGCTCGCCGTCCCCGCTCCGGTACAGGGGGACGTCGTGGTCGGCCAGGGTCCAGGTCTCATCGCTCGTGGGCATCCCTGCACGATAGCGCCGCGCCCCGAGAGGGGGACGCGTGCATCCTGAGCGGCGGTCCTGCTTGACTGAGGGCGTGAACGGGGACGAGCGACGGAGCAGGGCCTTCCGGGTGATCGCGACGACCGCGGCGATCGTGACCGTGATCGTGGTGGGGCACGTCGTCGTGCTCCTACTGCTGGAGGTCTGAGTGACTCGCAGTGCCCACGCCGCGCTGGTGGTCTGGCTCCTCCTCCTGACCGGTCTGTTCGCCGTTCCGGTGGCCGGCTCGCTCTACCAGGCGCGGGATCCGGAGTACACGTGCCTGGTCGACCGGCAGGCGCCGCCAGCGAGCGGAGTCGACGAGGGGTGGATCGTGCGGGGACGGATCACGCCGTTCCCGCTCGGGTTGGAGTGCACGTTCCTCTCTTCGTCCGGGGAGGAGATCGTTCTCGGTCCGGGCTGGCTGCTGACGCTGTTCGCCGGCAGCGCCGGCGCCTTCGGCGTCGCGTCGATCGCTGCGGCACTGTGGTCGCCTCCTCGACCGGCGCCGAGAGCGCGACCGACCGCCGCGGAGGGCGAGGAGCGCTGAGCGGACATCGGAGCGCCTGCGGAGGCCGAGAGGGTTCTTCCCCTCGTGGGCCGACTCGTTCCTTCACGACGACGGTGCCCGTCGCGGGGCCAGGGAAAGATCAGGACGGGCGCCGGCGCTCGATGAGGACTGTGTCGCGCCAGGTACCGGCGGCTGGTCCGTGGGTCATCTGCGCGATCCGGTCGCGGGTGCCGACGCGGCGGAAGCCGGCGCGGTCGTGGAGGGCGAGGCTGGCGGTGTTCTCGGGGAAGATGCTCGACTGGATCGTCCAGAGACCTGCGGCGTCCGCTGCCTCGATGAGTGCCTGCAGGAGTTCGGCGCCGATGCCGCGGCCGCGGGCGGACGACGCGATGTAGACGGAGTGCTCGACCACCCCTCGATAGACGGGCCGGCTCGACACCGGCGAGAGCGCCGTCCACCCGAGGATCTGCTCGCCGTCGACGGCGACCAGGCGTCCGACGTCGAGCTTCCCTGCATCGAACGCCTCGCATGTCGGCGGTTCGACCTCGAAGGTGGCGTGTCCGGTGGCGATCCCGTCGCGGTAGATCGCCTCGACCGCCGCCCAGTCCTCGGGGGCCATCGGCCGGGTGGCGGTCATGAGCAGCAGCTTCCTCCGGCGGATCCGATGTCGGTGGAGCAGACGCCGGTCTCGGGGAGCACGAGCTGCACGCGCCGGGCGGCTGCGTGATCGCCGGCGAGCTCGTCCGCGATGGAGCGGACCTGCTCGTAACCGGTGACGAGCAGGAACGTCGGGGCGCGGCCGTAGGACTTCATGCCGGCGATGTAGAAGTTCGGCTCAGGGTGCGCGAGCTCGGCGACGCCGTGCGGGTCGACCGTGCCGCAGGAGTGCAGGTTCGGGTCGATGAGGGTCGCGAGGGCGCGGGGTGCTTCCACGATCTCGTCCAGAGAGACGCGGATCTCGCGCAGCATGTCGAGGTCGGGCCGGAACCCGGTCGCCTGCACGACGACGTCGGCCTCGACGCTCTCGCGCTCCTTCCGGCGTCGCCCGAGGACGGCGACCCGGCCGGTGGCGGTCTTCTCGAGGCGGTCGATCTCGAAGCGGTCCAGGAGGGTGATCGCGCCGTCGCGCACGAGCTGGTGCACGGTGCCGCCGAGCTTGCCGCGCTCCTCCAGCTCGTCATCGCTCGAGCCGAAGACGCGCAGCGGGCTGATGCCGCGGATCCCCCAGGTGATGCTCGTGCCCGGTTCCTCGCGGGCGAGACGAGCGAGCTTGATCAGCGTGTTCGCCGCGGAGTGCCCGGCACCGACGACGAGCACGCTCTTCCCGGCGAATCGGGCGCGGTCGGCGCCGAGCACGTCCGGCAGCGCATGGCTGAGGTGCTCGGCGACGTCGGCGGCGCCGATCGGGTCGAGGCCCGCGGAGGCGAGGGCGTTCGGCGTGGAGTAGGTGCCCGAGGTGTCGATCACGGCGCGGGCGGTGACGTCGACGGAGCCCTCCAGCGTGTCCAGGCGCAGCAGGAACGGAGTGGCGGCGCGGCCGGTGGAACGGGTGCGGTCCATGCCCTCGCGGGTGACGGCGGTGACGCGGGAGCGGTAGCGGATGACGGGGGCGAGCTGCGGAGTCGCGGCGAGGGGCGCAAGGTAGTCGCGGACGAACTCGTGCCCGGTGGGCAGCTTCTTCGCTGCGGGCGCCTCCCAACCGCTCGCGTCGAGCAGGCGTGCAGCGGCGGCGTCGACCAGGTACTCCCACGGGGAGAACAGGCGGGTGTGGCCCCACTGCTGCACGGCAGCGCCGGCGCTCTCGCCAGCCTCGTAGACGATGACGTCGAGGCCGCGCTCGAGCAGCTGCGCGGCAGCGGCCAGACCGACAGGGCCGGCGCCGATGACGGCGACGGGGAGGCCGGTGAGGCGGCGCTCGTCGGTGCGGTGCGGGACGGTCAGCAGCAGGGTCATCAGGTGCACTCCTCGACATCGACGGTCATCGATGGACCGAGTCTGCCCCGCTATATCGATGATTGTCAATGTGTGCGAGAGTGGAGGCATGGCGACGACCGAGCTGACTCTCACCGCGGCGGCGGCCGCGTGCTGCGCGCCGCTCGCGCGCGAGCCGCTGAGCGCCGAGGGCGCGGAGCTGCTGGCACGGGCACTGAAGGCGATGGCGGATCCCGCGAGGCTCCGCCTGGTGTCGATCGTCGCGTCGAGCAGCTCGGGCGAGGTGTGCGTCTGCGACTTCACGGAGCCGGTCGGGCTGAGTCAGCCCACGGTGTCGCACCACTTGAAGGTCCTCGTGGACGCCGGGATCCTGGCCCGCGAGAAGCGCGGCACGTGGGCCTACTTCTCCCTCGTGCCGGGCGCACTCGACTCCCTCGCGGGGATGCTCACCCGCGTCTGATCAGGCGGCGATGACTCTCGCCGCGAGAGCGTCGACGCGCGCGACGATCTCGTCGTAGGCGGCATCGAACGCGGCGTCCGTGCCGGCGGGCACCGGGTCGGGGATCGACCAGTGCAGCGCGTCCGAACCGAGCTCCTCGTGAGCGGCGTCGCAGACGGTGATGATGAGGTCGGTATCGGCGGCGACGTCTGCGAACTGCCGCGGGGCGTCTTCGGGTATCGGGAGGCCGTGACGTTCGGCGGTCGCGATCGCTCCGGCCGCCACCGCGGTGGCCGGGTGCGTGCCGGCGGAGGCGACGGGGATGGGGCTGCGCTGCGCCCAGAGCTGGGCGGCGAGCTGGGAGCGGGCGGAGTTCGCCGTGCACACGAACAGCACCCGCCGCGCGGCGGCGGTGGTCGAAGGCCCGAGCTGGTCGAAGGCGTCGGGGACCAGGTGCACGTAGGTCCGGCGCCGGTCCGCCTCCGAACGGCGCCGGAGGATCATGCCCTCGCGCTCGAGCACAGCGAGGTGGTGCGCGACGAGGTTCGAGGGCATCCCGAGCCGGTCCTGCAGCTCTCGCGGCGCCAGGTCTCCGAGGGTGAGCAGGTCGGTGATCCGCAGGCGTGCGGGATCACTGAGGGCCGCATGCCGGGCGGCACGCGATTCGAGTTCGGTTCGCTCGGTGTTCATTGACTCAATCTTGACTGAGTGATCGCGAGCGGTCAAGATGGCGAACGTCATGGACACCACCTCCCCTCCTCCGCTCGCTCGTCGGGCCGTGGCCGAGTTCCTCGGCACGGGCCTGCTCGTGGCGATCGTCGTCGGCTCCGGCATCGCCGCGCAGACCCTCTCCCCGGACGACGTCGGCCTGCAACTGCTGGAGAACTCCCTCGCGACCGCTCTGGGACTCGCGGTGCTGATCCTCGTCTTCGGCCCTGTGTCGGGGGCGCACTTCAACCCGCTCGTCTCCGCCGTCGACGCGCTCCTCGGTCGCCGCGACCGCTCCGGCCTGTCGGGCCGTGAGCTGGCGGTGTTCGTCGGCGCGCAGCTGCTCGGCGGGATCAGCGGAGCGGTCCTCGCGAACGCGATGTTCGAGGTCCCGACGGCGATCGCGACGACCGAGCGCGTCACCGCCGGGCACCTGCTCGGGGAGGTCGTCGCCACCGCCGGCTTGGTCCTCGTGATCCTCTCCCTCGCCCGGACGGACCGCGGCCCGCTCGCGGCGGCCGCGGTCGGCGCGTACATCGGCGCCGCGTACTGGTTCACGTCCTCGACCTCGTTCGCGAACCCCGCCGTGACCCTCGGCCGCGTCGTCACCGACACCTTCGCCGGCATCGCCCCCACCTCCGTCCTGCCCTTCGTCGCCGCGCAGCTCGCCGGCGCCGTGATCGGCGTCGGCATCGCCGTGTTCCTCTTCCCGGGCGCCGCCCGGACCGCCGGGAGCCTCGTGGTCCCGGCCGCCTCGACCTCGTCACACGTCTGATCCGAAAGGCCTTCTGATGCATCTCGTCGCCATCGGCGGCAGCGACGCGGGGATCTCCGCCGCGCTGCGCGCCCGCGAGCTCGACCCGTCCGTCGACGTGACCGTCGTCGTCGCCGACTCCTACCCGAACTTCTCCATCTGCGGGATCCCGTACTACTTCTCCCGCGAGGTGCAGCCCTGGCAGTCCCTCGCGCACCGCACCCACGTGGACCTCGAAGCCACCGGCATGACCCTGCGCCTGGACACCTTCGCGACCGACATCGACGTCGCCGGACAGCAGCTCACCGTCCGCACCCCGGACGGGACGCTCGACCGGATCGGGTACGACGAGCTGATCGTCGGCACCGGCGCCCTCGCCTCCTCCGCCGGGATCGTCGGCGTGCACCGGCTCGGCCCCGAGGACGGCGTGCACGTGCTGCACTCGATGGGCGACACCTTCGCGCTCGAGCGGTTCCTCGACAGCCGCGACCCGCAGACCGCGATCATCGTCGGCGCCGGCTACGTCGGCCTCGAGATGGCCGAAGCCCTCACCGTCCGCGGCCTGCGCGTCACCCAGCTGCAGCGCGGCCCGGAAGTGCTCTCCACCCTCGACCCCGAACTCGGCGCCCTCGTCCACACCGAGCTCGACCAGCACGGCGTCGAAGTCCTCACTCGCACCACCGTCGCCTCGATCGAGAAGACCGCCACCGGACTCGCCGTCCACGCCGACCACGACGGCACACCCCTCACTCGGACCGCCGACGTCGTGCTCCTGGTCGTCGGAGTGAAGCCGAACACCGACCTCCTCGCCCGCGCCGGAGCCTCCCTCGGCGCCGGCCGCGCCGTCGTCGTCGACGAGGCCATGCGCACCGGCCTCCCGCACGTGTTCGCCGCGGGCGACGGAGTGACCACCCACCACCGCCTGCTCGGCAGCACCTACCTGCCGCTGGGCACGACCGCGCACAAGCAGGGCCGGGTCGCGGGCGAGAACGCCCTCGGCGGCGACGCCCGGTTCGCCGGGTCTGTCGGCACGCAGGTCGTGAAGGTGTTCGACCTCGTCGCCTCCCGCACCGGCCTGCGTGAGCACGAGGCCCTCGCCGCCGGCTTCGCCCCGGCGACGACGACCGCGGTCGCGGACGACCACAAGCGCTACTACCCCGGCGCGCAGCCGATCACCATCCGCATCACCGGCGACACGCGCGACGGACGCCTGCTCGGCGCGCAGCTCGTCGGACGCCTCGGCACCGAGACCGCCAAGCGCGTCGACACCTACGCGACCGCCCTGTTCGCCGGCCTCACCGTCGAGCAGGTCTCCGACCTCGACCTCTCCTACACACCCCCGCTCGGCTCCCCCTGGGACGCCGTGCAGATCGCCACCCAGACCTGGACCCGCACGAACACTGGAGCCGTGACCCCCGCATGAGCGAGAAGCCCACCGTCCTCTTCCTCTGCCAGCACAACGCCGGCCGCTCCCAACTCGGCGCAGGCCTGCTCGACGTCCTCGCCGGCGACCGCTACACCGCCACCTCCGCCGGCCTCTCGCCCGCCGACACGGTGAACCCCGCGATCGCTGCGACCGTCGCGGAGCTCGGCCTCGACATCAGCGACCGCACCCCCCGCGCCGTCACGGTCGCGGACCTCGAGAAGGCGGACATCGTCGTCGCCATGAAGCCCGGCCTCACCCTGCCCGCGACCCCGACCGGCCGATTCCTGGAATGGACGTTCCCCGACCCGGCCGACTGGAGCGCCGAGAACGTCCGTCCCCTCCGCGAGGCCGTCGCCGCTCGGATCCAGGCCGAACTCCTCCACTAGGCGCGACACGGAGCGGCGTTGCAACGCCGCCGGACATCGTCGGAACTCACACGTACGGGACAGGTTCCGCCGCAGAACGATGCGGCGCCACCTCGACCGCCGTGGCGTCCCCGTCGACCGTCCCCTCACGGAACGCATGCGCGTCGGAACTCACATGAATGGATGATGCGATGCCTTCTCGCGTCCAGGCCGTTCCGGGCCGGTACGGTGACCGCATGGACGACGGCGACGAACGTCAGAACCTGGTGACGCGCACCGAGATCCTCAACGCCTGCATCGCAGCGATCGAGGACCCCGAGAAGCTGTTCCGGGTGTGCGCGAACGTCTCGGGAGGTCGCGACGACGAGAGGGCGGCCGTCGCCTCGGAGTTCGAGGTCAGCGACATGGTGGCCGATGCGATCCTCGACTTGCAGGTGAGGCGCTTCACGCCGAGGTCGATCGAGCAGATGCGGAGCGAGCTGGCCGACTACGGCCGTCGACTCGCCGAACTCGACCGACCGTAGGACGATCCCCTCACGGGACGACCGGCTCGGCCCCTCGATGGCCCCAGGCGCACGCGCTTACGGGGGGTACGCAGTTCCACGGGTGGTCGATCAGGGATGCGTCACACTGAGCCCGTCGAGTGCTGCGTCCCCTGCGCCCGCCGACCGGACCGTGCGGATGCTGCACGGCACGAACGTCGGCCCGCGTCACACGGCACGGACGCCGTTCCTCCGAACCCCCGTACGACCGAACGCCCTGGAGCGCCCCGTGACCGACCTCGAAGACACCACCTCCGTCGCCTCCGGCCCCTCGCGCCGTCGCATCGCACAGGCTGCGGGCTGGTCGGTGCCGCTCGTGGTCGCCGCGGTCGGTGCACCGGCCGCCCAGGCCAGCACTCCCCCTGCGGAGCCGTTCGACGGGCTCATGGGAACCTGGAGCACCCCGGTGCGACAAGCGGATCGCATCGGAACGGCGACCTTCACTCTGATCAACACGTCGAGCACGGTTCTCCCGCTCAACAATCTTCTCTTCCTGCCCACGGATCCCAATGGGGGGATCTACATCATGCTCGGAACGTCGAGCAATTGGTCGACCCGTCGTAATTCCAGCGTCTCGGATGACGTCACGTCCGCTGCTCATGTCCGCGGTCGTGGACTGTTCCAGCCCGGGCAGGGGATCCAGGTCAACTGCTACATCAACTTCCCCGGCGCGTTGGTGAACAGCACGACCGTCGTGTCCGTCACGCCGGACGGCTACACGGACACGCCGGTCTCTTTCGCGTCAGTCACATTCGACCCGATCAACTACTAGAACCTGCACGTATGGCGGCTCACAGCACGTCGCTCGTCATCGAAGGTCTCGGACAGCGGATCGAGGTCGACCATCGGTCGCTGAACGGAGTCGAGCAGGCGGTGCTGGAACGGCTGTGGAGCCGTACGACGGTCACTGGCGGGCCGAAGCCCGCCCGCTCCCGCTTCTCGCTGCATCGCACCGATACTCCCTTCGAGCACGACGCCGCCATGGCGATCGCGGAGGTGACGCTGCGGGCGATCGAGGCCGCGCAGGGCTCGCTCCTGATGCTGCACGCCTGCGCCCTCGCGGACCCGGCCGGCGCCGCGATCGTGCTCGTCGGCCCCTCCGGCCGCGGGAAGACGACGGCCGCCGCGACCCTGGGCCGCTCCTACGGATACCTCACCGACGAGACCACCGGCATCACCCCGGGAGGACGGATCCTCCCCTACGAGAAGCCCCTCCTGATCCGCACCGCGGAGGGCATGCCCAAGCGGCCCTTCTCCCCCGACGAACTCGGCCTCCTCCCCGCACCCGCCGACCCGCGGCTGGCCGCGCTCGTGATCCTGGACCGCGACCCCTACCTCGTCGGCCCGGCTCAGCTCGAACTCCTCGACCTCGCCGACGCCATCCCCCTCCTCGTCCCCGAGACGAGCGCCCTGTCGGCGCTCGAGAACGGCATCCCGACCCTCGCCCGCCTCGCCGCCGGCATCGGCGGCGTCCACCGCGTCCGCTATCGCGACGCCGAGCAGCTCGTCCCGATCGTCGCCGGCCTGCTCGAGACACCGCCGGCGTCGGAGGACCGCTGGTCGGAGGTCCCCGGGCGCAACGCGGTCACGGACGGGCAGCGCGTCATCGTCCTCGCCACCGGCACTGTGCACGTGCTCGACGGGATCGCCGCGACCATCTGGCAGCACCCGCATCTCACTGGCGCCGCGCTCACCACGGCCGTCACCGCACGCCACGGGCACGCCGACGACGCGGCGAAGCGCGTCCATGACGCGGCGGCGTCCCTGGTCGCGATCGGGCTGCGCGATGAGGAGTAGACATGAGCGACCACCGCCCCCGCGACACGGAGCGACCACGGAAAGCGTGCGCACATCCACAGCGTGAGCCGTTCGCCGTCGCACCGCAGCGCCTCCCCGCACTCCGCGGACAGCGCTCATCACGCGGGCGGCCGGCAGCGCTCGGTCGGGGGTTCTGCCAGCGGTCCGTGTCGCACGGTGATCAGGTCGGCGCCGCCCGCCGGCTCTGCCGTGCCTCGCGGCCCCAGCTCGACGAATGCGACCGCGGTGGCGCGCAGGACGCCGCTGAAGCGCCTCCTACCAGGTTCGCAGCGTCAGCGGCGGGAAGGAGAACGGCAGGACGGCGCCTCCGTTCCAGTACTCGCTGACGACGGGCTCCAGGGCGACACTGCCCGAGTGGAGTTCCAGATGACACTGGTGCCGTCGGAGGGACTGACCTCGTCCGACGGGTACACGGCCGACGAGACGATCAGCCTGGTGACCTTCCCGGTGGACGGGCCGAGCGTCCTGACGTTCCCGGCCGGCGAGGTGCTGGACAGCTCCGTGCAGTCGGACTTCGCCGAGGGGACCGTCGAGGAGTGGCCCTTCGACAGCTACCGGGCCGACCTGACGACGTTCGCCTTCCTCGGGGAGGACGATCACGACGACCACGAGCACACCGCGGTGCCCACGCAGGTCTGCCTCGACGACTCCGTTCCCGGATGGCATCTGGACACCGTGACGGTCGACCACCCCGGCGACACCGTCCCCACGGCCGACGGCGATGAACCGCTGACGTCGGTGGTGATCACCGCGACCCGCTCGGCGAGCACCGTCGCCTTCGGGATCGTGCTGCTCGGGCTGATGGCGGTCACCCCTGTGCTGGTCCTGTTCGTCGCCATCAGCGCCTACACCGGACGCCGGAGGGTGGAGGCGACCCTCACCAGCTGGATCGGCGCGATGCTCTTCGCCGTCATCCCGCTGCGGAACTTCCTGCCCGGCGCCCCGCCGGTCGGCTCCTGGATCGACTACCTGGTCGTGCTGTGGGTGATCGCGGGGCTCGTCACCGGACTGGCGATCTACGTCCTCGCGTGGAACCGCTGGGGTCACGGCGCCTCCCGGAAGCGGATGGACTCCGCACCGGACGGCCCCTGAGTCGCGGGTCCGGTGCGCCCGCGAGTCCCCTCCTCGATGAACCGGAGACCCGCGGACGCCGCCTCGCCTGCCGATCCCTCGCCCGAGCCTGCGATTCGTCATGCCCGGAGAGCAGCGCCGAGGGGCCCGCGCGGGCTGGAGTGCTAGGCCGGGCGGCTGAGCACGAGGAGGGCGATGTCGTCCTCCCGGGTTTCCGCATCCTCGATGAGAGCACTGATGCGGGTGACGACGTTGGAGGCGCCGGCGGACAGGGAGACGATGTAGGCGATGTGGCGGAGAGAGTCGACCGTGCCGTCGTAGAGGTCGAGGATGCCGTCGCTGCAACTGATCAGCACGTCCCCGGGGAGCATGCGGAGTCGGGCGACCGTCCACGGCGTGTCCGAGGCGATGCCGACGGGCATGTCATGAGAAGTGATCCGCTCCCATGATCCGTCTGCGTGGACGTGCAGCGTGAGGCCGTGGCCGGCGTCGATGTAGCTGACGATCCCCGTGCTCCCGTTCAAGCGCCCGTGGAACATGGTGGCGAAGGACGCGGTCTCTGCGAGATCGGAGGACAGCGTCTCCGAGGCGCGGTCCAGGGCGACGGAGAGGTCGGTGTGATTGCGAGCGCTGCGCACGACGGCCCGGACGGTCGCGGCGATGATCCCCGCTCCGACGCCCTTCCCCATCACGTCGCCCAGGGTGAACGCGGTGTCCCTGCCTGCGTCGTACCAGTCGAAGAAATCGCCGCCGATGGTCGTCGCCGGCAGGCACACTCCTGCGAACTCGTATCCGGCCGCACCCGCGCCGCTCTTGGGCAGCAGTGCTCGTTGAACCGCGGACGCCCCCTCGAGCTCTGCCACTGCGCGCTGCTCCCGCTGGCGCAGAGAGCTGATGTGGTTGCGAGCGAGGCGTGCCAGGCCGTGCACGACGGCCGCAGCGATGGCGAAGGCACTGGCGGCGAAGACACTGCGCCCGAGCTCCGCGTGCAGATTCTCCGTTCTCGCTCCCAGCGCGAAAGGCACGAGGAACGTCACCGATACACCGCAGAACGCAGCAAGAGGGGCGAGACGACGCATCGATGACGCCACCCAGATGACCGGCAGGATGGCCAACGAAGCGAAGATCGACTGCCCTTCGCCTGTGGCGAAGCGGAAGACGCCCGCGATGAGGAAATCGAGCGCCGGCACGAGCAGGACCAGACGCCCCGTCGGATCCAGCCGCGGAAGGACCGCTGCGAACGCCGTGACCGACGCCATCAGAGCGATCGCGCCGACCAGCGCGGACGCGTTCGTGACCTCGGCGAAGTCCAGCACCACCGTCATCACGAGGGACAGGACGAACAGCGTCACCACCGGCAGCTGCTTCACGAAGGGCGTGTTCTCCTCGAAGGAGAGCGCAGCGAGAGCTGCTCTCTCGGACGCCCGACGCGTGCCGACCTGCGCCGGAGCGCTCATCCGCTCACCTGATCGAGGCGGTCCTGATGCCGTCCTCGGGCCGAAGTCCCGAGCTGACCGCTGTCACGACGGGTCGCCCTGCGTCCGACGAGCGCTCGGCGGAGGAAGGAACCGGGACTCCTGAGACGCCTCAGGTCCCTGTGCTCGCAGTGTGTCATCACGCACTCTCTTCCTCGAGCGTCGCGCCGGGAGGATGACCCCGAGAGCGAGTGAACGGTTCGATCATCCATCCCCGGTCAGATGTCTAGCACCGCTCACTGCCGAGCCGGCCTGATTGCCCCCGTAACGGGAGCCACGCGACACGGCGGGCCGCCGGATCCGTCGGCGCAGGCGCGCCCGGCACCGACGGCGGAGGCGCCGTCCGCGGTCTCTTGACACCGTCGTGGAGCGCTCATCATCATTCAGGGACGACCGGCGGCGGCGGGCCACCGGCACCTCGAGGGAAGCGGCGCACCGATGCCCACCATGATCTTCGTCAACCTGGCCGTCAGCGATCTCGCCCGGTCCCGGGCGTTCTACGAGTCGCTCGGGTACTCCATCAACGAGGGGTTCAGCGACGAGAACGCCGTCAGCGTCGTGATCAGCGACTCGATCGTCGCGATGCTGCTCACGCGGGAGTTCTTCGCAGAGTTCACGAGCAAGCCGATCATCGACGCCACCACCTCGACCGAGGTGCAGCTCGCGCTCAGCGCCGAGAGCAGGGAGGAGGTCGACTCGCTCCACGCGAAGGCCCTCGCCGCGGGCGCCGCTCCGGCCGGCGAGCAGGACCACGGCTTCATGTACTCGAAGAGCTTCGACGACCTCGACGGCCACCACTGGGACTTCGTCTGGATGGACCCGGAGGCGGCCGCCGGCGGCGCTCCGGAGGTCAGCCTCGACGAGATCCGGCAGAACACGACGCACAGCTGAGCCGACGCGACGGCGGTGCGGAGAGATCCGCCGTCGGATGAACGCTCGCGCCTGCCGGTCAGTACCCCCCTGCGAGTCGCCGATCTCCGGCGACCGAAGCGTCAAGGAGTACACCATGAGCAGGACTTTCTCCGTAGGTATCGCCGCCGTCGCCGTGGCGGGCGTGCTGGCCGTGGCGCCCGTCGTCGCAGGTGCGAGCAGTGCCGCTCCCGCCGCAGCCAGCAACGAGTCGCGCAGCGCCTCGGTCAGCGCCGCCGACAGGGGTCTGGTCGACGCCGCCCGCTCGGTGGCGCGCACGCTGCGCGTCGTCGGTCTCGCCGACGGCGGCACCGAACTCGTGCAGTTCAACCCCACCAAGCCCGGCACGGTCACCGGCCGGGTCGCCGTCAGCGGGCTGACCGGCGGCGACACCGCTCTCGTCGGCATCGACTACCGCGTTCAGGACGGCAGCCTCTACGGAGTCGGGAACTCCGCGGCGAGCGCCGGCGTCTACTCCCTCGACGCGAAGACCGGAGTGGCCACCCCGGTCACCCGGCTCACCGTCGCGCTCAGCGGCACCAGCTTCGGCGTCGACTTCAACCCCGCCGCCAACGCGCTCCGCGTCATCAGCGACACCGGCCAGAACCTCCGTCAGCCGTTCGCCACCCCGGGCGCCGCCACGGTGTCCGACGGCGCGCTGAGCTACGCCGCGCCGGCCGTGGCCACCGGCGTGAACGGGGCCGCGTACACGAACAACGATCTCGACCCGGCGACGGCCACCACTCTCTTCGTGCTCGACACCGCCCTCGACCAGATCGCGATCCAGTCGCCGGCCAACGCGGGCTCGCTGGCGCCGACCGGGAAGCTCGGTGTCGACGCCGCCGGCGTCACCGGCTTCGACGTGTACTCCGTGCTCCGCGGCGGCAGCTCCGTCGCCTCGATCGGCCTCGCCGCCGTCAACGGGTCGCTCTACGAGGTCGGCCTGCTGAACGGCACCGCCACCTCGCTCGGCACTCTCGGAACGGACGTCACCGACATCGCGATCCCGCTCGTCCAGCGCTGACGCGCCGGACCAGCCACCGCCGACCGGCGCTCCTCCGGGAGTGCCGGTCGGCGTTCGCGTCTGCGCGGGAGAGCTGCCCGTCGCGCGCGGGCACTCAGACACGTCGCGAGATGGCAAGGGTCGGTGCCGGGAGCCCGTCGCGGCGCGGGTCCTGTCGATAATGAGGAGGAGGGGGTGGTCGCGGTGAGCGCAGTGGACGGGTCGGGTGACGACTTCCTGGACTTCTCCCCCGCTGCTCGCGGAGTGCCCGCCGACGTCACCCCGCTCTTCGTGTGCTCGACGTCGGACCACGACGGCGGCGGGAGCGTCGCCATCACCGCCGACGCCGTCTACCTGGGCGAGGAGAGCGGGATCCTCCGCATCGACGCGGGCGACATCCGCAGCTGGTCCTCCGCCGCCCGCGGCAGGATGTTCGCGCTGACCGTCGAGAGCGACGTGGCGCACCGCACGCACCTGTTCTCGCAGTTCCGCACGGCGACCGTCCTCGCGATGACGAGGACGATCGGCCCCGAGGGCGTCCTGCTCCGCGCGGCGTGAGCGTCGCGGGGTCCCCACGTGTCCCCGCAGCGAAGCCGCCGCGGGCGTTCTCAGGTCGAGGCGCCGCATCCGTGGGATCCTTGCCCGTGATGAACGAGGACGCCGACCGCTTCGTGCGCTCCGAGATCGCCGGAAGCGACTTCGACGAGGCCCTCTCACTCCTGCAGGGCGAGTACAACGGCGGCGGATTCACCGCCGGGCGGACCGGCGAGGACTTCTCCTACCGCTACACCTCCGTCGGAGACGACGAGCTGACCCTCCGCGGCAACCTCTTCCGCGGCTCGATCCGCGGGACGATCCGCACCGAGGGCGAGTACATCGTCTCCTGGATCACCGCCGGCTCCGGAGCGCTGGACCTCACCGGCGACGCCGTGCGGCTGGACCACGGCCGACCGGCGATGTTCGTCACCGGCCGACCGGCCGAGTTCGACTTCGCCGACCACCGGCAGAACCTGATGCACTTCGACGGCGAGTTCCTCGAGAGGGTCGCCGCCGAGCACGAGGGCTCCGCGGGACCGCTGCTCTTCGACACCCGATCGCACCCCACCGGCGAGGCCCTGCAGCGCTGGGCCGGCACCGTCGCGACCGTCGCCCGCGTGATCCAGGACCCGGACAGCCCCGCCCTCCTGCGCAGCGAGGCCAACCGCTCTGCCGCGATCGCCCTGCTCGACACCTTCCCCCACATCGGCCTCGCCGTGTCGACGCCGCTCGCGCTGCCCACGAGCGACCGGCTCCGCACGGCGATCGAGTACCTGCACGCCCACGCCCACCTCCCCGTGCGGATGGAGGACGTCGCCGCCGCCGCCGGCCTCAGCGTGCGGGTGCTCCAGAGCACGTTCCGTCGCGAGCTCGACGTCACTCCGCTCGACCACCTCCGCCGCATCCGCCTCGATCGCGTGCACACCGAGCTGCGCGCCGGCGAGGCCGGAACGGTCACCGTGGCCGAGGTGGCGCACCGGTGGGGCTTCGCGCACCTCGGACGCTTCTCGGCCTCGTACGAGCGGCGCTTCGGCGAGTACCCGAAGAGCACGCTCGGCTCCGACTGACCGCCGCGGAGCGATCCGCACTGCGAGGCGGGTCCTCCACTCGCCGGGCGGCGCACCGCAGCGACCGAGCACGGTCGGGAGTCGGGGTGCCGTCGTCCGCTCGTGCGGTCGCGGGCACCCCGACGGGCGCTCAGACCCGGGCGGTGCGCCGACGGGCGATCAGGAGTGCGCCGCCTGCGGCGAGCAGCACACCGGCACCGAGCAGCGGTGCGGAGGTGCCGGCTCCCGTCTCGGCGAGGCGCGCTCCGGTCGCGGCCGCGGTCGGGCGGGCCGACGGGGAAGCGGCCGCCGGCGCGGGCGGCACGGCGAAGTAGCCGGGGGCGCCGTCGACGAAGTGGACGTAGAAGGCGTGCTCGAGGTCGGCCTCGCCCTCGGCGCGGGCGATGTACTCGGCGAAGACGAAGTACGAGCCCGGGGACACGGCCAGCGGGATGTCGCCTCCGTCGGCGAACTCGGCGAGGTCGTACCAGCGCGAGGTCGGAGGCGTGTAGTCGCCGTCGGTGTCGAGGACCGCGGTCGCCACCACGCGGATCTCGCCCGAGACGACGCAGTCGCGGATCGTCAGGGGCTCGAGGTGCACGACGAGGCCGCCGGGCGCGACGGCGGTCGTCCCGACCGGCTCGGTGGTGGTGGCGCTGGGAACGCCTCCGAGGTCCTCGAAGCAGGTGTCGTCGACGGGCGCCGGGGCGGCGGTCGGAGTCGGCTCCGCCGGTGCGGTGGCGGTCGGCGTCGCGACGGGTGCGGCGGTGGGCATCGGGGTCGCGGTCGCGGTTCCCGTCGGAGTCGGAGTCGCGGTCGGAGTCGCAGACGATGTCGGTGCCGCAGTCGGGGTCGCAGTCGCAGTCGCAGTCGCAGTGGGCGTCGCGCTCGGGGTCGTCGAGGCGCTCGCCGACGGCGCGACGATCAGCACCCCTCCGAGAGCGAGGCTGGAGGCCGCCAGGACGGTGAGGAGGGAGCGCGCCGAGCGGGCGCGGGAAGAGGGAGCAGGCACGGTGGTGTCCTTCATCGAGAGGTGGGTCGTCGGTCGAGACGCACCATCGTCTCCCCCGGGCGTTCCTCTCGATTTCTAGCAGTCCGCCGACAGCGCCGACAGCGGGCCGGGACCGTGGAGCGTCTCCTTCTCATAACGGTCCGTCGTCGCGTCCGACCGGGCGTCCCCGCGCGGTCTCAGCGCGGCGCGGCGGAGGCGAGACGGGAGCGCAGCCGCAGGATCGCGTCGCGCAGCCGCGTCTTCACGGTGCCGAGCGGCAGCTCCAGGGCGCGGGCGATCTCGGAGTGGCTGCAGCCCTGGACGTAGGCGAGCACGAGCACCTCGCGCTGGACGCGGGGCAGCGCCCGGACCGCGGCGGCGACGGGCGCGAAGACGAACCGGACGTCCCCCTGCTCGGCTGTCGCGTCCCGCTCCGGCCGGTAGTCGAGAGTCGCGAAGGCGTGATCCCGCTCCCGCGACGACCGGGTGGCGCGCACGCGGTCGATCGCCCGGCGACGCGCCATCGTCGAGATCAGGCCCGCCCGATCGGGGTCGAGGCGGCGGGCGTTCTGCCAGACCTCGAGGAACACCTCCTGCGCCACCTCCTCCGCCTGGGCGCGGTCGCGCAGGACGGAGTGCGTGATCCGGAGGACCTGCGCGACGGTGAGAGCGTAGAACCGCTCGAACGCGGCGGTGTCGCCGTCGGCGATGCGAGGGATCAGGTCGCGGATCGCGGTGGCGTCAGTGACGCTCACCGCCGACCTCGTCGTCGAGGGGGCACCCGCTCAGCATGTCAGGGCGCCTCGCTCGACGGCGCCGTTCCGGCCGTCGCGGACCGGTCAGATGTCACCCCCTTCCAGGGGGTGCTACCGGTGGCGGCGCGTGCGCGTATCGGACGCGTGGACCGCCGTGGTCCTCCGACGACCGCTCCTTCTGGCATGGTGCGTCGTCCCCCTCGACGAGGACACTGGGTCTCCGCCCCTCGACCCGCGGAACGGACCGTCATGCTCACCGGACTCAGCGCCTTCCCTCTCACACCTCTCGAGGACGACGCGGTCGACGAGCGGGCGTTCGCCGCTCTCGTCGAGCGCCTGGTCCGAGCGGGGGTCGACTCGATCACCGCTCTGGGCTCGACCGGCTCCTACCTCTACCTCGACCGCGAGGAGCGCCGCCGCGTCGCCGCGTCCGCCGTCGCGCACGCCGGAGCGGTCCCCGTCGTGGTCGGGATCGGCGCGCTGCGGACATCGCAGGTGCTCGCCCTCGCCGAGGACGCGCAGAACGCGGGCGCGAGCGCGCTGCTGCTGGCTCCGGTCACCTACCAGCCGTTGACGGACGACGAGGTGTTCGGCCTGTTCGAGGACGTCGCCGGGCACGTCTCCGTCCCGCTGGTGGTCTACGACAATCCCCGCACGACGCACGTCGTCTTCAGCGACGACCTCTACTCGGCCGTCGCTCGACTCCCTCACGTCGCCTCCCTGAAGATCCCCGGCGTCCCCGCGGGTCGTGAGGCCGCGGGTCGACGGGTGAGGACGATCCGCGAGCGCGTGGGCGCCGGGGTGACCCTCGGAGTGTCCGGCGATCCCTCCGCCGCTCTCGGGCTGAGCAGCGGCTGCGACGCCTGGTACTCGGTCCTCGGCGGAACACTCCCGTCGCCCGCGCTGACGATCACCCGCGCGGTGCAGGCGGGCGATGACGCTGCCGCGGCGGCGGAGTCGGAGCGGCTGCAGCCGTTGTGGGACCTGTTCGCGGAGCACGGCGGCAGCTACCGGGTCATCGCCGCGATCGCCGAGCACCTGGGACTCGTCGCGGTGGACAGCCTGCCTCGCCCGGTCCGCGGTCTCGACGCCACCGGCCGGGTGCGGGTCGCGGAGCTGGTGACGACGCTGGGACTCGACGGGCGGGGCGAGTGACGGCTGCCGTGCACCGGATCGGGCCGGTCCCGCCGCACCTGCCCGATCCCGGGAGGTGAGGGCCGGCCCGAGGGGACAGCAGAGGGGGTGCGCCTCGCGGCGCACCCCCTCCTCGGATCAGCTCAGTCGCGTCAGTTGGCGACGCGCAGCGTGATAGCGGCGCTCGTGGTGACGTTGCCGGCCCTGTCCTGCGCCTTCGCGGTCACGGAGTAGGAGCCGTTGGGGTACGCGGACGAGCTCGCCGAGAGCGTCCACGAGCCGTCGGCCTGCTTCACTCCGTTGCCGAGCTTCGTGCCGCTCGCGTAGAACGCGACGGCGGTCACTCCGACGTCGTCACTGGCTGCGGCGACGAGGCGGATCGTCCCGGTGACGGTCGTCCCCGAGGCGGGGGACGTGATCCGGACGGTCGGCTTCACCGTGTCCACCGGCGCGGTGGTCGCGGTCGCCGTGGGCCGCGGGGTCGCGGTCGCGGTGGCCGTGGGCTTCGGAGTCGCGGTCGGCGAGGGGGTCGCGGTCGCCGTCGGCTTCGGAGTCGCGGTCGGCGAGGGCGCGGGCACGGAGCCGACGGGGATGGTGCTGATCGCGTAGCCGAAGTACTTGCCGGCGGTGGGACGGGTCGGGTCGCCCTGGAAGGAGCGGCCGCGTTCCGTCGCGGCCTTGGCCTGCGCGATGACCTGGCTGCGGACCTGCGCGGGCGCCTTGCCGACGCAGGATCCTCCGGAGCTGAGGCAGTCGAGGACGACGCCGCTGACGGCCGCGGCCGACATGCTGGTGCCGGACTGGACGTAGGCGTAGCCGCCGCCGAGCTTGGTGGTGTACGGGCACATGCCGGGCGCCGCGATGGTGTGCGCCTGGTCGGCCGCCGTCGCGTAGTTGCTGTTGATGGCGACCGTGTCGTCCTTGGTGGTCACGTTCGCACACGGCACGGCGGCCAGGGAGCCCGGCTTGCCGTCGTAGTTCGCCATGTTCGTCGCGGTCAGGACCTCGTCGTAGGCCGCGGGGACGGCGCCGGCGAGGCTCTTCGGGGTCGACGCGTTGCCCGCCGAGCTCACGATCGTGACGCCCTTGCCGACGACCTCGCACACCATCTGGTGCATGACGTCGTTGTTCGTCCGCCCGCAGTTGTTGTCGTCGGCGCCGACGGCGGCCAGCGACATGTTCACGACCTTGATGTTGCGGGACGCGGCGTTCTTCGAGACCCAGTCGAGCGCGCAGACGATGTTCTCGGCGGTGCCCTTGTTGTTCGCGTCGAGGACGCGGATCGAGTAGATCGGAGCGCCCGGGGCGACGCCCACGGTGCCGATCCCGTCGTCGTAGGCGGCCATGTAGCCGGAGACGGCCGTGCCGTGCCCGTTCGAGTCGGAGGCGGTGCCCGACCCGAAGCAGTTGACCTGCTCCTTGAGGTTGTAGTCCGCGTTCGGGTTCACACCCGAGTCGATCACGGCCACGGCGGGTCCGGAGTAGTTCGTGACTCCGTCGCCGGCCCTGACCGGGGCCTTGTCCGCCTCGGCGGTCAGCACGTGCGACGGCAGGACCTGCGCCTGGCCCTCGACGACCACATCGGCGGGCGCGACGGCCACCACCCGGGGGTCGGCCTCGAGGACGGCCTGCTGGCGGGCGGTGAGCGTCGCGGTGAAGCCGGCGGTGCCGCCCTCGTAGGTGACGAGGTCGCTGACACCGAGCGCGGCGACGACCTCCTGCGACACGGCACGCGAGTCGACGGTCACGAGGTAGCGACCGGCGTCACCGGCCTGGGCGGGCGCGGCGCCGGCGAGAGCGAGCCCCGCGCCGACGGCGAGAGCCGTCGTCAGGACGCCCAGGCGGCGGAGGAAGGCGCGCGCGGGCGGCGCGCTCGAGGACGAAGAGGACAAGGGTTCCATCGATTCTGTCGGCTCGGTGGCCGACCGGTCGGTGCTGCGGCTCTGGCCCGCGCGCCGAAGGGCGTCGGCGTCGCGGGACGGGACTCGGTCAGGGTCGAGTAGCGACGGGACGACAGCGGCGAGGAGCACCGCTTCTGCACCGACCCCACGGCGCCGCCCTCGATCAAGACCGGGATGCTGACAATTTACCGAAGAAGGACGACTGGCGGATAGAGCAGTACTGTCCCCTCTAGCGCTGACACGGCCCAGGGCGCGCTCAGGCTCCCGCCCCTGCCTCGAGCGGTCGGGCGTTCGGCGACCCCCGTTCAGCCGCGCGCTGCGCGGTAGGAGGGGCCGCGCAGCACGCGGGTCCATGCGTACGTCGTGTCGCCGGGCGGCGCGAAGAGAAGGGGGTCCGAGCGCAGGACCGGGTCGACGGGATCCTGCGGCGCACGGCCCAGCACGACGTCGGCCACCGGCCGCCAGGCACCGCGGGGGCCCGCCTGCAGGAGCCGCAGGCGCCACGACTCCGACTCGAGCACCCGGGCCGCCTCGACGAGGTCGGCGGGGAGCTCCGGAGCAGAGGAGGCCTTTAGGGCGAGCAGGACAGGCCCGTGCTCGCCGCGGAACGGCATCAGCGTCGAGAGGAACGCGCCGGAGGCCCTGCGTCGCGGGCGCAGGACGAAGCGGCCGAAGGGGCAGCGCCCGGTCGAGGAGAACAGGAGGTGGACCTGCCGGCCCGTGGCGTCGCCGTCGTGCAGCTGCAGAGCGATTCCGAGCACATCGGGGAGGAGTGCCGGCAGACCCGCGCCGCGGGACAGCCGCGCCCGCACCTGCAGCGGCTCGGTCACGCCGTCCAGCCAGGCCAGTCCGGACGCCGCCCGGGGATCGAGCGGCCGGAGGGTGCCCGTCAGCCGCACTCCCCGCGGATGCAGCGGCCGACGGCGCACTCGGCGCACGAGCCCCACGGCGGCGCCGAGCGCGACACCGGCGGCGTGCACTGCTGCAGCCTGCAGCCTCTCCCTCATCCCGACTCCGCTCCCCGTCTCTCTCGACCTGTCCGTCACAGGCAGCCTCCCCGGCCGACCGCCGGCCGCGCGAGGGGTTGCCGAGCGGCAGCGGAGGAGGTCCACCGCCCGTCGCGCCCGACATGAGAGCGCGTTCACGAAGGAACGGCATTCGTCAAGGGGCACGGGCCCCCTGCCGCGCAGCGGGCATCCGTCGGATGATCGACACATGTCCCGAACGACGACTCCGCACGCTGGTCAGCACGCCTGGTTCATCCGGTACGTGAGCACTCGCGAGGGCTGGGTCGCGGAGACGATCCGCGGGGACGTCGAGGAGCGGACCGCGACCGGATGGGTCCTGCGGGTCGGCTCCGAGCTGCGCGAGCTGCCCGAGAGCGAGTGGTCCGCCTACCGCCCGTGAGCGCGTCCGCGCCGCGGCACCGCCGCGCGGTGGTGGCCGGCACCACCGAGGCGTGCCGCCACCGAGGCGGACGCCGTCAGCGGGCGAGCGTCTCGCTGGGGTATTCCCCGAAGCGGGCGGCGTAGGCGGAGGAGAAGCGGCCGAGGTGGCCGAACCCCCAGCCGCGGGCGATGTCGGCGACGGTCGCGCGCACCGGATCGGCGAGGCGCAGGTCCGTGCGGACGCGGTCGAGCCGCTCGTCGCGGAGGTACTGCAGCGGCGTCGTGCCGAGCAGGCGCTGGAAGGCGACCTGGGTGCCGCGGACGCTGAGGTGCGCGGCACCGGCGATCTCGATCGGCCCGATCGGGAGGTGGGTGTTCTCGTGCACGAACTCGACCGCCGAGCGGACCCTCGCGTTGCGTGGCGCCAGCAGGACCGTCGGCGGTGCGGTCGACGTGGTCGCGGTCGAGGTGCACGAGCCGCTGGTCGTAGTCGGTGAAGGAGAACACGAACGGCCGGTAGGCGGGAGCGAGCATCGGAACCCCGCGCTCCATCGCGACGGCATCGCGCTCGAGGTCCATGACCGCGCCGCCCCCGACGAGCCACTGCACGACGTAGTCGCCCGTTCCCGGATTGCCGCCCAGGGTCGTCCCCCGCATCTGCGAGGTGCGGAGCGTCATCGCCGCGTCACCCAGAGCGGCGTAGCGGAAGGAGAAGGGCTCGGCGGTCGGCGTGACGCTCCAGCCGGTGCCCGAGTAGAAGCCGCCGAGGATCTCGGAGGCCCAGTCGACGTCGCTCCCATCTCCTCTTACGGATCCCCTCCCACTCCGATCGACATCGACGACCGCGCTCTCGCGCATCTGCAGGTGGTGATCATCGGCAGGCTGCGCCGGAGCGAGGGATTCCTGCTCAGCCTCCCCGCCGACGTCTCCACCGGGTCGGGCCGCAAGGCCCTCTGGATCCACGCCGCGCTCCCGATCCAGTTCTCCTACGCAGGGTCCCGGATGCCGACGATCAATGCCGCATGGATCGAGATCCTCACCCGGGCGGCGAACAGCGGCCAGGGCCTCGTGCCGCTCGCCGAACCGGAACCGGGATCGGCGCAACCCGCTCGAGCGGCATGACCACGCTCGCGCCCGAGAGGCCCTGCGGCCTCGCCGGGGCGCTCGACTCCGGAGATCCCCGGTGCACCGTCATGCTGCTGCGCGACGCCCTGCGCACCCCCGGCGCCGTCCATCCCGGGCTCGCCGCCCACATCCTCCAGCAGCTCGGCGATGCCGACTGCGGGCAGGACGCGTGCCGACCCGAGCCCGACACCACCGCCGCGATCCCGGCTCTCTAGAGCCGCCTCGCCCGGAAAGGAGCCCGTCATGGGCCGCTTGTCCTACGATTCGACGCTGGAAGCCGACTTCGACGACCGCACCCTCGCCCGCCTCCAGATCGTGATCGGCTCGAAACTCGGCCGCAGCGAGTCGTTCTCCCTCAGCGGGAAGGACTCCTCGGCGATCGGAGACGGCCGGACGTCGATCTGGCTGCACCCCGCGACGCCGTTGCGCTTCAAGTACTTCGGCAGCCGCACACCGTCCGTCGATCCCGAATGGGTCCGCCAGCTGCTCGCCGACTCCTACCGCTCGACCGGACTGCGCATCCTCCCCGAACCGGAGTGATCGGAGCGGCGGCCGTCGCCGTGGCGCTCGCGATCGCGCGGGGACCTTCGTACCGGGAGCTGACGCGGCCTCGAGGCACTCCCCGCTCCACCTCCACCGCCCGGCGCCCCGCTCAGGCGGGGTCGGGCGGCTCGGGGATCACCCGCAGACCCGCGGGCGAGTTCGAGAGCCGGACGAGCTCCTCGATCCACGCGCGGTTCAGACGCGGTTCACGGCCGCCGAAGTAGTCGAACTGCAGAGGGATCGCGGGATGGATCCAGATCGAGCTGTGGCCGGCGCCCGTCTCCCTCGTGTACTCCCACGAGAACATGAAGCTCTCACCGCGGCGCACCTTCGAGATGATCACGGCCTTCACGTGCGCGAGCACGCGATCATCGAAATCGACCGAGATCGAGGGCGTGCCGTAGATGAAGGTGCCCATGACTACTGCCCCAGTCCGTGCTCGATGTCGTGCATGACCGAGTTGATGTCCTCGGCGGTGCGGGCGGCGTCATCGGTGGTCTCGACGGTCCCGGTGATCCCGACCTGCGGCATCGTGGGGAGAGGGAACCGATCGGCCTCGGCCTCCGCGCTCACTCCCCCGACGTCCGCGACATCGAACTGACTCGCCGGGCTGAGGAGGAGGGTGTGCACGGAGGTCTCGCCGTTCTCCTCCAGCACGGTGATGTCGACAGTGGTGCTGTTCTCGGCGTCGGCGACGGTGGTGGTGTAGGTCAGGAGCGCAGCCGTGATGGCGTTGCTCGTGACGATCGACCCCCCGCTGTAAGTGATTCTCTTCATTGCCGGACCGTAGCGGCAATGCCGCCCCCGGAACGGGAACGGACCGGTTCAGGCTCGGACCGGCCGATCATGGCGCTCAGCGCCCGCACCTGCTACGCGAGGCGGGCGGATTCCTCTCTCGCGAGGTGACGCCCGTCTCTCCGGTACCGCCGGCCGCCACCACCGGTAGAGCGACAGCAACCTTCTTCGGTTCCTCCGCCCTCAGGCCGGAGGTTCTCGAGCAACTCACACTGTGAGCCACCGCTGCGATCGTCACGTCCCCTTGTGCATCCCACCTGATGAGAGACGATCATGGCCCACCACGACACGAGCGGCAGCACCACCGCCCACACGTCGTCACCACCGACGACGACACCGCGAAGTCCCTGATCGGGACGGAGCGCGGAGGTCGCGACTCGAACATCTCCTGGGCTCGGTCATCGCCGGCGTCATCATGTTCCTCGCCGTCACGCTGGTCACCGCCGGCATCGGCCTCGGCGGATCGGGGATCGGCGCCGGCATCTGGAGCATCATCGCTCTCGCTCTCGCGCTGGTCGAGGGAGGCTTCGTCGCCGGCGCGCTCGCGCTCCGCAGTGGGCTGCTGCACGGTTTCCTGACCTGGGCCACCTCGCTCGTCGTCGCTCTCGCTCTCGCGGTCGGACTCGGTGCCTGAGAGCACGACCGGCAGCGATCCCGACGAGTCCTCGTCCGGGGCCGCCGCCACCTCCCGCCTCGGCGACCACTGCGCCGGTCCGCGGTCTGCGCGATCGCCGCGAACGGTCGGAGGCCGCAATCCCCTGCGGTATCGGACGGTGACCGCTACAACGGGAGGATGCAACGCATCTTCTACGCCGGCGACTCGGTCCTCACGGGCACCGAGATCGCACGAGCCGTCCTCGCCTACGCCCAGGCACTCGCCGGTCAGCAGGCCTCGGCGACGGTGGACATCCCCGTCCTGCTGGCGACGGGAGAGACGGGTGCGGCCTCCATCCTCATCGGGCCCGCCAGCCAGCTCTTCTCCGAGACGCCGGAGGAGGAGACGGCCCAGGAGCTCACGGACGATGCACTCGTCCAGCACCTCGCCGAGCTCACCCGCTCCCTCGGGGTCTCCCAGCCCATCGTCGAGACCGCCGCCGACATCGCCGAGCAGCACCACGACGACATCGATCTCGACTTCGACACTCCCCCTCGCACCGGAGCAGCGGACTGAGGTCCCCGCCGAACGGGCATCGGCGTGGAGCGCTCGTACGGCGCTGCCGTCCGCCCAGAGCTCGGCCGGACGGGGGCGTCTTCCTCGGAGCGTGACGCCCAGTGCACTAGCCCGGGCACCCGGCGCCCCCCTAGGTTGGGGGAACCCGCTTCGCACCCCACCGAATACCACGGAGGAACGACATGGCCCCGACACGCACTCTCGGACGGGCCGCGCTCGCGCTGGTCTCGGTCGTCG
This sequence comes from Rathayibacter sp. SD072, assembly GCF_017355185.1. Taxonomy (GTDB): domain Bacteria; phylum Actinomycetota; class Actinomycetes; order Actinomycetales; family Microbacteriaceae; genus Rathayibacter. The sequence continues at coordinate 4,866 of NZ_JADILJ010000030.1, read as the reverse complement.
CTCTCGGAGCGGCCGGTGCCGCGCCGGCCTCCGGTCTCGAGAGTCCGATTCCGGGCCTCCCGAAGCCGAGCGGACTCTCGCCCGAGCAGATCCGCGACTACCTGGGAGGCCCGGTCGTCTCGCCCGCGACCTCGGTCGGCTACGGCGGAGCGGTCTCGTCGGTCGATGCGCTCGCGAGCCGGGTGGGGCTCGAGGTGCTGAAGGCCGGCGGCAACGCCGCGGACGCCGCAGTCGCGACCGCCTCCGCTCTCGGCGTGACCGAGCCCTACAGTGCCGGCATCGGCGGCGGCGGGTACTTCGTCTACTTCGACGCGGCCACCGGCGCGGTGAGCACGATCGACGGTCGCGAGACCGCGCCGGCGGGCATCACTCCGGACGCCTTCCTCGACCCGGCGACGCGCGCCCCGTACCGCTTCTCCCCCGAGCTCGTCTCGTCGGGCGTCTCGGTCGGAGTCCCCGGCACGGTCGCCACCTGGGACACCGCGGTCGACCGCTTCGGCAGCCTGCCGCTCCCCGCCGTGCTGGCGCCGTCCATCGCGCTGGCCGCGAAGGGCTTCCCGGTCGACGAGACCTTCCGGAACCAGACGCTCGACAACCTCGAGCGGTTCCAGGAGTTCCCCGACACGGCCGAGCTGTTCCTCCCCGGCGGTGACGCTCCGCGCGTGGGCAGCACCTTCCGCAACCCGGATCTCGCGAGGACGTTGGCCGGGATCGCGCTGCACGGTCCGAGCGCGTTCTACGAGGGTCCGCTGGCCGCCGAGATCGCCGACACGGTGCAGAACCCCCGCGTCGCCGAGGGCTCCGCGCTCCCCGCTCCGGCCGGCTCGCTCACCGAGGCCGACCTCGCCGCCTACTCGGTGCTCGAGCAGGCGCCCACCCGCGTGTCGTACCGCGGGCTCGACGTCTACGGCATGGCGCCGTCCTCCTCCGGAGGCATCGCCGTGGGCGAGGCGCTCAACATCCTCGAGAACCACGACCTGGGCGCCGAGGACACGGGCAGCGCCCTGCACCTCTACCTCGAGGCGTCGGCGCGCGCCTTCGCCGACCGCGGCGCGTACGTCGGCGACCCGGCCTTCACCGACGTCCCGACCGGCACCCTGCTCAGTCAGGACTTCGCCGACTCGCGCGACTGCACGATCGACCCGACGACGGCCTCGGTGCGCCCCGTCGCTCCCGGCGCTCTCGACGGGTCCGGATGCGGCACCGCCGCCGCAGCGCAGGAGAGCGACACCGAGAACATCTCGACCACGCACCTCTCCGTCGTCGACAAGTGGGGCAACGCCGCGTCCTACACGCTCACGATCGAGCAGACCGGCGGCTCGGGGATGACCGTGCCCGGACGCGGGTTCCTCCTCAACAACGAGCTCACCGACTTCTCCACGGTGTACGTCGCGACCGACCCCAACCGCATCGAGCCCGGCAAGCGCCCGCGGTCGTCGATGTCGCCGACCATCGTGCTCGACGACGGGAAGGTGACGTTCGTCGTCGGCTCGCCCGGAGGATCGACGATCATCACCACGGCGCTCCAGACGCTGGTCAACCGCATCGACCTCGGCATGACGCTGCCGGAGGCGGTGGCCGCACCCCGCGCCTCCCAGCGCAACACCGCCTCGACCACGGCCGAGCCCGAGTTCATCGAGGCGTACGCCGACGACCTCGCCCCCTTCGGGCAGCAGCTGACACCCTCGGGCGACTCCTTCACCTCGGCCGCGCAGATCGGCGCGGTGGCCGCGATCGAGGTCGACCCGTCGGGTCTCATGACGGCAGCGGCCGAGCCCGTGCGGCGCGGCGGCGGCGTCGGCCTCGTCGTCGATCCGGCGGAGTGACCACGGGCCGTGCCCTCGCGCGGGGCGACCGCGGTGCCGCGAGACCGGCGCCGCGGAGCTCCTCGCGGACTCGCGCGAGGCGTCGACGGATCGCAGGAGCGGCCGCACTGCTGGCCGGTCTCGCCCTCGCGACGGCCGGCTGCACCGGAACGACCGCGGCCGCGTCCTGCGCGATGCCGGAGCTCGAGCTGCGGGAGTCGGCCCTGCACCCCGGCGGCATCGTCCGAGTGCACGCCGACTTCCTCCACGAGACGTGCGAGGACACCGGAGGTACGAGCCGCGCCGCCTCGGACGTCGCGGTCACCCTCACCCCGTCGGCCATGGGCGACGAGATCGTGCTGGGCCGGCCGGCGCCCGAGGGCGAGCGCTCCACCGTCAGCGGCTCCTTCGACCTCCCCTCCGATCTGCCCCTCGGTGCGGCCGTGCTCGCGGTGCGCACCGGGAGCGGTGACCGGATCGACGCCGAGCTGTCGATCGAGATCACCGAGGCTCCGGCCGGCTGAGGAGCGCCCGGGCTCCGCAGCGATCACGAGGGCCGGCGGCGGCGCGAGGCGTGGGCGGCGCGAGGCGTTCGCGGATGCCCGTCCCGCTCTTGCGCAGGCACTTGCATTTTGCAAGCATGACTCCCATGAGCCTCTTCCTCACCTGCCCGGTCGAGAGCGTCGAGCGCGCGACCGCCTTCTACACCGCCCTCGGCTGGACGTTGAACGCCGAGATGTCGGACCACAACGTGTCGTGCTTCTCGATCGCTCCGGAGCAGTACGTCATGCTCGGCAGCCGCGAGATGTACGCGGGCGTCGGCGGCACCGAGGATCTGATCGGCGGCCCCGGCACGCCCTCGAAGATCACGGTCTCGTTCGACCTGCCCAGCCGCGAGGCGGTGGACGATCTCGTCGAGCGCGCCGCGGCCGCCGGTGGGCGGGTCGGCGACACCGACGACTACCCGTTCATGTACCAGCGCCAGTTCGACGACGTCGACGGCTACCACTACTCGCCGTTCTGGATGAAGCCGGACGTCGATCCGACCGCATGAGCGACCTCGCCGCGGCTCTCGAGGCCGTCGGCGCCCGATGGGCCCTGCTCATCGTGGAGCGGCTGCTCGACGGGCCCCAGCGCTACGGCGACCTGCAGCGCGACCTCGGCGTGCCGACGAACATCCTGGCGACGCGCCTCCGCGAGCTCGAGGCGGCCGGCGTGCTGACCCGCCTGCCCCTGCGGCACAACACCCGCGCCTACGCCCTGACCGACCGCGGGCTGGCGCTGCGCGAGGCGATCACCGCGCTCGAGAAATGGGGCGCGGACGAGAACGGAGCCTCGACATGACCGCACTCCCCGCGATCGGAGCCCCCGCACTTCGAGCGCTCGCAGCCGTCGGCATCCGCACCCTCGAGGACCTCCGCGGACGGGATCTCGCTCCGCTGGCGGCGCTGCACGGAGTCGGACCGAAGGCGATGCGACTGCTCACCGAGGCGTGCCGGTCGTCGAGCGGGGACATCGTCCAGTCCTACTCCGCCCGGGCCGAGGAGTACGCCGAGCTCTTCGGCTCGATGTCCTCAGTGCACCCGTCGGACGAGCACCTCGTCTCGTCGTGGGCGCGGAGCGTGGAGGGACGCCTGCTCGACGCCGGATGCGGCCCCGGGCAGTGGACGGCCCACCTGGCCGAACGGGGCCTGGACGTCAGCGGTGTCGATCGCGTGCCGACCTTCATCGAGCTCGCTCGGCGGGCCCACCCGGAGGTGCCCTTCACCGTCGGCGACATCGACGCCCTGGAGGAGAGCGACGGCGCCCTGGGCGGGGTACTGGCCTGGTACTCGCTGATCCACCACCGCCCGAGCGCCCTCCCGCGCGCACTCGCCGAGTTCGCGCGCGTCCTCCGGCCGGGCGGCACGCTCCTCGTGGGATTCTTCACCGGTTCGGAAGTGGAGGCCTTCGACCACGCGATCACCACAGCGTACCGATGGCCGCCGGAGGCACTCGCGGACGAGCTCCGTGCTGTCGGCTTCGAGGTCCTCGAGACGCACACCCGCACAGCGGAGGCGCCTGGCCCCCGTCCCCACGGCGCGATCCTCGCGCAGCGGAGTGCCGACGGCTGACCGCAGGTCGCCACCGGAGTCCGGATCACCCCGCCTCGTCACAGCGGCCTCGCCTCGCCGAGGCGGCCACCTCTCGCGGCGCCCCGACACGTTCGAGTGCTCAGAAGTCATCGCCCTCGAGCGCGAGACTCCAGAAGTCGTCGTACTCGAGCTCGAGTACGACAACTCTCGGAGGGTCGCCGGGCGAGCGCGCGCCGGCCGCTCAGCCCTCGGCGCGGCGCAGGATCAGGTTCGTCATCACCTGGCTCATCACCGCGACGCGATCCTGGTTCAGCAGCTCGATCCGGGTGCGGACCACACCGCGATCGGGCCGGGAGGCGGAGCGACGCGCCTCGAGGACCGTGAAGCGGGCGCGCAGGACGTCGTCGGGCCGGACCGGCGCCGACCAGCGGAGCTCGTCCACGCCCGGCGAGGCGATGCTGGTCGCCTGGTTGAGGTAGGACTCGACCAGCATCCGCATCATCATCGCCGTCGTGTGCCAGCCGCTGGCCGCGAGCCCGCCGAGCGGTGTGCTCCGGGCGAGCTCCGGGTCGACGTGCATGTCGTGGGGATCGAAGCGGCGGCCGAAGTCGATGATCTCGGCGCTCGTGACCCGGTACGAGCCGTGCTCGAGGACCAGGCCCGGCACGTAGTCGTCGAGGGAGCGCTCGGCGAGCGGTCGCGCGAAGGGCGACGCGTCCTCGGGAGTCGCGGCATCCGGTTCGTAGGGCACGCCCCCACCCTAGGCGCGGGGCGCCGCTCCAGCCTCCCGGGCGCCGGCGTCGAAGCGCTCCCGCGCGCTCTCGATCCGAGGCAGATTGGCTAGCACCCACGAGCCGACCGCCCGGATCGGCTCGGCCATCTCGCGCCCCAGATCGGTGAGCACGCGGCTGCTGCCGACGCTGCTGCGCGTCGTGCCGACGAGCCTCGGTAACAGGGTGTCGGCGCTGTGAGCGGAGCGGTACGGC
>NZ_JADILJ010000003.1 GCF_017355185.1 Rathayibacter sp. SD072 | reverse complement strand
ACTGGGCACGTCCTCCTGAACGAAGGACGGCGGTTCGAAGACGGCGCGATGTCTCCCGAGAAGCAGTTCCCTCTCTCGCAGTTCGACACGAAGGATCCTGCGCACGCTGGTTGAGGCGGCATCCCGTATGGGGATCGTCTACCGGGCGCGAATCGGTGGGCGCGAACGCTCAGGGAGAGATGGGTCTGCTGGGAGGGGTCGAGCTGGAGGAGGTGTGGCTGTTGTCCGTGGCGTCCCAGGCGGCGAGGAGCTGGAGCGCGTCGTGGGACGCGGACATGGGGGCGGCGGTGTAGGCGATGAGGAGCAGGCCGGGGTGGGAGGCCGGTTCGAGGGATTCGAAGGCGAGGTCGAGGTCGCCGACGACGGGGTGGTGGAAGCGCTTGTCGCCGGTGCGGTGCTCGCGGACTGTGTGGGCGGCCCAGAGGGAGCGGAACTCGGGGCTTGCCATCGACAGTTCGCCGACGAGTCCGGTGAGAGCGCGGTCGGAGGGGGTGCGTCCGGCGGCGTTGCGGAGCAGTGCGACGCTCTGCTACGCAACGTCGTCCCAGTCGCGGTAGAAAGTTCGCGAGCGGGGGTCGAGGAAGAGGTACCGGGCGAAGTTCGGCGGCGGTTTCGATGCGAAGGACAGGTCCGCGTAGAACGCGCGGCCGAGACGGTTCGAGGCGATCACGTCCAGGCGGGAGTTCTGCACCACGGTGGGCAGGCCGGTCATGCCGTCGATGATCTGCTGCACGAGGGCGCTGACCTGCTGGTTCCTTGGCGGGGTGCGCGCGGGGCGCAGGCTCGTCGTGCCGTTCGCGGCGCGCACCAGATCGCGCAGGTGGGCGGCCTCGACGTCATCCAGGAGCAGGGCGCGCGCAACTGCGTCGAGCACCGACTCCGACACTCCCGAGACGGTGCCGCGTTCCAGGCGCGTGTAGTACTCGACCGAGATGCCGGCGACGAGGGCGACTTCCTCGCGTCGGAGCCCCGCGACGCGGCGGCGCCCGCCGAAGTCGGGCAGTCCGATGCTCGCGGGCGTCAAGCGGGACCGTCGCGACATCAGGAACTCTCGGATCTCGTTCGGCATGTCCACTCTGGCGAACCTACGCCGACGTGCGGCCGGTAGGGGGTCCCTGCTGTTAACCGGATAGACCGGGCCTGTCTCGCAGCTGCCGCCGGACGTTGACTGAGGTCATCGAACAGGAAGGCATCGCATGAGCGACACCAAGGTCTACTTCATCACCGGCGCAGCCCGCGGCATGGGCATCGACCTCGCCAAAGCCGCCCTCGACGCCGGGCACCGCGTCGTCGGCACCGCCCGCGACTCCGCCAAGGTCACTGCCGTGCTGGGAGAGCACGAGAACCTTCTCGCGCTCTCGCTCGACATCACCGACGAGAACGCTGCGCAGGCCGCCGCGGACGCGGCCGTCGAGCGGTTCGGCCGCATCGACGTGCTCGTCAACAACGCCGGCATCTTCGTCGCCGGGTTCTTCGAGGAGATCAGCCCCGCGCAGCTGCGCCAGCAGATGGAGACCAACTTCTTCGGCCCGCTGAACGTCACTCGGGCGGTCCTGCCCGTCATGCGCCGGCAGCGCAGCGGCCAGGTCATCACCTTCAGCTCCACCGCGGGACTCGTCGGCCAGGAGTTCGTCGCGGCGTACTGCGCATCGAAGTTCGCCCTCGAGGGCTGGATGGAATCCCTCCGCTACGACCTCGCCCCCTACGGGATCACGACGATGATCGTGGAGCCCGGGTTCTTCCGCACCGAGCTGCTGGTCGAAGGCGCCTCCACCACCTGGCCCGAGCTCTCGATCGACGACTACGCCGAGCGCACCGCGTCAACCATCCAGGCGTGGAAGGGCATGAACGGGAAGCAGGGCGGGGACCCCGCCAAGCTCGCCGCCGCCCTGATCACCCTCGCCGACTCGGAGCAGCCGCCGCTGCGCTGGGTGGCCGGCGCCGACGCCGTGCAGACCGGGCTGGACAAGGCGAACCTCCTTATCGAGCAGGTCGAGGCGCACCGCGAACTGTCCTCGTCCCTCGCTCACGACGACGCGTAACCACCCCCTCACCCGCGGAAGGGGCCCCGCATCGTTGGTGCTCCTTCCGCGGCTCCTTCTTCCCGAGAACGGATACCCATGACTCAGAAGCTCACCGGAACCGTCGCCCTCATCACCGGCGCGAGCAGCGGAATCGGACACGCGACCGCCCGCGAACTCGCCGCCCACGGAGCCTCCGTCGTCCTCGTCGCCCGCCGCGCCGACCGACTGACCGAGCTGGTCACCGAGATCGAGAACGCCGGCGGCACCGCTCTCGCCGTTCCCGCCGACATCACAAACCGCAGCCAGGCCGACGCGGCCATCGCCGCGACCATCGAACGGTTCGGACGGCTCGACATCCTCGTCAACAACGCCGGCCTGATGATCCTCGCCCTCGCGGCCGACGCGGATATCGAGGACTGGAACCGCATGATCGCGGTCAACCAGCAGGGCCTGCTCTACATGACCAAAGCCGCCCTCCCGCACCTCCAAGCAGCAGCCGCCGAGAAGCTGCGCGAGGTCGCGGACATTGTCAACATCTCCTCGGTCGCCGGCCGCACCACGTTCCCCACCGTCGGCGCCTACAGCCTCACGAAACACGGCGTCAACGGATTCAGCGAAGCCCTCCGCCAGGAACTCGCCGCATCCCACGTGCGCGTCGGGATCCTCGAACCCGGCAAGGTCGACACCGAACTCGACTCCCACAACACCGACGAGATCCTCGCGAACATCGAAGCCAACTTCGGCGGCTTCACCATGCTCGACGCCCAGGACATCGCAGAAGGCATCGCGTTCATGGTCACCCGACCCTGGCGCGCCGCCATCGCGGAGATGTGGGTCATGCCCACCGAGCAGGCCTAGCCGCATTCTTTCCCCTGCCGCAGGGACGTAACGCGGCGTCCCGTATGGAGATGGGTAAGCGGTACGGGTCAGCTGAGGTTGGCGCGCATGACCGGTCGGCTGGGGTAGGTGCGTCCGATCTCGTGGAAGCCGGCGGCCGCGAAGATGGACGTGGTTCCGGTGAAGAGCGCGGAAGGCGAGGGCCGCGTGGTGGACATAGTGACGTCGACGGGGTGCCCATCGAGGACCGATGCGCCGTTGGCGCAAGCGTGGTCGATGGCTGCGCGGAGGAGGGCGGTACCCACACCGCGGCCGCGGGCCTCTTTGCGGAGGTTGATGCAGGTGACCCACCAGGCGGCAGGGTCTTCCTTGAGAATGCGGGTCAGCGCTGCGTTCCCGGTGATGCCAGGGAGCGTGTGGCGGGGAACGACCCGGGTCCAGCCGACGGGCCGATCGTCCATGTAAGCGAGCACACCGATCGGGACAGATGAATCGTGCAGCTCTGCGCGAAGTGCGTCCTCATTCGTTGCGCGGTCATGAGGACGGAATCTCTGGCACCAGCAGGAGTCGGGCTTCTCGGCGCGAGGTCCGAATGCAGTTCGCACATCGGCCCACTCTCGCTCGGTCGCAAGCTCGGTTCGCAGCGTCATGTAGGCATCCTTCTCCCCAGTTCGAGCGTCCGGTAGGGATCGGTCGGCGGGACGCTTCGGCCGGATTGAGTGACACGGCTCACTGCCGCCGTTTCGGCCGGACCTAGGGTGGGCGGATGGGTCGTTCTGTTGCACTCACACTCCTTCTGGCCGTCGCAGCCACGATGACCGCGTGCGCGCCGGGCCCCGTCGATCGTGCACAACTCACTCAATGGCGCTCGGATCGTCAGGCCGACATTGACGCGGACGGGTCCTTTCTCGCGGGGCTGTCGTCCGATTCGAGCGCGGGCCGGGAAAGTGATCGCACGGAGGCCACTTTCGACCAGCCAGCGATGCCCAGTGCCATCACCTTCGAGTGCTTCGGGGACGGCACGGTGGAACTGCAGCTCGACTCCGCTTCAATAACCGGCACAGCCAACACGACGACCACGACCACCGTCGAGGCAGTGGACTGCGGCGAGGGACCGCACGAAATCGACCCGGCCTCTCTCTGCACCGCCCCGATCGACCTCATTGGCGCGGCTACGACCGACGCTGATCGCGATACGGCTTGGTTCTTGACTGTGCGTGGGGAGCAGGGCACCCCCTGACGATTCACTGCTCTTGTCTGCTTCCGTAGAGTCCGGTGCCTCGTGCCGTGAGGGGATCGTCCAGCGGAACTCTGATTGTTGTCTTCCATTACCCGTCGAACACCTCGCCGCTGGCGAACGCGGCGTCCTCGGGCAGGAGAGAGACCAGCGGTTCGGGGCAGCTGTCGAGGAGGACGCGTCCGGCCGATGGCATGGGATCTCCAACGAACTCCGTCTCGATCCGGTAGCAGGTGTAGACCTCGCTCGGACTCGCGCCGTCATCGATGGGGGAGCGGGGACCGGAAGCGATGAAGACCGAGACCTCAGCCGACGAGGGCGTGGAGGAGAGGTCGTAGAGGACGACGCCGCCGGCGTCGAGGTCGATGTCTGCGACTGATGATGCTCTCCCGTCCCAGCGCGTGCCGCTGAGCGCGGCGAGGTAGGGCTCAGGCTCATTGACGCGCGGCTGGTAGAGCTCGAACGACAGGGGGTCTTCGAAGGAGGCGATTTGGCGCCAGAGCACTCCGTCGATTCCGCTTTCATAGCCGTGGTACTCGGTCGGCCCACATCCGGTGAGGACGAGGGTCGTCGCGCCCACCGCGATCGCTGATGCGACAGTGCTCACTCGTGCCACGCGCGTCACTCTAGGGGGCATTCCGCAGCTCCAGGCGTTCCGAATGGGGATCGGTCGGCGGGACGCTTTCGGCCGGATTGAGTGACATCGCAAACCCCGGAAGGGCGAGTACGAGCACCCGCGATTGCGCAGCGGATCAAGGCCGCTTGCTTCCTCTCGAGACCAGGGGAGGCGGCTGTCAGTCGGAGCTGAGGGTGGTCTTGGGGTATTCGCCGAAGCGGGCGGCGTAGTGGGCGGAGAACCGGCCGAGGTGGGTGAAGCCCCAGCGTCCGGCGATCTCGCCGACGGTCGTTGTGCCGTGGTCGAGGGTGCGGAGTTCGGCGTGGACGCGGTCGAGGCGGATGCGGCGGAGGTAGTCGAGCGGGGTGAGGTCGAGTTCGCGGCGGAAGAGCGCCTGGAGGCCGCGGACGCTGACTCCGGTGTGGGTGGCGATGTCCTCGATCGCGAGGGGGAGGTGGGCGTGGGCGTGCATGTGCTCGATCGCCGTGCGGAGCGTGGTCTCGGAGGGCAGCGCGATCGGAGCGGAGACGGCGAGGGGGATGTGGGGGAAGGTGTCGAGGAGCGAGATGGCGGCGGCGCGCTTAGCTTCGCTGCGCAGCAGCGCGGGGCTGTCGTCGTTGTAGATGACGCGGGCGACGTCGGCGACGGTGCTCGCCCATTTCTGCAGGGCGTCGCCGGTGGGCCGGGCGCGGGTGTCGAAGAGCAGCGGGCCGGTGGCGCCCTCGTGCTCGGCGGCGACGCGTTCGAGGAAGGCGCCGTCGAAGTGCATCAGGTTCTGCCGGTGGTCGGTGAAGTCGAACACCGCGGAGCGCCCATTCGCGAAGATCGCAGGTTGCCCGTGGGCGAGCCGGACGGCGTCGCCGGTGAGGTCGAGGGCGCCGGTGCCAGCGGTGATCCAGGAGACGATGTACTCGTCCTGGGTGTGGATCGCGCCGCGGAGGGAGCCGGCGAAGAGGTTGCCGCGGAGGGTGAGCTCGTCGTCGCCGATCTGGGAGTAGCGGAAGGAGAAGTCGGCCTCGGTCGGTTCGACGGTGAACCCGTGGCCGTGGTACTCGTTCTCGAGGAGGGTGCGCGCTTCGTCGAAGTCGTGACTGGTCACCTCTGATCGAGAGGTTCGCCCGTGATCCTGGTTCATCGTTCACAGATTCCCACGCACCACCGGACGCCGGAGAACCAAAGCCCAGCGTTTTTCGTTAAGTGGATGAACTATGCGGCGTGCAGTGCGAGGCCTTCGGGGCCGATGACCCTCGTCATGGCGTGAACCGTCGCGGGCCGCAGCTGCGCGAACAAATAGGTGACGTGCGCCTCGTCGCTGTCGACGGTCAGCGCGAACATCGACCCGCGGGCCGAGGATTGCCAGGAGCGGATCGCGAGGGAGTCGATCCGGGTGACGTCGCCATTCTTCCCGAGGTAGACGGCGTCAGGTGTGATCGCGACGCTTCCCCCGCCGTCGACGTCGGACGTGGAGCAGGCGAATAGGGGGACGACGCCCTCCGGGTAGCCGCGGGTCTCGAGGGAGGTGAAGTCGAAGAAATCGATCATCGGTCCTTCCCTCCAGGTCTCGGCGTCGTTCGCCGTCATCGTCATCACATCGATCATCTGCTGCGCGAGCAAGGCCCAGTCAACTGCGGACGGCGTCTACGCGCGGGCCCCTTGCGTATCGGCGTCCCGTCTGGATCAGGCGGCGACCGTCGTGCGGGGGAGGTCGCGGTGCTGAGGCTCTGGGATCACGCTGAGTCCGCGGCCGCTGTTGGCCTCGTTCATCAGCTCCTGCACCCAGGCCGGGTTCAGCGCGGGAATGCGGCTGCCGTAGAAGGAGAACTGGACCGGGATGGTCGGGTTCAGCCAGAGCGTCTGGCGTCCGCTGCCGTGCGACGAGGGCACGATAAGGGTGAAGGCGAACGACTCGCCGCGCCGGAACTTGTTCACGATGACGACCTGAAGGTGCGCGAGGAGGCGGTCCTCGACGTCGTGCTCGGTCGGAGGAGTGCCGTAGAGAAGCTTGCCCATGATGGTGATCCTGTCTCGTGGATGGCGGAAGGGTGTGAAGAGGGGACGCCGGGTTCAGGCGGCGACGTCAGAGACGACGAGGTGGTTCTCGACGGCGGTCATCGCCTCGCGCAGGGTGGGGAACTCGCCGACCGTCCGCCCGGAGTCGTCGATGGCGGCGAACGCGCCGCCGAGCGTCTCGACCCGACCCTGGTGCAGCCCCGAGGACAGGGCGACCCACAGCGCGGATCCGACTGCGACCCATTCCGAGCGGGGGGCGAGGAACGTCGTACGACGAGGGAGAACCGAGACCGACATGGCGAGAATCCTTTCCAGGCGCGACGAAGAGCGCCGGTACGGCGCGGACGTTGCCTGGAGGTCCTAGGACTGGGACCTACCGACTTCAGCAACTACCTAGAGAATGTAGCTATCTGGGGCATCGTCGCGTGGAGTTCTATCCACTTTGCGTTCCCGGCCCGCGAGACGTGCAGTGGAGCGTGGACCCGCGATGGTCGAGGTACTGACGTGGTGGGCGGCCTCCGCCTTCGGTGTCACTCGCGGTAGAGGGACCACTCCGTGCGGTCGAGGGTGCGGACGTCGTCGACGATCCGCACGCGCCACCCGGAATCGGTGCGCTCCTCCAGCTGCCCGCGGATGATCTGCGACTGCCACCCATCGCGGGTGTCGACGTAGCGGATGAAGCGCACGTGCTGCCCGCGATGGGGTTCGACGGAATTCTGGCGAGCCATGACCGTAGTGTGCACCGATCCGACGTTGCGGGTCTGAGAACGACATCGGCAGCGACCTGCTCGTGCTGCGGCGATCCTGCCTATCGTGCAGGGGGTCAGCTGTACTCAGTGCCGTACAGGTCGTCGAAGTCGGGCTCGGTGAAGTCCTGGCGCGGGATGGTCGGCAGCAGAGCCTCGTCGTGCTGCTCGAGTACGACCGAGCTCGACGGCGTGAGCAGCACCTCCACGTGACCGTCGAGGACCGTGCGCAGTGAGAGGAACGAGGGCGCGGCGCGCATCGCGTCGAGGACCGCCTGCTTCGTGTCCGCCATCGTCGACCCCGCAGCGAGCAGATACGTCCGATCCTGCACCGTCACCTGCACCACGACGCCCCCTCTCCGCCGTCGAGCGAAGCGCTCACCGGCACTGTTGACGGTACGAAAGGTCCTCGAGTGTGGGGACACCGTTGACCGCTCGACGTCTGTCGGGTACTGATGTGGAAAGCTACCGCCGTGGGACAGCTGATCTACGGACCGGGAACCGTCTACGAGATGGACGACCGGACTCTCGCGCACGTGAAACTCGCGCTCACCGCCAAGCTGCGCCGGCAGGAGAGCTTCCTCCTGTCCTGGCCGATCTCCGTCGACGAAGGCTCAGGTCGCGCCTCCCTGTGGATCGCCCCGTCGATCCCGCTGCAGTTCCAGTTCTCCGGCAGCCGGCCTCCCGCGATCAACCGTGCCTGGATCGTCGCCATGCTCGAGACGTCCCACAACGACCGTGGCCTGGTCATCGTGCCGGAAGCCGACCTCGACCGGATCTCTCCGGCCTGATACGAAGTCGCGGCCATCGTCCTGATGGCGCGCAGTCGTGAACAGCTCAGCTGTGCGTCGTGTTCTCGCGGATCTCCTCGACACTCAGCTCCGGAGCGCTACCGGCCGCCGCGGCTGGATCCATCCAGACGAAGTCCCAGTGGTGACCGTCGAGGTCGTCGAAGCTCTTCGAATACATGAACCCGTGATCCTGCACGCCGGCAGGCGTCGCCCCCGCCGCAAGAGCTTTTTCGTGGACAGCGTCGACCTCCTCCTTGCTCTCGGCGCTGAGAGCGAGCTGCACCTCGGTCGAGGTGGTGGCGTCGATGATCGACTTGCTGGTGAACTCGGCGAAGAACTCCCGCGTGAGCAGCATCGCAGTGATCGTGTCGCTGATCACCACGCTGACGGCGTTCTCGTCGCTAAAGCCCTCGTTGATGGAGTAGCCGAGCGATTCGAAGAACGAGCGGGAGCGCGCCAGATCAGTGACGGCCAGGTTGACGAAGATCGTGGTGGGCATGAGAGCGCCCTTTCTTCCGAGGTGCCGGTGGCCGGGCGCCATCGAGCGTCACCGCATGATGATGAGCGCCTGGCGACGATGTCAAGCGACGGGAGCATCCGCTCGGCGCGGCGCAGCCGGACAGTGCTTTCCTCAATAGCAGCAGGCCACAGACCACAGGCCACGGGCGGCGGCGTCCCGCTTGGGGATCGCTCTCCGGACGCAAATGGAACCCTGACGGTCCGGTCGGCGCCGAGCAGGTGCGCGATGGTGCGAAGCCGGACCGTCAAGGGCGGGTCGGCTTGGGGCGCTGCTGCCGAGGAACCGCGAGAGCGTTCTGGGAAGCGAGGATGAAGGAGGACTCTGCCTGCTGCTGAGCATCCTTGTCGCCCGCCTCATAGGCGAGCTGCATCTCTATTGCGCGCTGCGCCACCGACGCCGGACCAAGCACGAGAATCGGAGCGAGTTCTGTCGTGACCGTCCCGAACAACGCATCCGCCTCATCTTGAAGCTTTTTCAGGTCCTCTTCTTCCCGTCCGTCCGTCTCGGTAGCACTGAGGAGGCGCGCAGCGATCTTGTTCTGCTTCGACGTGTTCAGGTCGAAACCCTTGATCAAGGCGTATGCGCGCACGAACGCCTCGTAGCGACGCTCGCGCAGCCATCTCTTGTGTTCACGCTTGCCTTCGATCGCGGCGCCCGCGAGACCCGCGAGAGCAGCGAGAAGCGCGCCGCCGAAGGTCGCCAGCAACGCTTGCAGCGTCGGGTCAAGCGTCGAGGTGTTCGGGTCTTCGGGGAGCGAGGCGAGAAGCAGCAAGACCACTCACCCAGTGTGGACTCAACCTGATCGAAGTGTCATCGTCACGTGTCCGATAGACGGTGGTTCCACGGACGCGAGGAAGGGGGGATGGATGCTGCCCAGCCTCGTCGGAACGCTCGAAGAGCCTCCTCTGGCCACCGCGCTCGAGAATGTCGATTCTGTCGGCAACTCCGTGTTGGATGCGTCCGACGTCCTCGCCCGTGTAGGTGCCCGACATGCGGCGAACGATGTCGAATGGTTCCTGCACAAGACGCACCTGCGCCGGCGCAGCCTCGTCCGTCTTGCTGGGAAAGGATCTGACCTCATGGTCGGACACGAGGAGTACGCGGCACGTCTCCCAGGCTGGACCCGCGATGAGGGCTCGCCCGGGGCGTCCCTCTGGCGCGGGTTCTGATGCCGCTGCGTCGAACGCAAGGTTGTGATCTCCGGACTACACCTCGCCCCCGCCGTGGCCTTGGCCCGGAGCCTCGGATGCGGGAGAACGTCCTCGCTAGCGGAGCCGCACAGTGTTCGTCGGCGTCGAGAGCGGCCCGACGTCGGATCGTTACTTCCGAAGCCTCCCAGCGACCGGATCGAACCGTACTGTGATCGGTGAGTCGAGACTAGCTTCCACTCCATGCACCGACTTCGGGGGCCAAGTCGACTCGACTGACGACCGAAGGAGACCTCCGGATGTTCCGCAAAACAACTCGATCCGCTCGCCTCGCTCAAGTAGGAACGACCTGCGCAGTTCTAGTCGCCCTCGTAGCCGGGGCGACAACTGCTAATGCCGACCCTTCATATCCTTTGGAATGGTCACATATGGGCCTCTATCCTCGCACTTCAACTGAAATGCGAAACGACAATAAGGCACCGCAAGCCATCAGCGATGGCACTTTGGTGCAAATAGAATGTGAAACCACCGGCGCCACTGTCACGAGTGACGCTGGTACATCAGATATTTGGGAAAAGACAAACTACGGATGGATTCCGAATGTCTTTGTCAACACCGGCGAATCGGGATTCACTACCGGAATTCCGCGGTGCGATAGCGCCAGCGCACCGCAGCCCGTGACCGACGGCGATACCGAGCGAACGCGGGACCAGCTGGTGGAAGCTGAACGCAAGAACTACCCGGACCGCGTGAACTACGACCCCAACTTCGACAAATTCCTCGGAGAGGCGCCGGCCGGGACCACCTACCTCGGCCCAAAGTTGTACAACCACTTCTACTCCAAGAAGGGCGGGATGTACTACATTCCTTGGAGCTACTTCGAGGGGCAAAAGTACTTTGTCTCTTGGGCAAAGAAGCTGCCAAAAGACGGGTACGACATGTATAACCCGAACGAGGTTTTTGAAACCGACCTGGCCTTGAACCTTGGAACTTTCTCGGTACACCGAACAAGCGAGCACTGCTGGGTTGTTCGCGACCTTTACGACTTCAAGCCGCATGAGCTGAACCTGTACGAGGATCAGCAGTCAGGAAAAGCGAGAATCTTTGCCTCTCGCTCGTCAGGATGCATCTGGTCCTGAAGTTACCTGTTGATCTAGATAGTAGGGATCTAGACGAAAGAGGAGGTCCCCGCCGAACGGAGGGGACCTCCTCTTCTTCTTGACGATCGCGGCTACTGGCCGCTGACGCGACGTAAACGCGGGGCGTTGTCGGCGACGATTACTTGTCTCCTTGAGAGACCTGCCAAACGACATCGACGTCCTTGAAGTGCTCGGCGTAGCAGTCGCCTTCGACCCCGGAGTCGACCGCTTTCGCGTCGACCGAGTACTTGATGATCTTGGAGTCGCTCGGTTTGTCGAGAGTGGGCGGGAAGCCCTCTTCGGCCATGCAGTCCGAGTAGATCTGGAAGGACTTCGTGTATTCGTCCTCTGAGACGGAGCCGTCCTCGAGGTAGGACTTCTGCAAGTCCGACGCATCGGCGGTCGAGACGGGCGGACCGGCGGCCGGCTCGGCCTGCACCGGAGTGCTCTCGGCGCCGACGCCGGCGCCGGCTCCTGCACTGGTGCCCGAAGCGCACCCGGTCAGAGCGAGCAGCAGGATGCTGCCCGCCAAGGTCGCGCGTGCGCGGCGATTGTCTGCTGTCATGATCTTCATCCCCTAGTTGATCAGGTAGTGAACGTTGATGAGCCGAACAGGTGCTGCCCGCCGACGGTGCCGGACTGGTTCACCGTGATTGTGGTTGCGTTGTAGGCCCATCCGGTCCAGGCGTAGGACGCCCCCGGGTAGGCCTGGTAGTTCGCCCGCACGCCGACGTTGTAGACGTTGCAGGGCTGCACGGTGATGTAGGTCTGGGCCCTGGAGCTGACGCTGACTCCGTAGACGCGACCCTCTCCCAGACCGAGACAAGTGCGATAGGCAGAGCCGAGCGCCTCGGCCCCCGGTGCGACGGCGCCGGCGATCAGAAGAGACGCCACGACCAGTGTTCCCAGCTTCTGACGGCTTGGGGCGAACCGCTTGTCTTTCGCGCCAGGCCTTTCGCGTGAGAGGGCGCTCCTGCGAGGGGAGCTTGCAATAGTGGACAAAGGAACCTCATTTCATCATCATTGACGATTCCGCTCGGGGCCCGAGTCGGAGTGAGTTCTGTATTCAGTGATTCAGTGTTGACGCGTCAGTTTGACGACAATTACGACGAATAGGGCAGCGACGCCGATGAGAAGCGCTGCAACGCCGAGGATGATGACTATGTGACTCATGTCTTCACTCTACGTTCGACCCGCGTCGCGTTACCAGGTCCCGCCTCGTGTCTGTGAGGTGCCCGAAGGGGAAGCGTTGAACTTCAGCCAGGACCCGTAGGTGTAGATGCCTCCAGTCTGCGAGTTCCATTGAAGCTGGATGCTGCTGTTGGTGCCGGACACGTGGTTCCAGCTGGATGAGGTGACCGAGCCGCCGACGACGTTGATGGCGGGCGAGTGCCAGTTCCACACGCTGGAACCACTGGCCCAACGGGAGTAGCTGGCGTAGAAGGATGCACCGATAGTCATGGAGGAGCTGAAGATCCAGCAGTCCTGACCGTAGTTGACGCCGGCGCTTGTGCTGGTGACGCATTGAGAGATGCCTCGTGCGGCGACGTCGGCTGATACTTCCTTCGGGATCTCGATGTCTGATCCGATGATGGAGCCGTCAGCGTAGGTCTCGATGGTCCGAGTGAACCCATCTACGTCTGCCGTGACGACTGAAACGGGCTCTGCGCCCGTTGATGAGTCCAGCGGGATGCCTGCGCGCACTTTCTCGAGTAGGGCTTCCTGAACGGCTTTGTCGACGCCGAAACGGTCGCCGGTCGCGTGGAAGTAGCTGAGGTCGTCCTCGCTGAGCTCGATCGAGTTGGACGTCTCCGCGAAGGCGGCCGGGGCGCCCAGCAGGGCCGCGCCGGCCCCTACCGCCACAGCGGCCGCGAGGCTAATGACTTTGTGCAGAACCTTCATGTTCTTTCCCCCGCCTAGTAGCTTGCCGATGAAGTGCCGCCACCGGTCGAGACCGTGAGGCGGACGTAGCGTGACGCCGAATAAGCGCCGTCGATGAAGGTCGTCCAGTTGAACTGCGTCCACTTAGTTCCAGGCGCCGTTGACGAGGTGAAGCCAGTGGCCGTGGCCGAGCCGATGTCGGAGTTGATGACTCCCGAGCTAACGTTCGAGATGCTGGAACCGCTGGCCCAGTACGAGTAGCTCGCCTTGAACTGCCCGGAGGTAGCTCCGTTGGTCACGATGATTGTGCAGTTGGTCCGGTAGGACACGCCCGCGCTGGTGCCGGACGATGAGCAGTTCTGGATCGCTCGGGCGTTCGCGTCCGCGGGGACGGGCTGTGCGATACCGGCTGCAACGAATGAGCCGTCAGCGAACCGGCTGACGGTGAAGTCGAAGCCGTCGACAGCTTCGGGCTCGACGCTCACCGGTTCCGCCTCGGTCGAGCTGTCCCACGCCTCGCCGCTTTCGAGCTTGTCGATCAGCTCGAGCCCCTGAGCCGGGTCGACGTCGAACTTCTCGAACTCACCGAGGATGTTCGACCGCTGCTCTGAAGTGAGGGTGATCGGCGGCGGGGGTGCGTCGGGCTGGTCGCCAGCCGCTATCGCTGGAGTGGCCCCCCAAGCGATCAGGCTGACGAGCGTCGCAGCGAATACTGCGCTCCGAGCCCTGTACTTCGATTTCAGCATCTCGTTCTCCTCGCTACTGCCCCGAGTGGGCGGTTACAAGAGGATGTCCGGCGATGGTCTAAAGGTTCACGGCGAGTTCTCGGGCGTGTCGTGAGCTGCGTGAACCGGAATCAAGGTCTCGGACATCTCTCTCTGACGAGGCGCCATGCCTCGGCGTAGTGAAGAGGGAGAGTGCACATGAAGGCATCGAAGTGGAGCATTGTCGCAGTTGCGACAGCTGTCGTCGTTACGGCCCTCAGCGGGCCGACGGCGGCCGCGTCCGGCGCGCCCCTGGAGGGGACCAGCGGCGAACATTGCGCCGTGCAAATCAGGGAGACGAACGACCGAGGGCAATCTGAGACCCCTGTCTGCTTCACGACGGAGGTGCAGGTCGAGGAGTACCTGTCGAGCATCGGGGTGACGGATACCGCCGGCCGCGGTGTGGCAGCGAGCACGGTCGTCGGCACCGTCTACAAGGACAGCAACGGGAGCGGTGCCAGCTTGACCTTCTTCGGATCGAGCGGGTGCGCAGGCACGACCTTCGGATTCCCGTCACTAGCTTCAGGTTGGGACAACAGCATCAGTTCCGTACGGGCGTCGAACGGGTGCTGGGTGACGCTGTACACAGCCACAAGCTACGGCGGAGCGCGGCTGAACTGCACGCCCTACTGCGCGACAATCGGCACCTGGAACGACAACGTAAGATCCCTCGTCTTCCGCCCCTCTGGCACATTCGGGTAGGTCCTCAGCCGTCCAGAGGCGCCATTCCTACCATCTGACAGGTGGAGTCCGACTCACCCGGCACGACCGCCGCGGTACCGTCGCGCATCACACACACCTGTAGTGCCGGCACGGCCGCGTCCTCGCCTTCTTGCGTGGGCGCGGTCGGGTCGACGTCTGTGCTCAGAACCCCTTGCTGCCACATCTGCGTGCACAGCGCGAGCGCATCATCGACACGACCAGGCCCCTCGCTCTCGGCGATGGTGGCAGCGGAACCGGGATAGGAACCGTCGAGGTTCGGTGTGGTCGAGCTGAGGCAGTGGACGATCGATCGATCGGTCACCTCTGCCTCGTTGAGGAGCATGGTGGCGCCTGTCGTAGCCAGGCCCACAGTAAGGGCGCCGACGCCGCCCCACAGAACGAACTTCTGGCGTCGACGCTTACGACGCAGTTCTGGTTCGTCTCGCACCTGCTGCGCCAGAATCCGCCGCATTGCCTCGACTCGAGGCTCGGACATCATTGGCTCTTCGGGTGTCATGTGGTCCTTCCCTCCTTGAAGCTGCTCGGACTAACCGCTTCTATGGTTATGTCCAGGTCGGCCAATTTGGTTCGCAGCTGCCTGCGAGCCCGGTTGAGTCGTGACTTGACCGTTCCCACGGGAAGATTCAGGGCGGCCGCGGCGTCCGCCATGGGAAGTTCATCGATCAGACACAGCTCAACGACCGCTCTGTCTCCCGCGGAGAGTGACCGAACGGCCTGAGCGATCACCTTCGTGCGGCTCTCGCCGTCCAGGACCGCATCGACTGAGGGCGCGTGGTCATCCTGGTGCGGGGCCGGCGGCAGCTCAGCGAGAAGCCGAGCGTACCGACGCTGAGCCCGCGTGTGGTTCAAGGTCACGTATGAGGTGACGGAGAGAAGCCAAGGAAGCAGCGACCCGTCCACGATCCGGACCTTCTTACGCAGTCGCCACGCCTCCATGAAGACGATCGCCACGACTTCCTCGGCATCGCCAACCGTGCCGGTGCGACGCAGTGCAGCGCGGAAGACCTGGACGCGGTAGCGATCGAAGATCCTGACGAACGCGCGCTCGGTTCCAGAACTAGCTGCGAGCCAGAGAGCAGCATCCGATTCCTGATCACTCACGACACAGCCCCCTTGTCCCCTTCATTCTATGAAGGCGTCCATGTTCGACTGGCGCGTCCCGTGTGGATGCGTCCGATGAGGGATCGCTATCCGGACACTCGCGCAGCGCCGGCCGACGTCACGACGTCGATCAGGTCCAGAGCGCGACGTCGACGGCCGAGCGTCGTCCGACATCCGCGCAATCGCACGGCGCAGCGCGCTCGTGTAGAGGAGTGCGAACACTGAAAATCAGCCGAGAGGGTTGTCGCGGCCAACGTCTCGATAGACCCGTCCGGAATTGATTCCGGTGACGGGGTAGCTACTGAGACACTTTCGTCATGGCGAAGCTGGTTGGGTACGCGAGGGTGTCGACGGACAAGCAGGACGCCACGGCGCAGCGCGACGCGCTGCATGCCGCCGGCGTCCCGCTCGAGCGCATCTACGTCGATGCCGGACGCTCGGGCTCGAACCGGGAGCGGCCGGCACTGCGCGAGGCGATGGCGGCGTGCGACGAGGGCTCGACGCTGCTGGTCACCAAGCTCGACCGGCTCGCGCGATCGCTGCCGGATGCGCGCGACCTGGTGGCGGAGCTCACGAAGCGCGGCGTGAGTCTGAGCATCGGGGGAGCGGTGCACGACCCGACCGATCCGGTGGGCCGGCTGCTGTTCAACATGCTCGCGATGGTCGCGGAGTTCGAGGCCGAGATGATCCGATCGTGCACGCGCGAGGGCATGGCGGTCGCGAAGGCCAAGGGTCGGTTGAAGGGCCGCAAGCCGAAGCTGTCAGCCAAGTTCGAGCAGCTCATGGTGGCCGAGTACCGCACCGGTGAGCACACCGTCGCGGAGCTGGCCGAGCAGTACGGCGTGGGCCGCGCGACGGTCTACCGCGCGCTCGACCGCGCGAAGGCGAAGGGCGACGGATCGCTCGCCCTCTCGCTCACCGAGACGCGGGACGAGCTGGCCGCCTGACTGAGAAGACCCCCGCGAACCGTGACATCTGCGGGGGTCTCCATCGCGACGAGGGGGGCGTCACGCCGTCACGCTACTGGCGAAACGCGGGATAGACCAGACCCCGCAAATCGACGTTCGGCGTTCAGTCCGGGTCGTCGTCCCAGGCGATCAGCGGTGGTCGCTGGACGATGCGAGGCATGGGACCCGTGTTGTCGATAGTGCGGGTGGGCTGGTGGTAACCGGCCGCGTGCGCGATCGCGGTGAGAGCGTGTCGCGCGTGCTCGTAGTCGAGCTGCTGCGAGACGTGGCGGATGGAGATGTGGGTGCCTTCCGCGAGGGCGGCGGCGAGGGTGAGGATCGCGAGGTCGGCGCTGGTGAGGCCGGTGTGTCCGTGGAGTGCACGGTCGTAGTCGACGGCGTAGACGCCCCACCCGGTGTCGTGCAGGATCCACGGCTCGTCGGCGTTCGCGAGGCCGGTGCGGATGAGCAGTTCGGTCGCTGCCTCGCGCCCCTTGTCGCCGGCCGCCCAGGCGCGCAGCTCGTCGTCCGGATGTGCGGCTGTCATGCGGTTTCCCGTCGTGTCGGTTGCACCGTTACAGGTGTCGATTCTCTGAGGCCATCCATCCGATAAGCAGAGCGTCGGCCGGCGGGGCGAGGCCGTCAAGTGTGACCCGGAGGGTCATCCCCGAAGGGGACGCGGAGCGCTCTTGACGGTCTCAACCCGGAGGCCAGAGTGCCGCGTCGGATGGACGGCCGGACGTGACGGACGCGCTACAGGTGAGCAGCGCGTGAGCCTAGGCGCGCGCTTCGTCGTGCATCATTCGCTGTGCTCCGGTGCAGGAGCCGGTGTCTCCTCCGTCGCACGTCGGGCGGACCGTCGAGCGCGAGGAGCTGCGCCGATGGTGCCGGGAGCGCGGGCTCCGGTGGCGCGCAGTTCCTTGTCGCTCCATCCGGAGGCGAGCGCCGCGTCCCACGCTCTGCTGTGGGCGTCGCGCGCGTCCTTCGCTGCCTGGTCCGCGGTGTCGACGTCGTTGGTCGCCGCGACGAGGGAGCGTACTGCTGCGACTCGTTCTTCGACGGATCGTTCGAGCAGTTCACGTGCGGAGGCGGCTGCGGTGTCGGGGTCGATTCTCTTGTCTGCCATGCCGCCAGGATAATCGAGTCGCTTTGCGACCACCACTCTCGATCCTGCTGCGCGGATCGAGCACCAGCCAACTTCGTTGGCGAGGCGCTCTCGATTCCGATCGAAGGAGCAAGCAATAGACATGGGTGTCCCATGTCGCTCGCCGGCCTTCCGCTGCGCGGCTGGTCCGGGGCATACTGGCCGTAGGTTCCCCGCCGGTGGCGGGTTCGCTGCGCTGGGCTGAAGGGTGGGTGGTTCTCGTGTCGGAGTCGAACGGGAAGCATCAGCTGTTCGGTCGGAAGCGTCGACCGAATGTGCCCGAGGGGCGTCGGGAGAAGCGGTACGTGGTGAAGGTCACGGCCTCTGAGGATGTGCAGTTGCGTGCTCGTGCGGAAGTGCGGGAGGTGACCGTGGCGCGGCTGTTGTTCGAGTCCGCGATGGACTCGAACGTCGTGACCGCTGCTGAGCGCAAGGAGGCGGTGGCGATGCTGTTCAAGCTGCAGCGGGAGATGTCGACCGTCGCGAACAACGTCAACCAGATCGCTCGTTACGCGAACACGGAGCGCCGGTTCGTGGCGGAGGCGGAGGACGTGCTGGTGGAGTATCGGGCGTTGTCGCGTCAGATCGAGTCGGCGTTGGCGGCGGTGAATCGCACGTGATCGCGAAGGTCACGCGCGGCGCGCGCATGGGCGGCCTGATGACCTATCTGGTGGGTCCGGGGAACTCGAACGAGCACACGGAGCAGCACCTCGTCGCCGGCGATTCGGCCGTGATGACGATGTACGGCTACGACTCTCTTGACCGAGCGACCGCGCTGGAGATCGCCGCGAGCCTGGAAGCGCCGCGGCGTGAGTTCGGTGTGGAGGTGTCCCGGCAGGTGACGCGTCTGAATCCGGGCACGGGGGAGACGCTGAAGGAGCGCGTCGACGCGAGCGTCTGGCACTGCTCCCTCTCCCTCGCTGCGGAGGAGGGTCTGCTGTCGGATGAGAAGTGGGGTCAGATCGCGCAGGAGTTCGTGGACCGGATGGGGTTCACTGAGGTCAGCGGCAAGGCCGCGTGCCGGTGGGTCGCCGTGCGCCATGGTCTGTCGACGAACGGCAACGATCACGTGCACATCGCGGTAGCGCTGGTGCGGGAGGACGGCACGAAAGCGTCCACGCACAACGACTTCCACCGGGCGATGAACATCGTCCGCGAGCTCGAGACCGAGTTCGATCTGCAGCCACTGCGCGCCGAGCGCGAGCAGGACATGCCCCAACGTCAGGAGAGCCGCGCCGCACGCGAATCCGCACACCGCCGCGGTGCCGTCGAGGTCGACGCGACGCGCCTCGAGCGGACGGTCCGGGCGGCGGCGTCGGCGTCGATGGATGAGGCGGAGTTCGTGCGGCGGATGCGCCGCGAAGGCGTCCTCATCCGGCCCCGCTTCGAGACCGGCCGCAACGACGTTGTCACCGGATACTCCGTCGCGTTGCGGCCTGAGAAGGGTGCGCAGCCGGTGTGGCACAGCGGGCTGCGGCTCGCGCGAGATCTCACGCTGCCGGAGTTGCGGAAGAGCTGGCCGGACACCCCCGAGACGGCGTCGGCTGCGGTGGGGGAGTGGCGGGCGACTCGGAAGAATCCCGACCGTTACGTCCCGGTCCAGCCGGGACGTGAAGAGTCCGAGATGAACCCGCAGTTCTTCACGATGTTCGCCGAGGACATGACCCGGCTGCACGAGTACATCTCGCAGCTCGACCCTGGCGATTACGCCACCTGGGCTCACGTCGCCCGAGAGACCTCCGGCGCGTATGCGGCCTGGTCGCGGCGCTTGGAAACGACTCCGGGGCCGCTCGCGCAGACGTCGAGGGTGCTCGCGCGATCGGCGCAGCTGTCCCCTTCGCAGAGTCGGCCGCGGCCGGTTGCGATGCCGTCGATGGTGAACACCACGGCGCTGATCCTCGCGCAAGCCACCAAGGGGAAGAACGCAGCCGCAGAGGCCCTTCTTCTACGCCAGCTCTCCCAGACGACCGTGTCGATCTTCCGCGCCGCGCAGGCCGCCGGCGATGCCCGTCGTGCGCAAGAGCTGGCCCGCGCAGTGACGAACAACCTGCGCGCCGTGCGCGACAGCTACGCCGCGCAGATCGCCGAGAACAACCTCGCCGCGCTCACACCCGAGGAACGCGCGGTGAAGCAGCGCGCGGACCTCGCAGCAGGTCGAGGCAGACCGCTGCCGACGAAGCTCACGCCGACCGCGCAACCCGAGCTCGCGCAGCCCGCACCACGAACGACCGGCGCGACCGACTGCGACGCACACGAGAGATAGGGGACTCCGATGAGTGACGACACCAGCGTCGAAGACGAGGTAGGCCAGGCCGCGCGGATCGCGCTCGCGGTCGCCGCGCAACTCGCCGACAAGTTCGCCCGCGCCCGTGAGGAACTCGCCCGCAACGCGCAGCGGCAGAGCGAGCAGGAGCAGCGCCTGCTCCAAGCCCGGTTCGAGGGCGAGCGCGACGTCGCCGGCGCCCGCCTGATGCTCGTGCAACGCCCCGAGTGGTGGGACCGCGCAGGCATCGCCCAAGTCGCCGGCATGCACGAGACGGCGCAGCAGTGGAAAGACTTCGACCCGCGCGCCCAGGCCGCCGCCGAGACGATCGCGCGCGAAGCGAAGGAGCGCTACGGCGTCGACGTCGCGAACCTCGACGTCGACCCGCAAGCAGTCCGCGTCGCCCTCGCCCAGGTCGAGCTCGACCGCGACCAGGCCGCACGAGGAGAGCGCGGGACCGCCGCGACCAACTTCGCTCAGGCCATCCAGGCTGTGCAGGAAGCCGACCGGCTCGACGCGCGCGCCGCCGACGCGCAGCGCGGTACGGATCCTGGCACGGGTGCTGGCGACAACGGAGACCGCACCGTCGACACCTCTCGCTTGGACGAGGCCGCTCGACTCGAGCTGCAAGCGCGCGAGTACGAAATGCTCGCCTCCCAGGGAGGCACCCCGGAGCAGACGCCGGCGCAGCTGAACGAGCTCGCGTCAGATGCACGATCGCAGGCCCAGCTCTACCGCGAGCCCGAGCCCACCGCGCAGGGCCTCCGGGAGCGCGTTCCCGAGGGAGCGGTGGGCGTAGACCAGGCCCGCGTGGGCGCCGCGCGCAGCGAGGGGCAGCTGAAGTACGACAGTGCCGCGCGCCGCGAGGCGACCGCGAACGAGCTGAAGGCGCATGACATCCCGCAGGCGACGATCGACGTGCGCATGCGTGCTGACATCGCCCAAGGACGACCGGCCAGTGAAGCCGCCGCGAGGACCAACCAGGTCAACGTCCCGAAGACGAGCCGCGGACGCGGTGCGGGTCGATCCCAGGACCGCCCGGAGCGCTCCCGGTAGACGATGAGACCTTGATAGGTATCTATGTATCTGGGTATCTGAATTGGCCTACTCGAGCTCGCGCCTGCGACGTCTCCCGTGACTCGAGAAATTCGAACACTCAAGGGTCCTTCACGAGTCCTCGACCGGCTCAGTCCTGGTTGCGCTGTCCTCATGCTGACGCGGGCCGGGCGAGGAGGGGAACTGCGTCTCCGCGGGCGAACCGGCTTGGTCCGCAATGCGGACAGTCCGGCTCGGTAACCGGTTCGAAGTCGAAGGTTTCATCGGTCATGGGGGAGTAGGAAACCCAGTGGTTAGGGCTCGACCCGGGTGCAATCAAGCCGCCGACATTCATGAGCCAATCGTCGACGGCGCGGGATGCGGCCACAGCGTTCAACGAGATGACGCTCGGGGCATGTACGTCGGCGTCATCAACGTAACGCTGACGGCGTCGCTGAATCTCGCTGGTGGCTTCTTCGGTGAGCCGCGATGCCGGAATGAGTCCATTGCATCGCAGGCACCCACTGCCAGGGGCGCTCATGCGTGAGATCGAGAAAATGTCGCTGACACGTCCATCGCTGACGGATACTTTTGCGCCTACCTGCGTATGCGGCACCAAATACTGATGCGTGATGGAGTTCACCAGACGGCGTGCCAGCGCAGAGTCTGCGGCGAGGAAGATGTGGTCGCAGTCTGTCAGGACAGTGGCGACGTCCGCGTCGAGAACGGACCGCGGAATCGCAGTGATCTGAGAAGCCGGGGACGCTTCCCGTGCCACGCGGGCAGCAATCCGTACTTTCAATGTCGACCGTCGAGTCGCCGCGTCAATGACCCGGCGGGGCACCCACGTGGGTAGGAGCGCTGCCGGCAGGTCGCGACGGCGTGCGCCGACGACGCGCGGGAGGTTTGTCTCGTCCAATCGATCAGGATCGATCAGGATGATCTCGCCGACGCCGAGTCGTGCGAGGTATTCGCTGACGAGAGAACCAGCTCCGCCGACTCCGACAACGGCGACCCGCGAGGCCGCGAGGATCGCTTGGCCGCGATCGCCGAAAATCCGTGCTTGCCGGTCGTAGGTAGGGTCGGCCGCAGCAACCGCTGTTGGTTCGGGGGTGAGGTTCATCTCGGGTCGTCCGCAGACGCGGAGATGTGTGATCTCGTGACGGCGTCCGTCTGCCGTCCAAATGTCACCGGCAACTGCGTCTTGAGCGAACACGAGCGCCCCTACGGGTAGACCGTCGTTGATGCCGAGCAGTGCTGGGTATCCCCGTTCGTGCGACGCCATGTCTGTTGCGGAGAAACCGACATGGGTGTTACCCCCGTGGTTGTGTACAGCGAGGTATGCGAGGCGCTCCTCCGCGCACACGTCTATGTTTTCTGCAGCGAAGGCAGCGGTGAGTTTGCGGTAGCCGCGATCTCCGGGGACGTAGTCCCTGCCGTCGACAGCCGGCACAACGTCGCGGACGAGGAGCCGGTTACCGCGGCTACTCGTTGCCATGCCGCACCGCAGCACGGCGCCGTGTTCGTCACCGTCACCCGGAAACAGGTGCGTTTCGAGTGCGCGCCACTGTTCTTCGGTCATTGTGACCGACCATGCGCCGTTCATTCGGTCTCCAGCCAAAGAAGGACCTTCAAGACCTTGGTGGCCGCGGTATCCACCGCCGGGTTGAGCCGATTGCTTCGGCGAGATAGCTGCGTTCCCGGCTCTGCGCGCGGACCCCATGTGACCTTCTGAAAGGCGATTCCGAGCTGGTTGCCGTCTCGGCGGTGCAGGTCAGACCGAATGAAGAGCGGGTATACGTCGGCCTCTGGATACGGGTACGTGATCTGGAACGCAATCCAGGAGGTCTCCTCCTGATACGTCGGCCCGAGCGGTACTGGGTCGATTTGCACCCACGCGCCGCCTTGCCCGTCGCTTTCGGCGGTGACAGTTGCCCCGGGGAAGGTGTGCTGCAGTTCGTCGACCGCGTTGCGGATGGCGTCGCTGATGGCCACCACACTCATGAGTTGTCGTCCCCGTCGAGGGCGCGAAACTCATCGCCCGCGTGGACACGGACGTGCTTGTCGTCGCTGACGGTGCGGTACTTCTGCCCATCCTTGATGGAGAGCAGGAAATCCGGTTGGATTGGAACCCCGTGAGCGATGGCGGCCGCCTTGATCGACGCACCTGTGTGCCGTGCGCCCCGCAGGATGACGGGGAGGTTGTTTACAAGGACCCGGACGTCGCGCATCGGGAGTGGACCGGTGAAGAACCGGTCTCCGGCGGCGACCGGGACGATCTCACCGACCTTGATTGGCTCATCGAGCGCGTCGGGGATGTCTCGCCAAATCCCGTGGTCTTCAGGAACGGGCGGCGTGGGCAGTTCGCGCAGCTGCTGCTCCATCAGGGACGCCGAGCGCACCTGGTAGTCCACCTTGTCGATGGTCACCGTTCGGGGGCGATCGGTGAAGAACCTCATTCCGTCGGTGAGGGTGAGTGTGACCGTGTCGGCGATGGGGTGATCTTGCGCATCCGATACGTCAAGCCAGATGTGCTCGGCTGGCGGGGAGGTCAGGTTCCGCAGCTCCTCTCCGGTGCAGCGTCGCTGGTGGACCTTGGTCTGCTCGCCATCGATGACGATCGTGCGGGTGTTGGGTTCGTGCGATGCCATGGTGGCGCCTCGTTTCTGTTCGATGTGAGGAGGCGTGTGCCTGCTCACAGATCAGAGACGGGACAATCCCGGATGCGTCCAGGGCTGGGTTAGGTGAGGCAGTCGGAGCAGGTGGCTGAGCCAGCTGGAAACAGAGCGGACGTCTTTTCGAGGAAGCATTCGCGGCAGGTGCGGAGCGCGCGCGTGGTGCAGCTGCAGTGGCCCGCCGGGCAACGCGGCTGACGGCATCGTGGGCAACGGAAGGAGGTGGTAAACCGAACGCCGCAGTGTTCACACTGTTCCCGCCAGTTGCGGGCACGCTCGGCTGTGCCATCGCGGGGCGGGGAGTACTGCAGCCAGGAGGCCCCATATTCGACCTGCACGAGGAAGAGTCGATCCCCTGACCATGCTGCCTGACCGTAAAGCCGGATCGAAGAATGTCCGCTTTGGTACCAAATCTGTGCATCGTTGAGCATGAGCGCACGGGCAGGGTCGTTGGCGGCCAGCGCTGAGCGTACTAGCGGATTCTCTCGTTGATCGCTGCCGCGGGCGGGCGGGAATATGCCTCCCTGTGCCGCGGCGAAGCTCACGGTGCCGGTGGAGTCCAGGACTGCTACTACCCCCGGCGATTGAAGCGCTCCTGCGAGTCGGACGCAGATCGCTGCCCTGGACGCGTTCGATGAGTCGAAGAGACCGGCGGCCCCTACTGCGGTAGGACCGGATGGCGCGTGCAGGGCCACCAGATCATCGGGAAGGAGAATCCGGGCGGCAAACGCGTCGCAACACGCGTCCTCGAACTCCTCGGGGCGAGGATGCGCAACGACGGTTGTGCCCAGGCTTAGATCGGTTTTCTGCAGGTGATGTCCGAGCTCGTGGAGGGCCGTAAATTGCTGCCGTCTCGTTGACATGGACTCGGTCACAAGCAATGTGGGCGGATCCCACCGGTAGCCGCCGGCCACCGAGCAACCCTGGGCGTACTCACGTGGGACAAACTCCGGCACCATTGCCACCGTTAGGTCGGTTCGGCGCCGCAACTCCCCGATTGCGTCAAGTGTTAATGCTTCGATCTCACCGCCGCGTGCAGTCCACACTGCAAGCATCGCGTCGACTTGCGCCGGAGTCGCGTCGAAGGTTCGTAGCACGTCACTGGCCCCGCATAGCGACGACTGCCTCTAGCCGTTGCCGCCACCGGTCGCGGCCGTCCCCCGATTCGCGGGCAGCAAGCTGAAACGCCTCGTAACCCAGTCGCCGTCTTGCCTCGGCTTCGTCACCGTTAATGGAACGCGCGCGAACGACCGGACGCCAGCGTGGCTCCTGCAGCTCCCGGTCAAGGTCATCTGGCAACGGCAGTTGCAACGCCTTGATGTCGCCGACGGTGACTTCACCTGCAGCAGCGAGAGTGCGAATCTCCTCGGCGGTGAGTTGCTCCTTGCCCAGGCGAATCGCCATTGCCCTGGGTTGTGAGACTTGCAGGGCCTGCATGATCGTGGAGAGCGTGATCGTTGCAACATTCGGCGGTGTTGGCACTGCTTGTCGTGGTGTCAGTCGAGGCGCCTGCTGCAGTGTCTCTGTCGCGTCCAACAGGTCATCTATCGCCATAGCGCATGCAGATCCAAGCGGAGGGTCCGCGTGTCCTCGACGCACCCCGGCGGTCGCGTCGGGGATCGAGTCTGGCCGCTGAGGGCCTTTAACGGCGCGCAGCACCGCCGGTGACAGAGAGGCAACAACCGCATCCAGCGCAGCGAATGGGATCCAGGCGGCCTGAGTTGGCCAAACACTGATCGGCCCGCTGACAGGGCTAGCGTCGGCATCGACGATAACTGTTCTGCTGTCCGCGACGTCCGGCTCGAGGGTCGCCGGGAATGCCCAAGCTAGGGCGGCCTCGTCGTCGATACCGTCGATCACTAGCATTGCGCTGGCTTCCCGCCAGTCCGCCTGGCGCAGTTGACCTATTCGCACTATGTCGGCGTGGGTTGTGCTGCGTAGCATCGATCCCCGTGGCTTCGGGCTCATCGGGAATTGCTTCGCGAGCGCGAACCAGCGGTCTGCTGCCTCAGCTGGCACGAGAGTCCTCCAGGTCTTCATAGGGTGAAGACGGGACAGGGGCATCTTCGTCCAGTACCAGGCCGATGATGTTTTTCATGGTGGCCATCCCGCGCTCGTCGTCGCCGGCGAGCTCAATCAACCGCGCTCGAAGCCGGTTCAGGGCTGTGTAAGCGCTACTGCGTCCGACGCCAAGAGCGTCTGCGAGAGCTGTCATGTCCTCGCTGTGCCTGATGATGATTCGCTCCCGAGGGGTCAGTGATGGCAGCAACGCGCTGGCACGCGCCGCGTCACTTAGATGGTCGAGGGTCGCATGCACTGAGTCGTAGGCGGCGTAGACGTTGTCGAACTCGCTAACGTCCGGATCGACCACCGACCGGTGCGCGTCACCGCTCAGCATCACTGACGGAAAGCGGTCCGCACAAACACGTGTGATGTCGCTAATACTCAGCCGACCGGCAACACGTAACAGCTGCCGGATGAGTTCTTCCAACTGCCCAGCGCGACCGAGCGTCACCGGTCCGCCGCCTGGGGGGACTGTAACGTCGACGTGAGCGGCCAGCGCGATTCCGCGTAGTTGTGCGTGGGTGAACGGCCGATCGGCGTCTTCCCCATCTGCTTCTCGCCAGTAGTGCGCCACCGAGCACGGGGCGAACAACGGCGAACGCTCGAGTCGTTTCTCGAGCCGGTTGCGCAACGCGCCCCACGGCAGCCTCCGGACCCGGTCGACGAGCCATCGTTCGGCCCATTTTCGCGTTAGGCGGGTCGCGGCTGCGTCGGTGGGCGCAGCGACGACCGCGTCCACGTAACCGGTGTTCTTGTCCTCGAAGAACCCATTGATGAGGTCCCCGATCTCATCGGGTGGCACTAGTCCCGGAAAGCGCGGTACCTCTGCGGTGAAGACGCTAGTCATCATCTTGAACGCTGCTGGACCAAGATGTCCAAGCGCGGTCGCTTCGTCGCGGATTGTCGTCGGTTCCATACCGGCCCTGTTCCGGTCAGTACCAGGTCGTTGGACGAGCGCCCCGCAGTCGAACCTGCCCGCTGACCCGCTGCACTGGGCGTAGGGCGGAGAACTGCGCGGTGACCGCGTCGTAGAGCGCGCCGGTGCGCTCCGTGTCGGTGACAGAGATCAAGATGGCGAAGGGCACGTCGGTTGGGGCGGCGCTGAGTGCACCCGCTCGGCGGGCGACGTAGCGGAGCTCTAGGCGTGGGTCATCGGCTTCACCAGCGGCAAACGACACCCGATGGTGTCGTAACGTCTCCCATTTGCCGGAATCGCGAAGGTCTGCTTCGTTGCGGCTGGTCGTTCCGGTGAGCGTCTTTGTGAGCGGCTCCTGGCTGGGTGTCCAGCCGTTAGTGAGAAGGGTGCGCGCGTCCGTGGATCGGAGATCCACGTTTCGCGGGGTGTCTGTTGCACCGGTTGGGGGCGAGAACCGAAAGATGTTGCGGTTGGGTCGCAAGGTCAGCTCCAGGGACGCCGAGGTGTACTCAGTCGGCTGGGTAGGTTCGACGGGTGACGCGTAGGCGAGAGTCACCTTCATTGTCGCCGCGCCGACGAAGCCGCGTGGCACTGGAACCTGATAGCCAAGGATGTCGCCGCGGACGATCTGGTCCACGTAGAGAACGTGCACGTCATCTGCAGTGCAGTCGAGTGCATCGGCGAAGGAGAGCGGGAGACGACCGAACCCGAACTCGTTCTGCTTGGCACGATACGCGCGGTGTCGTTCAGCGAAGTGGACTGCGAAGGCGCGCATGACGCTGCTGTTGACCCGCGGGAGGCGTGTCGCGAGGTCGGCGAGTGCGTGGGTGACTAGCGGCGCTGAAAAGCTGGTGCCGCTGGCTTCGAGGAACGATCCGTCAGAGCGCAGAACATCGAACATGCTCCAGTCAACGCCGCCGAACTGCACCCCAAGCGGCTGCACGCGGTTTCCAGGTCGACCGGGCCCCATGGACGAATAAGGCGCCCGCACCCACGGCCGGAGCGGAGTGGGGGCATCGCAGGAACCGACGGAGACGGCGTTGGCCATGTCGGCCGGCACTTGCACTCGGTGCAGACCGGTCCGTTGGTCTTCCTGTCCATCATTGCCGGCAGCAACAACGAAGACGATGTCTCGCTCCCAGGCAAGCTGGTCCAATTCCGCGGTCCAGCGGTTCGGCTCCATGTCGTCCTCAACTGCCAACGTTGGCCCCAGGCTGAGGTTGACAAGCTTGTGGCGGTCGTTCGCAAGCGCATCCTTGATCCGATCAAGGATCCAGTACCCGTCGAGATCGCCCGGGACATAGGGCGCTGGCATCACGCGGTAGCTCTCCACAGGAAGGGGCGGCTGCGGTGCTTGCTGGCCCTGTCCTACTCGCCCGTAGAGGACTGCTCCCGTGACACCGGTACCGTGCACCAAGTCGTCCGAGTCCGGCGGCTCAGGAGTCAAATCAGTCCGAACGATGGAAAACAGGCCGGAGTTGTGGGGATCATCCACACCGCCGTCGAATACAGCGACAGTGGTGGCTCGGCCGACTGTGCCGCTTGCAGCTGGAGGAGCCAGGCGTGCACCACTACGCAGGCCAAACCGTGGTCGCGGACGGATTGCTGGCATCGGTCGGAGGACGCGAAGCGGGTTGAAGCGTGCAAGCGTCTCCGCGGCGGCGCGAGGTGCTCGAACGGGCAAAAATGTCAGACCGCCAACCTGTCGGAGGAAGTTCCGGTGCACCGTTCCGCCGGAAGCTGCGACGAGCGCGATCCACCGTTCCAGGCTGTCCTGGTCAATCGGGACCGGTTCGCCGGAGTGGACACTGCGCGGATGAAGGACTGATTCCCACAGCAGTTCACTCGGGTTGGGCTCCTCAGCCTCCCCGACCGGCGGGGTGCCTCGGAGAACGGTCGCGCTGCTCGGCGTGCTCACGTCGTCCAGGCGCCGGATTTGGGCGAACGCTTGTAGGGCGCTTCGGCCGCTGCCACGGGTATCCACGAGATTCTCGAGGCGGTCTAGGCCTGATTCATTGACGGCGAGAATTAGTCGGCGCGTGCCGCTTTGTTGGGTTTTCGACGCCGTCCTGAGCACGCCGACGTCGGCTCGGGATCCCACCGGTACGGCGCCGATGAATGCCAGCAACGCTTCAGGGGAGTAGGTGGGGGCGATGTAGTTCGGCAGCAGCTTCGCTTCAATGTAGACGTGCGAATCGGCTCGGAGCTGCTCCGGAAGATTCGTCAGCGCCGAGCGCATCGACCGGATCTGCGGCAGCAATCGAGTGCGTGCTTGCTCGGAGGTGAAGGGTTCGTACTTCGGCCCGCCGCCGGAGGGAGCGGACTCGACATCGATGCGCAGCCCCTCGCCGTTGAGCAGCAGTCTGCGCGCTGTGCTCGTCACCCCGGACGCATCTGTCATCGCGTTTCCCCCGCGTGCCGTATCCCTGCCGCCACCGTCGGATGGCTCAACCCGGCAAGCCCAGCAATTCGCCGGTTCGACATACCGAATCGTTCATGCGCGTGCCGCCACACCTGGCCGCGCAGCGCTGATGTCGGGAACTGTGTCACACATTCGGCTGTGATTGCTTCATCAAGGGGGGTGTCATGGAGAACCGCTTTCCGCCGGCAGCCGTCCCAAAATCGCAGTATTACTGCCTGGCTGGCTCCTTCCCACAAGGCGGCGGTCAGCTCGATCGTCTCGTTGCTGACGCCGCCACCGCTGTTCGCTTGCTCGAGCAGGGCGCGTCGCTCCTCCTGATCCGGCAGCGGAAACTCAATGACACGATCGAAGCGTCGATCGATCGCCGCATCCAGCAGTTGCGGGTGGTTCGTCGCAGCAACCAGCAAACTCGTCTCCGGCCACCGATCGAGCTCGACGAGGATGACGTTGACGATGCGTTTCAACTCGCCGATGTCGCTGTCATCATCACGGCGTTTAGCGACGGCATCAAATTCATCGAGCAGGAGCACGCACGGCCCTGACTTGGCATAGTCGAGCACCGCTCGGATATTTCGGCCAGAGCTGCCAAGGTAGCTGGAGACCACGGAGGCGAGGTCCAGGCTTACTAAGGGCAAATTAAGCTGTTGCGCCAGCCAGCGACTCGCCAGCGTCTTCCCTACGCCAGGCGGACCGGAGAGTAGAACGGTACGGCTGAGCGGAATGGCCAGCCTGGCTAGCTCATCCGCGCGCTGCCGTTCGGCGACGAGCTCGTGCAATTCCGCAGTCACCCGCGTGTTGACGATAAGTCGATCTCCGTCGGGAAGCGCATCCACGTCGGCGAGCAGATGAAATCCCTCTGCGTCCGCGGGAATCGCTCCACTGTCGAACCGGAGACCGTGTGCGGGCTGTGCCGTCGACAACGCATCGTGCACTGCCGCCCGAAACGCTTCCGCATCGGACACGCCGGTGGGGACTGTGCGGACGAGTCGACCCGCAAGTTGCCGAACACCTGCGGCGTGCCCGCCGGCACCGACCCTGACTAAGTCGATCACCGACTGTTCGAGATCCTCTTGGTAAACCTGATCCCCACGGCGCCTCATATTTACCACCATAGCCTCACGGCAGTGAAACCAGCGCCACCTTGTAAGCTGAGAAAAGCTCCGATAATCAATATTATGTCAGTGTGTTTGTTAGCGGTCGATGGCGCGGAGGCTTGGCGTTGGACCGCCGCTTGCATGCAGGTTCCTGCTCGCAACACCGCCTCGTCCTCCGCTGTCGATGGAGCGCCCACTGAGCTGA
This sequence comes from Rathayibacter sp. SD072, assembly GCF_017355185.1. Lineage (GTDB taxonomy): Bacteria > Actinomycetota > Actinomycetes > Actinomycetales > Microbacteriaceae > Rathayibacter. Next base: position 113,002 of record NZ_JADILJ010000003.1, on the reverse strand, counting down.
CCTTCGCGACCGGAGCAGCTTCGAAGGCGAGGTACTAGTTGCAGTACCTGGGGACAAGCTCTGCGATGGCGCTACCCAGTGCAACGTTGTTGGCTGTGCTGAAGTGGATGCCGTCGATTCCCTGTGTCGACATCGCTTCTCCTGCATCCATGAATCCGACTCCAGCGAAGGACGCGAGATCCTGGTATGCGTCGGCCAAGATTGCGGTCTTCTCATGCGCTCCGTCGAAGACGCGGGCGAACCATGCGTTCGGGATGGCTGCCAGTGGAGGCGGTGCGACCACGAGGGCGTTCGGCGCCGGGTAGCTGGCGCCGTTGGTGTCGGCTGCTGCAGCGATCTGCCCCAGGAGGACTGACATGCCTTCGGCTATGTCGAACACCGACCGGTTGAAGTGGGTCTTGGCGTCATTCGTGCCGAGCATGATGATGACCAGATCGAGCGGCTGATGGGATGCGAGAAGCCCGGGGAGCGCTCGCGCGCCGTTGAGGCGGTCATCGGTCGGGTCGTCGACGTTGGTGGTGCGGCCGCTCAGCCCTTCTTCAAGAACGCGGTAGTCGCTGCCGAGTGTGCGGGCCAGTACGCCGGTCCATCGTTCCTCAGGGGCGTATCGTGTGGTCGGCACGGCGTGCGGTTGCGGTACCCACCCCCAGGTGAGCGAGTCCCCAAAGCACAGGACATTGCGAACAGTCATGGGTTCTCCTCGAGCTAGTTCAAATGTGGGCTGGCCGGACGGCTGTCAGCCCGACATAAGACCCTCGAGGTCCCGAGGAGTCTTGCCCGCGAGGGTCGACCACAGCGTCCACTGGGGCGAGGTCGGCAATTCGAGGTCGTGCGGAACCCCGACGACCTTCGCTCCGGACGCGGCTCCGGCGGTGAGGCCGATAAGGGAGTCCTCGATGACTGCGCAGCGGATGATGTCGCAGCCCAGCAGAGCTGCGGCCAGAAGGTACGGCTCGGGGTCGGGCTTACCCCTGGTGACGTCGTCGCCAGTCACAGTGAGCCGGATCGTCGCGGCAGGGAGGGCGTCGACGACGACCCCTGTTACGGCTCGGGATGATGTCGTGACGATCGCCTGCGGTATCCCGACCGTGGCCAGGGCGCTCACGAGCTCGAAGGCACCTGGCCGCCATTCGAGAGATGTCGCCAGAGCATCGCGGACCGCGAGAGTCAATCTCGTCGCGATCTCGTCGCCCGTCAGGTCGGTGCCGGCGGCTTGCATTGCAGCCACGGTCTGCGGCATGTCCGATCCCACCAGCGCGAGAGCGTCCGCCCGGCTCCAGGTTCCACCGTGCTGACCGACGATCTGCGTCTGTGCTGCGAACCAGGCGGGCTCCGAGTCGATGAGAGTGCCGTCCATGTCCCAGAGGACGCTGTCGAGTCGCCCGCTCACGAGGTCGCTCCGAGGAGGTGCGCTGCGCCGATGGCCCCGCCCAGGTCGCCGAGGTCGCTGCTTCGGACGTCGGGGATTGTCGTGTCGGTGAGGGTGTGGAGGCGGACTTCGAGGCTCTTTCGGAACCAGCGCAGGTGAGTGCTGGCGGAGCCCCCCAGGACGACGAGGCCGGGTCGGTGCTGGGTGCACAGCTCGATCAGTCCGTCGCCCAGTCGCGTCCCGTAGTAGTTAAAGACTTCTTGCGCCGCCAGTTCGCCGAGTTCTGCGGAGCGGCTCAGTGCGGTGAGGTCTTCGCTGCCGATCGCCTTCTTTGCGGATGCTTGCAGTGCGGTCCGGGAACCTGCCTGTTCCAGGCAGGTCGCGCGACCGCAATAGCACACCGCCGGGGCTCCAGGGATGGTCAGGTGACCGCCCTCCGGATGGACTCCGTCCGCGCCCCGAAAGGGGCGCCCTTCACGGATGACTGCGACTCCGACCCCGGTGCCGAGTGTCACCATGAGCAGCCCCGACGAAACCACGGTCGGGGACGCCCGCCACTCCGCGAGTGCCGCGGTTACGGCGTCGTTGTCGATGACGCAGGTCGTGTCGAACGCATCGCTGAGTAGGGAAGCGAGGGGGATGTCCGAGAGCGCCGGGAGCGTCGCCGGATTGCGGATGATGCCCTCGGCGTCGACGGGACCGCTCGCTCCGATCCCGATCCCCCGCGCATCAGCCGTCTGCACTGCGGCGGTCCTGAGAGCTGCGCGGATGCCCTCGATGAGAGCGGTGACCCCGTCGGCGTGGTGGGGTGTGCTGATGGTGGTGGCGGCGAGGACGTGGTTGTCGCGCGTCACGACGATGCGGGTCGCCGTGCCTCCGATGTCGACGCCGATGATCGGTTCTGTGTTCACAGCGCCGTCGTGACCTTGCTGCCGAACGCGAACGCACCGGGGATGACGCCGTTCTCGCGAGCGAGACCGACGGCGAGGAGCTCGGCGACGACAGCTCCGGTGACGAGGCTTTCGAGCGCCGAGTTCGACGCGGCAGAGAGAGTGATTGCGCCGTCGATCTCGAGATCGCCGACGAGCACCACCTGCGAGCCGACGCCGACGAGGTCCTGAGCGAGCCGGGCGATCGACGGGTCGGAGTCCGTCGCTGTGGCGCCGTAGAGGAAGGCGGTGAGGCCCGGGCCGGCGAGTTCGAACGGGCCGTGGCGGAACTGACCGCCGATGTGACCTTCGATGGCGATCTTCGACGACTCCTTGGTGATCAGGCCGGCGAACAGGGCGGTCGCGGCGTCGTCGCGCCGGCCGACAGCGACGACCCGCGGGCGGTCCGCCGACAGGGTCGCGGAGGCGATCGAGCCGATGTTCGTGGAATCGATCAGCGCGGAGACGACGTCGGCGAGGCGCTCGGCTTCGGAGCGGATCGGGTCGGTCTCCTCGCCGGTGAGGATGGCGACGAGGAGGGCGTGTGCGACGAGGGTGTTGAGGTAGCTCTTGGTGCTGACGGTGGCCTCGTCGCCGCTGCGGAGCAGGAGCGTGGCATCGGCGGCGCGCGCGAGGGGGCTCTCGGGGTCGGCCGTGATGCCGATGACCGCACCGGGGGTGAAATTGGCGCCCCGGCGCTCAAGCAGCGCCGTGACCTCGCCGCTCGCTCCGGACTGCGAGGTGACGACGACGAGAGTGTCGGGGGTGACGAGATCCAGGGTGTCCAGGAGCTGTCCGGTGTCGACGGCCCAGGAGGCGCGGCCTGCGGCGGTGAGGGAGCGCCAGCTCGGGATCCCGGCGAAGTGGGAGCTGCCCATGCCGGTGTAGACGATGCGGGTCCAGCCGCGTCCGCTGAGCTCGAGGAGGGCGGGGTCGATATCGGCCGCAGCGATCGCGCGGAGTGCGGAGGGCTGATCGGCGATGTCGAGTTCGAACGGAGTGACGTCGGTGGTCGTGTTCATGTCGTGTTCCTTCAGCCCTGGCGGGCGGTTTCGGTGGCTGCCGCGTCGGGGGTGATCCCGAGCATCTGGGCGGCGATGTTGGCGCCGATCATGGCGGTGGGGAGGTTGATGTTGCCTCGGCTGATCGCCGGCATGATCGACGCGTCGGCGACGTAGAGGCCCTGGATACCGTGCACGGCGCCTGTCGAGTCGACGACCGAGGTGGAGTCGTCGGAGGGGCCCATCTTGCAGCTGCCGGAGGGGTGGCAGTAGTTGACGATGTCCTCCAGGGGAGCGTGGTGGCGTGGCACGGCCTCGCCGAGGACCTTCGCGAGTTCGGGTTGCGCGCTCATGGCGTTCAGGAGGTCGAGGGCCTCGGAGAGGACCTGGCGGTCGTGGCCTGCTTCGTCGGTGCCGTAGCGGTGATCGACGACGGGTCGTGTGACGTCGAGGTCTGCGTTGAGCGTGACGGTTCCCTCCGATACGGCGCGCATGGCTCCGCCGTAGAGGGAGATCGGGGGAAGTCCGGGGTGGCCGCTGTTGCTGCCGGCGACCATGAAGACGTGGATGTCGTAGGGCCCGTCGTCGCAGAGGGAGGACTTCGCGCGACCGAGGCTCTGCTCGTCCGGGAACCAGGACCGCTTCTCGAGATCCGCAACGAGACCCTCTCGGCCGGCGAAATCGAGGGCGATGCACGGGTGGTCCAGAAGGTGCTTGCCGACACCGGGTAGATCGGCGGCGACGGGGATGCCGAGTGCGTCGAGCTCGGAGGATTCGCCGACGCCGGAACGCAGAAGGATCGCCGGCGAGTGGTATGCGCCGGCAGCAACGACCACCCGGTCCGCGGTGACGTACTGCGTGCCGTCGGCGGTGGTGAGCCACGCTCCGACCGCTCGTCCGTCGCGGATGTCGATGCGTTCGACCGGGGTGAGTCCGGCGATCGTCAGATTCGGGCGGTCGCGGACGGCGTCGAGGAACGCGAACGCGGCGTTCCACCTGATTCCATCGACGATGTTGACGGGCATGGGGCCGATGCCGATACCGGCGGCGATGTCGTCGAGGTCGTCGGCGAAGGGAAGGCCCGTCGCGAGACCGGCGTTGACGAACGCCTGCTGGGGTTCGGTCAGTTCGGCGGTGGTGTAGCGCCGCACCTGGAACCGGTCGCGCGCCCATTCGAGCAGCGGCAGGACCGTGGCACCCTCCCAGCCGGGATTGCCGGCTGAAGCCCAGCCGTCGTAGTCCTCGATCGATCCGATGGAGGCGGTGCATCCGTTGTGGGACGAGCATCCGCCGAGGACGCGAGCGCGGGGTAAGTCGAGGACCGTGTCGCCGGCGGTGGAGGTGGTGGTGATGTCGTAGTCGTGGGAAAGCGGGATCGCCCGCGCATCGAGCACGTCCGCCGGCCAGTTCCCCTCAACCGCCGGCCCGTAGTCGGGGCCGGCTTCGACGAGGAGGATCTGCTCGTCGCTGTGCGCGGCGAGCACCGCGGCGAAGGCAGCGCCCCCGGTACCGCCGCCGACGACGAGGACGTCGACGTGAGAGGGCAGGTCCGGAACGGGCAGCGGAGTGGCCTCAGGGCTGGGGGTGAGGGCGGTCATGCGTCGTGTCCTTTCGAGGTGGTCGGCGCGTCGGAGAATGCGGGCGCGAGCGGTGCGTCGATGTCAGGCAGCTCGCCGGCGTGCGTCATCCACTCCCGTCGCCCGGGCCGGAGGTTGCGGCCGATGAGGACGGCGACGCCGCTGAGGATGTAGGCCGCTGCCACGAATGGGGCGAGGAGGACCGGGAAGGCGGGGAGGGGGACGATGCTGTTGTAGCCGATGACGATCAGCGCAATGGTGGAGATCGCGGGGGCGATGCCGTGGGCCCAGAGGCTGAACTCTGAGGGGACGCGGGTGCGGAAGAAGCGGAATGCCGCGATGTTCATCAGGATGAAGATCGGGATGTAAGCGAAGGTTCCGGTGGTTCCGAGCAGGTTGAAGAGGTTGATCGGGCCGAGCGCGAGACCCGCTCCCAGGCAGACGGTGATTGCCACGGTCGACTGCAGGAGGACCGCTCCGATCGGGGTGCGGTACTTCGCGGTGGTGGTGGTGAGGAACGCGGGGAGGGCGTCGGTGCGGGCGATGCCGTAGAGCGTCCGGGTGGCGCTGGTGGTGCAGGCGATGCAGACTCCGAGGCCCGAGTTGACGAGAGCGATCAGGACGATGATCGAGCCGCCGTTCCAGAGACGGTCGGCGAGGACGAACGCCGGTGCGGTGGGTGATGTCGCCATGGAGGCGACGTCGTCGGTACCCCAGCCGATCTGAAGCCCCCACGCGGTCACGACATAGAAGACGCCGATGAGCACGAGCGAGCCGATGATCGCCTTCGGGACGATCCGCTTGGGGTCTCGCGACTCCTCCCCCACCGCGGCTGCACTCTCGAAGCCGGTGAAGGCGAAGATCGACAGCACGACAGCGAGGAAGAATCCGCTGGAGTCGGGGATGTTCACCGGATTGAAGCCGGAGACGTTGACCCCGCCCGCGCCGGGGTTGAACAGTCCCGTGACGGCGAGGCCGAGCCCGACCGCGATCTCGAAGCAGGTCATCACGACCAGAAAGCGGATCGAGAGCGCGATCCCCCGGTAGGCGCAGGCGAAGCAGATGAGCAGGATGACCACCGCGTACACCCACCACGGGAGCGCGATGCCGTACTTCACGGTCAGCTCGTCCTCGAGGATCGAGCCGGTGAAAGCGGCCAGAGCCGCCGGGACCACTGACACCGTCACTGCGTACAGCCACCCGGTGAGGAAGCCCGACCTTGGGCCGAGGCCTGCGGAGACGTAGGTGTAAAGACCTCCCGCTGAGGGGAGGTGGCGGGCGAGGCCCAGCATCGGCGCCGCGAGGGTCAAGCAGATCGCGAATGCTGCCAGGTAGGTCAAGGGAGCCGTGATCCCCGCCTGCGAGGAGGTGAAGGCGATCGTGTAGAAGATGCCGAGCGTGGGGGAGATCTGTGCGATCGCCTGCATCAGGACGCCACCCAGTCCGAGGGTCCCCGTGCTCAGTTGGGTGCCCATCGTGACGGGCGGCTGTGATTCGGAAGCGGTTCTCGACGTCATGATGTTCGTCTCCAAGGATGGGCAACGGTGCCAGGTTGGAGCGAAAGTAGCACACAAAGCGTGTGCGAACGAACATCATTTGTGTCCGATGTGTTAACTCAACCTCGACCGACTTCGGTAAGAGAGGGAATCGCCTGACGCAGAGCGTCCTGTTCGGTGCCGTCCGCGAGGCCAGCGACCAGTACGGTGGTCGGCTCGTCGAGATCGCAGATCGTCGCGAACGCGGTGCGTCCCCACTTGCTTCTATCCACGGCAGCTGTCGTGCGCCTCGCGCCGGCGAGGGCGGCGCGCTTGACTGCAGCGTCGTCCGAGTTCCACTCGGTGAACCCTGCCTGCACCGAGAAGCCACTCGCGGTCATCACGAAGTGGTCGAAGTGGTGCCGCCCCAGGTAGTCGATGGTGTCGGGCCCGCTCAGGCTCAGTTCGCCGGCGCGCGCCACTCCGGGCGGCATCCGGAGGGTCACCGTGTTCGACTGTTCGAACTCCCATGCCACCCGAAGCGAGAGCGGGCACACCGTGAGACGTCGCCCCGCTAGAGCCCGCGCGATGGCGATTCCCGTCGTTCCGCCGTCGAGGACGAGCGCGTCGCCGTCGGCGATCACCTCAGAGATCGCGCGGGCGAGCGCTCGCTTCTCCTCCGCGTGAATGCGCTCCCTGAGCATCAGCGGAGGCTCGTAGCTGCTGCTAGCGAGTAGCCGGGCCCCGCCATGAAAGCGCTCGAGCACACCATCCCGCTCGAGCACCTCGAGATCTCGACGGATTGTCATCTCTGTCACTGCGAGCACTGAAGCGAGGTCGGACACGCTTGCCTGCTCATCACGTTGCAGAATCTCGACGAGCCCCTGCATTCGCTCTTCTTTACTCTGCGCCATACGTTTCAGAGTAGGCGGGAGCTTCGCCGATCGTCCGTCGTGCTCTATCGGGCGAGGTCGTGAGGGTGCGTGCCTCGTGTGATGCCGATGAAAGCGAGGGCATCGGCGTCGGGACTGCCGGCGGCGGCGGAGTACACGAGGATCTTGAGGTCAGAGCCGGGGACGGTCATCACATCGCAGTCAAGGGTGATCGTCCCGACGTCGGGGTGGGAGATGGTCTTCCGGTCAGTGGCGTGGTGCCCGATCGATGCGCGCTCCCAGTGACGGGCGAAGGTGCGGCTGGTGGTCCGCACGGTCTGGCTCTCCTCCTCCGCCTCCGGCTACGTCAACGGCCAGGTCGTCTTCATCGACGGCGGCATGAGCGTCGTCGTCTGATGCGCCCCGCGCCCTCCTCCTCCCCCTCGCCCTCAGGCCCCTCCGACGAAGGAATCGCGCCGTGACCACCACCGAGACGTCGATCACCGCGGTCCTCGCCCACGCCGCCGGCGACCTCCGAGTCGCGCGGCTGCCCGCCCCCGGACCGGCTGCGCACGAGGCCCTGGTCGAGATCGTCTACGGCGGGATCTGCGGCTCCGACCTCAGTTACTGGCGGCACGGCGCCGTCGGCGAGTCGATCCTCCGCGAGCCGATCGTGCTCGGACACGAGGTCTCCGGCGTCGTCCTCGCCGCCGACGGCACCGGCCCTGCGGTCGGCGCCGCCGTCGTCGTCCATCCGGCTCGGCGGGAGAGCGTCGCCGAGCGCTTCCCCGCGGACCGGCCCAACCTGTCCCCCGGGGTCCGCTACCTCGGTTCCGCCGCCCGCTTCCCGCATACCGCGGGAGCGTTTCAGCGACATCTTGCTGTGCCCGCGAACATGCTGCGGGTCGTGCCGCCGTCGGTCCCGCTGCAGACCGCGGCGCTGGCCGAGCCGGCAAGTCGCCTGGCACGCCGTGCAGCGGGCGGGAGACGTCCGAGGGCGCTCGATCCTCGTCGTGGGCTCGGGTCCCATCGGCTTGCTCGTCATCGGCGTGCTGCGCCGGGCGGGTGCCGCGCACATCATCGCCGTCGACGTGCTCGCGATCGCGCGGCTCGTCGGCGCCGACCGCACCGTCCTCGCCGGTGACAGCACCGCCATCGCCGGCACGGATGCCGACATCGCGATTGAGTCGTCCGGCAACCCGCGCGGACTGGCGAGTGCCCTGTCCGGGACGACCCGCGGCGGCCGAGTCGTCATGGTCGGGCTGCCCCGACGGGCGACCAGCCCGTGCCGCTCTCCCTCGCCATCTCCCGCGAGATCGACCTGATCGGATCATTCCGCTTCCTCGACCCGATGGAGGAGGTGCTCGCCGCCTTCGCGGACCAATCTCTGCGGGTCGAGCCCGTCATCACCCACGTCTTTCCCGCCGAGCAGAGCGAGGAAGCCTTCCGCATCGCTGGCGACGCCTCGGTCTCGGGCAAGGTCCTCCTCGACTTCGGCGCACCCAGCACGACTCCCCCGGGGGCAGCACGATGAAGATCCTCGTTCCCGACACCATCCCCCTCGAGCTCGACGCGACCCGGGACGAGCTCGTCCGCTACGACGTCACCGTCCCGATCCCGCCCGCACTGCGGGACGCGGAGGTCCTCGTCGTCTGGCGCAACACCGACAAGAACCTGCGCGACGCGGCAACGCTCCCCGGCCTGCGACTCGTGCAGACCCTCGCGACAGGGCCCGATCAGATCCTCGCGGCCGGGTTCTCGCCGGAGACCGTCCTGGCGTCCGGCCGCTCGCTGCACGACGGCCCCGTCGCGGAGTGCCTGAGCCGTCGCGTCCCCCGGTCGTCGTCATGGGCGTGTCCGGATGCGGCAAAAGCACCGTCGCCGCTCGTCTCACGGCAAGTACCGGCCGCTCGCACTTCGACGCGGACGATTTGCATCCCGCCATGAACGTGGCTCGGATGAGCGCAGGCATTCCTCTCACCGACGAAGACCGGTGGCCCTGGCTCGACCTTGTTGGACGCCGAGCGGCCGAGAGTGACGGCAGCGTCGTCGCCTGCTCCGCGCTCAAGAGGATCTACCGCGATCGTTTGCGCCTCGCAGCACCCGCCACCGTCTTCATCCACCTTTCGGGTGCGCCCGCACTCATCCGGCGCCGCATGACGACGCGTGAAGGGCATTTCATGCCGCAGTCGCTCCTCTCAAGCCAGTTGAACGCTCTCGAACCACTGGAGGAAGACGAACTAGGTTCCGCTGTCGACATCACCGATCCCGTCGACGCCATCGTCGCCCGTGCTCGGGTCGTCGTTCTGCAATTCAGTAGAGAAATCTCCCGACCACCCGCACGGCAAGGCCGAGATGCTCGATCGTGAACGCGGGCACTGTCTTGAGCATCACGGCCCGGTTGCCGGAGAAGAGCATGATCGCGCGGCCGCGGGGGAGGTCAGCGAGTTCCTGCACTTCCAGGATCTTCTCTCGCTTCAACGAGGAGTTGGTGGAGCGGACACCCTTGTTCATGCTGACGGACGTCGTTTTGCGGTCCAAGGTGCCGATGAGGTCGGAGAGCATGCCGAGGAATTCGGGGTCGGAGACGCCGCCTGCGTACAGTTGTGAGTTCGCGGCGGACCACAGATTCTTCATCCCCTCCTGCCCGTACAAGGCCACGCCCTGCGACCAGGACTGGTAGACGGACATGATTGGGATTCCTCGAGAACCGAAGTGGCTGTAGTGGTCGGGCAGGTCTGATAAGCGGCACACGTTCGCCGCCTCATCCACTATCCCCAGCATCGGCGTCTTCAATTGGCCGCTCGGTGACGCGGTTGCCAGCTCCTCCGCTGCCTCGATCGTTGCGGCCGTCAGCGCCGTCACGAGTGCGGACCACGCCGTCGCTGTTGATGGTCGGCGTCATCCGGCTGACGACGGCGCTGCCGCGACGATCAGGGCGACGCTGCCAGTTTTGTGGCGGAGGTGAGCGTGTTGCGCTCGGCGAGCACGCCGAAGGCGTGAGCGAGCTCGGGCGGTCCTACGACCTGGATGTCGGTGTCGAACTGGTTCAAGGATGCGGCGAGGCCGACCCAGGACCACGCGCCGGATTCGAGAGTGCAGCACCCATTGCCCAAGTCCTCGACCACGCCGCCACCCGCAAAGGCGCGGACGTACGATGCCGGTCGACTGAGAATCACCTTTCCCGTGCAGGGCCACTTGTCGCCATTCTTGGAGCCCTTGAATCGGCCGGCGACGTAGTCGGCGGGCTCACCGTTTCCGGGTAAGTGTCGGGGTGAGAATCGCGGGCCGGTGGGTGTCCGCGGGGTAATGCGGTCGGCGCGGAAGATACGCCAGTCGTCGTGCTCCAGATCCCACGCGACGAGGTACCACCGCCCGTTCGAGGTGACGAGGTGGTGTGGTTCGACCCGTCGCGGGGGCCGCGGATCCGCTCCCGCGTCCTGCCTACTGGTGGCGTAGTCGAAGCGGATGATCTCGGTGGCCCGGGCGGCTGCCGAGAGGGCGAGGAGCACGTCCGGCGAGACCGCATCGGCCGGCCTGCCCGGCAGCGCGGTGAACTGCAGTGCGCTGAGGCGGTGACGAAGACGTGAGGGCATGACCTGGCGCACAGTGGTCAGGGCGCGCATCGCCGCCTCTGCGATACCGACGCCGGTGACGCTGGCCGTTTGGAGCGCGACGGCGAGGGCGATGACCTGGTCATCATCGAACAGCAGGGGTGGCAGCTCGCTGCCTGCCTCGAGGCGGTAGCCGCCGTCGGGGCCCATCGTCGCTTGAATGCTGTAGCCCATCTCGCGCAAGCGGTCGACGTCGCGGCGGACGGTGCGAGGGCTGACGGAGAGGCGCTGGGCGAGGGTCGAGCCCGGCCAGTCGCGGCGGGTCTGCAACAGGGAGAGCAGGGTCAGCAGCCGCGATGTCGTGGTGGTCATAGTCCGAGGATATTTCCCGTATAGGACCGGAACTGACCTATACGGCCGGGAGAGTGGTGAAAGCCGGGACGAGCCCGGCGACGAGCCCATCAGGAGCAGCTTTGAGCCTCGCAGCCACCACCCACCTCAACTTCCGCGGCGACGCCCGAGCGGCGCTGGAGTTCTACCACTCGGTCTTCGGCGGGCAGACGATGATCCGCACCTACGGCGACTTCGGGATGCCCGCCGACGCCCCCGGAGCGTCGAACGTGGTGTTCGGCCAGGTGGTCGGCGCCGATGGCTTCCGAGTGCTCGCCTACGACATTCCCGGGCAGTCGGGCGGTTCGGCCGGCGCCGCGGGGTCAACGCGTCGCGAGAACGGCGTCACGCTCACTGATCAGCCATTCTTCGTCTCCGTCGAGGGCGGCACCCTCGCCGAGGTGCAGGGCTACTGGGAAAAGCTCTCGGTCGACGCGACGGTCGTCGAGCCGCTCGCGGCCTCCGCGTTCAGCGCTGGGTTCGGGATGCTCACCGACGCCTTCGGAGTGACCTGGATCCTCGGCGTCGCCGCCTCCCCCGCCGAGTAGCAGCTCCGGTGCGGCGCGAGTGACCTGCTCGCGCCGCACCGATCGCATCTCGCCATCACTTCGCCACCGTCAGGAGCGCCTCTTCATGTTCAACGTCCTTCCCGAGATCAACTGGCTCGCCGTCATCGTCTCGACCCTCGTGTTCGCCGTCCTCGGCTACGTCTACTTCGTCATCCTCGTCCCCAAGCCCTACAAGATCGCGCTCGGCAACGAGAACCGCGAGCTGCCCGCTCCGGGACTACTCCTCACCGCCGGCCCGCTCATCCCGAGTCTCGCGATCGTCATCACCACCGCCGTCCTCCTGCGCGCCCTGGCCGTGGAGACGTTCGGCGACGCCCTCGCGTTCGGCCTCATCATCGGAGTCGGCTACCTCGTCGCCCAGACGCTGACCATCGCCCTAAATCCGAACTTCCCCCGCCCACTGCTCTACACACTCCTCAACGCGCCCTACTTCGTGATTTGCACCGTCGCTGCGAGCATCATCCTCACCCTCTGGCGCTGACGAGCGGCAGATCAGCCGACCGCGTTCACCCAGTCGACAGGCCGGGCTCCCGAGACGGTGACGTTGTAGAAGGTCGGCCGAAGGAGGTCGTGTTGCTCGCCGATCTCTTTGACGCCGCGTCGGGACGGCGTGCGGAGAGCTAAATGCGGGCGTCACGCGCGCCAGGTGCAACGACAGCAACCCCCGATGCCCCGCTAGATGAGAAGTCCCCCGCGAAGCGCCGATCACTCGCGCTCGACGTTGTCTTCTAAGCTGACGAAGTCTCGGATAAGCGGAAGTGTGTCGGTCTCGTGACAGCTTTGCTTTGGTCGAGGCGGGAGTCGCGCTCGGCGGCTTGGACGCCCGCAGTTTCGTGCTTGAGGAAGCTGCCGACGGAGGAAGGCGTCCCTGCCTGTCACGCGTTCTGCTCAAACGACATTCGGGGTACTCGACCTGCTCGGTGCAAGGGCTGAGGAACGATCGCTTTGGGTGGCCGCTCGTTGCCACTTCGACGGTTGACCTGATCGGTCGAGCGAGGAGTCAGTGCCTGAAGTGGCGACACTCTTCCCGGCCTAAGCGGATTCGCCTCGAACTAGGGTGAAGTGCGTCCGGCTGCTGGGCATCTCGAGTTCGGTCTCACCGAGCAGGATGCGGAGCTCGACTGCAATTGCGTCCACCATGCCAACGAGGTCGGTGTCGATTGTGGTCAGCCTCGGCGACCACATCTGTCCTACGGGCGAGTTGTCAACGCCAGCGACAGCGATGGTTCCTGGTACGTCAATGCCGAGCTCTCGTGCGGCCGCCAGAAGGGTCAAGGCAACGTCGTCGTTGTAACAGGCAATTCCTGCCGTGGAGCTGGTCGCCAACACGGCCCGGAGAGCGGAGATGCCACTCTCCACAGTGAGATCAAGCGATAGGAGTTCTGTACGAGGCAATCCGGCATCTGCCGCTACGCGCTGCAGCGCCTCGTATCGACTTGGGATGTAGGGATCCCGATCAAGGTTCGCAGGTGCCGCGAACCACAGGCCCTTGGGCTGATGTTCGAGTAGGGCCGACGCTTGAAGACTGGAGATTCCGCCGTCTCGGCTGGTGCCGGTCTGGTCTCGCGCGATCGACGGCACGATGAGTGTTCCGCGATCTTCAAGCCAGGCACGTTCACCTGAACTGAGTACGCCGAAGTCGACGACAGCGAGCGGACGGAGGCCGGCGATAGCTTCCGATGTCGCACGGGGACTTTCTCCGGCGACGCGAATGACGACATTGCCGCCGATTTGTCGAGTGTTCCTCGTTACTCGTTCCACGGCGTTCTGAAAGTGCGCAGCGAACACCGCATTGGCGACGAGCACGACGATTGTGTCGCTTCGACCGCTGACGAGAGACCGACCGGCGAACGAGGGCTGGTAGTCCAGTGCCCGAGCGGAGTCGAGGACCTTCTGGCGCGTGCGTTCCGGAAATCGAGAGACGTTGCCGTTCAGGATGTTGCTCACTGTCGAGCGAGACACGCCTGCATGCCGCGCGACGTCCGCGCTGGTCGCGGGGCGCCCGGAGTGCTCGGTAGTGGTCACGGACCACATCCTCGCACGGGGTTTCTCCTCGACCGAGTGATCAGACCGTTACTACTCACGGAGTCGTAGCTCTAGACCAGGTAACACGTGTGCCCTAGCATCGGTCCAGCGCTGGGTCTCACGTGACACCAGCGCTCGACTTCACCGGGACGAGCCGGTGTGAGTTCACAGCACTGACAAGGGAGTCATGATGATGTCGAGTTCAAAGCGCCTGCGGGCCCTGGGTTTTGCGGTCGCGGCGGTGACAGCACTTGCGCTCTCCGCTTGCTCGGGCGGGGGCGGCGGTGATGACGCTTCCAGTGGGTCTGGGTCTACGGAGGAACGCACGTTGCGCCTCGCGCTGAACGCGCCGCCTTCGAACTTCTCGATCGGCGCGTGGTCGGGTGGAGACGCCACGCCCTTCCTCTCCGTCTACGACACGGTCCTCCACAGGATGGTCGACGGCACTCTCGAAGGCGGAATCGCCGAAGAGTGGGAGTACGACGAGAGCTTGACCGCTCTCACGCTCAGCATCCGCGAGGGCCTCGAGTTCACGAACGGCGAGGTCCTCGACGCCCAGGCGGTTGTCGATTCGCTGAATGCGGCGCGGGAAGGTTCTTCGACCTCGGCCAACCTGGCATCTGTCGAGTCGGTCGAAGCTCCCGATGAGTCCACCGTCGTGGTGAAACTTTCGCGGCCCGATGCGTCGATCGTGCCCCAGATGGCGAGTGTCTCTGGTGCAGTTGGAGCGCCGTCCGTGCTGGCGGAGGAGAGCTCGCAGCTGACGCCTGTCGGCTCTGGCCCGTACACCTTGAGTGACGAGACCACGCCCGGCTCCAAGTACGTCTACGAGAAGAACGACAGCTACTACGAAGCTGAGGCCTTCCCCTTCTCGAAGCTCGAGCTCCAGGTCATCGCCGATCCCACTGCGAGCCAGAACGCGCTGAAGGCTGGCCAGCTCGATGTGACCGGTCTGAGCAGCAAGGACCAGATTGCCCAGTTCCCCACCTCGCAGTTCACCACGGGAAACAACCCTCCCGGCACGATCGGCGCCCTCTGGCTCGTCGACAGGGAGGGCTCCGTCGTCCCGGCCCTCGCAGACCCGCGAGTTCGTCAGGCCATCAACCTCGCGTTCGACCGCGAGGCGATCACCAGCGGATTGGGGGACGGATTCCTGAACCCCACCGAGCAGGTCTTCAGTCCTTCAGGAGCCGCCTATGACGAGGATCTCAACGAGACCTACGAGCAGAACATCGAGGACGCCAAGGCCTTGCTCGCCGAGGCGGGTTACGCCGACGGATTCGCAGTCACCATGCCGAGCACGGTCGTGAGCACCCAGTTCGAGCCGGCCATCGGGCAGGCCCTCGCGGACATCGGAATCACGGTGACGTGGGAGTCCGTTCCGTTCCAGGACTTCTACGCCAAGGTCTTCGGCGGTAACTACGGCATGTTCTTCATGTTCAACGGGCTCTCCGGATCCGACGCTGTTGACAGCAACGCCGTCCTGTCCGGTGTCTTTAACCCGTTCAACTCGACCACTCCGGAGCTGGAGGCGATCCTCGCCGACGCGAACGCCTCTCAGGAGGAGGACGCGTTCCGCGCCGTCAACCAGTACCTCGTTGACGAGGCGTGGTTCGCGCCGATCTTCTACGTCACCTCGCTCTACGCGGTGTCGAACGACATCACCTACACCCCGCCCGTCGTCGGCAACCAGAACGTCCGGCCGTTCGCTCCCGCCGAATAAACCCGCTACACGGTGCGGGGGCCAGCGCCCCCGCACCGTTGAGGAGTCACTGTGCTTTCCTTCGTGCTCAGGCGGCTGGGGTCGGGACTTGTCCTGATCTTCATCGTGACCGCCATCACCTTCTTCCTTACCTTCGGCGCGGGCATCCCCGTCGCACTGAATCTGCTCGGACCCACCGCCTCGCCCGAAGCCGTCGCGGTGCTCAACGCTGACCTGGGTCTGGATCGCCCGATCTTCGAGCAGTACTTCGCGTGGCTGTCCGGAGTCTTCCGAGGCGACCTGGGCACGTCCTACTTCACTAGCGAGCCCGTCGCCGAAGCGCTCGTGAATCGCCTACCCGTGACTCTCTCCATCGTGGCCGTGGCCTGCATCATCACGGTCGCCGGAAGTGTGCTCTTAGGAGTCGCCTCGGCAGCGCGGGGTGGGTGGCTCGACGGGGTGCTGCAGAGCATCGCGACGTTCTCCTACGTCTTCCCGGCCATCGTCTTGGGCATCGTCCTCGTCTACTTCTTCGCTATCGTTCTCCAATGGGTCCCAGCCATCGGATTCGTCACCCTCGAGGAGTCCTTCGGCGGATGGTTCGCCTCGGTCATCTTGCCTGCAGTGGTGCTGTCGATCGGCGGCATCGCGTCGCTGGCCGCTCAGATTCGCGGTTCGATGATCGACGAGCTCAATCGTGAATACGTCCGTTCCCTTCGCAGCCGCGGCGTTTCTGAAGCGTCGATCCTCCTCAAGCACACCCTGCGTAACGCTGCTGGACCGGGCCTGACGACCTTCTCGCTCATGTTCATCTCGATGTTCGGAGCGTCGCTCTTCGTGGAAAAAATCTTCGCGCTACCTGGCTTCGGGACCTACGGGTACCTCGCCACTATTCAAGGGGATCTTCCGGCCATGCTCGGCGTCTCGCTGTTCAGCGTCGGCCTGGTCGTCGTCGTCAACCTCATCGTCGACCTGGCGAACGGCTGGCTCAACCCGAAGGTGAGAGTCTCATGACCGTCTACGACCCCTCTGATTCCCTGGTCGTCAACGAACTGGGCGACCTCACCGCGAAGAAGAGAGCGGGTGCGTTCCGGCGTTTACTGCGCAAGCCGCTCGGTCTTGCGAGTCTCCTCGTCCTACTTGGCATCCTGATGCTCGGCCTGCTTGAACCCGTCCTGAGCACTCACGACCCGCTGTTCGCCTCCCTCGATCACATCAACGCCCCGCTTGGGACACCCGGCTGGCCTCTGGGCGGCGACCAGTTCGGACGCGACATCTGGGCGCGGGTCTTGACCTCCATCAACGTCTCCCTCGTCTCGGCCCTCATCGGCGCAGGTGTGGGAATCGTGGTCGGCTCCGTTTTCGGCCTCATCGCCGGCTACGTCGGCAAGAAGACGGACGCTGTCGCCTCGTGGGTCTTCAACCTTCTGATGACATTCCCCGCGCTGATCCTTGTGATGGTGCTGTATCCGGTGATGGGAAGCAGCTACCAGGGGATGATGCTGATCTTCGGTGTCTTTCTCGCTCCCGGCATCTTCCGCCTGGTCCGCAACCTCGTCGAGGGCGTACGGAACGAGCTGTACGTCGACGCTGCCCGAGTGTCGGGACTGTCCAATCGACGAATCCTCTCGCGTCACGTCTTCTACGTCGTTCGAGGTCCGGTGATCATCTCGGCGTCCTTCCTCGCTAGCGCTGCCATCGGTGTCCAGGCAGGCCTGGCTTTCCTCGGATTCGGCTCGACCCAGACACCGAGCTTCGGGTCCATGACGGCCGACGCTTTCACCAACATCTACACGCAGCCGGTTCAGCTCGTATGGCCGGCTCTGTTCCTCGCGTTGCTCAACGGCGGGCTCATCCTGATCGGGAACGCCTACCGCGATGTGCTCGCAGGACCGCAATCGACAGCGAAGAAGAAGCGCAGCCTGGAGGAGGCGATCGTCGAGCCGGCCGCCGGCGCGTCTAGGCAGAACGCTGATCGTGGCGGATTGCTCAGCGTCCGCAATCTTCGTGTGCGCTACCCGATGCCCGACGGCAGCTACCGCGCGGTGGTGCGCGGCGTGTCGATCGACGTGAACCCCGGCGAGATCGTCGGTCTGGTCGGTGAATCAGGGTCCGGCAAGACGCAGACGGCATTCTCCGTTCTGGGCCTGCTTCCTAAGGAGGCAGTCATCACAGCGGACGTGCTGACGCTCGCCGGCGACTCGCTTCTGGGTAAGTCCACCGGCGAGTTGCGGCGGCTTCGAGGTGGAGTCATCTCCTACGTTCCGCAGGAGCCGATGGCTAACCTCGACCCGAGCTTCACCATCGGCAGTCAGCTGATGGAGGGGCTGACCAAGAGCATGTCGCGCAAGGAGGCGAAGCAATCGATTCTCACGCTCCTCGCCCGGGTCGGGATCCAGGACCCAGAGCGAACCTTTCGCTCGTATCCGCATCAAATTTCGGGCGGAATGGCTCAACGCGTGCTCATCGCGGGGGCGGTCGTCTCGCGCCCCAAACTGCTGATCGCAGATGAGCCGACCACGGCGCTTGATGTCACTGTGCAAGCAGAGATTCTGGATCTGCTTCGCGAGCTCCAAGGAGAGCTCGGGATGGGAATGCTGCTCGTCACTCACAACTTCGGAGTCATCGCCGATCTCGCGGACCGCGTCGTCGTGATGCGTGATGGCGAGGTGGTCGAAGAGGGGTCGGTCCGGGATATCTTCCACGCGCCGACGCAGCCCTACACCCAAGAACTCATCAGCTCCATCCTCGACGAGGACACGGTCCGCGAGGACCCGCCCACGACTGTGAGAGCCGCGGGCGGAGAGGAAACAAAATGACCGCACTACTCGAGATCCGCGACCTCACGCTCAGCTACCCGGGCCGAGGATTCCGGCGGCGCTCCCCCGAGATCTTGAAAGGAATCTCTCTCGACATCGCTCCCGGTGAGACGCTCGGTCTCGTAGGCGAATCAGGATCGGGCAAGACAACGCTCGGCCGGGCTGTCCTCGGCCTGGCGACTCCCACGGGGGGAAGCATCGTTCTTGATGGACGGGACATCACACATCTGACGGCGAAGGAACGTCGCGGGCTCGCCCGTGACGTGCAAGTCGTCTTCCAGGACCCCTACACGAGCCTGAACCCCGCTCTACAGATCGCCGACATCCTGGCGGAACCGCTGATCGCGCAAGGCGTCGAAGCCAAGGAAGCTCGTCGAAGCGTCATGGCGCTGCTTGATCGAGTGGGGATGCCCTCGAACTCCGCCGAAAGGTATCCAAGAGAGTTCAGCGGTGGTCAACGGCAACGCGTCGCGATCGCAAGAGCTCTCGCACTGAAGCCACGTCTGATCGTGTGCGACGAGCCCGTCTCGGCGCTCGACCTCACGACTCAAGCGAAGGTCATGGATCTCTTCATCGAACTGCAGCGAGAGACCGGGGTGGCGTATCTTTTCATCACTCATGATCTCTCCGTTGTCCGGCACATCAGTCACCGCGTTGCGGTGATGTATAGAGGAGAGCTGGTCGAGACCGGTCGAACGGCCCAGGTGACGACCACACCGTCCGCGGAATACACCCGCGCCCTGTTGCTGGCGGCACCCACGTCTGACCCTGACAAGCAGCGCGCAAGGCGCGAGGCGCGTCGGGCGCTCAAGACGGCGACGCTTTGAGCGCGCCTAGGGAGCGGCACGGTGACTTCCTCTGTGATGCGCGACTGGGTCACCGTCGCAGCCGAGTCGGTTGCGATCCGCGCAGCGTTGTAGCGATCTTGTGTGCCACTCACCACACGGGTCAGGATGTTCAACGCTAGCAATGTATCGCGCCAAATTGAGAGCATGTCAGTTCTGACGTGCGGCCGCTCCCACCCTTTCGTAGCCATGCGGCCTGAGCACCGGGCACAGGTGGAGGGTCTCAGCCCTACGCCGTGGCGACGGTGGCCGTTCCGATGTCGAAGCCTGCTCCGCCGGGCACCGAGTCGAGCAGGCGGCGGGTGTAGTCGGAGCGCGGACGGAAGTAGACCTGCTCGACCGTCCCGTACTCGACGACGCGTCCATGGAAAAGGACCATCACCGTGTCGCTCACGCGCTGCACGACTTCGAGGTTGTGGGAGATGAAGAGCATCGTCATGTTCAGTTCGTGGCGAAGTTGATCCAGCAGGGTCAGGATCTCGGCCTGGACGGAGACGTCGAGGGCCGACGTGATCTCGTCGGCGATGATCAGCTCGGGCTCGATTGCCAGCGCGCGGGCGATCGCGATGCGTTGGCGCTGTCCGCCGGAGAACTCGTGCGGGTACCGATCGGCGACCTCCGGGTCTAGCCGTACGGTCTCGAGCCAGCGGGTGATGGCGTCGGCGTGCTGTGCGACCCGTCCGCCCCGGGGATCGATCGCCTCGGCGATGGCCTGACCGATCGTGCGGCGGGGATTCAGTGACGAGTACGGATCCTGCGGGATCAGCTGGATCCGGCGGCGTAGCGCCCGACGTTCGGCGGGTCGTGAGGTCGAGATCTCCTGCCCGTCGACGAGCAGCCGGCCGCGCGCCGAGGGAATCTGTCCGACGATCGCCTTGGCCAGCGTGGACTTGCCGGAGCCGGACTCGCCGACGATTCCGAGGGTAGTCCCGCGGGGAACGGTCATGTCGATGTCGTCTAGCGCGGCGACGCTCGCGCGGCCGCTGCCGTAGTCGACTCCGAAGTCGCGCAGCTCGAGCAGGGGCGGGGCGGGTGCGGTCGATGCGGTCATGCCTTTGCTCCCAAGCTGTCGTGTGCCGGATCGTCCTGACTGAGGGAGACCTCGGCCGCCGGTTCCTCCTGCGTCAGTTGCGGTGTCGCGGCCAGGAGGAGCTTGGTGTACGGATGCTCGACGGCTCCGCTCTCGATCTGGTCGGCGGTGATCCGCTCGACGATCCGGCCGTCCTTCATGACGAGCACGTTGTCGCAGAGGGCGCGGACGACGCCGAGGTCGTGTGAGATGAACAGCAGCGCGGTGCCGCGGTCGCGATTGATCGCGCGGAAGAGCCGAAGCACGTCGGCCTGCACGGTGACGTCGAGGGCCGTGGTCGGCTCATCGGCGATGATCAGTCGCGGATCCGTGGCGAGCGTCGAGGCGATCATCGAGCGTTGCAGCATGCCGCCGGAGAGTTCGTGCGGGTGTTGGCCGAGGCGCTTGTGGGCCTCGGTGATGCGCATTGACTCAAGCGCCGCGACGATCCGCTCGTCGGCTTCCGTGCGCCCCCAGTCGAGGTGGACGCGACCGGTCTCGGTGAGCTGGGCACGCATCCGTAGTGCCGGGTTGAAGGTCGATCCAGGGTCCTGGTAGACCAGGCCGACCTGGGTCGCGAGCGCGGTGCGGTCGACGGTGCCGAGGAGGTCGAGGTCGCCGATCCGCATCGTCTCGGCGCGGACGGTCAGCTCGCTCGGCAAGAGGTCGGCGAGGGCCATGGCGGTCATGGACTTGCCGGAGCCGCTCTCACCGACGAGGCCGAGGATCTCGCCCGGCGCGATGGTGAAGCTGATGTCGTCGACCAGCGTGCGCCCATTCGGAGCGAGGACGGTCAGACCATCGACCTGCACGAGTGCACTCGTGCGGGCGGCGGGCACGGCGCCGCGGAGCAAGGTGCGCACGCCGCGGGCGAAGCGCCGGCCGCTGCGCGGGTCGGTCGCGGCGGCGATGCCGTCGCCCACGAGGATCGCGGCGAGCCCGGTCGCGGTGATCATCACGGCGGGGACGATCACCTGTAGCGGCTGCGAGTAGAGGTTGATCAGCGCCTCGTTGAGCAGCCGCCCGTAGTCGTAGCTCGGGTTCTGCACGCCGAGGCCGACGAACGAAAGGCTGGAGAGCTCTATGAGGACGATCGAGAACATTGAGGCGGTCATCACGAGGAGGGGCTCGGCCATGTTCGGGAGAAGGTGGCGGGAGAAAATGCGGTGGACAGGGACATCCATCAGGCGTGCCGTCGAGACATAGTTGCGCTGGCTGACGGAGGCGGCGAGGTTCGCGGTGACGCGGGCGAAGCCGGGAACGTTGGCGATGGCGATCGCGAGGACCGCCGACCAGGTGCCGGCACCGAGGACCGCCGCGATGATCAGGGCGAAGACGATAGTGGGGTACGCCACGGCGGCGTCGATCAGTCGGAGGCCGAGCTCGCGGACGCGGCGAGGTGCGAGCCAGACGAAGCAGCCGAGCAGCGCTCCGGCGGCGACGGCGAGGAAGGTGCCGGCGGTGGTCATCACCAGTGTGAGCCGGGTGGCCACGAGGGTGCGCGCCAGGATGTCGCGGCCGAAGTCGTCGGTGCCCAGCAGGTGCGCGGCGCTGGGTCCCTGGGACGCCTCCGAGGTGAGCGTCTCGGCCTGCTCGGTGAGGAAGAAGGGGCTGACGATTCCGATCACTACGATGATGCCGAGCAGGACGAGTCCGGCGATCAAGCCTGGGGTGAGGCGGGTGCTGCGGGCGCGTGCTGCCGTGGATCCGGACATCGCTACTTCCCTCCGAGGGTGCGCGGGTCGACTATCCCGAGGATCACGTCGACCGCGATGTTGATGAGGATGGCGAGGAGGCCGATCACGAGGATGACGCCCTGGATGACGGGGTAGTCCTTGTTCACGATCGCCGTAATGATCTCGCGGCCGAGGCCGGGCCAGGCGAAGACTGTCTCGATGGTGATCGCTCCGCCGAGCATGCCGGCGAGGATGGTTCCCGCCAGGGTGAGCGCCGTGGTGAGGAGGTTCGGCAGAGCGTGCCGGGTGTAGAGCCGTGCGCCGCTCAGTCGGCGGCCGCGGGCGGTGCGCATGAAGTCCTGCTCCAGCACGGTCGCGGTCTCGCGGCGTACCACCCGAGCGATCCCGCAGACGCCGCCGATCGAGATGCCGATGACCGGCAGTATGAGGGCGGCGGGAGTCGCGGCTCCCGCGGCGGGCAGGATGCGCGCTCCGATCGCGAAGACGATGATGAGGACGGTCGCGACCACGTAGGGCGGGATCGCCTGGAGGAATCCGGTGCCGGTGCCGAACGCGACGTCGAGCCAGCGCCGGCGGCCGCCTCGGGTGAGCACGCCGACGGTGACTCCCAGCGGAATCGCCACGAGCAGCACGACGAGGATGCCGAGCCCTGCGAGGGAGGCGGTGTAGGGGAGCTTGGTGGCGATGATCGTCGCGACGGATGTCCCGTAGGCGAAGGAATTTCCGAGATCGCCGACGAAGAGTCCGCCGACATAGTCGATGAATCGGAGCCAGAGCGGATCGTCGAGCTTGAGGTCCGCGCGAATCGCATCGATCTGCTCGGACGTCGCATCGGCACCCGCCACGGCTACGGCCGGGTCGCCGGGGATCAGCGGGACGATCAGGAAGGTGACGACGACGAGCAGGCTGAGCGAGAGCAGCAGGCCCAGGCCGCGTCGCACGGCGTAGGCACCCCAGCCGGAGAGTCCGGTCGATCGTGTGCGCATCACGATCGCCTTGGTCGCGGTGTTCTCAGCGGCCGCCTCGGTGATGGTCTGACTCATCGTCGTCACCTTCCCTGATTCGGTGGTTGTCTCGGCGGACTACTTGGTGATCCGGAGGGTGGACCAGTCGAGGATGTCCGACGGGGTCGAGATCGAGAATCCTGCGCGCTGGATGACGAACTGGGTTCCGCCGGTGAGGGGCACGATGACGTTGTCCTGCAGGATCAGCTCCTGCACCTTCTGGTACGCGGCTCCCTTCGCCTCGTCGTCGGTCGCAGCTTGCGCCTCGGCGATCGCCGCGACGATCTCGGGGTTCTCGCCGCCGCCGATGTTGCGTCCGCCCAGCTCGGTGGGCGTGCCGGAGACGCGGGTGGCCGAGGCGGCGACGGTTCCGACGAAGTTCGCATCGCCCTGGACGGTGATGTCCCAGGTGTCGGGCTGCTGCTGGGTCATGGTCGCCCAGGCGCCGTTGTCGACGTTCTGCAGCTCGACCGTGGCGCCGACGGCGCGCAGGGCCTCCTGCACGTAGGTGTTGCCGGCGCCGTTGACCCCGATGGCGGTGGTGCCGACCATCTTGAAGGTCTTCCCCTCGAGGACCTCGCGGGCCTCGTCGAGGTTCTTCTTGGTGAGGTACTCGTCGTCCGTCAGGGCGAAGGGGATGTTCGGGGCGACGATGGAGAACATCTCGAAGCCTTTGCCGCCGTAGGCCGCGGCGTCGAAGGCCTGCGGATCGATCGCCTGGGCAACCGCCTTGCGCAGGGCCGGGTCCGTGAACGGGTGCCCCTCGCGCTCGTTGAACAGCAGCCAGGTGCCATTGGCGGGAACGGTGGCCGTGCCGAAGGCAGCTTCATCGCTGAACCGCTCGGAGTCGGCGGGGGCGACCGTCGCCACGTCGAGCTCCCCGGTGGAGAGCTGATTCGCCGCGGTCGCGGGGGCGACGCCCGCGGCAAAGACGAGCTTCGCGGCGGGCACGCCAGGAACCTCCTTCGCGAAGGTGGGCCACGCGTCGTAGTCCTCGCGCAGGCTCATCTCGTAGCTGACGCCGTGCGTCGCCGAGGCCACCGTGTAGGGGCCCGAAAAGGCGCCCTCGACGGTCCCGGCGGCGAGGCCTTCCTTGTCGGCCAGGCCGGCGGGGCAGATGATCCCCGACTGTGGGAGGGTCAGTCCGCGAAGGGTCTCCGACCACGGCTGGGCCAGGGCGATCGAGACGGTGCCGGCCGCGTCGTCCGCAGTGATCGTCGGTGTGCCGGGCCCGAAGACGAGCTTGGCGAAGTTGTTCTTCGTCTCCGGGTCGGCGAAGTAGGTCAGGGAGTCCGCGACGACCGTCGGGGTGATCTCCGTTCCGTCGGCGCAGGTGGCGCCGTCGCGGATGGTCAGGGTGGCCTCGGTCGGGGTGGCGTCCCACTCGGAGGCGAGCCCGCCGACGAGTGCGCCGTCGTCGTCGCGGCGGAGGACCGAGTCGAAGAGCAGGCGGGCGACCACGTAGTCGTCCTGTGCGTTGGCCTTCGCCGCATCGAAGCTGGTGGGATCGGAGCCGAAGGTTCCGCGGATGGTGTCGGTCGAGTAGCTGCCGGGGGTAGAGGCGGCCTCCGGGGTGGCGGAGCACGACGAGAGCAGCAACGCTGCTGCTGCTGCCGTTGCGACGGTGGCGACGCGGATAAGTGTGGGCACGGGTTCTCCTGTTGACAAGTGGGGGCAGGGAGATCAGGTACCGAAGACGAGGGTCATCGGCTGGTGCAAGAATGAGAATTGATTCTCGAATAGGAGAACAGTCGCATATCTTGGGGACCGTCGGAAGACCCAGAACCACCTGATTTCGCGAATTTACGTCGAGGGCGTCGCGTTGAAACATCATCGAAATGAACGCGCCGCCCGCCGTCGTGCTCCCGGCGTCGCCGGCGGTTTAAGCAGTCACGCTGGCGGAGGAGTCGCAGGAAGGAATCCCGAAGCCGATGATCGTCAGCTCCAGCGCCTGGGGCTTAGAGCCCCGGAGACCGGCGTGGGCGGCGAGGGTACTCCGGGATGCTCAATGGGGCGCTCATGCGCGGGGTCCTCCCACTCCGTACCGAGTCCGCGAGGGTCAGGCGGTGAGCTCGGCGGGGACCGGCTGCCGGCGGGCTTCAGCCCAGCCGCGCATGGCGCCGGTGAAGGTGTTCACGAGCCGGGCGCCGATCTCGGGTCCCGAGAGTCCGACGGTCTCGAGGAGGTCGAAGATCTCGCGCGGATCGAAGAGGACGTTCCAAAGGAAGAGTCCCTCGTCGCCGATATCGGGGATGTCGAGTTCGGCGGCGGCCTCGGCGACCGGGCGTCCGACAGCCTCCGCCTGCGCGGAGAGGTAGGCCGTTCCGGCGCGCAGTCGCTTGAGATAGCCCTCGTCGGAGCGGCTGTGGATCATCGCGGCGCCGTTCTTGACGACGAGCCGCACCCACTCCTGCGAGACCGCCTCGAGTAGCGCGACTCCGGTGGCGTCGCAGGTGCGGCTATAGGCCAGCAGCTGGCGGCCGACGTCGTCTCGGAACTCAGCCAGCACCTCGCCGACCGAGGCGAAGTGGCGGTAGGCCGTCGCGGTCGAGACGTCCGCGCGCTCCGCGATGTCAGCCATCCGGACAGCCATGCCCTTGCGTGCCACGAGGAAGACCGCTGCCTTCACGATCCTGCGGCGGTTGCGTTCTTGGTCGCTACGCATGCTAACCCTCAGTCGATCGATGTGCGGAAGCCCTCGAAAGCGGCCTTCAGCCGCTCGGTGCCGGTGCGGATGGCATCCTCACTGGCAGCGTAGGACAGGCGGAGGTGGTTCTCCCCATTGGCTCCAAACTCGAACCCGGGACGGACGGCGACGCCGGCGTCGCGCAGACGCGCGACGAGCTCGACCGAACCGATCGAGAGGTCGTAGCGAGGGAAGAAGTAGAACGCGCCCTCCGGTTCGCTGATGGTCAGTCCGGGGACCGACTCGAGTCCGGCCCGCATGAGCTCCCGACGGGACGCGTAGGCCTCCCGCATCGTGTCGACATCGGGACCGGCCGATTCGAGAGCGACCAGTGCCGCGTCCTGCACGGCGGTGTTCACTGAGCCGTTGAAGGTGTTGTGCACCCGGGAGGCGGCGCGGATGAGCTCGCTCGGGCCGGCAAGGTAGCCGACCCGCCAGCCGGTCATCGCGTAGCTCTTCGAGAAGGTCTGGCAGTAGACGGTCCGGGCGGGCAGGCCGGCGACGGAGAGGGCCGACGTGAACGGCCGGCCGGTGAAGTCGAGCGCGTCGTACGCCTCGTCGGAAATGACGATGGTGTCGGTACCGTCGAGGAATCCGGCGAGGGCCTCGAGCTCCTCGCGGGTGTGCACGATGCCGGTCGGGTTGCCGGGATTGCAAAACACGAACAGGCGGGCGCCGACGAGCGCGTCCCGGAGGTGGTCGAGGTCCCAGTGGAGATCCGCTGCGATCGGGACGTGGACCGCTACTCCCCCGGCCATGCTGACGAGGTCGCTGTAGAGCGAGTAGGTGGGGTCGGGGATGACGACGCGGTCCCCCGGCCCGACGAGCCCCAGGATCGCGGCGGCCAGGCCGCCGGTGCCGCCGTGGGTGATCAGGATGTCGGCGGCGGAGACGTCCTCGCCGGAGAGTGAGGAGAGCCGGGGGGCGAGGGCTTCGCGCAGCGCCGGCTCTCCGGCGAGGGGCGAGTAGTGCGTGCGGCCGGCCGCGAGGGCTCGCTCGGCCGCATCGCGGATCACGAGGGGCGTGTCGAAGTTCGGCTCGCCCATGGCGAGGGAGACGAGGCTCGCGCTCGACTGGGGCTGCTGAACGCGGCGCGAGGTGCTCTCGATGCGGTCGACGGCCGGGGAGGCGCCGAAGGAGTGGTGAGCGGTCAGGAGTGTCATGAGTGGTGGGTTCCTAGCTGGCGGCGGAAGTCTGGCGGGTCGTGCCCTCGGGCGCGCCGACCCAGCGGCTCACCTCGAGATCCTGGGAGACGTCGCGTTGACGGGTGGGCGCGACGACGATCTCCTGCAGCACGACCCTCTGGGGAAGGGCGACTGCGAGGCGGATCGCCTCGGCGACGTCGATGGGCTGGAGCATGTTCAGGCGCTCCTCCGGGCGAGGGGGCCGAGCGCGGTTGTCGAGGATCGGGGTGTCCGCCTCGCCCGGCAGGATCGTGATCGCCCGGAGGCCCTCGTTGCGGAACGTGGTGTGCAGGAAGGTCATGAAGTTGCGGACGGCGGCCTTCGCAGCGCCGTAGGCGGCGCCGCCCAGCAGATTGGGTGTCACGGCGGCGAGGGAGGAGACGGTGACGACCGTGCCCCGGGGGCTTGCCAGCAGATCGGGGAGGACCGCCTGGGTGAGCTCGAACACGGCGGTCAGGTTCACATCTACGACGCCCCGCCACTCTTCGGTCGGCGTGTACTGCGGGTTTAGGACGGTGGAGGCGCTGCCCGCGTTGTTGACGAGGACGTCGATGCGGCCGAGCGAGGCGCGCAGGGAGGCGACCGTCGCCCGCATCTCGTCGCCGTTCGAGATGTCGCAGACGGCGACGGTCGAGCTGCCCCCGATCGCGTCGATCCGGGAGGCGACGGCCTGGAGTCGCTCTTCGTTACGGCCGACGAGGACGACATGCGCGCCGTCCGCGGCGAGCAGGACGGCGGTCTCTGCGCCCATGCCGCTGCCGGCTCCGGTGACGAGAGCGTTCAGGGAGGAGAGGGATTCGGTCACGGGGTGATCCTTCCGGGAGAGTACTCGTCAGCGAACTTCATGCGAACATGTTCTCATTCTAGAATACGGTCGCATTTATGTCGTCGTCGATCTGCGCCTCGAGGACATCGGGGAGGACGTTCATCGGGCGGGTGCCGATCGCGCGACCGAGGCCGGCCGCGGTGAAGGCGCTCGAGACGGCGTCCTCGAGCACCTCGATGCGCGCTTGGGCCTCGACGAGCCGTCGATGAGCCCGGGTCCGGTCGACCCAACGGAAGGCCAGGCGGCGGCCCGGCGCGACCTGCCCGAGCAGGGATTGCGCCTCGCGAGTGGCGAAGCCGACGATGGGGTATCCGGCGGTGAGGGTCCGGTAACGCCCAAGGAGGATCAGCTCGTCACCGTGCGGGATCTCCACGGCACCGATGGGGACGCCGTGGGACACGATCTCCTGGTCGCCCTCCGGGTGCAGCACCGGGCCGTCGAGTCGAAGCCCGACATGGTTGGAACGGTCGGTGACGGTGTACAGCGAGGATGCGATCAGGTCGCGGAAGCCTGCGATCCGGTCGGTGAGAGAGCCGGCGACCAGATCGATGGACCAGACCGGGTCATGGTACGCGGGGATCTCGATCGGCAGCCGGAAGAGCGACTGCTCGAAGAAGGTCCGGTGGAAGCCCTGGAAGGCGGTGGTCAGCTCGAGCGTCCGGCCCGCGGTGATGCTCTGGCTGAACCCCATCCGGGCATCGGGAGCGGCGCTCCCGAGGAAGAGATCGGCGTGCAGGGTCCCGTGCAGCGCGAGGTAGGAGCGAGCCCCGGCGTGTGCACCGGAGATCGAGAGCCGGTGGCCGGCCGGGACCACGACGGGGGCCCACTGGTCGACCGGCGTGTCGTCGACCGTCACGACGGCGGGCGTGCCGGTAACGGCGATGAGGACGTCGTCCTTCGGGATCAGAGCGAGCTCTCCTCCCATGCTCTCGAGCAGCGTGGCGCCTCGGGCATTGCCGACGAGGACGTTCGCGATCGTCGCGGCGTTCTGGTCGGCGGCTCCCCCGGTCGGGACGCCGAGGCGTTCCGCGTCGTGCCGCCCGAGGTCCTGCAGCGTGGTCAGCCAGCCGGTCGACACCACCCTCACGGTCGTCGTGATCGTCATCGCTCGTCCTCCGTCCGCGACTCCAGGAATCGGCCGCGCAGGCCCTGCGCCTCCGCGGCGTCGATGAGTCGGAAGCGGATCAGGTCACCCGGTGCGTAGGAGACCGGTGCGCTCCTGGTGATGTCGACGATCTCCAGCGGCGTGCGCCCGACGACGCGCCAGCCGGTCGGTCCGGAGAAGGGCTGGATGATCGCGTTCTCGCCGGCGATCATGATCGAGCCGGCGGGCACATCCGTCCGCGGTTGCGCGCGACGGCGGACCGGAGCGGGGACGTCGAGGCCCGACAGCATCGGGGCCATCGCCGCGGCGAGCAGGGTGACGCTGAAGGAGGATCGCTCGATCCGGGCGAGGACCTCCTGTGGCGGGATCCCGAGCTCGGCGGCGACCTCCTCGAGGTCCGGGGCAGTGTCTGCGTCGGCGGCGAAGGGGACGTCGAGGACGACCGGTGGTCGGCCGGACGCGCTCCCCGTCTCGATCTCGGCGAGGAGGTGCAGTCCGTACTCGAGGCTCTCCGCCGAGGTCTCCAGAGCATCGAACTCGATCAGCAGCGACTCCAGACCGGCGACGACATCGAGCACGGCGTAGGGCCGCCGAGCGAGCACGCGCTCCCGGAACGCGACGATCAGCCGACGCCGGACGTCGGCGTCGTGCGCTTCGATCGTCACCATCACCGCGCTGTCACCGTAGGTCTCGATCGCGATCGGCAGAGGCGCGGTCGTGCTCGGCACCGGCATCAGCCCTGCGCGAGGACGCGCGCCTTCTCCGCGAGGACCTCCTGCAGGCCGACGGCGCGGATCCCCTCGACCTCGAGTGCGGCGCGGAGCACGGTACCGTTCTCGAGCACGTTCGGATGGTCGCCGTGCAGCAGCACGACGTCGCAGTCGTGACCCAGGGGCACTGTGTCTCCGTCGACGGTGACCACGGTGCCGTCGCGCACGACCTGCGCGACCCGTGCTCCGATGGCCGCGGGGTCGTAGATCAGCCCACCCGGGTGCGAGCGGGGAACGGGCATGCCGTCGGCGCCGTACCCTCGGTCGGCGAGGAAGACGTAGCCGACCTGGAGGTTCCGCTTCCGGGCCTCGTCGGCGAGTAGGCCGTTCTGGCAGATGACGATGTAGTCGGGGTTGTACGCGGCGACGGCGTCGGTGATGGCGCGGGCGTGCTTCGCGTCGGTCTGCGCGATGCTGCCCATCCTGCCGTGTGGGGCGACGTGGCTGATGGTGCCGCCGTGCACCCGGGCGAAGGCGTCCAGTGCACCGATCTGGTAGAGGACGTCGGTGCGGATCTCCTCCTCGGAGGCCTCGATCAGGCGCCGGCCGAAGCCGACGAGGTCGGGGTATCCGGGGTGCGCGCCGAGCTCGATTCCGCGGGCGACGCACTCGGCGACGGTCTGATCCATCACGCGGGGATCGCTGGCGTGGAAGCCGCAGGCGATGTTGGAGGCGGTGACCAGTCCGAGGAGGGCCTCGTCGTTGCCGATCGTGTAGTTGCCGAAGCTCTCGCCGAGGTCGGCGACGACGGCGACGGATGAGATGCCCATGGGGTCCTCCTGGAGTGGTGGTGGGGGTGGTGCGAGTGGGGGCGGCGCGAACGGCGCGCCGCCCCCGGTTCTGTCAGTGCGTGCGCAGCGGGAGTCCCTTGGTCTCCTTGAGGAAGAGGACAGAGACGAGCGTGATCGCGGCGGTGATCACCGCGGCGTAGGCGGGGATCAGGCTGGATCCCGTGCTCTGTACGAGGGCGGTCATCACGAGCGGAGCGCTGCCGCCGAAGATGATCGTCGAGAGGCTGAAGCCGATGCTGTACGCGCTGTACCGCACCGTCGTGGGGAACATCTCCGTCAGGACGGTGTGCACGACGGCGGCGTGACCGGAGAAGGCGATCGCCATCACGACGGTCGCGATGCAGGCTGGGACGAATTGGCCGGTGGTGATCATCGAGAACATCGGGATCGCGACGATGCCGACGAGGACGGAGGAGAGGATCAGTACGGGCTTGCGGCCGATGCGGTCGGAGAGGCGCGCCATCAGCGGGATCGAGATGATGATCGCGACCAGCGAGAACGCGGTGACGACGAGCGCCTGCACCATCGTGAAGTTGTTCTCCTCGCCCAGCTGGGTCTTGAGGTAGGTCGGCATGTAGGCGAAGAGGAGGTAGTAGCCGGGGCCGTTCAGCGCCGGCAGGAAGATCGTCAGAGCGATGGCCTTCAGGTGAGTCTTGTTCGTGAAGGCCTCCCGCAGCGGGTTGCGGGCGACGACGTTCCGCTCGCGCAGTGCTTCGAAGTGCGGGGTCTCCTCCATCTTGCGGCGGATGTAGAAGCCGACGTAGCCCAGCGGAGCCGCGAAGAGGAACGGGATGCGCCAGCCCCACTCGGTCATCGTCGTGTCACCGAGGGTGGTGATCAGGATCGCCGAGAAGGCGCTGCCGAACATCAGGGCGAAGAACGAGCCGACGGCGATGAAGCTCATCGAGAAGTTGCGGTGTCGGTCACGGGCGTACTCCCCCACGAACGACATGGCGCCGGCGACCTCGCCGCCGGCGGAAAAGCCTTGCAGCACCCGTAGGGCGATCAGGAGGATCGGTGCGGCGACGCCGATGACGGTCGTCGAGGGAATCAGGCCGATGGCCGCCGTCGCAGCGGAGATCAGGAGCAGGAGCGTGGCGAGCAGCGTCTTCCTGCCCAGCTTGTCGCCGAGGTAGCCGGAGATCACTGCGCCGAAGGGGCGTGCGATGAAGCTGACGAGGAAGCCAACGTTGGTGAGGAAGAGCCCGCCCGCCTCCGCCCCGCCCATGATGTTGATCGCCAGGTAGGTGGTCAGCAGGCCGTAGATGCCGTAGTCGTACCACTCCACGAAGGAGCCGACCGCGCCGGCGATCGTGGCCTTGCGGACGACCTTCCCGTCCGCGGTGACGACGTCGACCATGGCGGTGTCGAGCCGATTCGTTGTGGTCATCGTTGTTCTCTTTCCGAGACACGGAGCCCTCGGGGGCTCCTACCAATCGTGATCTGCCGAGGACCGGCAGCGGAAGACCTAGGGGTGCTTCCTTGAGGCGAAGAGGGGCCGGGCCGGTACGGGACGATCGAGCGTCGTGCTCTATTGAGACTTGAATCACGAATGAGAATAGAGTCGCACTTCGAGACAGTCAAGGCAACCGTAATTCGGTGGTGTAACGAGTTCGTGTCTGGCGGATTTCCGGCTTGATCACCGGTCAGACATGCATGCCAGCGAGCGAGAAGGGGCGCTCGCCCTCTTGCTTCCTCGGCGGTGAGCCTACAGACTTCGGATAATCAAACGCGAACAAATTCGCATTTCTGACACTGGGAGGTTCCATGCAGACCCTCATCGATCAGTCCGTCCGTCCGACCGTCCCCCCGCACCCGCTCGACGAGGCTCGTGCTCAACTCCGCACCGCCGTCGATGCCCTCGGCTACGACGACGGGACCTATGCGCTGCTCGCGACACCGCGCCGCGAGATGACGGTCGGCATCCCGCTCCGGCGCGACGACGGCAGCGTCGAGGTACTGCACGGCTACCGCGTGCAGCACAACTTCTCCCGGGGACCGGCCAAGGGGGGACTGCGGTTCAGCCCGACCGTCGCTCTCGACGACGTCCGGGCTCTAGCGATGTGGATGACCTGGAAGTGCGCCCTCCTGGACCTGCCCTACGGCGGAGCCAAGGGAGGCGTCACCATCGACCCGGCCACCCACTCCCTCGGCGAGCTCGAGCGAGTGACCCGGCGCTACACGAGCGAGATCGCTCCCATCATCGGTCCGGAGCACGACATCCCCGCGCCGGACATCGGCACCGACGAGCGCACGATGGCCTGGATGATGGACACCTACTCCGTGGGCCGCGGCTACACCGTGCCTGGAGTGGTCACCGGCAAGCCGCTCAGCCTGGGCGGCTCGCTCGGCCGCGCAACGGCGACATCCCGCGGGGTGGAGCACGTCTCCCTCGCCGCGCTCGAGCGTCTCGGCATCCCTCAGCAGACGGCGACCGCCGCCGTGCAGGGCTTCGGCAAGGTCGGCCGCTCCGCGGCGCTCTTCCTCGCCGAAGCGGGAGTGCGCGTCGTCGCCGTGAGCGACCAGTTCGGCGCCGTGCACCGTGCGTCCGGCCTCGACCTGCGCGCCCTCACCGACCACGTGGCCCTGACGGGTCGGGTGTCCGGCTTCTCCGAAGCGGACGGCATCGACGGCGCCGAGCTCCTGGAGCTCGACGTCGACCTGCTCGTGCCGGCCGCCGTCGAGGGAGTCCTGCACGAGGGGAACGCGGGGCGGGTCCGCGCCCGTGCGGTCATCGAGGGAGCCAACGGGCCCACGACAGCGGCCGCCGACCGCGTTCTCGCGGACGCCGGCATCCTCGTCGTCCCCGACATCCTCGCGAACGCCGGCGGCGTAATCACCTCGTACTTCGAGTGGGCCCAGGCGAACCAGACCTACCGCTGGCCGCTCGAGGTCGTCGAGCAGCGGCTCCGCGAGCGGATGATCGCGGCGTGGAACGACGTCTCCGCCACGGCCGTCCGCCACGACTGCAGCCTGCGGGAGGCAGCGATGCTCATCGCCGTCGAGCGCGTGACCGAGAGCCACCGCAGCCGCGGCCTCTACCCCTGACCGATCTCTCCCCTGGAAGGACTTCCCATGAGCTCCGACAACGTCACGACCGTCTCCTCCTGGCAGCGCCCCGACGCCGACCTGGTCGCCGCCTTCGCCCGCTACCCGGTCGCGAACATCGGTGATGCCGCCGAGCGCCTCAACATCGTCGACGGCGGCATCCACCCGATCTGGAACGGAGCTCGAGCCGTCGGCACCGCGCTCCCCGTGATGACCGTCGCCGGCGACAACCGTGCGGTGATCGACGCGCTCGAGTACATCCGCCCGGGTGACCTGCTGATGATCAACGCCTTCGGGTTCCATGGCAGGGCGATCATCGGCGACAACCTCGCGCAGCGCTTCGAGTTCTTCGGCGCTTCCGGAGCCGTCGTGGACGGCTACGTCCGCGACCGGGACATCATCGAGTCGCTCGGCTTCCCCGTCTTCGCCCGCGGTCTCACCCCTGCGGGGCCCTTCAAGAACGGCCCTGGAACCATCGGCGAGCCCGTCGCGATCGGCGGGGTCGTCGTCAACGCGGGAGACATCGTGGTCGCCGACAGCGACGGCGTCATCGTGATCCGCCCCGATCGCGCCCGCGAGATCCTCCGCGCCGTCGAGGAGATCGCGGTGATCGAAGCCGAGAAGGACGCCGAGGTCGCCGCCATGCGCGCTCTGCGCGCTTCGCACACCGACATGGTGCCCGAGGCCGTGAGCGCACGATGACGGATCCTTTCGATCTCACCGGCCGCTGGGCGCTCGTCACCGGCTCCAGCCGCGGCATCGGCTTCGCGATCGCCGACGGACTCGCCTCCGCCGGTGCCGGCATCATCGTGAACGGCGTCGATGCCGGCCGCCTGGCCGACGCCCAGCTCTCGCTGGCCGCGAAGCACGGGAGCGACCGGATCCGTGCGGTCCGCTTCGACATCACGGACGAGGCCGCCGTCGAGGCAGGCATCGCCGAGATCGAGCAGAACGCCGGGCCGCTTGAGATCCTCGTCAACAACGCGGGCATCCAGCACCGGCTGCCGATGCTCGAGCTCGACCTCGCCGACTGGAAGAGGGTCATCGAGGTCGACCTCACCTCGGCCTTCATCGTCGGACGCGCCGCCGCCCGGCGGATGGTAGAGCGGGGCCACGGGAAGATCATCAACGTCTGCTCGGTCCAGACCGATCTCGCCAGGCCCACCATCGCCCCCTACACCGCGGCGAAGGGCGGGCTGCGCAACCTCACCCGCGCCATGACCGCCGAGTGGGCCGGCAGCGGCCTGCAGATCAACGGCATCGCCCCCGGCTACATCCACACCGAAATGACCCAGAACCTCGTCGACGATGAGGCCTTCAACAGCTGGATCCTCGGCCGCACCCCCGCCGGACGCTGGGGCCGGATCGATGACCTCACCGGTCCCACGGTCTGGCTCGCCTCCTCCGCCTCCGACTACGTCAACGGCCAGGTCGTCTTCATCGACGGCGGCATGAGCGTCGTCGTCTGATGCTCGCCTCCTCCTCACGCCCCTCCGACGAAGGAATCGCCCCGTGACCCTCACCGAGACGTCGACCACCACCGCGGTCCTCGCCCACGCCGCCGGCGACCTCCGCGTCGCGCAACTGCCCGCACCGAGACCGGACGCTCACGAGGCACTCGTGGAGATCGTCTACGGCGGCATCTGCGGGTCCGACCTCAGCTACTGGCGCCACGGCGCCGTCGGCGAGTCGATCCTCCGCGAGCCGATGGTGCTCGGACACGAGGTCTCCGGAGTGGTCCTCGCCGCCGCCGCTGACGGCAGCGGGCCCGCGGCGGGCACCGGAGTGGTGGTGCACCCCGCTCGCATCGAGGACGTTCCCGAGCGCTTCCCGGCCGACCGCCCCAACCTCTCCCCCGGCGTCCGGTACCTCGGCTCGGCCGCCCGCTTCCCGCACACGGCCGGCGCGTTCCAGCGCCGGATCGCCGTCCCCGCCGCCATGCTCCGGGTCGTCCCGCCGTCGGTCTCGCTGCAGACCGCGGCGCTGGCCGAGCCCGCGAGCGTCGCCTGGCACGCCGTCGAGCGCGCAGGAGACGTCCGCGGACGCTCGGTGCTCGTCGTCGGATCGGGACCGATCGGCGCCCTCATCGTCGGCGTGCTGCGACGCGCGGGAGCAGCGCACATCACCGTCGTCGACGTGCTCGAGAACCCGCTGGCCATCGCGCAGCTCGTCGGCGCCGATCGCACCCTGCTCGCCGGCGAGAGCGCCGCCATCGCCGCGACCGACGCCGACATCGCGATCGAGTCCTCCGGCAACCCGCGCGGACTCGCGAGCGCCCTCTCCGGCACAACCCGCGGGGGCCGCGTCGTCATGGTCGGCCTGCCGCCCACCGGCGATCAGCCCGTCCCGCTCTCTCTCGCTATCACCCGCGAGATCGATCTGGTCGGATCCTTCCGCTTTCTCGATCCCATCGATGAGGTGCTCGCGGCCTTCGCGGACAGCAGCCTCGGGATCGATCCCGTCATCACCCACGTCTTCCCCGTCGAGCAGAGCGAGGAGGCCTTCCGCATCGCCGGCGACGCGTCCGTCTCCGGCAAAGTCCTCCTCGACTTCGGCGCACCCACCACGACTCCCTTGGAGGTCACGCGATGAAGATCCTCGTTCCCGACACGATCCCCCTCGAGCTGGACACCTCCCGCGACGAGCTCGTCCACTACGACGTCACGGCTCCGATCCCGCCGGCGGCGAGAGACGCCGACGTCCTGGTCGTCTGGCGGAACGCGGACGAGAACCTGCGCGACGCGGCGGCGCTCCCCGGCCTGCGGCTCGTGCAGACGCTCGCGGCCGGTCCCGACCAGATCCTCGCCGCCGGGTTCGGCCCCGAGACCGTGCTGGCCTCCGGACGCTCCCTGCACGACGGCCCGGTCGCCGAGCACGCTCTCGCCCTCGTCCTCGCCGCCGTCCGCCGACTCGACCTGCTCGGCACGGCGCAGCGCGACTCGCGGTGGGACAGCGACTTCCTCGACGCGCAGCGCGCTCCGGAGACCGAGGCGCTCTACACGCTCTCGGGATCCCGCGTCACGATCTGGGGCTTCGGCTCGATCGCCGCCCGACTCGCCCCGATGCTCGCCGCGCTTGGCGCCTCCGTGACCGGGGTCGCCGGATCGGCCGGCATACGGAGCGGATTCCCGGTCGTGGCCGCCGCGGAGCTCCCCGCGCTCCTCGAGCAGACCGACGTGCTG
Source organism: Rathayibacter sp. SD072 (assembly GCF_017355185.1). Taxonomy (GTDB): domain Bacteria; phylum Actinomycetota; class Actinomycetes; order Actinomycetales; family Microbacteriaceae; genus Rathayibacter. Next base: position 76,513 of record NZ_JADILJ010000003.1, on the reverse strand, counting down.
ATCTCACTGCTTCCCGCCTCCCCGGAGACCGACAAGGCCCTCGGCGCGGACCTCCTCGAGCGTCTCCCTCGGCATGCCGTCTTCGTGAACGTCGGTCGAGGAGCGACCGTCGACGAGGAAGCACTGGTCGCCGCACTGCGCGCAGGTCGCCTCCGCGTGGCGGCCCTCGACGTGACCCGCGCCGAACCGCTCCCCGTCGACTCCGAGCTGTGGTCCGCTCCGAACCTGCTGCTCACCCCTCACGCAGCGGGCAACCGACCCCAGAACGCGACGGCCCTCGTCCAGGAAAGCATCGACGCCGCCCGCGAGGGTCGGACCGTCCGCAACGCTCTGGAGCGGACCCGTGTCTGAGCCATCCCGTCCACCGGTGGTCGTCATGGGCGTGTCCGGATGCGGCAAGAGCACCGTCGCCGCCCGACTCGCGGCCAGCACCGGCCGCTCTTACTTCGACGCGGATGACCTGCACCCCGCCATAAACGTGGCCCGGATGAGCGCAGGCATCCCGCTCACCGACGACGACCGCTGGCCCTGGCTAGACCTCGTCGGGCGCCGAGCAGCCGAGAGCGACGGCGGCGTCGTCGCCTGCTCCGCGCTAAAAAAAATCTACCGTGACCGGCTGCGCCTCGCCGCACCCGACACCGTCTTCATCCACCTCGCGGGCGCACCGGCACTCCTCCGACGCCGCATGACGACGCGCGACGGCCACTTCATGCCGCAATCGCTCCTCGCCAGTCAACTGGACGTTCTCGAACCGCTGGAGGAGGACGAACTCGGTGCCACCGTCGACATTACGGATCCCGTTGACGCCATCGTCGCCCGCGCTCGAGTCATTGTCCTGCGGTTCGGCTAGGAGGTCTCTTAGCTTTTCCAGGGGTGGATCTGATCCGTGCCGAGCTCACATGAAGGGGGTCCTGCGGTGCAAAGACCGCAGGACCCCCACCTTTCGTACTCAGTAGGACGAGTAGGCCGTCACTTCGTCAATGCTCCACCAGTTGGTGGCAGCTCCGGTCTGGGTGATGCGGATGAACCTGGCCGTCGTCGGCGGAATCGAGATGGGGCGTTTGTAGCCGTAGCCCACGCCACTCGCCGCCGTTCTCCAATTCGTCCCGTCGGTCGACACCTCGATGGTGAAGTTTCGCGGGTAGTCCTCGGGTGACGCTGAGGCGGTTTCGAGGGTCACCATGGCGAGCCTCTTGGAGGACCCCATGTCTATGCGGTACCACTCCCCTCCGCTCTGCGAGCGGCCGCTGTACCAGGCCGAGCCGTTCAGGCCGTCGATGCCGGCCGAGGGCGGCGTCCCGTTCGCTGATGTCGACGCTGTCGCCGTCCAGCCGCTGTGGCTGATGGTGATCGGCGAGAAGGTCGACAAGCCGCCGGCGTATTTCTTCACCGTTTGGACGAAGCCGGTGTTCTTCGTGAAGCGGTCGGTCGTGAACTGCTTGAGCTTCGCGATGAACGTTGCGGGATTGTCGCTGTTGATGACTGGGACCGGAGCCTGGTTGTCGTAGTACATCCCCCAGTAGCCGAAGGCGTCTTTCGCGGCTCCCCGGACCTTATAGGTCCAGTTCGACCAGGAAATGTTCGACGCGTTCATGCCGGCCATCCATTTCGCCCAGAGGTCATCGTTGTAGTAGAGGGAGTATTCTCCGTTGAGCAGCGGGACTCCTGGATCGGCGAGGCGTGAGGGTGCGGCTGCAAGCTCGTTTTCGACCAGGCGGTTCTGCGCATTCCAGTCCCTCGGGCTGGACATGTCGTAGGGGTGGAGCTGGTACATGACGTTCGTCCAGCCGTAGGTTCCCGGGTCGGCGATGGAGTCCATGCCGAGGAAGGCTGCGAGCACGATCAGGTGGTCGGGGTCGACGGCGCGGACGGCGTCGTAGAGGCGGTCGAAGTAGTCGTTCTTCTTCTTGAGGTCGTCGGCGTCTTCGTAGCCGTCGATCAGGGGCTCGTTGATGAGGTCGTAGCCAGCGACGGCAGGGTTGCCGCGGTAGCGGTTCGCGATGGCGGTCCAGATGTCCTCGACCCAGTCCTGGTAGGTAGCGTTGCCCCAGAAGCCGTTGGGCGCGGGACCGATGCGGCCGCAGCTTCCCCATGGGCAACCGCCGCCGGGAACGGTGTGCAGATCGAGGAGGACGTACATTCCCCTCTCGGAGGCTTCCTGGGTGATCCAGTCCACCTTCTTCCAAGGGTCGGCCTTCCAGGTGCCGTCGAGGTTGAGGAAGGTGTTCCAGCCCATGGGGACGCGGATGAAGTTCAGCCCGGTCGCGGCGATCGCGTCGAGGTCGCTCTCGGTAATCCAGGCGTCCTGGTGGGCGTCGATCACCTTTTGTGCGCCGGCGGTGCCGAAGCGGGAGGTGAGGGTGTTGTTGAGGGAGTAGTCATCGCTGTACAGGCCTGCAGTCAGCTCGCCGATCGACCACCACTGCAGAGCCGAACCGGTCTGAGTGAGGCGGAGGTATCGGGTGGCCTGGGCAGGGAAGCCGATGGTCGTGACCTTCACGTCGCCGGCTCCGGTTGCGACGCTCTTCCAGTTCGAACCGTCTCGTGAAAGGTCCAGTCGGTACCCACGCGCCCAGTCACCCTCGTCGGTGGTGTTCTTCGCCGTATCGATCGAGAGGTTGTTCAGGGTCTGCAGCGACCCGAGGTCGATCTGAATTGACTGACCAGGCTTCTGGGCGACCCCTGTGCTCCATCTCGTGGCCGGATTTCCGTCGACCGTGTTCTTGATGTCATTGCCGGCGGAGGCTGTCACCGACCATCCGTTGCGGTCGAGGTTGCTGCCGGCCGCGATCGACAGATCAGCGATGGTCCACCACTGGGCGGCGGTCCCGTTCGAGGTGATCTTGAGATAGCGGCCGTACTTCCACGCCTTGAAGTCGGCCTCCACGATGCGGTTGGTGCCGTATCCGCTGGCGATCGGGGTGAAGTTCACGTTGTCGTCGGAGGTGGCCATCTCCCATTGGCGTGGGTAGTCATTCGCGGCTGCGGCGCCCGAGTCGAGGAAGACCCGGTCCATTTCTACCGTGCGGCCGAAATCGACGGTGAAGCTCTGCCCCGGTGATTGAGGCGTTCCGCTCTGCCATGTTGTGGACAGATCTCCATCGACGCCTCGTGGCGCAGAGGAACTTGCAGAGCTGGCCGTCGCCGTGAACGGGCGGTTCGCGAGAACCGCATCGAAGAAGAGGTTCAGCTCACCGACGGACCACACCGCTCCATCGGAGGCAGTCTGCGTCAGTCGGAGATACCTCGCGTCCTGTTGAACGAATTTGACGGTGGTGCGCCCGCTCGTACCGGGCTGCTCGGCGACATTGCGCCAAGTGGTCGCGTCCGAGGACGTCTCGACCCTGAGTGCGTGGGGGTACTGGCTTGCTGAGCTTGAGTCGAGGGTCAGCCGGTTGAAGCGGGTGGGGGCACCCAGATCGAGAAGAAGCCAATCCGGATTGCGCTTGCCAGAGGCCGTGGTCCATTCGGAGGACCCCGAGCCATCGATCGCCTCGAAACCGCTGCCCGTGGAGGCACTCACCGACCAACCGGTGCGATCAGTCGCGAACTCCCCGAGGGGGGACATCCAGTCCTCCTGGGTGAGCCATCCGCCGACGTTGGTGCCCCGAAGGTTGACAGTGCCTCCAGACCCGGAGCCGGTCTTCAGCACGTTCCCACTGGCTTTGATGAAGTCCGCCGAAGTGAGCGAGGCGGCGGCCGCCGGTGACACTGCCGCCACCGAGCCCGCAACCAACGCAAGTGCAGCGAGCGTGGCAGGGAGTAGATACTTCCTCATGATCCTCCTCGATCGAATGAGCACGTCGGAGGTTCTGTCTCGACATCGGTCGACCGGCACCCCCGGCCGAACAGGCCCCACTCTTCTCGCCACCGATGTAAACGTCAACCAGTTCACACTTTAAATGTGAATCAGTTGACGAGGCGATGCTCAGGTCCGTACGGTATGGCCTGCTACCCCCATTCGAGCGCCGAAAACCCCGACGGCCTGCTCGCCCTCTCCCCTGTCGCCAACCCGCGACATCCCTCGCTGCGCCCTCTCCACTGAGGCGTCAGCGATCAGCATCACTCTTCACTGCGCCCGCTTCCCAGCGGCGTCACTGATTTCGGTGGTCATTACAAGGAGGTAATACCCATGTTCCGTGCTCCCCAAAAGTCGGCGTTCGTCGCCGACTCCCCACCGGCCTCGAGGCGGTCTCGCTCGCCTCGAGCAACCGCACGTCGTTCCGCATTCACCCGTAGTGCCGCCGTTCTGGCGACCGCGGTGGTGCTGCTCTCTGGTCAGTCGCTCTTCGCGGCTCCGGCACAGGGAGCGACGCCCGTCACGGTCGACCCGAACTGTCCGTGGACGGATCCGACTCGTTCTCCCGAGGATCGCGCCAACCTGCTGTTGGACGCGTCGACGATCCAGCAGCAGTACCGGTGGCTCAACGAGGCTTCGGCCAACGACGTGGGTTTCACGGAGTTCAATACCGCCGGCGGTCTCGGTCAGCCGCCAGGACCCCCGGTCACCTACCCCGAGCACCCTGACTGCGTGCAGTTCAACGCCGACATCGATGGGCCCTGGGGTATCGCCTACGGCACTGGAACGACGGCGTTCCCCGTCCCCGTCTCGCAGGCCGCGAGCTGGGATCTCGGTCTCACTGCCGACAAGGGCGCCGTGATGGCCGACGAGGCCTGGAAGCAGCAGTACAACACTGTCTTCGCGCCCGGCATCGACATCGTGCGCACCCCCTGGGGAGGCCGCAACGCCGAGTACCTGGGCGAGGACCCTCTGCTCGCCGGCTCCCTCGCCGCCGAATGGGTCACCTCGCTTCGCGAGAGCAACCCTGGCCAGCCCGTCGCCTCCGTGCTCAAGCACTTTGTCGGCAACCAGCAGGAGCTCGACCGGGCAACCAGCTCGTCGAACATCGATGAGCGCACCCTGCACCAGCTCTACCTGCAGCCCTACGAGATCGCTTTCGATGCCGATCCTGCGGGTGTCATGTGCTCCTTCAACCAGCTCAACGGCGTCTACGCCTGCGAGGACCCGGAGCTGCTGACCACGACGCTGCGCGACCAGCTCGACTTCAAGGGCTTCGCCGTCACCGACAACGGCGCTCAGAAGTCAACCGTCGCCTCCCTCGACGCGGGCCTGGATCAGGAGCTCAGCCTGCCGAAGTACTTCGCACCCCCCGCTCTCGACGCCGCCCTCGCCTCGGGTGAGATCACGGCGGAGCAGATCCGCACTGCGGCCTTCCGTGTGGTGCGCGCGAAGTTCGCCAGCGGAATCCAGGACTACCAGCTTCCCGACTCCGGTCGATACAGCGACGTCCGGACTGCCCGATCCAGCGAGGTTGCTCTCGAGATGGCGGAGAAGGGTTCCGTTCTCCTCAAGAACGACGATGAGCTCCTCCCGCTGAGCAATGAGCCGCAGACCATCGCCGTCATCGGCCCGACAGCCTCGAACGAGATCACTGCGGATCCGGCCTACGCGCAGGGAGGGGTGAGTGCCCGCACGACGTGCACGTCGCCTCTCTACGGGAACACGTTTGCGTCCACCGTCATCGACTGCCACCAGGTCGCTCCGCTCGACGCCATCAAGGCCCGCGCGGCGCAGAACGGCAGCACCGTCGTCTACAACAACGGCAGCGACCTCGCGGCCGCGGCGGCCGTAGCAGCGGACGCCGACGTCGTCATCGTCTTCGGCTTCAACGTCGCGGGCGAGTTCTTCGACCTCGACTCGCTGAACCTGTTCAAGGACGGCGACGCGCTCATCGAAGCGGTCTCCGCTGCGAACCCGAACACCGCCGTCGTGCTGCAGACCGCCGGACCGGTCCTCATGCCGTGGCTGGACAGCGTGCCGTCGGTCCTGGAGACCTGGTGGTCAGGAGACCGTGGCGGCGACGCCATCGCCGGTCTGCTCTTCGGCGACGTGAACCCCTCCGGCAAGCTGCCCGTGACCTTCCCGAAGGCGCTCACGGATCTGCCCACCGGCACCGGTGACAACGCGCAGTACCCGGGAGTCTTCGCGGACGGCTCGACCACCCGCGCAGAAGGCTCGGACGAGATCCGTCAGGTCGACTACACCGAGGGTCTCGAAGTCGGCTACAAGTGGTACGACGAGCAGGGCATCGACCCGCTGTTCGAGTTCGGTCACGGCCTCTCCTACACGGACTTCGCCTATTCGAACCTGAGCGCGAAGGCGGAGGTCGACAAGACCGCCGGCACCGCTCGCGCCACCGTCAGCTTCACCGTGAAGAACACGGGCGACGTCGCCGGCGCGGAGATCCCGCAGGTCTACCTCACCTTCCCCGAGGCAGCCGCCGAGCCCGGCAAGCGCCTGATCGGATTCGACCGTCTCGAGCTCGCCCCCGGTGAGCAACGCACGGTGGAAGTGGTCGTGGACTCCGAAGCGAGCAACCACCCGCTCTCGATCTGGGACGTGGACACCGACTCGTGGAAGACCGTCGACGGGGAGTACACCCTCTCCGTCGGATCGTCCTCCCGTGACCTGCCGCTGCAGAAGTCGATGAGCTTCACGGTCACGCCGCAGACCGCTCCGGTCGCCACCACGGCGCCCTCGATCTCCGGCGACCCCCAGGTCGGGAAGACCCTCACCGCGAACCCCGGCGAGTGGAACCAGAGCGGTCTGAGCTACTCCTACCAGTGGCTGCGAGACGGCAAGGCGATCCCCGAAGCGACCAAGTCCACCTACCGTGTGCTCCTGGCCGATCAGGGCAAGTCCCTCACCGTCACCGTGACGGCGACCCCCGCTTCAGGACCCGCCGGCACAGCAACGAGCGCGGCAGTGTTCGTCAAGTCGGCCGCCCTGATCATCGGCGTGCCGAACAAGCTCACAGGCACGACCTCGACGTCGTTCACGCTCGCCGTCAGGGTCCAGCCGCTCGCGAAGAACGTCACCGCGGAAGGAACCGTCACCGTCAAGGTCGACGGCAAGACCTTCACCGGGACGCTCTCCAATGGAAAGGTCTCCATCCCGATCGGAAAGTTCAGCCCAGGCACGAAGAAGATCACCCTCTCCTACGGAGGAAGTGACACCGTCGCATCAGCGAAGGGCGTCTCGGTCATCGTCGTTCGACGCTAACCGGACGACGTAAGACCCGAAGGGGGTGGCGAGCCAGTGCTCACCACCCCCTTCACCCATCCCCCCGCCAATCCGCCGAAACGGCCGGGGCAGAACTCCAACCCCTTCGACCCTGCTCGAGAGCGCGCGGCAGCGCTGGAAGCCGATCAGGAAGAGGCGACGCGCGAGGATGTCCGAATCCGCAGTTCCGGTTCGAGCTGGAAGTGGCGCGCTTCACTGCGGCCGCCCTGAATCCGCTCGAGCAGCATCGTCATCGCCGCCCGACCTGCCTCGACGCCGAACTGATCCACCGTCGTCAGGGAGAAGAAGGGATGACTGGCGAGGTCGATATCGTCGTAGCCGACGACGGAGATCGCTCGACGAGCTCCCGAAGCCTCCGCCACAGCGCGCAGCGCCCCGACCGCCAGAGTGTCGTTCCCAGCGACGATCGCGGTCGGAGGATCGGGCTTCTCGATGAGGGTCTTCGCCGCTCGGTAGGCGTCCATCTCGAAGGCGTCGCAGTAGACGACCTCAGGCGACAGGCCATCCTCGTGCATCCGATCCAGATAGGTCGTCAAGCGGATCGCGTGCGGCGCTCGAGCGCCCTCCTGATCGATCGCCGGCCGAACGGTCAAATGGGCGATTCTGGTGTGGGTGAGGGCGCGGAGGTGGTCCATCACCAGGCCGACTCCAGCAGCGTCGTTGTTCGTCACGGTGTCGTACGCGGCAGAGGCGTCGTGGCGTCCGATCAGAACGAGGGGAATGGTGCGGGCGAGGTTCTCCAGCCACTCGGGCGTCACCTCCGGCGAGATCGCGAGGATCCCGTCCACCTGTCGGTCCGCCAGGGCGTCGAGCACCGGTGCACCCCTGAGCTCGCCGATCCCCGGCGCCATGATCAGCTGGTACTGCGAGCCGGCGAGCGTATCGCCGACGCCCTGCATTACCTGGTTGAAGAAGTCGTTGCCCAGCTGCGGAAGCTCGAAGCCGATCGTGAAGCTCGGACCGCGCATCGATCGAGCCGCGATCCGGGGACGGTATCCCAGACGGGCGATCGCCTCCTCGACCCGCTCACGCATCGCAGGGGACACTCCGTAGGCGTTGCGAATCACCTTCGACACCGCACCCTTGGAGACGCCTGCTTCCGCCGCAACGTCATCCATCGAGGGTCGGCGGAAGGAGCTTGCGCGCTCCTGCTGGTCGAGAGTCATCACCCACTCCTTCTCCGCCGACGTCGATGCCGGCGGACCAAGAGTACCGAGGACGTGAACTGGTTAACAGGGTCCCCGCCGCCCGATCACAGTTTTCGTAAACCAGTTGACACACCGTCTGGGCGGCAGCTACTTTGAGTTCCGCCGCTGAGGTTCGCCCTGAACGTCAACCGGTTTACACAGCACACTTCAGTGTCTTTACGAGGAGGTAAAGAATGCCCAGCAAGCGCACCACGAGCATCCGAATCAGCGCCGCCGTCGCTCTCGGCGTCGCATCTGCTCTCGCCCTGACCGGCTGCTCCGGTTCCAGCGAAACGTCCGGCGGTTCGACCGAGATCACCTGGCTGATCGAGGGCGGCGACCAGCCCCAGTCGATGGCCGACGCGACCATCGCTGCGTTCCAGAAGGAGAACCCGGACATCACCGTGAAGGTCGACACGCGACCTGGCGGTACCGAGGGCGACAACCTGATCAAGACCCGCCTCTCCACCGGCGACATCCCCGACCTGTTCAGCTACAACACCGGCTCGCTGTTGCAGGCCCTGAACCCCGACCAGACCCTCACCGACCTGTCGGACGAGGCCTGGGTGGGCGACCTGACCGACGGCTTCAAGACCGTCGCCTCCGGCGAGAACGGCCTCTACGGGGCGCCGATCGGTACCGGCAACGCGGGCGGCATCGCCTACAGCAAGAAGATCTACGAGGAGCTGGGCCTTTCGGTCCCGACCTCGTGGGACGAGTTCGTCAGCAACAGCGAGGCCATCAAGGCCGCCGGCACTGCCGCCCCTGTCATCCAGAGCTACGGCGACACCTGGACCAGCCAGCTGATGATCCTCGCGGACTTCGCCAACGTGACCGCCGTGGACTCCGACTGGGCCCAGAAGTACACCGACAACGAGGCGAAGTACGCCGACGAGCCCGCCTTCGCCAGCTGGCAGCACCTGCAGGACGTCGCCGACGCCGGTCTCTTCAACGAGGACTTCGCCTCCGCCACGTTCGATGACGCCGCCGCGATGCTCTCCGACGGATCGGGTGCCCAGTACCCGACCCTGTCCTTCATCGTCGCGAACCTGACGGCGCTCAACCCGGACACCGTGAACGACATCGGCTTCTTCGCGATCCCCGCCGACAACGCCGCCGACACCACCCTGACCCTCTTCGAGCCGGCCGCCGTCTACGTCCCCAAGGGCGTCGAGGGTGCAGAGCTCGAGGCGACCAAGAAGTTCGTCGCGTTCATCAACTCCCCCGAGGGCTGCACCCTCCAGGGCGAGAACCTCGGCATCAACGGGCCGTTCTCGACCAGCGCCTGCGCGCTGCCGGAAGACGTTCCCACGATCGTCTCCGACATCCAGACCTACGTCGACGCCGAGAACACCGGAACCGCGCTCGAGTTCCTCTCGCCCATCAAGGGACCCAACCTCGAGAACATCGCGGTCGAGGTCGGCTCCGGCATCAGCGACGCCGCCAAGGGCGCCGCGACGTACGACGACGACGTGAAGAAGCAGGCCGAGCAGCTCGGCCTCGAAGGCTGGTGACCCGGCCGGTGAGCTGAGCGGACGACCCGCTCGGCTCATCACCTCCCCTCCCCTCGAACCCCGGAGGCGGGCGCTCCATCGCCCGCCTCCGGCCTCTTTGGAGAACCATGACCACGACAACGACGCCGCTGGTGCCCTTCGAGGCCACTGCGAAGCAAGGAAAGCGCAACCGCCCGCCCCGCAAGATGAAAAGCATCTACCCGTCCTGGTTCTACATCCCGGCCGCGGCGCTGTTCATCGTCTTCTTCGCAGTGCCGACGTTCGCGTCGCTGTACTTCTCCCTCACCCGCTGGACCCTGTTCGACATCGAGTTCATCGGTTTCGGCAACTTCGTCCAGTTCTTCCAGGAGCCCCAGCTCGTCCAGGGCTTCATCAACACCTTCGTCTACGGCTTCCTCACCTCCGCCGCGAAGGTCGTCATCGGCCTCGCGCTGGCCGTGCTGCTCACCTCGAAGCTCATCGGCCGCGGCTACCTGCGTGCCGTGGTGTTCTTCCCCGTGCTCGTCTCGACCATCGGCGTCGGGCTCACCTTCAAGGCACTGCTGGATCCCTTCGACGGACTCGTCAACGGCGCTCTCGGCGTCTTCGGCATCGAGGGCCCCGGCTGGCTGACCGACCCGTCGCTCGCGCTGCTCTCAGTCGCCGCGGTCGACGTCTGGAAGGGCGTCGGCATCGCGACGCTCATCTTCATCGCCGGCATCGTCGCGATCCCGGGCGAGTACTACGAAGCCGCGGAGATGGACGGAGCCTCCTCCTGGAAGCGATTCCGCAACATCACCCTGCCACTCGCCGCGCCGGCGACCGGCACCGTGATCATCCTGTCCCTCATCGGCGGGCTGCGGTCCTTCGACCTGATCTGGGCGATGACCAAGGGCGGGCCCGGCTTCACCAGCGACGTCATCGCCTCCGTCATCTACAAGCAGTACCAGGCCGGTTTCTACGGCCTGTCCACCGCAGGCAACGTGATCCTCTTCGTCGTCGTCACGGCGATCATGATCCCGATCTCTCGCCTGCTCAACCGCAGCGAGGCGAACCAGTGAAACGCGCCACCCTCCAGCGCTGGACCGTCGGCGGCATCGCCATCGTCGTCTCCTTCGCCGTCTTCATCGTCCCCTTCATCTTCATCGTCCTTACCTCGTCGAAGACCTCCACCGACGCGTCGGCGCTTCAGTTCTCCTGGCCCGAGGAATGGGTCTTCTTCGACAACCTCATCGCGGTGCTCACCACCCGCGACGGCCTGATCGTCCGCGCGTTCCTCAACAGCACCGTGCTCACCGTGACCAGCGTCCTGGTGATGGTCGTCCTCGCGGCGATGGTCGGATACGTGCTTCAGCGACGTCCGTCCAAGCTGAACTCGGTCATCAACTTCTTTGTCCTCGCCGGCCTCATCGTCCCGCCCGCCGTCGTTCCCACGATCTGGGTCCTGCAGGGCATGGAGCTCTTCGGCACCCTGCCCGGTCTGATCTTGATCGAGGCGACCTTCGGGCTCTCCTTCTGCGTCCTGCTGTTCCGCGCCTTCGTCGCCACCATTCCGAAAGAACTCGACGAGGCGGCGATCATCGACGGAGCCGGCCCGCTGCGGCTGTTCTTCACCGTCGTCCTGCCGCTGCTCAAGCCCGTCGTCGTCACCGTCATCGTCGTGCAATCCGTCGCCGTCTTCAACGACTTCACCAACCCGCTCTACTTCCTGCCGGGAGATGAGAACGCGACCGTGCAGCTCACCCTCTACAACTTCCAGAGCCAAACCCAGAGCGCATTCAACCTGCTGTTCATGGACATCCTCCTGATCACCATCCCTCCGCTGGTCATGTACGTGTTCTTCAACCGCCAGATCACCGAGGGAATGACCTCGGGCGCCGTCAAGGGCTGACTCGCCGCTCACCGCACAGCGACGCCGCCGTCGCTCGTCCTCCCCGAGGAGAACCATGTCCGCAACCACCGCCCGCATCGACACCGTCCGCATCGACCGCCGCACCGACGGCGCCTACGCCGACTCCCCTCTCCCGCAGGTGAGCTGGACCGTGGCCGATGCTCCGAACTGGTGGCAGGCCTCGGCCAGGATCCGGCTCGACGGAGAAGACGTCGCGGAGATCGAGAGCGACGAGTCCTCCTTCCTCGACTGGCCCTTCGCGAAGCTTCTCCCGCACACCGTCCACATCCTCGAAGTGCAGGCGACCAGCACGACCGGCGAGACGACACCGTGGAGCGAACCCCTCACCTTCCGCACGACGTTCCTCGCGAACTGGGAATGGATCGCCGAGCGGATCACCCTGACCGACCCGTCGGCCCCGGCGACGCCCGCACTGCTGCGGGCCGAGTTCGACGCAGAGCCGGACATCACCGCGGCCTACCTCTCGTCGACCGCCGAAGGCGTCTTCCAGATCGAGCTCAACGGAGCCGACGTCGATGACTCCGTGCTCAAACCAGGCTGGTCGTCGTACCAGTACCGGACAGTGCACGACAGCGTGGACGTCAGCGCGCTCCTCACCCCTGGACGCAACGCCATCGGCATCCGCCTGGCCGGCGGCTGGTGGACCGAGGAGTACGGCTTCGCGGGTGAGGGCCGACGCGTCTACGGCGAGCAGCCCTCCGTCGCGGCGCAGCTGCTGCTTGTACACGCCGACGGCTCGACCAGTGTCGTCACCACCGGAACTCATTGGCGCGCGACCGCTGACGGGCCGATCGTCTCGAGCGGGATCTACGCGGGCGAGCACTACGACGCCCGCCGCCGAATCGACGGCTGGAGCACCGCGGGGTTCGACGACTCCGCGTGGACCGAGGTAGCCAGCTCCGGCGTCGGCCGGGCTCCGGAAGCGATGCTCGCGGAGCCCGTCCGCCGCACCGGAGAGGTCTCTGTGAAGAAGGTGCTCACCTCCCCCACCGGCCGCCTGATCCTCGACTTCGGTCAGAACCTCGTCGGCCGTCTCCGGATCGCTGTGTCCGGAGCGGAAGGACACGTGATCACCCTCCGTCACGCTGAAGTCCTCGAGAACGACGAGCTCGGTGTCCGGCCGCTGCGCTTCGCGGCCGCCACTGACCGCTACGTCCTCGCCGGCGACGCCGTGGAGACGTGGGAGCCGGAGTTCACCTTCCACGGCTTCCGCTACGCCCAGATCGACGACTGGCCGGGCGACTTCGATCCCACTGACGTCACCGCGGTCGTCATCGGCAGCGACATGCGCCGCACCGGCTGGTTCGACTCCTCCAACCCGCTCGTGAACCGGCTGCACGAGAACATCGTCTGGGGCATGCGAGGCAACTTCCTCGCCATCCCCACCGACTGCCCCCAGCGCGACGAGCGCCTGGGCTGGACCGGGGACGTCCAGGTGTTCAGCCCCACTGCTTCCTTCCTCTACGACAGCGACGCCTTCCTCGCCTCCTGGCTGCGCGACGTCGCTGCGGAGCAAACCGCCCATGACGGCGTCTGCCCCGTCGTCGTCCCCTGGGTCCTCCCCGGAGACCCCTACCCCGCCGCCGCCTGGGGAGACGCCGCCGTCGTCGTCCCGAGCGTGCTCCACGAGCGTTTCGGCGACCGACGCGCCTTGGCCGAGCAGTACGAGTCGATGCGAGCCTGGGCCGACGCGCTGCTGCGAGTCGCCGGAGACCGGATGCTGTGGGAAGGCATGTTCCAGTTCGGTGACTGGCTCGACCCGGCCGCGCCTCCCGAGCACCCCGAGGACGTCCGCGCCGACCCCGACCTCGTCGCCTCCGCCGCTCTCATCCGTGCGCTCGACCTGGTCGCGTCCGCCGCCGACATCCTCGGACACCTCGACGACTCCGACCGCTACTGCGCCCTCGCCCAGCGCGCCCGTGACGCGTTCTGCGCCGAATACCTCACCCCCTCCGGTCGCATGATGTCCGACGCGCCCACCGCCTACGCCGTCGCACTGCGCTACGACATCGTCCGCGACCCCTCGACCAGGGCCGCACTGGGTCGACGCCTCGCCGAGCTGCTGCGCCGTGAGGGCTATCGCATGGCGACCGGCTTCGTCGGCACCCCCCTCGTCCAGGACGCCCTCGTCGACAGCGGCCGCGCCGACGTCGCCGAGCGGCTGCTCCTGCAGACCGAGAACCCGTCCTGGCTGTACGCCGTGACCATGGGAGCGACGACGGTGTGGGAGCGCTGGGACTCGCTCCTCGAAGACGGCAGCGTGAACCCGGGCGAGATGACCTCGTTCAACCACTACGCCTTCGGCGCCGTCGCCGATTGGCTGCACCGCCGCCTCGCCGGCCTCGCCCCCGCAGCGCCCGGATACCGGTGCTTGCGCATCGCCCCGGTCCTGCTCGCGAGCTTCGACCACGCCGCGGCCGTCCACGACACCCCCTACGGTCGCGCCGAGGTCTCGTGGCGCCGTGACGGCGGCGACGTCATCCTGGAGGTGAGCGTCCCGGCGAACTGCGTCGCTGAGATCGACGTTCCCGGCCTGGAGTCGGAAGAGGTCGGTTCCGGATTCCACGCCTGGCGCATCGCCGCAGGACAGACCCCACCGGCACCGTCCGTCTCCCCCGACAGCGCCCTCTCCGACGTGATCGACCGCCCGGGCGCCTACGACGTCCTCGTCGAAGAACTGACCACCCACGCGCCGGAGTCAGCACACCGGATCCGCCACCGCACCCGCTGGGTTCCTCAGCGCACCCTCCGCACCGAGCTCGACGGCGTTCCCGCCGGCGTACTCGACGGTATTGCCGACCGGCTCAGCGCCCTCTGACACCCCGAACGGAATAGACATGAGCGCCCCCTATCTCGACCCTGCACTGCCCGTCAGCGAGCGCGTCGACGACCTTCTCGCGCAGATGACGCTCGCAGAGAAGGTCGGACAGATGCTGCAGCTCGACGCGAGAGGCGACCTCGCCGACCTCGTCACCGGCAAACTCGGCGGGTCGCTGCTGCACGCCTCTCCCGAGCGGATGCTGCAGGCCCGTGGCCTCGTCGCGACCACGCGACTGCGCATCCCGCTGCTGATGGCCGATGACGCCATCCACGGCCATTCGTTCTGGCCCGGCGCGACGATCTTCCCCACCCAGCTCGGCATGGCCTGCACCTGGGATCCGGGATTGCTCGAACGAGGTGCCCGCGCTGCAGCGATCGAGATCGCCGCCACGGGCCTGCACTGGACCTTCTCCCCTGTTCTCTGCATTACCCGGGACCTGCGGTGGGGACGAGTCGATGAGACGTTCGGAGAAGACCCGCACCTCATCGGTGAGTTGGGAGCAGCGATGATCCGCGGCTACCAAGGTGACGGGCTGACGGACCGCACCGCGGTGCTCGCGACGGCGAAGCACTTCGCCGGCTACTCCGAAACCCAGGGCGGCCGCGATGCCTCCGAGGCGGATCTCAGCCGTCGCAAGCTGCGCTCCTGGTTCCTCCCCCCGTTCGAGAAGGCCGCCCGCGAGGGCGTCGCGACCTTCATGCTCGGCTACCAGGCCATCGACGGTGTCCCCATCACCACGAACCGGTGGCTACTCAACGAGGTCCTCAAGGGCGAATGGGGCTTCACCGGCACCCTCGTCACCGACTGGGACAACGTCGGCCGCATGGTCTGGGAGCAGAAAGTCGCCGCCGACGACATCGAGGCGGCGACCGTCGCCGTCGGCGCCGGTAACGACCTGATCATGAACACGCCGCAGTTCTTCGCAGCGGCACAGGAGGCCGTCACGCGCGGAGATCTTGACGAAGCGCTGGTCGACGACGCGGTCCGCCGCATTCTCGCGCTCAAGTTCGAGCTCGGACTCTTCGAAGATCCCCGCTCTCCGGACACCGCACGCCAAGCCGCCTTCATCGGCTCCGACGAGCACACTGCGATCAACCTTGAGACCGCCCGGCGCTCCCTCGTCCTCCTCCGCAACGACGGCACCCTGCCCCTCAACCCGACCAGGCCGACCCGTATCGCCGTCGTGGGTCCGAACGCCGACGACGTCCACGCACAGCTCGGCGACTGGGCCGGCCTCTCTGGCCAAGTGAACTGGATGGGTGATGGTCACCCCCGCGAGATGACCCGCACTGTCCTCGACGGACTTCGCGACATCGCACCCGAGAGCTGGACCATCACGCACACACGCGGTGCAGACATCGGCAACCTCATTCCCGATCCCGCAGGGACGACGTATCCGGACGGGCAACCCCGACCTCCGCTGTTTCATGCCGCAGCGCCCGACCCGGATCTGATTGCCGAGGCCGTCTCCGCCGCGAAGAACGCTGACTACGTGGTCGCCGTTGTCGGCGACACTGTCGCGCTCACGGGAGAGGGGAAGTCGACCGCGACTCTCGAGCTGCAGGGCAGTCAGATCGCCCTCGTCGATGCGCTTGTTACCTCCGGCACGCCAGTGATCGTCGTCCTCATCCAGGGCAAGCCATCGACCCTGCCGAACTCGATCCTCGAGTCCGCGGCGATCATCGAAGCCTTCAACCCCGGCATGCAGGGAGGGACCGCCATCGCAGAGCTCCTCCTCGGCCTCATCGAACCCTCCGGCCGGCTTCCGATCACCTTCGCCCGCCACGTCGGACAGCTGCCCGTCTACTACAACCAGATCCGCGGACAGCACGGCGACCGCTACGCCGACCTCACCCAAGACCCCCTTTTTGCCTTCGGAGAAGGCCTCAGCTATAGCACTGTCGAGTACTCGGATCTTCGGCTCGAGAGCGACTCCGTGCCGATCGACGGCATGATCCGCGCTTTCGTCACGCTGACGAACACGGGCGGTCGGCCGAGCCTTGAGACGGTCCAGGTTTACATCGCCGACCGTGTTACGAGCGTTACCTGGGCCGAGCGCGAGCTGAAAGCGTTCACGCAGGTGACTGTCGCGCCCGGCGAAGCGGTTAAGGTCGCCATTGAGGTGCATGCTGCCGAATGCTCTCTCGTCGACGCCGACGGCGTGCGTGGCGTTGAACTCGGAACCTTTGATCTCCTTATTGGCCGGAGTTCGCGCGATGGGGACCTCTTGGCGGTGTCGTTCCAGATCGGATGAGGTTCCGGCGCGGTCGTGTAGCGTGAGCGGGCCGTCGGCGGCGTCCGTCGGCCGGCATGGCCGAAGGGTACCGATGAGTGAGACGAGCCCGTCCGCAGAACGCCGGAAGCGCGTCACTATCCGCGACGTGGCTGCACATGCAGGCGTGTCGGTCCCCGCAGTGTCGAAGGTCATCCGGGGCGCGAACGGCGTCAGCTCGTCGATGCGGAGTCGTGTGGAGGCGGCGATCTCTGCTCTGGACTATCGACCGCACGCGTCCGCGCGAGGAATGCGCGGTAAGACTTTCACCATCGGAGTCATGCTGTCCGATCTCGCCAATCCGTTCTTTGCCGTGCTTGTCGAGAACATGACCCGTGTGCTCAAGACCGCTGGCTACGAATTGATGATCGCGCCGGCGGGGGACTCCAGCGAGACCCAGGCGCACTCGATCGAAGCGTTGATAGATCGTCAGATGGACGGACTGATCCTCGTCAGTCCACTCGGGGCGGAGGAGTACCTCTCCTCGGTCGGCAGTCGGGTCCCCGCTGTGGTCGTCGGACGTCACGGCCCGGCCAAGCACTACGACACCGCCTCCGGGGACGACGTGTCGGGAGCGGGCCTTGTCGTCGAGCACTTCCTCGCCCTCGGTCACCGCAGCATCGCCTTCCTCGCCCACCCGGAAGAGGACGCATCGGATCCTCGACTGCCCCAGAACGCGAGGCTTGAGGGCTATAGGCGAGCGATGGAGGCTGCAGGCCTCGGCGACGAGATCGATATTGTCGCCACGGGGTGGAGCCAGGAAGGCGGTCGGGCTGCGGCGATGGAGCTGATTGAGCGACGAGTGCTGCCGACTGCCTTCTTCGCCGGACCCGACGTCTCGGCATTCGCTGCGCTCGACGAGTTCTGGGCCGCGGATCTGGCAGTTCCCAGTGACATCTCGGTCTGCGGGTACGACGACACGGACCTTTCCCGTTTCGCGGCTGTCGGACTGACGACCGTCGATCAACGGGGTGCCGACATGGGAGCCCACTCCGCCGCACTGCTTCTTGAGCGCATGAACGGCCGGATGGAGTCCCGCCACGTCCTCACCCGTCCTGTGCTGGTACCTCGGCGCACGACTGCTGCTCCCCGGTAGAGCACGACCACTTTTCCTCCTAGAGCAGCAGGGCGTAGAACGTTATACTTGGATGGTGGGCGGCAGAACGTCCTCAGCACGAAGGAGTGAGCCATGTTGCATGAAGCCCCCCGCGTCGCCCCCTTCGACGAGAGCGGAACCGCAACGCTTGCCGCCCTGTTCTCGACGTTCGTCCCGGAGGACGATTCACCCGATGGGTGGGCCGGTGGCGGCAGGCGCCTGCTGACTGAACATCTCGAGGGCTTTCTCCATGCGTCGATTCCCCACCTCCGGCAGGCGATCGACGCGGTGGAGATTACGATCCGCGCGACGTATGGCGACGTGCCCTTTTCCGCTCTCCCTCTCCACGATCGGACGCTCGTGGTCGATACTGCACGGGCGCAAGCGGACCGCCCTGATTGGCGTGCTGCGATCGACGCTTCTATCGAACTTGCTCATCTCGCGTACTACGGAGGCACGTCGCGGCCAGCGGGATGGGCCGATACGGGATTTCACCCCCTCCCCGACGACTCGATGGCGGTCGACCCTGAGCCACTCTCAGGGATACCCGTCTCTCGTCTTGCCGCGGAGTACGAGGTCGTCATCGTCGGAGCCGGCGCCGGAGGCGGCGTGGCGGCCTTCGAGCTCGCCCGTCGCGGCCGGAAGGTCCTGCTCGTGGAGCGCTCGCGGCCTTTCAGGAACTCGGAGCTGCGTGGAAACCACCTTCAGGGCAAGCGACTGGAGCGTTTCGACGTCACGGCCGGCCCCGGTGCAGGAAGTCCCCGCGTCCTGGAGCGCGCCGACGGCTCGACAGAGCTGCTGCGCGGAGATGGATCTGGTACGGATTACGGCCTGGTGGCCATGGCGCTCGGCGGCGGCACACGAGTCTGGCAGGGAATGTCATGGCGCTTCGTCGCCGAAGACTTCGCCATGGCATCGATCTACGGGGTCCCAGAGGACAGCACCCTTGTCGACTGGCCGTTCGGATACGACGAGCTGGAACCGTACTACCAGCAGGTCGAGTGGGATCTGGGGGTCTCAGGAGACTCCCGGGCGTCCGCGGCGACCCGCGCACCGCGCAGGACACCGCTTCCCATGCCCGCCTTGCGAGACAACGGCCTTCGAGCCCCGTACCGAGCAGCCGCGGCCACGCTCGGCTGGGAGACGTCCCCGATCCCCACCGCTATCAACAGCATTCCCCGCGATGGGCGTCCGGCGTGCGTGGGCTGCGCGCAGTGCGTCGGTCACGCCTGCCCGGTCGATGCTAAGAACGGCACGCACAACACCGTTATTCCGCGCGCGATCGCAACTGGGTACTGCGATCTGCTGATGAGCGCCCAGGTGGTCGCCATCGAGCACGACGAGCGCGGATCGGCCTCCGGTGTCCGGCTCGTCGTCATCGACGAGGGAACCGTGAGTGAGCACGTGGTGCGTGCCGCTCAGGTCGTCGTCTCGGCTGGAGCGATTGAGACGCCGCGCCTCCTGCTCGCGTCGGGGCTCGGTAACGACTGGGTGGGACGCAACCATCACTCCCACGCCGGAGCCGCTGCGATGACCACTGTCGCGCCGATCCGCAAGCCTCATATCGGACCGAATCACACGATCTCGACACTGGAGTTTGTGCATCGCCGCGCCGCGCCCTGGGGCGGCGGCGTTATCTTCGATCTGCCGCCGACGCTCCCTGCAGGCAAGGCCGCCTTCGGACGACGTGTCCACCCTTTCGGCGCCGCCCACAAGCAGTGGATGCGGGACACGGCGAATCCGCTCGGAACGATGGCGATGCTTCAGGAGATCCCCCACGCCCGCTCTCGAGTATCGGTCGACCGTTCGGTGCGGGACCGTTTCGGGATGCCGGTGGCGAGGCTGCGCGGTGAGGCACATCCCGCCTCGGCGGAAGCTGCCGAGTTCATGAGGCAGCGCTGCGTGGACTGGCTGGTGGCGCTGGGCGGCGAGCAGATCGAGTCGAACGCCTTCGCCGGCGGTTCGCGCGGATCCGAGCACTCCGCGGGGACGGCCCGGATGGGCGACGACCCTGCCACGTCGGCCTGTGATGCGCGCGGCCTGCTGCACGGCACCCGCAATATCTACGTGGCCGATGCGTCGCTGCATCCGACCAACGGAGGATTCAACCCCGCGCTCACCGCGATGGCCTGCGCGCTCCGCGTCGCGGCGCTCATGGGATGAACGGCAAGGCGAGCCCCCGTGCGAGCATCGGATGACCGGCACGCCAGCGGAGGGCGATGGCGGGCTGAGGCGGCGCAGAGCCTCCGGGGGTAGGGCGACGATTAAGGACGTCGCGCTGCACGCCGGCGTATCGACAGCCGCCGTCTCGAAGGTCCTTCGTCACGCGCACGGGGTCAGCGAGTCGATGCGCCTTCGCGTCGAAGAATCCATGGCGGCTCTGGCGTACCGTCCGTTAACGTCCGCCCGTGGCATGCGCGGTAAAACCTTCACGATCGGGATGCTCGTCCCGGATTTCGCGAACCCCTTCGTCTCGCAGCTTATCGACGGCATCACTCGGAGGACCGAGGCAGCGGGCTACGACCTACTGGTGGGCCCACTGGGCAGCTCCAGGTCCTCGGAGGCCCACACGATCGACATGCTCCGCGACCGGCAGATGGACGGCCTCCTGCTCGACAGCCCGCTCGGGAGCGAGGAGTACCTCTCCGTAGTCGGGCGCTTGGTTCCCACCGTCGTGGTGGGGCGTCATGGACCGGCAGCGCACTACGACACGGTCGCGAGCGATGACATCGCCGGCTCGCGGCTGATCATCGAGCACCTCGTCGGACTGGGGCACTCCCGGATCGCGTACCTCTGCCATTCCGAGAGTTTGACCACTGATCCTCGGCTCCCGCAGAACGTCCGGACCGAGGGCTACCGGAAGGCCATGCGTGCGCTCGGGCTCGGCGATGCCCTCGACATCATCCCGACCGCCTGGAACCACGAGGGCGGCCGAGCAGGAGCGAGACAGCTCCTCACCCGCGCGGTCATGCCGACAGCTCTGCACGCCGGCGCGGATGTCGCCGCGTTCGGCGCCCTGAGCGAGCTCTGGCTCGCCAATCGCCGAGTTCCGGCAGACCTCTCGGTGGTCGGCTACGACAACACCGAGACGGCTTCGATGGAGCCGATCGGGCTGACCAGCGTCGATCAGTTCGGCGAGCGGATTGGTGCCTTCGCGGCGGAGCTTCTCCTCGAGCGCATCGGCGGCCGGCACCATCCCCGCCATGTCCTGATCGAGCCGGAGCTGATTGCTCGTCGGACCTCGGCCCCACCCACGGTTTGAGAGCGGCCGACGCGGCGTGCGGCCGACCGGAGGGAGCCCCCTCCGGTCGGCCGTCAGCGCGTCACTTGCCAGAGTCGAACGCCTGCTGCATCTTGTCCGCGACGGACTGCGGAGTGTCGTTGCCAAGGAGCATCGACTGCACGGCTTCGTTGAGCACGACCTGCACCTGGTTCGGGCCGAGGTTGGCCAGCTTCGCGTAGTTCCCTGCGGCGACCAGCTCCGCGAAGCCGGCGAGGTCGGCCGGTGCCTCGTACGCGTCGTTGGGGATGATCGGCACCGACGAGAACCCGTCGGCGTAGATCGCCGACTGCTCGGGCTCGGCGAGGAATGCGACAAACGCCGTGGCCGCCGTCGGATTGTCGGTCGCAGCGTTGACGGAGACCGTGTTCCCGGGCAGTGCGGTGACGAAGTTCTGGCCGTCGTCGGTTGCTGGGATGGCCGTGACGGTGAAGGCAGTGTCAGGAGCGACCGTTTGCATGGCGCCCTTCTGTGCTCCGACGTCGACCTGGGCGAGAGCCTGGCCGCCGGCGACGGCCTCCGCGCCCTGTTGGCGGGTGCGTCCGAGCGCCCCCTCTCCGAAGCAGCCGGCGTCGGACATGGTCTGGTAGGCCTCGAACTGGTCGACCCACTTCGAGTCCGAGAATGTCGCCTTCCCGTCTTGGAGGTCCTGGCTGAACTCCGGGTCGGGGCCGTAGATCAGCGAGGCAGTTTGACCGAACGACAGCATCTGCGGGCCGGCGGACACCTCGCCGAGCCCCTGGGCGTAGGCGTAGACACCGGCGGTCTGCGCATCTGCGCAGAGCCGGAGGACCTCGGTGAAGGTCTCGGGCGCCGTCAGGCCGAGTTCGTCGAGCAAATCCTGGTTGTAGATCGCGCCGAGGGGCTGGACGGCGCCAGGGAAGGCGTACACCTTGCCCTCGTAGGCGACGGTCCCCTCCTTCCATGCCTCCGGGATCTCGGAGGTCCACTCCGAGTCGGTCAGGTCGAGAAGGTACCCCTGAGCCGCGTTGGGAAGCACGGAGAGGCCACCCGTCGTCTCGGGGTCGCCCGCCGGGAACGTGAGGATCACATCAGAGGCGGTGCCCGCCTGCAACTGGGTGACGATCAGCTTGTCGATGTCGGCACCGCCCTGGTAGTCGGCCTTAACCGTCACCTCCGGGTACTCGGCCTCGAAATTCGCGATGATCTCATCGAGAGTCGCCTTGTAGGTGCTGTCGAACGTGATCGACAGCTCTCCGCTCACCGTTCCGTCGTCCGCTTGCTGTGGTGTGCTGGCGCATCCGGCGAGCGTCGCTCCGACGAGGAGTGCGAGCGCACCACCGATTCCGGCTGTGATCTTCATTGATCTTCCTTTCGATCTGTGACTGCAGTGTTCTCGAGCCCTCCGACCTGGTCGATCGGAAGGGGTGTGCGTCGGCGCACGGGCGCCGTTCCTCTGCTGCTGCTCTCAGCCCTTGAGGCCACCCGCGAAGCCCTGGATGACATACCGCTGGAAGAGGAGATAGATACCGAGGATCGGGATCATCGAGATGATGAGAGAGGCGAAGATCAGCGGCCAGTTGCTCGAATACTGCCCGACGTACTCGTAGAGGGCGACGGGGATCGTCTTCTGGCTGCCGCCCGCGAGATAAAGAAGCGGGGTGAAGAAGTCGTTCCAGATGCCCACTCCGATGAGGATGACGGCCGTGCCCAGCACCGGGCGGAGCAGTGGGACAACGATGGAGAGGAATACGCGCGAGTTGCTGCAGCCGTCGATCCTCCCGGCCTCCTCGTACTCGAGAGGGACGGAGGTGCGCAGGAATGTCGTGATCAGGAAGATCGTGAACGGCATCTGAGTCCCGCCGTAGAAGATGACGAGTGACCAGATGCTGCCGAGGAGATGCAGGTCGCGCATCTGCGCGTACAGCGGAAGGAGCGCGAGCTGGAACGGGAGGAGCAGCCCGGTCAGGAAGACATAGAAGGTCGCTGTTGACAAGCGCGACATCGACCGGGCGAGAGGATAGGCCGCCATGGTGGCGATGACGAGTACCGCCACGGTCGAGAGCGCGGTCACGACGACGCTCGTGACGATGGCTCCGGGCAATGCGGAGCCGGTCCAGGCCGCGACGAAGTTCCCAAGCGTCGGGCGGCTGCTCGGGATGATCGCTGGCGTGAGGTCGCCGGGCGGCCGGATCGCGAGGTTGATCAGGATGTAGACCGGGATCAAGAAGATAAGCGTACTGACGTAGGAAGCGCTCGTGGCTGCTACGCCGGCGCGACGTGCATCGCTCATGAGTTCTGCTCCTGCCTGCGGAGGACCGCGAACTGGATGAAGGAGAGGACGCCGACGGCGACCGCGAGGACCACCGCTAGAGCCAAGGCTCCGCCATAGTCGCTGAACTGCGAGAACGACTGGTAGATCAGGGTCGAGATCGTCTGCGTCTGGCCCCCGGGACCTCCGCCCGTGATCGCGAAAATCTGATCGAACAGCTTGAGTCCGCCGATGAGTCCGAGCATGAGATTGACGGTGATCGCGGGAGCCAGCAGAGGCCGGGTGACGAACCAGAAGGTTTTCCAGAAGCCGGCACCGTCGAGCGACGCCGCCTCGTTCAGCTCCGCCGGGACGGCCTGCAGCCCGGCGAGGAAGATGACCATCGACGAGCCGGTGAACTGCCAGATCACGGCCACGATGATGATCCAGAGCGCGGTGGTCGGGTTGCCGAGGAAATCGACCTGCGGCTGCCCGAGGGCCGCGAGAACCGAGTTGATCCCGCCGCTGCCCGGAGGGCCGAAGATGTACTTGAAGAGGTATCCGACGACCAGAGCCGAGACGACCATTGGCGCGAAGATGATGGTGCGCAGGACGTTCCGCCCGAAGACACGTCCATTCAGCAGGAGCGCGAGGCCGAGGCCGAGCCCGTTCTGAACGATGACAATGACCACAGCGATGAACAGCGTGCGGATTGCGGCCGGCCCCGCCTGTCCCTTGAAGACGTCCGTGTAGTTCTCGATCCCGATGTACTTCTTGGGACGCGGTCCTGGTACCCAGTCGGTGAACGAGAAGACGACGCCCTGCCCCGAGGGGACGAGGACGACGTAGATATACACGAGCGCCGCGGGGATCACGAACCACCACAGACTGCGTCCGGTCGAGCGGACACCCCGCGGCCGGCCTGTTCTCTGCGCTGGACCCGTGCTGATGAGCTCCGCCATTGTGCTCCTTTGCATCATGGGCTGACGCGGACCCGAGGTCGCTCCGCTATCGATGTAGAACGTTATACCGCTCAGTGAGGTGAGACAAGAGTCGGGCCTGTTTGCCATACCCAGCCCTGGATCGGACATAGGGCAGACCGAGCACACTCCGCCGAGGCGCAGCCCGAGTCAGCTGGCGGAGACAACTCCCTTGGTGATCAGGAAGCATGCGAAGGCGCTCGTCTCACCGGTGAGCACGACAGCAAACGCGCTCCTTGCGCGCTCGTAGAACGGAGTCCGTGCGAGAGGTGCAACGACGACATCTCGTCCCTCCGCCCTCGAGAGCGTGCGGGAGATACTGCGATGAGAAGGGAAGACCAGGTCGACGTCGTCATCCGGAACCATCGCCAGGACGGCGGGTTCGATCGCCGTGTCCACCGGAAAGAGGCTCGTGATCGCCGTCACCGCCGAAGCCATGTCGGCACCGGCGAGCGGGAGCACTCGAGAGTGAAGGGCATACGCGGGATAATTCGCATCTACCACAGCCAGCGTGTCGCCGTGGCCCATCGCAGCCAGCGCCCAGAGCAGGTCGGGTGTGAGGATCGGATCGACGGTCTTGAGCATCAGCGCTTGCCTTTCGAGGGATCAGGGGGGAGATGGTGGCGCGGCGGCCGTGCACCAGGCCACGACACAGACACGGTCGCTGCGGCAACCGCCGCACGGGCTGCGTCCTCAAGGCCGGCGCCGTGAGCGAGATGAGCGACGAGGGTGCCGGCGAAGGCATCTCCGGCCCCCGTCGTGTCGATGACCGATGCGGCGGCCTGGGAACGGATTAGCAGCGGCCCCGCCGCCGTCAGCACCACGGCGCCAGCGCCTCCCCCCGTGACGACGACCGAACGCGCTCCGGTCTCTTCCTGGGTCGCCCGCGCGAGAGAGAGCAGCTCGAGTGGTCCGCGCCTTCGGCAGAGCTCTTGCGCCTCGTGCTCATTGACGATCAGAGGATCAGCCGCGTGCAGGGTCGCGGCTCCGAGCGGGATCACGGGTCCATCGTTCAGCACGACCCTGATGCCGTTCTTGGTGCTCCACGCGACCGCCGCATCGATGGCCTCCGCCGAGACCTCCGTCTGCACGACCACGGCCGCAGGCCGTGATGACTCGTCGCTCAGGAGATCGTCGAGGGCAGCGACGACCAGCGATCCGCTCAGGAGACCATTAGCGCCGGGAACCACGACGATTGAGTTCTCCCCCTCTGGCGTGACGGAGATCAGTGCCGTTCCCGTCGCGACTCCGGAGAGGCGATGCACCGACCGGGTGTCGACTCCTTCGTGCTCGAGCTGCTCGATTTGTTCAGCGCCGATTGGGTCGTCGCCTACTGCTCCCACGAACACGGTTCTCGCACCTGCTCGTGCGGACGCCGCGGCCTGGTTCGCTCCCTTGCCGCCTGCGCGTCGCTCGAAGTCGTGCGCGAGGACCGTCTCGCCGCCCGCCGGTCGACGAGGCACGCTCGCGACCAGATCGGCGTTGGCCGACCCGATCACGACCACCGCGCCCTGCGCGCGCTCGTAGGTGTCGCTCATTCCGAACGGGAATGGGTCGTCACGGGCCGGTTGCGGTACCGGCTGACAAGCTCCGGGGCAGCGCTCTGCAGTCGCACGGGTGGCAGTCCGGCCTTCATCAGCTCGAGATCGTCGCAGACCATGTCTCCGATCGAGAAGAACGCCTCAGGGATTCCGCCGGCCCTATGGCCCGACAGGACCACGTCCTCTTGACGCAGGAAGGGGCTGTCGACGGGGATCGGCTCCTCGGGCCACACGTCGATGCCCGCATAGAGGCGCCCGGCGGCCACCCGCTCGAGCAACGCGTCGTAGTCGAGGACGTTCGCGCGGCTGACGGCGATTAGTCGCGCGCCGTCGGGAAGTAGATCGAGCATCCGCGCGTTCAGAAAGCCCTGGTTCTCGGCCGTGGCCGTCGCGAAGACGAAGACGAATTTGCTCTCGGAGAGCGTCTCGTCGAGCGTGGAGGGCACGAGCCCCGCGTCCTCGAGGACCGCGGTCGGCAGCCACGGGTCGTAGGCGCGGATCGTGTTTTCGAACGGCGCGAGCAGTCGCAGCACCGCGCGCCCCAGATTGCCGAACCCGACAAAGCCCACCGGGGCCTTGCGGAGGAGGATCGCGTCGGCGTTGCCTTCGGCGACGTAGCGGCCCTCTCCTCTGCGTAGCGCACGGTCTTCGCGGCTGATGCCGCGGGCGAGGTCGAGCGCCAGCCCGAGCGAGTACTCGGCGACGGCCTCGCTGTAGGCGGTTCCGCAAGCGAGGACGCGGATGCCGTTGCGGAACGCTGCCGGGTAGTCGATATTCGGCAGGAAATTGCCTTCGACATTCACGATCACACGTAGCTTCGATGCGATATGGAGCATCTCGGCGGGAAGATCGGGCTGGCCGATGACCGCGAAAGCGCGGGGCAGCGCCTCAGCCAGGGCGCCCTCCCTCGGGTCTTGTTCGAGGTCGAGGACCTCGAACGACGCGTGGAGTCGTTCGAGGGCGGCGGGAGTGAAGATTCGGTCGCGCAGCTGCGGAGCGGGATCGAGGATGACGAGGGGTTTGTCCATGTGTGGTTCCTTCGAAGCAGTGAGTGACAGAGGCTAGGCGTTCGCTGGTGTAGCGAGCGCGTCGAGCAGTGCAGCTTCGAAGCCGGGCACCTGGACGGGGAGCCTGGCGATCACGGCGGACAGTGACATCGCGCCCATGTGCGGCAAAGCGGAGGCGAGAGGCACTTCGGGAAGGTGCTCCGCGAAGACCGCTTCGATTTCCGGCCAGACCGCCCGGTCCGCGGCGAGAGTGTCGAGTGAGGAGTCGAGGGTGTACCTAGTCGCCTCGCCGTACCCGTTTGGCGCCGGGTAGCTCCAGGTGTGCTGTCCTGGTCCTACGTCGAGGACCAGAGCGTCGGGGTGCAGCGGAAGTTCGACCGTGCAGGTGGTGCTCTCCGGCACCGTCGCGTTCAAAGTCATTACGCCCTCGTTGACATGCCACTCGACAGCCGCGCGACCATGGACGGTGTCGTGAGCGGTACGCGCCCACATCAGACGGCCGCCGGGGCGGGGTGCGATGCGGAATCTCTTCCACCCGGGATCGATGCGTTCAAGTCCTCCGATGACACGGTGGAGCCAGTCCGAAATGGTGCCCGGGGCGTAGTGGTTGAGCGAGGTCATCCCGGTCGCGTTGACGGTGCCGTCGGGGCGGACGGAATCCCACCGCTCCCAGATCGTGGTAGCACCCATTGTCACGGGGTAGAGGAACGACGGCTCCTCCTTCTCCAGGAGAAGCCGGTACGCGGTGTCGAGGTGTCCAGTGCTGCTCAGAGCGTGGGTGACCAGCGGTGTACCCGAGAAGCCCGTGGAGATGCGGAAGTCGGCCGCCGTGACGATCTCGGCGAGCCGGTCGCCGGCCCGCTGCTTCTGCACGTCGTCGAGGATGTCGAAGACGATCGCCACAGAGTAGGCGGTCGCAGCGTCGTCGTCGACCAGGCGTCCGGAGCCGGTCACGTACTCGTGAAGGAACGCCGCCTTCACTCGGTCGTGAACTGCTCGGAAGTGCGCTGCGTCCGCGTCGTGGCCGAGGAGGGCGGCGGTGTCTGCAATTTCACGGCTCGTCTTGCAGAGGTAGGCGGAGGCGAGAAGGTAACGGTCGGTTTTGCCGCCGGACGGGTTGGAGGCTGGAGCGTCGGGATCGAGCCAGTCGCCCCACTGGAAACCGGTGGTCCACAGTCCGTTCTCATCCAGCGCCGCCTCGATTTCGCGGAAGAGTGAGGTCATCGAGTCGTAGCTGACGCGGAGGATCTCGAGATCTCCGTACTCGGAGTAGAGGGTCCACGGGAGGCTGATCGCGACGTCGCTCCACAGCGCGGTCGCGGACGGGGTCGTCCACTGCGCGGCGACGTTGGGGACCACCCAGGGGACGGTGCCCAGCACGCGCTGCTCGGCGCGGAGATCTGCGAGCCAGGAGGAGAGCATCTCCTTCACGTCGTACAGGAAGACGGCCGTGGGCGAGAAGGCGTTCAGGTCCCCCGTCCAGCCGAGACGTTCGTCGCGCTGCGGGCAGTCGGTGGGGACGCCGACGAAGTTTCCGCGCATGGACCACACCGTGTTCTCGTGCAGCTTCGAGACCAGTGGATCGGATGTCTCGAACCAGCCGGCGCGCTGCATCTCGGTGTGCACGACGACGGCGCAGAGGGCGTCCGGGGCGAGCTCGCCAGGCCAGCCGTCGATCTCGACGTACCGGAAGCCGTGGAACGTGGTGCGTGGTTCCCACGTTTCCTCGTCGCCGCCGCGGAGGATGTACCGATCGGTTGCTTTCGCTCCGCGGTTCGTCTCGCGCTCGAGTTCTCCGGCCGGGGTGAGGATCTCCGCGAACCGGAGGACGATTTCGTCTCCCGCTTGTCCTGTGGTGGTGAGACGTACCCAGCCCGAGAGAATCTGGCCGAAATCGATGATGGTGCGGCCTGAGGGGCTCGTCGTGATGGCGACCGGTGGGAGCTCCTCGATGCGGCGGATCGGCGGGGAGAGAGGGCCCTGCGCGGTCGTCAGGTCCCAGTCGAACGGTGTCGCCGCAGCCCATCCGTTGTCGTCGAAGCCGGGACGGTTCCAACCGGCCGGCTCGAGGCGGGCGTCGAAGGTCTCTCCGTCGTAGATGCCGTTTGCGCGGACGCCGCCGGTCGACACGCGGACTTCCGAGTCGGTGCCGATTACTACCATCCGGTCGGCGTACTCGAGCTCGAGCTGCAGGAGGACTGCGGGGCGGTCGGCATAGTTGTGGCGCTTGCGTTCCCAGCTCAGCGGGCCGACCGCCCACCCTTCTCCGACGACGGCGCCGAGGACGTTGCCGCCCTCGGCGACAAGGTCGGTGACGTCGTAGCTGCTCACGTGCATACGGTGCGTGTATGACGTCCAACCGGGCGCGAGAACCTCCTCACCAACCCGTTCTCCATTGAGGAAGGCATCGACGATGCCCAGTGCTGTGACGTGCAGCGTCGCATGCAGGGGCCGCTCGTTGATGTCGATCTTGCGGCGGAAGTAGACGGCGGGGTCACCGTCAGCGCTGGGCTGCGCGGCGCTGACGAAGTGGGCGGTCCATTCGACCATCGGACGATCCGTTCTTGGGGTGGTGTGGTGGTTAGCGGAGGTCATCGAGACGCCATTCGTCGTGCCACTGGATGACGGGATAGGGCCCGTCGAAGCGGATCGGGAGCCAGACGTAGTCGGCGATCGCCGTGTTTTCACCGCGGCCGGCGGCCATAACGGCACGCATCCGCTCGCCGTCCTCGGGAGCGGTGCTTCGAGGCGCCGATGGCGCTACTGCAGCGCCGCCGCCCGAAGTCATCGCAGCCACGGAGTCATAGACGTTGGGCATGTCTTCGGGCAGCTGCGGAAGCCAGCGATCGGCGAGGGCGATGTACAGATCGTCAATCGTCGGGTGTTTGAAGACGGAGGTGATCTGGGAGCGGAACGACGTGCGCGACGCGTCGGTCGGGTGGGTGTCTCCGAGGACGGTCCACGGCCCATGGAAGTCGGGCGCGCTGGCCGTCTCGGAGAAGTTGGGGAAGTACCCCGTGGTGCCGGACGTGATCAGGTAGTGCAGTCCATTGCGCTCGAAATGCGCGGGCGCCTCCCGAGTGAAGGGTGGGCCGGGGTGAGGGAAGTGGCTGGAGAACTCGCCGGTGACGTCTGTGTAGTCATCGGTGAGCTCGGCGCAGATGAGCTCCGTGTGCACTTTCTCGAAGTAGTAGTAGGCCTTCTGCGTCTCGGGGTCGACGACGAGGTCGAAGTCACCAGCGTCCATTCCAAGCGGCCGGAGTCCGGCCCGGACGATCTCGTAGGGGCCGAGGAAAGCGTCGGCGGTGAGGACCACCGAGGACTGGGTCTTTGCCTCCTCATCCATGACCTTGATCCAGCAGACGTACTTGCCCGTCGTCTCGTTGTAGAGGATGTGGGGCCGATCGGCGCCCTTCGCGGGGTGTAACGGAAACGCAGGGTCGTCGAGGACCGGCGGGACGATCAGCCCGCGGTCCTCCCAGTTGTAAAGATCGGTCGAGGAGTAGGCACGCATGCCCCAGTGCCAGATACCGCTACCGGGGACAGTCCATTCCTTGTTTTCGCCGTACCAGTAGTAGACGCCGTCCGCGTAAAGGATCGAGCCACCGTGCGCCTGGATCCGCTCGCCCTTCGTGTCGAACCAGACCCGACCAGGGCGAAAGGAGTCGTAGGGCTGCGTCATCGTGATGTCGTCCTTTGGATCGGTGGTCATCGTGCGGCGTCGAGGACCGCGAGCAGGTCACGCTCCATCGCCTCGCCGTTCTGCGGCAGCCGCGAGGCGAGCATCCCGAGCGGAAGTTCGCCCATGTGGCTGCCGGCGGCCTCGACCGGAACGCCGGGGAAATAGGTGCGCATCACGTCGAGCACTGCCTGCCAGAGGGCGTCGTGCTTCATCACGTCCTTGATCGGTGTCTCGAGCGAGAGCACCGTCTCCTCGCCGAAGCCCGCGGGCAGCGGATAGCGCCACGAATGGGCGCCCGGACCGACCTCGATGCTGAGCCGGTCCGGGTGCAGCGGCGGAGCAACGGTCGCGGTGGCGCCGTCGGGGACGACGACGTCGAACAGCATTTCCCCGCCCTCGGCTCGCCAGTGCGCTTCGGCTCGGCCAAGGACGGTGTCGTGCACAGCGCGGGCAGAGGTCAGGTCGCCGCCGGGCTGCGGGGCGATTGTCAGGGTCCGCCAGCCCGCGGAGGTGCGGGTAAGGCCGCCGATGACACGGTGCATCCAGTCGGCAACGGCTCCGAGGGCGTAGTGGTTAAGGGAGGTCATGCCGGTGGCGTTGATCGTGCCGTCGGGGAGGACGGAATCCCAGCGCTCCCAGATCGTCGTCGCGCCCATTGTCACCGGGTAGAGGAAGGAGGGGCTCTTGGTCTGCAGCAGCAGCTCGTACGCCTCCTTCAGGTGTCCGGTGCTGCTGAGCGCATCGGTGATTAGCGGGGTGCCGGCGAACCCAGTCGAGATGGTGAAGCCGGACTGCGCGACGATTTCGGCGAGCTTCGCGCCGGCCTTGCGCTTCTGGGACGCGTCGAGCAGGTCGAACATGATCGGCAGCGCATAGCCGGTGGCCGACTCGCTGACCACGCGACCGGTCTCGGTCACGAACTCGCGCCGGAACGCCGCGCGGACGCGGCGGGCGAGCGAGACGAAGTGCTCGGCGTCAGCACCCTCGCCGAGGAGGCGGGCAGTTTCGGCCATCTCGCGAGTGGTCTTGCAGAGGTAGGCGCAGGCGACGAGGTAGCGATCGGTCTTCCCACCGGCGGGGTTGTCGGCAGGCGCGTCCGGGTCGAGCCAGTCGCCGAACTGGAAGCCGCTCCCCCACAGGTCGTTTTCGTCGAGCGCAGCCTCGGTCTCGCGAATGAACGCGGTCATCGAGGGGTAGGCGGCGCGGAGGATCGCGAGGTCCCCGTATTCCTGGTACAGCTCAAAGGGCAGGCTTACCGCGACGTCGCTCCACAACGCGGTCGCGGATGACCCAGTCGGCAGCACGTCCGGCACGGTCCACGGGACGGTGCCGGTGTCGTTCTGCTCAACTGCGAGGTCCTGCAGCCAGGAGCCGAGTACCCCGCGGACGTCGTAGAGGAACGTTGCGGTCGGTGCGAAGGCGTTCAGGTCGCCCGTCCAGCCCAGGCGCTCGTCGCGTTGCGGGCAGTCGGTCGGGACGCCGACGAAGTTGTCGCGCATCGACCAAACGGTGTTGTCGTGCAGCTTCGTCACCAGTGGGTTCGAGGTCTCGAACCAGCCGGTGCGCTGCATGTCGGTGTGCAGGACGACCGCGCGCAGCGCCTCCGGGAGGAGCTCCCCCGGCCAGCCGTCGACCTCGGCGTAGCGGAAGCCGTGAAAGGTGAAGCGCGGCTCCCAGGTCTCCGGGCCGCCGCCGCGGAGGGTGTACCTGTCGGTCGCCGCGGCGCTACGGAGGGTCTCGACCTCGAGCTCGCCCTCTGGGGTCAGCAGCTCGGCGTGTCGGAGGGTGACGGTCGTGCCGGCTTCACCGGAGACCTCAATGCGGACTCTGCCCGAGATGTTCTGGCCGAAGTCGACGATCGTGCGGCCCGAGGGGCTCGTCGTGATCGCGATCGGAGCGAGCTCCTCGATCCGGCGGATCGGCGGGGTGTCGTCGACGACGACGGTCGCGACGTCCCACGGCACCTCGACGGCGGGCTCCCACGACGAGTCGTCAAAGTCCGGCTCGGACCAGCCGAGAGGTTCCGCTCGGGCGTCGTGCGTCTCGCCGGCGTAGATCCCGGAGGAGAGCACGGCGCCGGTACCGACCCGCACAGAGCCGTCGGTGCCGATGACCTCGGTGCGGTCGTCGTAGTGCAGCTCGAGGCGGGCGTAGAGGGCGGGCCGGTCGGCGTAGTTGTGCCGATTGTTCTCCCAGGTCAGCGCGCCGACGGCCCAGCCCTCGCCAACGATGGCGCTGAGAACGTTCTCCCCCGTGACCAGCAGCTCCGTGACGTCGTGCCGGCGCGCCACCACTCGGTGCCGGTAGGACGTCCATCCCGGAGCGAGCACCTCGTCGCCGAGGCGCGTGCCGTTGACGGAGGCCTCGACGACGCCCAGAGCGGTGACGACGAGCTCGGCACGGCGGAGCCCGTTACCGACGGTGAAGGTGCGGCGGAAGCACGTGGCGGGGTCGCCCTCAGCGGAGGGACGGCCGGCGCCGACGAAGAGAGCGGTCTCGGACGGTGTCATGAGCGGTGATCCTTCCGGCCGGTGACGGCCGATTCTGGGGTGAGGAGTGGTGGTGGCCGGGTTCAGTAGACGGACTCGCCGCCGTCGGAGGGCAGGATCGCTCCGTTGATGTTGACGCTGTCATCGCTGAGCAGGAACGTGATCGACGCCGCCAGAGCCTCCGGTACGGAGATGGGCACGTCGGCCCGCTGGCTGTCGATCCGCTGCTGGCCGAAGGCGCTCGTGTTCACCGGGCGCATCCCGGTGAGGGTTCCGCCCGGAGCGACGCTGTTGGAGCGGATGCCGTGCGGCTCGTACATGAAGGCCGTGCTCTTCGTGATGCCGACGACGGCGTTCTTTGACGCGGTGTAGACGAGCCCGGACGAGGAGCCGCGCAGTGCCGCCTCGGAGGCGATGTTGACGATGGAGCCGCGGCCGGCCGCGATCATTAGAGGCAGTACCGCGCGGGTGAGTCGGATGACTCCGAACACGTTGACGGCGAAGACCCGCTCGAGCACTGCATCGCTGACCTCGTGCAGCGGGGCGAAGTCGTCGCTCAGCCCGGCGACGTTGGCGAGCGCGTCCACGCGCCCCTCGGCGGCAGCGACGATCGCGGCGACGCCCTCCTCTGAGGTGATGTCGCCGGCGACGGCGACGACGTCGTGACCGGTGAGCTCATCGGCAAGCCCGGCGAGCCTGTCGGCCGAGATGTCGACGGCGATCACGCGTCCGCCCTCACGTGCTACTCGCGAGGCGACGGCGCGGCCGATGCCGGAGGCGGCGCCGGTCACGATGACAGTCGAGCCGTCGAAGCGTCCCGGCGTAATCCTTTCGACCCAGGCGAGCCCTGTCGCCTCGTCGTCCGAAGGCACGCGTCCGCCGTTGGCCTGTGCGACAAGGGAGTCGGCGAGGCCCGCCGGTGCGTTTGCCGACATGCCGATCAGCCGGCCGAGGGTCACCTTACGGAGCACGGAGAGCGCGTGCTCGTCCATGCCCGCCTGCTCCGCGATGCCGCGGACGATTGCCGCGCCTGCGGGGTGCTCGAGCCATGCGCCGATCGTGCTGTTGGCGGTCAGGGCGGTCTTATCGTCAGTCATGCTGTGCTCTTCCAGTGTCAAGGTCGGACGGTGTCGGACTCGCGGAGGCTCATGAACGGAGCGAGGCGGCGGTCCGACCGAGCCAGGCCAGGCTCGGCTTGGGGTGGCGCTCAAAGGTGTCGCGGTCGACCGCAATCAGGCCGAAGGTCGGCTCCCAGTGGCCCCACTCGAAGTTGTCGAGCAGGCTCCAGTGCAGGTAGCCGCGCACGTCGATCTCATCGGCGACGGCCTCATGGAGATATCGGAGCGCCTCCTCCGTGTAGGCGATGCGCCGCGCGTCGTCGGGCGTAGCGATGCCGTTCTCGGTGACCAGCAGCGGGACACCACCGCTGACTTCCCAGGCGTGCCGCAAAGCGATGCCGAGGGTGTCAGGGCGGTACGGAGTGCCGACCATCGTGTTCTCAGGGCTCGGCGGATTCGGCACGAGACCGTTCGCGTCAATGCCCTGCGTCGAGTAGGCCTGCACGCCGAGGAAATCGTCGCCGCGTGCCGCCTCGAGGAACACGTCCTCACGGACGTGCTGCTCCTCGGCGTGCCTCGACTCTCCTCCGGGCAGCGGATACAGGGCCAAGTTAGCGACGGTCCAACCGACCTTCGCGTCCGTCAGCTCCCGGACGATCGCCCGCGCGGCGTGGTGCGCCTCAATCAACCGTGCCGTCGTCTCGGGCGATGGCGAGGGCAGCGTGAAGCCGCCCTCTGGCTGAATCGTGGGAGTCTCCATCGGCGGGACAGCCTCTGAGTTGATCATCCGGCTCATCAGGATCATGAACGAGAACATGTTGGGCTCGTTGATGGTGCACACCCACTCGACTCCGTCGAGGATCCGGCAGACCTCGCGCACGTACGCGCTGAAGCGGCTGAGCGCGGTCTCCCCCAGCCAGCCGCCCTCCTCGACGAACCAGCGCGGGCTCGTGAAGTGGTGCAGCGTGACGACCGGAGTAAGCCCGAGAGCGAGAGCGGTGTCGATCATTCGCCGGTAGTGAGCGAGCTCGGCACGCGAGAACTGCCCGGGCAGCGGCTCGATCCGAGACCACTCCACACCGAAGCGGTAGGCGGTGAGCCCGGCCTCGGCGAGCAGGCGCATGTCGTCCTCGTAGCGGTGGTATGAGTCCACTCCGTCACCGCTCGCCGCGAAATGCGGTGCCCGCTGCTCGTACACCCACCAGTCGCTGTTCACGTTGCCGCCCTCGGTCTGGTGAGGGGCCGTGGAGGCCCCCCAGAGGAAGTCGGGCCGCAGGCGCGTCATGCTGGCTGTTTTCTCGGCAAGGGTGAGCGGCCGGTCAGCGGACCGAGCGAACGCGGAGGACGACGATGCCACCCGCGAGCGTGAACACCGCGGCGAGGATGTAGAGCAGGGAGTAGTCACGCGCACCATCCGACGACGCACCGAGCGCCAGAATGACCGACGCCAGCAGGGGCGCGAGCGCCTGAGGAATCGTCGTCGCGAACTGAGTGAGATTGACGAAGCGCCCCGCCTCTGTGGCCCGCTCGGGCAGCACATCGAGGAACAGTGCCTGGTCGACGGCCGAGAAGACGCCGATAGCGAGGTTGCCCATGAAGGCGCCGACGATGAGAAGCGGCAGATCCTGAGCGACCACCATGACGAGCGAGCCCGCCGCGAAGACGACTCCCGAGCCGAGCACGAAGGCTTTGCGGCGACGCAGCTTGTCGCTGAGGAACCCACCGGCGAAGACTCCGATGATCGTGCCGACGATGCCGAGCAGACCGACGGTGGCGACCGTGCCGCCGATCTCGTCGACCGGGACGTCGAGTTTCGAGGAGAAGAAGAAGGCCGTGTAGGAGGTGTTCAGCGTGAGGCCGAAGAAGAAGAGGAAGCGGCCGAGCCAGTTCCAGGAGAAGTCGGGGTACTTGCGCGGGTTGAAGACGTACTTCGAGAGCACGATCCCGGCGGTGAGCGTCTGCTCGGTCGGCGCATTGCGGCTGTCGTCCTC
Organism: Rathayibacter sp. SD072; assembly: GCF_017355185.1. Lineage (GTDB taxonomy): Bacteria > Actinomycetota > Actinomycetes > Actinomycetales > Microbacteriaceae > Rathayibacter. Next base: position 40,387 of record NZ_JADILJ010000003.1, on the reverse strand, counting down.
CTTCATGAAGGTGACGAAGACCAGGACCAGCAGCAGGGCGACGGCGCCGGGGACGAGGAAGAGGAGGAACGGCTGGCCGGCGAGGGTGCCTCCGATAACGGCGCCGAAGACGGGCGCCACCATCGTTGCGAAACCGGTGATAGCTCCGACCTTGCCGCGCTGGCTCTCGGGAAGCTTGTCGGCCTGCAGGGTGGTGAAGTTGTTGACCGTCTGGCTCCAGCCGATCTGCGCAATGACCCAGCCGATGCCGAGGACGAGGATGCTCGGCGCGGCCGCCATCACCGTAAGACCGACGAGGCCAATGAGTGTTCCGATCAGGATCCACGGTCGCCGGCGGCCGAGACGGGTGCGCGTGCGGTCGCTGAGTTGGCCGCCGAGGGGGCCGACGAGCAATGCCGCGAGCGAACCGACACCAAGCAGGACACCGAGGTACTCCTCACCGCCGGGAGCGAGTGCCTGAACCTGGATCGCGAGCGAGATCGCGATCGGCGTGACGAAGGCAAGGTAGGCGCCAAAGAGACCGAGCGCAAGGAGGGTGATCCAGCCTGCGCTGACCTTCGGCGGCTCGGGGGTGGTGCCGAGGTCGGCGGCGGCCTTTTGCTGAACGGCATCCTCTGAGGCGAGCGTTCCCGGAATGGGGAAGGCTCCTCCGCTAGGAATGGGGGGCTGAGCGTCCTGGTCTCTCATGATGACTCCTTCGTCGAAGTTGTGAAGTGCGGTTGGGTCAGGGAAGGAAGGGGCGGAGCATGCCGACCCACTCGCGGTAAGCCGTACCTGTCAGGTGCAGGCCGTCGAGTGTCGCGTCAGCGCGAAGCTCGTCGCCCGCAGCGAGTGCAGGCCAGAGATCGAGGAAATCGCTCCCCGAGGTCTTCGCGATCGTTCGATAGTGGAGATTGAGGGCGCGGATTCGGTCGGCGAACTTGGCGCGGCGCGGGAGGACACTTTGAAGAACCAGGCGTGCATCGGGAGCGTCCTGTCGGAGTTGCTGGATAATCGCACGGGTTCCAGCGGCCGTCTCATCGACGGATCTGCCGAGACCCAGGTCGTTGGTTCCGATGAGAAGGAAGATCGTCTCCGGCTCGCACGCCGTCACCGGAGAGAGTCGTTGTAGGACGCCGGCAGTCGTATCGCCGCCGATGCCGCGGTTGACGACGTGATGCTCCGGGAACCACTCGTGCCACGCGCCGCCCTCGGTGATGCTGTCGCCGAGAAAGACGTGTGCTCCCGGGGCCGGAGTCAGTTCCGTGAACTGGGTTGCCTTCATACGTCGCCCGGGTTCCATGACCCGCTTCTCGATGACTCCGTTGAGGAGATGAAGCGGCGAGGGCAGCCGCCTCATGCGACGGCCCCGGCGTCGAGAGTGATGACCACGGCCGAACACCCTTCGGAGGACACTGTGACAGTGATCTCACCGGCGCCGATCGGACGGATGATAGCGAGCGCGCGGCCGTCGCTTGTCGTGCAGTGGTCGGCCGTGAAGGGCTCGGCAGTCGACGTCGCTCCGGTGCCCAGGCCCTGCAGCACGGCGGGGCCGTCGAGGGTCACGGTCACGGTGCGCGTCACCGCGTTGTGCACGTTTCCGAGGGTGTCCGTGAGTGAGATAAGAAGGTGCGCGAGGTCGGAGCCGTCGGCTCGCAGGGCGGCGCGGTCGAGGTCGACGCGCAGCTGCAGGTCCTGCGCAGCCGTGCGGATGGCGGATCGGCCGCTCTCGACTCCGGCGATTGAGGCTACGGCAGAGAGCTCGCCGGGTGTGTACTCGGTCTCGAAGACGGCGCGGAACGGCAGCTCCGCCCCGACGACGGCGACTCCGAGTGAGACTCCGTCGAGCAGCAGCTCGACCTGCTCCGCGTCGCTGTAGACCTCGACGCGAATCGGCTGGCCCTCGAAACCGGGCCACGACCAGCTACCAAGAGCGTCCGTCCACGCCCATGGGGTCGCGACGGCGAGGTCCTGCCCGTGCCGCTCGGGACGGCTGACGGCAATGTACGGCTCGGAGCGGCGCCCGAAGACGATCTCGCGGAAGTACGACACGGGCAGCCGCTGCCCAGTGATGTCGATGTCACCACAGCCGGCGGTGAGAGCGGGAAACGCTCCGCTGAAGCCGCTGACCGCTTCTGCCTCGGGCTCGACGTAGCGGTTGACACCGATCCCGACTTCGCCGAGGTAGTCCCAGCCGGTCCAGGTGAAGTCACCGATTACGCGGGCATCGGCCTCGACGAGCGCCCAGTTGCCGACGATGGAGGAGGGCCACGTTTCGGTGCCGATGATGATGCGGTCGGGAAAGAGCTCGCGGTCGAGTTCGTAGCGGGCGTCGGCGTAGTTCATGCCGGCGACGTCGAGGACGGCGAACGACTCCTCAGTGCGCTGGGTGGCCTGATCGGAGGCCTGGATGCGCCCCATCATGGCGCCGAAGCCGGCCATCATCGTGTTCACTCCGCCGCTCGGCTGCTCGGCCGCGGCGGAGCGCTGAGCCTTCATCTGCGGGACGATCGTGTCGATCATCGAGACGAAGGGGTTCACGCCGTTGGTGACGTAGCGGGTCGGGTCGAGGGAGCGGACCTTCTCGGCGAGGCGGCGTCCCCAGATCGAGCCGATCGCGGTGCCGGTCTCCGGGATCTCGTTGCCGATGGAGTAGAAGACGACGCTCGGGTGGTGACGGTCCTTTGCGACCATCGCCTCGACGTCCCGCTCCCACCAGGTCGGGAAGTCGAAGGCGTAGTCGTTGTCGGACTTCGCTTGCGTCCACATGTCGAAGGTCTCGTCCATGACGAGCATCCCGAGGCGGTCGCAGGCGTCGAGCAGTGCCGTGCTCATCGGGGCGTGCGAGCTGCGGACGGCGTTGAAGCCCGCTTCCTTGAGGATCGCCACTTTCCGCTCCTCCGCCGGTCGCATCGACACGACGCCGAGCGGCCCGTTGTCGAGATGGATGCACGCGCCGCGCAGTTTCACACTCTCGCCGTTGATGCGGAGGCCGTGTTCGGGGTCGAGCTGAAGGGAGCGGATCCCGAACGTCACATGCTCGGTGTCGACGACCTCGTCCCCGTCGTGAAGCACGACGCGGGCGTGGTGAAGAGCCGGGCTCTCGACGCTCCACAGCGCCGGGTTCTCAAGGTAGATACGGCGGCGGACAGTGCCGCTGGTGCCGGGTAGCAGGGTGATCGGCGAGCCGCTGCTGCCGACCGGGACGCCGTCGTCATCTCGGATCGACACCTCGAGGCGGTAGGTGCGAGTGAGGGGGCCGGCGTTCTCGACGACGGCCTCGACCTCGATGAGCGCCTCCGCCGCGGTGACCTCGGGAGTCGTAATACGCACGCCGTCCTGGACGATGCGGCCAGGTCGCTTCACGATGAGGTGCACGTCGCGGTAGATCCCGGCGCCCGCGTACCAGCGGCTGTCGAGTGCGGTGCGGCATTCGACGCGGATCTCATTGTCGGTGCCGAACTGCAGGAACGGATCGATGCGGACGATGAAGCGGGAGTAGCCGTAGGCGTGGGTACCGGCGAGATTGCCATTCACGAACACCGCGGCGTCGCGGTACACACCGTCGAACTCGAGCAGGACGAGGGACCCGGCGTCCTGCTCCGGTGCGGTGTATGTCTTCCGGTACTCAAATGCGCCACCGGGGAAGAAGCCGTTCGTCTCACCGCGAGCAACATCAGCCCTACGCGTCTGACCGATTAGGGCGTCATGCGGAAGGTGCACCTCAGCCCACTCGGCACCATCCGACCCGCCGAGCTCAGCGAAGGCCGTCACCTTGGTACGGAACGACCAATTTTGAGTGAAGAGCGTTCGACTTGCTCGAGACGTAGCTGCATGGGGAGCGGACTCGGAGTCGCCCCTCAGGACGTCTGCATCGGTCAGGCTCGTCATCGAGATCTCCACTTCATTGCGGGTACAGCGCAGGTATCGCGCGTTACTGAGCTAAACACAGCGGGTGTCACGTGTCAACAACTGTTCTACGATCATGAGAAACGGCCGGAGCTCGGTACCGGGAGGAAATCGCATGGTCGCGAAAAGCGAGGACGTCGCACGTCTTGCCGGGGTGTCTCGTGGCACAGTGAGCCAGATCCTCAACGGGCGGGGTGAACGCTTCTCCGCATCGACTATCGAGCGGGTCAGGTCGGCGGCAGTCGAGCTCGACTACCAGCCGTCGGCGGCCGGTCGGGCTCTTGCGATGGGCTCGAGCGACTTCGTGATTGCGCTCATCCCGAACACCACCTTCGGCGGCAACCTCCAAGACATCTTCGGCGCTGCGACGGAGCAGCTCGCAGATCAAGGGCTCACGCTTGTGCTTCGGCTCGCCACCACCACAACAGAGGCCCTGGGTCGACTGCTGACTGGGATGGCGCCGCGCGCAGTTCTCTCGCTCATGCCGTTCTCACGCGAGGAGCGAGAGCTCCTACAACGCCGCGGAGTGCGCGCTTTCGAGCCGCACCCTGGATCTGAGGACCAGTTCGACCGGGAGATTGGTCGACTCCAGGCACGGCATCTGATTGAGCGCGGCAGCACCAGCCTGGCGGTAGCGCGACTCCAGGACGAGCGCCAGGACCCCTTCGGCCAGGGCCGTGAGGAGGGGGTTCGGGAAGAGTGCCGAAGGGCCGGCCTCCCTGAGCCCGACGTCGTACGCCTCGGCATCAACCTCGATGAGGCCCTTACTGCGCTCGACGGCTTGGCTACTCCCGGAGTCGGCATCGCCTGCTACAACGATGACCTTGCAACCTGTTTGCTGTCGGCAGCGAAGATTCGCTCGTTCGACGTCCCCGCCCAGATCGCAATCATCGGAATGGACCACACGCCGCTCTCCCAGGTCACGGTGCCTCGGCTCACCACGATCTCGTACGACGTCACCGCGCCGGCGAAGAACATGATCGCTAGCTTCCTCTCGGTCCTCGGCGAGACCTCCGCGCTAGAAGACCCAGTCAACGCCCTCGAGCTTGAGTTGGTGGTCGGCGGGACGACCTGACCGGGCGGCTCCGGTACGCGACGCTCAGTGCCCGACCACGAGCTTGAATCCCGCGGTCGCGACTCCAGCTGCCGCCAGTGCTACTCCCGTGCCTACCGTGCGCCACGAACTCTGAGTGCCGCGGAGGCGACCGATTGTGAATCCGAGGAGCAGGAACCGCACTATGACCGAGAGCGCGGCGAGGGAGAAGGCTGCGCTACTGCCGAGAAGCCCGGCGACTGCTGCGATCAGAAGGACCACGGGTATCGCGCCCGAGCTGAGCACGGGTAGGCCGTCGCGCAGCGAGTGCCGGAGTGCTACCCGATCGGGTCGATGGTTCGTCCGGATGCGTGTCGCGTAGGACTCCGCGACGACGTGAGCGACAAACGTCGAAACCACTGTGCCGATCAGCAGGGATAGGTTCTCGGCGGTGCCTGCTTCAGTGGGACCGATGACCGCAAGGGTGCCCAGGACGACGATATTGCCGTAGATGTAGGCCTGGGCACGGGCGGCAGCGGTGTCGACATCGATGGAGCGGCCTCGCACGGTCTGCATCTCTTCATCGCCGCGCGCGGGGTTCTGATCCATAGACTCTCTCCTTCGGGCGGTGGTACAGGGAATCAGCGGCACCGCTCCGTCACAGTCGACGCTGACGATCAGTCGAAGAGGGCCGACACGCTGGCGTCGACGGGCTCAACGACCACCCGACTGGCCGAGAGCGAGCGGAGGACGTCCGTCGCCTGGGTAACGGCGTCGCTCGAGATCTCGAACACGACGGCGGACTCGCCGAGCTGAAGCGTCTCACCGAGATCCTGCAGCTGCGAATTCTTGAAGCCGACGTCGCGGAGACGGGTAGCCAGGATCCCGACTCCGCTTCCCGCCAGGACGCCGAGCGGCCCGCCGATGAGGCCGATGGCGCCGCCGACGAGGGCCCCGCGCCCCGCACCCCAGTCCTTGGTCTCGGTGAACGTGGGCGTACCGTCGGCCTTGACGTGAAGGACGGCGGTGTTGGCGATCTTCTCGGGGGCCGCGCCGACGACAGCCGCGGCAGCTCGCGCTGCGCCGTCCGATGTGGTGAAGGTCGCGGCGAGGATGGTTCGGGTGGGGGCTGTGGCGCTCATCGAGTGCTCCTTAGTCAGGCCGTGCGCTTGTCGCCGGCGATGTAAGCCCACTCTCCCGGCCAGCTCTTGCGCAGACGTCGTGCCGCGGGAGCGGTCTGAGTCGTTCATCTGCAGTAGGGGCAGCGATCAGGCAGACGGTAATGGTTAGTGCGAAGCTAACAGAAGGGAGCGGGCGTACCGCTCCACTGACGAAAGGTGAGCACCATGACCGAGCCGTTGTACACCGCCGAGGCACTTTCGACCGGAGGCGGCCGGAACGGCCATGTCCGCACCTCTGATGGGATCCTCGATCTCGATCTGGAGTTCCCTGTTGCGTTGGGCGGTTTGGGGCGAGGCGCCAATCCCGAGTTGTTGTTCGCTGCCGGTTACGCCGCCTGCTTCCATTCGGCGCTGCACCTGGTCGCGCGCCAGCACAAAGTGCACCTGGTCGACTCCACCGTCGGCAGCCGCGTCGACCTGCTACCGAATGCTGCGGGCGGTTTCGAGTTGGCCGTGCATCTCGAGGTCGTCCTCCCGGATATCGACCCCTCGATGGCACATCTCCTCGCTGACGCCGCACACCGTGCATGCCCCTACTCGAACGCCGTCATGGGCAATATTCGAGTAGAGGTCTCCGTCTCCGACGACTGAGCGATTACTTCTCCTGACGCCCCATCAGCGTGCGGGCGCGCTGTACGGCATCGTCGTAGTACAGCTGGAGATCGCTGGAATCGTCCCGTGCCCAGGAACGCCACGCCACATCGAGGCAGGCGAAGGCGATTGCAGCATAGACCTGAGCGTCTGCAGGGCTCGCTGACGAGCCGGACAGCGCAGCAGCGAACTCCGCCTGTCGAGCCCCCCGTCGTCCGGCGAGGCGTGCTCCGAGAGCGGGATTCGCGGTGATCATTAGGACGCGAGCCCGTAGGCGTTTGGTCTGCTCGCCGACCGGCGGCAACGTTTCCCCCAGGATGCGGAACACGGCGTCTGTCTGATCGTCGACCGGAACCTCTGCGGCGGCTACGACGGCGGCGATATCACGCTCGTCCGGAGCGGCCGTCATCAGCACGACGTCTTCCTTCGCATCGAAATAGCGGAAAAACGTTGCCCTCGAGGTGCCGATCGCTCGGACGAGCTCCTCGACGGTGACGGCGTTGTAACCGCGTTCGGCGAGGACCTCGAACGCGGCATCCGCGAGCTCGCGCCGCATCATCGAGCGCGCTCGGCTCCGAGTGTCGGGTTGCATCACCGCAGCGTATCGGCCGATACTGATCGCGATGATGAGACGGCGTCTCAAACATAAGAGCTGGTTTCAGTAGGCACCGGATTCACAGCGATCAAGGGAGAAGCATGACGCGCCAAACCACCCCGGCCGAGGGGTCGACCGGTCGGATAATCTTCGTGCTCGCGTTGGCGGGCGTGACTGGCGCGTTCATGCAGACGATTCTGGTTCCGATCCAGGCGCAACTTCCGTCCCTCCTCGGCGCTACACGCGACCAGACCGCCTGGGCGATCACCGCAACGCTGCTGGTCGCTGCCGTCTGCACACCGATCGCAGGGCGGTTAGGTGACATGTTCGGGAAGCGCCGTATCGCGCTGACGCTCATCGGGTTCCTCGTCGCTGGGAGCATCGTGTCGGCCCTTTCGACATCGGTGGTGCCGCTCATTGTCGGCCGGGGGCTGCAGGGCGCCGGCATGGGTGTCATTCCGTTGGGCATCGGCATCCTCCGCGATCTGGTACCTCGTGAGCGGTTGACCTCCGCTACGGCGCTCGTCAGCTCGACGCTCGGCATCGGAGGAGCGCTCGGGCTCCCGGTCAGCGCGATCGTGACGCAACACCTTGATTGGCACTTCCTCTTCTGGGGAGCCGCGGTACTCGGGGCCGTCACATTCGCACTCGTGCTGGTCGTCATACCGGCTAGCACCACGCCTACTGGCGGTCGCTTCGACTGGATCGGTGCCATCGGTTTGAGTGGCGGCCTGGTCTGCCTCCTCCTCGCGATATCGCAGGGCAACACCTGGGGATGGGGCTCGCCTGCGATCGTCTCGCTTTTCGCCGGCTCGGTCGCCGTCCTCGGGCTCTGGGGTTGGTTTGAGTGGCGCACGAGCGCACCGCTCGTCGACCTTCGTTCGAGCGCTCGCGCACCGGTGCTGCTGACCAACATCGCGTCCATCGCGATGGGCTTCGCGCTCTTCTCGAATTCGATTGTCTTCCCACAGCTTCTTCAGCTGCCGACGGCCGCGGGTGGCATGGGACTGGATCTGGTCGCGTCGAGTCTGATGCTCATTCCTGCCGGTATCGCGATGCTGATCACCTCGCCCCTCGCCGGACGGCTCGGCAAACGGATCGGCGCGAAGGCCCTGCTCGTTCTCGGAGCGCTTGTCGTCTCCTCGGCCTATTTCCTGGCATCGATCCTCGATCTGCAGGCGTGGCACGTTCTGATCATCAACCCGATGATCGGCGTCGGCGTGGGGCTCGGCTACGCAGCCATGCCGACGCTGATCATGAGCGCGGTGCCTATTACGCAGACGGGCGCGGCGATCGGCCTCAATACGCTCATGCGTTCTCTCGGCACGAGCGTTGCCTCGGCGCTGATCGCGGGGGTTCTCAGCAGCCAGGTGGTGCGCGTCGGATCCGCACGGTATCCCGATACCGCAGGGTTCGACACCGCTCTACTGCTCGGCCTGACGGCAGGCGTCATCTGCGCCGCAATTGCCGTCTTCATCCCGAAATCTCGAGCACCTCTGGGCGAAACATCGCCGGGAAGTGCGGCGGCTTCCGCGTCCGACCTCGCCGTGGCCCCCGCCCGTTGATTTCGGTGTCAGCCCTTCGTCGTCAGCGCGGATCCGGCCCCACTCTCTGCAAGTTGGAACCCGAGGGCCAACTGGGCGCGGAACGCAGCGAAGTCCTGCTCGGGGTCCCACCAGCGGAAGGCCTCCCGGACGACCGCCAAGGCGATCCCGGAGGCGAGGTGAGCGCGGAAATCGTCGACATGATGCTCAGTGAGCCAGTTCAGGAGAGAGCGCTCGAACTCCGCATTCGCGACGTTGTGCAACGACTCCAGCTCGGGGTCTGCGGCGAGGATGCGGCGCCGGAGAGTCACCACGGAGCGTTGCGAGTCGAGGTACGTGGTCAATGCTTCGGTCAGGGTCACCCAGAGTTCCGCAGCCTCAGGCTGCTGAGTGAGAAGCGCGACCAGCCTCGTCGCCTCCTCAGGGTCGGGATCGAACAGAACGGCGCTCTTCGTTGCGAAGTAATTGAAGTAAGTGCGGCGCGAAACACCAGCCGCCGCGGCGATGTCGTCGACGGAAACTTCGGCATAGCCCTTTGCGGCGAAGAGGCTCACGGCCGCGTCACGCAGGTGGCGCCAGCGGCGAAGCCGGCTCGGCGAGGAGGCGACGCTCTCGCTACCGATGTCCATGAGCACGTCCTGACAGTACCCGGAGGCTCTAGTGTGAGAAGAGTTGCACTCAGTGCAATACTCATTCGAACAACGGAGTTGAATCGTGGATGAAGGACCCTTCGACTACATCGTCGTCGGCGCAGGATCAGCTGGCTGCGTGCTGGCCAGTCGGCTCTCGGAGGACCCGGGCACGCGCGTGCTCGTGCTGGAAGCGGGTGGGAAGGACTCCTTCCCGATGATCGCGATTCCCAAAGGGATCGCCTTCACGCTGAAGAACCCGAAGTACGCCTGGTACTACCCGACCGAGCCGTTCGGCCCGAAGGGTCAACGCGAGGTCTGGATCCGCGGGAAGGTGCTCGGCGGATCGAGCTCGGTGAACGGCATGGTCTACAACCGCGGTGCACGCGCCGACTACGACCATCTCGAGGACCTCGGCAACGCCGGCTGGGGCTGGGACGAGATGCTGCGCGTCTACCGCCAGATGGAGGACCACTCCCTCGGAGGCTCTGAGCTCCGGGGTGAGGGCGGACCGCTTCAGGTCGGCGTCCGCACCGACACCGAGCCGGTGGACGAAGCGCTGATGGATGCCGCCACCAGGCTCGGTGTCACGCGGATGCAGGACGTGAACGCCTCTGACGAAGAGCGAATCGGCTACGCACCAGCAACGATCCGCAACGGCTTGCGGGTCAGCGCGGCGAAGGCGTTCCTCCACCCTGCGCTCAAGCGCCCCAACGTCACGCTGCGAACCGGCACCCGGGCAACGAAGCTGCTCTTCGAGGGCGACACCGTGGTCGGAGTCGCCGCACTCGTCGATGGCACGCCAACCGAGTTCCGCACCCACGGCGAGGTGATCCTCTCAGCCGGATCCATCGCCTCTCCGCAACTGCTCGAGCTCTCGGGGATCGGCTCTCCGGAGGTGCTCGCTGCCGCGGGCGTCGACGTCCGGGTGGTCAGTCCGCGCGTGGGCGAAGGAGTCCGGGAGCATCGCTGCATTCCGCTTCAGGTTCGCCTGAACAAGGACGTCGGCTACAACCGCCTTCTGTCCTCCCCGCTGCGGCAGGGCCTCAGCGGCGCGCGCTGGATGGCGACACGGCGGGGCCCGATCGGAACGCCCGCATACGACATGCTCGCGTTCCTCAAGACCCGCGAGGACCTCAACCGACCCGACGGGCAGGTGCTCCTCACGCCCTACACGATGGGCATCGGCTCTGGCAGCATCGGGGTCGAGAACCGTCCGGGTCTCTCGCTCCTCGGCTTCACGTCGCGTCCGACCAGTGAGGGCTCGGTCCACATCACTTCTGCCGACATCGCCGCACCACCGCGGATCGTCCCGAACTACCTGGCGACCGAGCACGACCGCGCGAGCACCGTCGGCTTGTTCAAGCGGATGCGTGACATCATCCGCCAGTCACCGATCGCAGAACTTGCCGCAGCCGAGATCCAGCCGGGAGCGGCGATCGATGATGACGACGCGATCCTCTCTTCGGCTTTCCTCTACGGCGGAACGGGCTACCACGCCTGCGGTGCTGTCGCGATGGGGCCGGAAGAGTCCGCTCCGGTCGATTCGCGTCTGCGCGTTCGTGGGGTCGAGAACCTGCGCGTCGTCGACGTGTCGGTGATGCCGGCGATGATCTCGGGCAACCTCAACGCCCCGGCGATGGCGATGGCGTGGCGCGCGGCCGAGCTGATCGCCGAGGAGCGGTGACGTGAGCGCGGGCGACGACCGCTGGGTCGACGGGACCGCACGGATGGACGCCGTCTACGGGCTCGGGTTCTCCGACCGCCTCCCGACTGCCGGAAAGAGCCCTTGGCTCGTCGACACCGTTGAGCACCTCTTCACCGACATCTAGTCACGGCCGGGTCTCTCCATTCGCGACCGCCGGCTGCTGACCATCGGCGCGACCGCCTCCCTCGGACGCTCGGACCTCATCCAAATCCAGGCCCTCGGCGCGCTCCTCAACGAGGAACTCGACGCAGAACAGCTTCGCGAGGTGATCCTGCATCTTGCCTACTACGTCGGCTGGGGCAACGCCTCAGCTGTCAGCGACGGCGTCGAAGAGGCATTAGCCGAGTTCGCGGAGCACAACCACGTGGGCGAGGACCCGCACCACGACCACATGATGAAGGAGACTCCATGACCACGACCACAACGACATCCCCCGCAGCGACCGGCTCCGGACCCCTGGCCGGAGAGGGTCGGCTGCTGATCGACGGCGCCCTCGTCGACGCCTCCGACGGCGGTACTTTTGACAACATTGACCCGAGTTCGGGACTCGTCGTCGGAGTCGCAGCAAGCGCTACCGCGGACGACATGGAGCGTGCGATCGCGGCCGCGCGCCGCGCCTTTGAGGAAAGCGACTGGGCGACCGACCCCGAGTTTCGCAGTCGCTGCCTCCTGCAGTTGCACGAGGCGATCGTCGACGAGCAGGAGCACCTGCGCCGCGTGATCGTCACTGAGTCGGGCAGCCCGATCTCACTGACTTACGCGGTGCAGCTGAAGCAGCCGATGGACGAGACCCGCTACTGGGCCGAGATGGCTCGCGACTTCGCCTACGAGCAGGAGCTGGAACCCCACGAGAACCGAGGCCGCGTTTCACGCCGTGTGCTGCGCTACGAGGCCACCGGCGTAGTGGCCGCAATCACACCGTGGAACTACCCGTTCTACCTTGACGTCGCTGAGTCCGTTCCCGCTCTCGCAGCAGGCAACGCCGTCATTCTCAAGCCCGCGCAGATCACCCCCTGGAGCGGCCTCGAGCTCGGACGCCTGGTGGCCGAACGAACCGATATCCCGGCCGGTATCTTCCAAGTCGTGACGACGTCGGACCACGACGTCACCGAGATGCTGACCACGGACCCGCGGATCGACATGGTCACGTTGACCGGGTCGACTGCGACGGGACGTCGTGTCCTCGCGGCCGGCGCTGAGACGGTCAAGAAGATCTTCCTCGAGCTGGGCGGGAAGTCGGCGCACGTCGTCCTCGAGGACGCCGACTTCGCCACTGTCATTCCCGGCGCAGCGGTCGTCTGCTCCCACGCGGGTCAGGGCTGCACCCTCTCAACGCGCCTGCTGGTCCCCCGCTCCCGGTACGAGGAGGCGCAGGCGATCCTAAAGGCGACTTTCGAGCGGGTCCCGGTCGGTGATGTCTGGGAGATGGGCACGCTGCAGGGGCCGCAGGTGAGCGCGAAGCAGCGTGACAGCATCCTCAGCGCGATCGAAGCCGGCGTCGCCGAAGGCGCCAAAATCCTGATCGGAGGTAAGGCGCTCGAGGGGCGCGATGGCTTCTTCGTCGAACCGACAGTGCTGGTCGACGTAGACCCGGATTCGTCGGTCGCGCAGGAGGAGATCTTCGGACCCGTCCTCTGCGTGATCCCCTACGACGACGTCGATGAGGCCGTAGCGATCGCCAACTCGACAATCTACGGTCTGGCGGGCGAGGTCAGCGGCGGGTCGGAGGAGTCGGCCTTGGCGGTCGCGCGTCGCCTCCGCGCCGGCAATATCTCGGTCAACGGCGGCATGTACTTCAGTGTCTCGACCCCACTCGGAGGCTACAAGCAGAGCGGTCTCGGCCGCCGGAACGGCGAAGAGGGCTTCCGCGAGTACATGGAGCTTAAGGCGATCGGAGTCCCCGCGCGCTGAGCGGATTCTCGGAACCCCTGAACTGTCTAGACAGTCGACACGAGCGGAATGCTTCGACGGTTCAGGGGTTCTTCAGCATCAGGGTGAAGGTGGCGCGCCGAACGATGTCGCGAGGAGCCGCTGAATGTCCATTAAGTTCTGGCCCGTCAGCCGACGGATCGCATCCTCGACGGCCGCGCCGAGATCGAAGGAAGGATCTGACACCCAGAGCTGCGAAAGCCCGTCCCATACCGCGATGACTTGGCGGGCCGTCACCCTCGGATCTGCTGCCGGGTGGGCGAGGCCGACGCGCTGACTGTGCTCGACAAGTCGAGTGAACACGTCCACCATGCGAGCGTTCCGCTCGGCGAAGTAGCCGTTCGCCGGATGATCGGGAGACGCCGCCAGGCCCTTCATCGCGGTCAGGAGCCGGAACCGCGGATCTCTCGCGTCGGGTGATGCGAGGTGGCGAAACGCGCGCGCGTCGAGCACGGTCTCATCAAGATCGACGTGCCCTTCCGCCGCTTCCTGCTCCTCGATCGAACCGAGGGCAGCAACGAGCAAGTGGTCCTTCGAAGGGAAGTGGTAGAGCACCGTGGTCTCACTGACGCCAGAGCGCTGCGACACCAGGGCCGTCGTCACGCCCTCGTGTCCGAGCTCATCGACGAGTACGACCACGGCGGCGATGATCGTCGCGCGCCGTTTCTGCGTTGAAGCATACGGTCCACGTCTCGCTGGTGCTGTCGTCGTCACGCGTTCAGCCTATGCGCAGTGGAATCAGAGCGAATAAGTAATTTGAGCCTGGCACTCGAGCACTTTGCCGCTTGTATTCGGGCTGAAAAATGTGATTCACTCTGGTTTCAGATCAGGTGTCGTGAGACGTCTTCCCTCTGATCCCCGATGCCTCCTCTGAAGGAACACGATGACGACGACGTCACGCCCAACCAGTGCACGCGCGGCCCGTAAGGTCGAACGGCGCAATGACCCCGACCGCCTCTCCGCCGCCGCCGGGCTCGCCTGGACGACGACCGGCTTGTCCGGAGCGGTCAACTACCTCTTCCTCGCGATGTGGGTGTTCTATGGCACCGACGTCCTCGGGCTCGACCCCGCAGTCCTGGGGACGCTCGCCCTCGTCAGCAAGCTGCTCGAGGCGGCAGTCGTCGTCGTCGCGGGCTGGATGGTCGACCGCACGCCCGAAACCCGATGGGGCAAGGCGCGACCCTACGAGCTCGCGATCGTCGGGGTCTGGATTGCGACCTGGGCCCTGTTCTCCACTCCGGATCTCTCCGACGCCGGGAAGACGATGTGGCTCTTCGTCTGGCTCGTGATGGCGAACGTCGTCTTCACCTCACTCCTCGGCGCGAACGACTACCTTTACCTCGCTCGCGCCTTCAACTCGCGCGTCCTCGTCGCGAAGGTCGCCACCCGGACCGGCTTCTTCACCACGGTCGGCGTCGTCGCCTTCAACGTGGCCCTGCCGCTCTTCATCGCCCAAGCGGGGACGAGCGCGTCAGCGTGGTCGCAGCTCGCTCTCTACCTAGCGATCCCCCTCGCCCTGATCGGGTTGGGGCGCTTCCTCTTCTTCAAGGAGAAGTACCAGACAGAAGCCGCTGACGCCCCGAAAATCACCTTCCGCGACATCCGCGAGGTCCTCACCACGAACCGCTACATCTGGATCGTCGCTGGCATCAGTTTCGTCGGCGCCCTCGCCGGCGGCACCGGCATCGCGATCTACTACTTCAAGTACGTCGTCGGCGACATCTCGCTGATGAGCCTCACCGGCTTGGTGCCGGTCCTCATCCTGCCGGCCATGCTGTTCTTCCCCCGCCTCATGAAGCGATTCAAGGTCAGCACGATCATCACCGCGGGTGCGATCAGCGGCGTCCTCGCCGGCGTCCTCATGATCGTCGCGAACGGTAGCCTCCCCCTGATCCTGGCCTCGACCGCTCTCAGCGGCCTCGGCATCCTCCCGATCACCTTCCTCACCCAGCTCCTCGTGATCGACAACGCCGCCTACAACCAGTGGAGCGGCCGACGCCGCCTCGAGAGCACCATGGGCGCGATCACCGCGTTCTCTGTGCGGCTCGGCGGCGGCCTCGGCGGCGCGGCGACCGGCTGGGTGCTCGGGATCGTCGGCTACGACGGCACCGCCGCTACACAATCCCCCGCGGCTCTGACCGGCATCGTCCTGCTCGCCGGCGCGTTCCCCGCGCTCCTCTGGATCGGTGTTGCACTTGCCATGCGCCCCTACCGGAAGTTCGAGCAGATGCTTCCGACGATCACCCAGGGACTCGCGGTCATCACCGCCGCAGATACGAAGGTCACCACAGTGAAGGCCGAGTCCGTGCCCGGCTCTACGCGCACCCCGCCCGAGAACTGACCGCCTCTCGCTACCCGCAAGGACACTCGATGACCCCTTTCACCCCGCCCACCACCGACTCGCTCGTCGGCGCACCCCTCGACCCCGATCCCGTCGACGCCGCCTTCACGCAGCCCTACGTTGACATCGATGAGTGGCGCGAGGAGCCTGTCCGGCACCGCTATCTGCACGGCGGTTTCTCCGACGGCGACACCCGCTTCTCCCTTTACCTCCCGGAGACCGAGCACTTCGAGGGCAGGTTCTTCCAGCACGTCACTCCGGTGCCGCAGAGCGAGAACCTCGCCCAGGAGCGGTTCGATGACGAGAACCCGATCTCGTTCACCCTGGCGAGCGGCGGGTACTACGTCGAGACCAACGGAGGCGGACCCTCTGCCTCCGGTGGTCCGATGTCGGGGGTCGACCCGACGATCGGCGCGTACCGCGCCAACGCCGCGGTTGCCCGGGTCTCGCGCCGTCTCGCCGCGACCGTCTTCGGCGAGCGGCGGATCTTCGGTTATCTGTACGGCGGCAGCGGCGGCGGGTACCGCACCATCGGCGCCTCAGAGAACACCACCGACGTCTGGGACGGTTTCGTGCCCTACGTCATCGGCAGCCCTATGGCGATTCCGAACGTCTTCGCGGTGCGCATGCACGCTCAGCGGGTACTCCGCGACGCGCTCCCTCGAATCGTCGACGCCCTCGATGCCGGTGGCGACCCAGCTGCGCTCAATCTCACCTCCGAAGAGCGTGCCGCGCTCGAGGAGGTCACCCGCATGGGGTTCCCCCTGCGCTCCTGGTTCGGCTGGGAGACCATGGGAATGCACGCTTTCAGCGTCCTGTACCCCGGCATCATGGCAGCCGATCCCAGCTATGCAGCCGATTTTTGGACCGAGGAGGGTTACCTCGGCAGCGACCCGGACGCCTCAGTGCATCGCGACCGCGTGCAGCTCGACACGACCGTCGTAGAGCTGCTCACGGCAGGCGGCGAGGCGGAGGTCACGGGAGGCGTCGACGAGTCGTATAAGGCGACAGTGACCCAGAACGCGATGGTCATCGGCGTCCGCGTCGCGGACATCCCCGATGGCTGGACGCTGGGCGCAGAGCTCGTGATCCGCTCCGGCGCGTCGGTCGACAGTGTGTTGCGTGTCGCCGGGGTCGACGGCGACGAGGTTCTCCTCGAGCCTGGACAGGGGGACGTCGTCATCGCCCCCGGTGACGAGGTGACCCTCGACAATTCGAATTTCCTGGCCGCGCAGACCTACCACCGTCATCAGGTCCCCTCCGTCGACTATCGCGTCTGGAACCAGTTCCGGGATGCGGAGGGCGAGCCGGCCCTCCCTCAGCGTCCGATGCTGCTCGGGCCGCTCTTCGCGCAAGGCGCCTCGGGCACCGTTCCGACCGGGCGCATCAGCGGCCGGATGATCGTGGTCGCCTCCCTCCTTGACCGGGAGGCGTTCCCCTGGCAGGCCGACTGGTACCGCGCGCGCGTCGGGGAGTTCCTCGGCGCCGATGTCGACGACCGCTTCCGTCTTTGGTACACCGACAACGCGCTGCACGGCGACGAGAGCGGAGTTCAGGAGCACGAGACCCGTACGGTCAGCTATGTCGGTGCGCTGCAGACCGCTTTGCGTCAGCTGAGCGCGTGGGTGGAGGAGGAGATCATGCCGTCGCCCTCGACCGCGTACGAGGTCGTTGACGGCCAGGTCCTCGTCGCCGACGACGACCCGTCACGAGGAGGCGTCCAGCCGATAGTGACGCTCACCGTCAACGGCACCGACCGCGTCGAAGTCCGCGTCGGCGAGGAAGTCGACGTTCGCCTCACCGCTCACGCGACCACCACTGACGGTATGGTCGTCGCCATCGCGACGGATCTGACCGGGTCGGGGCGCCTCTCGGTGCCTGAGGCGGTCATTCCGGCGGCAGAGATCACTCAGTCTCGTCGATGCACCTTCCCCGCCGCCGGCACCTACCTGCTCGCGGTCCGCGCCACGGCACAGACCGGCAGCCATGCGGAGGATCGTTTCGCTCGTGTGGACAACGTCGCCCGCGCCCGCGTGGTCGTGCACGCCGACTAGACGCAACGGACGCGCAACGCCCGCGGCTGCACACGGAAGCGAACCTTCCGGGCTTCACCGACTACGTCCCCGTCGACCTCGACCGGCAGCGGCTCACCGCTCTCGACGTCGATCTCCCGGCCCTGCAAGTGAGGCATGTGCCGGCTGCCACGAACGTCCTTGCTGACCAGGCGCCACAGTGCACGCAGCCAGTCCCAAGCACTTCGCTGCAGCAGGACGACGCTGTCGAGTCGTCCGTCGTCACATGCAGCTTCCGGCAGCAGCTCGAGACCCATGGTCAGCGACCCGTGGTTGCCGACGATGATGCCGCGGGACTGCTCGGCCCTGCGTGCGACTCCATCAACGGACGTAGTCGCCTCAACCATCCGGCTCTGACTGGCGAGAAGCCCCGAGAGGAGATAAGCGGCGGAGCCAAGGCGCCGCTTGAGCGCCTTGGACGCACCCGCCATCGTGGCCGCATCGAATCCGGCACCGGCCATCACCAGGAACGCATGGTCCTCGACCACTCGCCCGTCGCCGTTCCGATCCACTTCGACCCAGCCGACGTCCATCGCCCGATCCCGACCGTGCACGGCGACATGCACGGCAGCATCGATGTCCCGCCGCGGGATATCGAGATTGCGGGCCAATAAATTGCCGGTCCCGATCGGCAGCAGAGCCAGAGCTGTCCCCGTTCCTGCAAGCTCCTGGCCTACAGTGCGGGTCGTGCCGTCGCCGCCCGCGACGAGTACGAGATCAACGCCACCGCGGAGAGCTTCCCGCGCTTGCTCCGCGCCTGTTGACTCCGCCGACGTCGGCAGCCACAGCGGAGCAAGCCATCCCCGCGTCGTGAAGGCCTCGTCCACCGAGGCGCGGAAGCGGTCGAGACTCGCTCCCGGCAGCTTCGCCGCGTTCACAACGAGCGCCGCGTGACCGACATGCGGCTCCCCGGCGACCGCAAGAAGCTGCTGCGCTGATCCGGAGATAAGAGTGCTGTTCGACATGCCTCCAGCCTTGCCGCGCAACGGTGCGTCGACGTCGTGCGTACGGCGTGATCGGCCTACTGCAAACGGAGCAGACTCGCGGAGAGTGTTGCCCCATGGTTCGAGAGAATCGCGCGCAAGAAAGGGGTCGTCGCCTTGCGGCGACGACCCCTTTCACCTCGCCGATCAGGCGTTCTCGAGCACGCGCACCGGCGCGACCGTCGACTCTTCGTCGAGCGCGTGACCCTCGGTGTCGATCCTCGGAACGATGCGGTCGAGCCACTTCGGCATCCACCAGGCGGAGGAGCCGAGCAGGCTCAGCAAGGCCGGCATCAGCACGAGGCGGACGATGAACGCATCCGCCATCACGCCGACCATCAGCCCGAAGGCGATTGAGGCGCCGATGGCGAACTCGCCGGTAGCGAACCCGCCGAAGACCACCGTCATGATCGCCGCGGCAGCGACAAGGACCGGTCCGGATCGCGCGAAGCCCTCCCGGATCGCGTCCTTCGGGGACATGCCCTTATCGTGCATTTCCTTGATTCTTGAGACCAGGAACACCTGATAGTCCATCGCCAGGCCGAAGAGCACGCCGACCAGGAGCAGCGGCAGCAAGCTGAGCATCGGGTCACCCTGGGGCGCGGCGATCAGCGCATCGAGCCACCCCCACTGGAACACGGCAGTGCTCGCACCAAAGGAGGCGCCGACTGACAACAGGTAACCGAGGGTGGCGATGAGGGGGATGAGGAGCGAGCGGAACATCACGATTAGCAAGACCAGCGAGATGGCCACGATGACGATGATGTACTTCACCAGCGCGCTCATGAGTGCCGCGTCCTGGTCGATCCCGATCGCGGTTTCCCCTGTCACCTCGAGGTGAACGCCGGAGAGGGCATCGGCGTCCTCGCGCAGGGTGTGCACGATGTCCTTGGTTTCCTGATCAATCGGGCTGCCCTCGGGAATGACGATGATCCGCGCCATCGTGCCATCCGTCGAGATCTCGGCGGGCACGACCTGCTTCACGCCGTCGAGCTGAGCAATCCGGGACTGGACGCTTCCGGTGTGCGAGGTGACGTCTTGGCCCTCGGCGAGCACGATCAAGGGGCTCTGGATCCCGCCGAACTCATCGACGATGAGGTTGTAGGCGGTGCGCTCCGTCGAGTCCGGGTTAGCGCCTCCGGGGATGTTGAAGGCGGTCTTCATGCTGAACATCGGGAGCGCGACGATCACCAGAAGGGTGATACCGGCGAGAGCGGAGATGATCGGTCGGTTGACGACGAAGCTGCCCCAACCGCGCATGACGCCGCGCTTCTGCTTCCCGCCTTCGACTGCGTAGTGGCCCGCGAGAACCTCTGCACGCTGCTTCTTGGACAGAGCATGAAGTCCGAGAGTCTTGAGGAGCGCGGGCAGGAGAGTCAGTGACATCAGCACCGCGACCAGGACAGCTGCAGCGGCGGCGATGCCCATTTCGGTGACAAAGCTCAAATTCGCCACAAGGAGCGCCACGAGAGCGACGATCACGGTTAGCCCAGCGAAGACGACTGCGGTGCCCGCAGTGCCGGTTGCCCGCGCCACGGCGTCCTCGACGCTTTTGCCCGATCTCACCTCGATCCTGAACCTCGAAAGGATGAACAGGGTGTAGTCGATACCGACCGCAAGTCCCAGCATCGAAGCGAGGATGATGGCGTTCTCGCCGAGCGGGAAGAGCGATCCGTACGCGAGCACTCCGACGAGGCCGACACCCACCCCGAAGACTGCGATGAGCAGATTGACGCCAGCCGCGAGGAGTGATCCGAAGGTGAGAATCAGGACGAGGAACGCGATGACGACTCCTACGCCTTCGCCGATGCCGGGTGCCGGCGCTCCGATGGGGACGAGATTGCCGCCGAGCTCGACTCCCAGATCGGCCGGTGCGTTCCCTTGCAGTTCGAGAGCAGCGGCGTAGTCCGCCTTTTGGTCGGCCATCGAGAGTTCGCCGTATCCGAGCGTCGCGACGGCGAGGCTCGAGTCCTGGGAGACGTTCGGCCGGGCGGCATCGAACGGGTCGCTGACCGATTCGACTCCGGGCAACGCAGTTGCGTCGGCGAGCACCGCGGCGATCTGCGCCGACACCGCGGGATCGGTGACCGAGCCACCGACAGGCTCAAAGACCAGCTGAAGCGTCGTCGCGGAGGTGTCGGAGGCGCTCGGGAATTCCTCGTTCATGCGGTCGAGCGCCTCGGACGCTGCGGAGTTCGGCACGGACGTCTCGGCGGCCTTCACGCCTCCGATGTTCGTGCCGACGATCAGGGTTGCGATCAGACCGGCGAACACGATCAGCCAAGCACCGATCACCACCAATCGGTGGCGGGCGCTGTACCGCCCTAGACGGGCGAGAAATGTGGACACGGTGGCTCCTCAAAGCGAAGGGGAAGACTGAATACGTCGAGAGTCGTCCATCCGCTGCCCGGGGCGAATCGTCCGGCAAGACGGCTCGGCCTACTGCTTCGGCAGTACGTTCCGCGGACGAGCGACGAGAAGAATGAGGACATGCCCTCCGTCGCACCACCCTCGACTGTTGCCGAAATAGACAGCGACGCAGGGGTGTGGTCGCGGCGCATCCGCTTCCTCGATCTCGCGAGTCTCGTCGTCTCTCTCCTCGCCGCGGCCACCGAGTCCTACCTGCTGATTCAGGACGGCGGAGCTGCCGGTGACTACGTCGCCCTTGCGCTGACTCTCGTTGGGATTGGCATCGTCCGCATCCCCCTCCGAGTGGGGCCGCGCGCCCCCCAGACTCGGTTGTGGCTCGGGACCGCGATCCTCGCCCTCGGCCCACTTTCGGCGACCGCGTTCGGTGGCGACCCTCTCGTCACCTGGACCATCGTGGTCTTCACGGCCTTGACGATCACTCTCCGCGGGCTCCCTGGCGCCCTCATCGGAGGTGTCCTCGGCGCAGCCGTCTACCTCGCTGTGATCGGGTCTGACGGGCTCGGCGCCGTCGACCCCACCGCCTTCGTCGCCCTGACCTGCTCCTTCACCGCGGCGGCAACCGGCAGCGCGTTGCGCAGCCACATCCGCTATCGGACGGAACTCGCAGAGCGGACCCGGCAGACCCTCGCGAGCAGGGACGCCGAGACGCACCAGCGCGTCGCCGAAGAGCGCCTCAGAATCGCCCGCGACCTGCACGACATCGTCGGCCACGAGATCGCGGTCCTCAACATTCATCTGAGCGTCGCGCAGGTCAACCTGCCCGAAGGAGCGGAGGCATCGAGGACGTCACTGAATTCAGCGAGGACGAGTGTCCAGTCAGTCCTCGGCGAGACGCAGCGAATTCTGCATGTCCTGCGCACGGAGGACAACGAGGAGGGGCTCGGCGGACCAGCTGCCGAATTCGTTCGCATCCCCACGCTGATCGCGGGGTTCCAGCACGTGGGAGCAGACGTCACGTCCGACTTGTGCGAACCTCCCGCCCAGCTCGACCCAGAGGTGAGCACCGCGGCTTATCGCGTGGTCGAGGAGGCCCTCACCAACTCGCAGAAGCATGGGACTGGGCCGGTCGAGGTGACGACCTCGGCCCGCGGGCGCACTCTTGAGATCACCGTCTCGAATGCGAAGCGGCCCGATGCCGTCCAGCCGGAGCGACGCGGGTACGGTCTGGTGGGAATGCGGGAACGTGTCGCCTCCGCGGGTGGGCGACTGGTCATCCGCGACGAAGAAGACAGATTCGCTGTAGAGGCGACTTTGCGGATCGACGGGAGCGCACACGCATGATCCGGGTCATGATCGTCGACGACCAAGCAATGATCCGCGAGGGTCTACGCGCGATCCTCGCTCCCCCAGCTGACATCGATGTGGTCTCCCTCGCCGGTGACGGGCTCGAGGCACTCGCGCTACTCAATGATTTCGATGTCGACGTCGTACTCATGGACATCCGCATGCCAGGGATCGACGGCGTCGAGACCACGAGGCGCATCCGGGAGCGAATCCCCGCCGATCGGCTGCGAATCGTCGTGCTCACCACTTTCGACACGGATGAGAACGTGCTCGCCGCGCTCAGGGCTGGAGCGAACGGGTTCCTGAGCAAGGGGGTCGGCCCGGACGCACTCGCAGACGGTATCCGCGAGGTGGCAGCCGGAGGCGGCGCGCTCTCGTCCGCCGCGAGCGCGGTACTGATCGGCCAAGTGTCAAGAACCCCGACCCCCATGGTCGATCCCGCGATCCTTGACCGCTTCGCGGCACTGACGCCCCGAGAGCGGGACGTTGTGATCGCGATCGCCACGGGAGCCGACAACACACAGATCGCGGCACAGATGTTCGTTTCGCCCTTCACGGTGAAGACCCACGCCAACCGGGCAATGGCCAAGCTCGGAGCTCGCGACCGCGCCCAACTCGTCGCCCTGACCTACCGCGCCGGCCTAGCCGGCTGAGGCCGAGAGCGCCCGACTCAGCAGCGAACTACTGCATCCGGAGCAGCCGGTCGGTTCTCAGGGATGACGACCCAGCGCTCGTCCGGCGGAATCGTAGATCTCATCGCAGCGCACCCCGCGCCGCCCTCAAGGAGGTCCTCATGTCCGCCGTCACGCCCATCGTTCAGCGCTCGCGCAGCCTCACCACCCGGGCACTCCGCGGAACGCTGCATGCAGGCTACGTCGCCTCCGTGATCGTGAGCAGCGTTCTCGCCAGTGTCGGCTTCCTCCTCGAAATCGGCCTGGACCGGGTCTCGGCGGCTCGCTCATGACCGCAAACGATCCGCTGATGCTCGCGCTCGACCCCTCGCCGGTCCTGACGTCGATCGCGCTCGGCGACAGCATCGACCTCTACCTCGCGATGATCCGCCGCAACTCGGAGCACCCTTCGGACTGACCCTCGCCACAGCGAGGCGGACCGTACCTGATGTGTTCGGTTCAACGACTACTGCAGAAGGACGAGGCCCGTCGATCCGCACGGACGACGGCCACAGAACCAGGGTCCGCGAGTCTCGAAGGACCGGAGCACACCCGCTCCCGTCCCGCCGCAGAGCGTGGACCGAACAGACAGGAATTCGCCATGTCCCGCTCCGCTCCCCTCCCCCTCACCGTCCTCGCCGCTGCCGGCGCTCTTCTCCTTAGTGGATGCGCGACGACCACTGAGCCCGAGTCTCAGGGACCCGCCGCAGCCGACCCGCACTGGTCGTACGAGGGCGCCTCCGGCCCGATCGGCTGGGGCGCTCTGGACCCCGGCTTCACCTCCTGCGCGACCGGCACTCGGCAGTCCCCCATCGATCTGCCCACCTCGATCACGGCAACCGGAGCACCGATTGAGGTCGCAGCTCAGGCTTCGGAGGGCGAGCTCGAGGACACCGGTCACACCGTTCAGCTTGCCGACGAGGGCGACGGGTCATCCGTCTCGTACGACGGCGCAAGCTACGAGCTCGCGCAGATGCACGTGCACACTCCCTCCGAGCACACCGTCGATGGCGTCACCGCCGAGGCCGAGTTCCACTTCGTCCACCAGAACGAGGCCGGTGACCGGCTCGTCATCGGCGTCCTGGCAGAACAGGGTGCAGCATCGGCCGCATACGACCCCTTCACCACCGGAGCGGCCGAGGCTGCTGAGGCGGGGGCAGAGGCTGACCTCGACCTCGACGTGGCAGCCCTGCTCCCCGCATCCTTGGATCACTTCGCCTACGAGGGCAGTCTCACCACGCCCCCCTGCACGGAGAACGTGCAGTGGATCGTGTTGACCGCTCCGGTCCAGCTCTCCGCGGAGCAGCTCGCCGACCTCGACTCAGCTCACCCCGGCAACACTCGCCCGACCCAGCTCCTGGGAAACCGCGTCATCACCCGAGGAACCGGGACTCTCAAGAGCGACTGACTCCCGCCGCTCAACCTCCGTTGGACTGCGGGATCCCCTCAGCGAGGGCGGTGAAGCGGTAGACGAAGCCACCCTCGGCGCCGCTGATCGTCGCGTAGGCGTCCGTGGTGCCCGGCGCTATGGCGACGTTGGTCGCGGAACTGAGGCCCGATGCCTCCTCCGTCGGCACCGCCACCGTGGTCACAAGGGCGCCCTCGACGTCGTAGATCAGGATCACCGGACGGTTATGCACTCCAACGTAGAGGTTGCCGTCCGCGTCCACCGCGATCGAATCGACTTGGCCAACGCCCGCCGAGGCGTAAATCGCGGGGTGAGCGGTCGCAACCTCCGAACCGTCAGGGGAGAGCGTAAGCCTGTCGATGCGGTTGCCAGTGTTCAGACCTACCCAGAGTGCGTCGTACTCGGGCGAGAAGCCGATCCCGTTCGGTGAGGGCAGCCCGGAGGCGAGCACGGTCGCCTCCGCGGTCGACGGATCGATGCGGACGATGCGACCGCTCGCTTCCCAGTAGGGTGCAGTCGCTCCCGCCGCGTCGGTGACGTAGAGCGCACCGTCACGACCGAACGCGATGTCGTCGGGCTGCATCGGCACCCCGTCGACGGGGCCCGCGAAGACTTCGCGGACATCGGTGCCATCAGTCGTCATACTGCGCACCGCACCGCCGACGAAGTCGGTCACGTAGAGCCGCCCGTCCGCCGGCCCGAACTGCGCCGAGGTCAGCACGCTCGCGTCGTCGGTGTAGACGGTCTCAGCGCTTTCGTCCTCGACGTCCACGCGGAGAACCTTGCCCTCCCCCGACGGAGCCACCACGTCAACGACATAGAGGCCCCCGTCGGGGCCGAACGTCGGACCCTCTAAAAGGGTCATTCCAGTCGCCTCATGGACATCCGACACCTGAACGACACGTTCAGCAGTCTGCTCCGCTGCCGTCGGCGCGGCAGTGTCGTCCGGAGTCGCGGCCGTAGTGCATCCCGCGAGTAGCAGCACGGACGGCACCGCCAGGGAAACGAGCATGCGCCTCATCGCGCGGCTCCGACCGACGCGCCGACCAACACGTCTCCCATGCCGGCCACTCGCCACTCACGCAGAAGACGGTGGAACGCGATCGGTCCCGGACTGTACGCGGCTCCTGCGATGGAGCGGCTGCCCTCACCGTTGTAGTAGCCGGGCGTGCACTCGGCCTGGAACGCCCGAGTGTCGCTAGCGGTCTCGTGCACGGTGCGCACCCACGCCTCCTCCGCCTCGGCGCTGGGCTCGAGGTAGCGGGCGCCGACCTCGCGGCCGCGAGCAATGACGGCGGCGATGTGCTCGGCCTGCTCGAGCAGGATGTGCGCGAAGTTCACCGAGTTCGCGTTCTGAATGCCGCTGAGATGGAACAGGTTCGGGAAGCCGTGCGACGAGAAGCCGTGCAGCGTGCGGGGGCCGCGGGCCCATGCCTCCAAAAGCGTGCGCCCGCCGCGCCCGGTGACGGGCAGCGTGCCCGACATGACGCCGGAGATGCCGACCTCGAAGCCGGTGGCGAAGATGAGGCAGTCGACCTCGTACTCGGTGTCCCCGACGACGACGGACGTCTCGGTCACCCGCGTGATCCCGCCTGCGTCGGCGGTGTCGACGAGAGTCACGTTCGGCCGGTTGAAAGTCGGGAGGTAGGTGTCGCTGAAACCGGGCCGCTTGCACATGTAGCGATACCACGGCTTCAGGGCTTCGGCTGTCGCCGGGTTTTCCACGATCTCGTCGACACGGGCTCGGAGACGATTCATCGTCGCGAGGTCATCGAGCTCATCGCGCCGCTCGCGTTCCTCGAGCGTGAGGCTCTGGTCCACCGCTCCTGTGAGAATCTGCCGCTGCAGGGCGGTCGTCGCCGTCCAGCCGTCTTGCACGAGACTCTCCCCCACCGGCTCGCCGGCGAGCACGGCGAGGAAGTTCTCCATCCGCTTGCGCTGCCAACCCGGTTGAAGCGACTCCACCCACGTCGGGTCGGTAGGCCGGTTGTCACGGACGTCAACGGTGGAGGGTGTGCGCTGGAACACGACGAGTTCGCGGGCGTCGGCGCCGACGTGCGGAACGACCTGCAGACCGGTCGCTCCAGTGCCCACGACCGCGACGCGCTTGTCGGCGAGACCCGTCAGACCCCCGTCCGCTGAACCTCCGGTATAGCCGTAGTCCCAGCGGCTGGTGTGGAAGGTGTGCCCGCGGAACGTCTCAATCCCCGGGATGCCGGGGAGCTTGGCCTGCGTCATCGTGCCCGAGGAGGTGACGACGAAGCGCGCGCGGAAGCGATCGCCGCGGTCGGTGACGACGATCCACTCGTCGGACTCCTCGTCCCAATCGAGCGACGTGGCCCGGGTCTGGAACAGTGCATCTCGGTAGAGCCCGTAGTGCTGCGCGATCGCGACGGAGTGTTGGCGGATCTCCTCGCCTGGCGCGTAGCGTTCGGTCGGCATCGTGCCGACCTCTTCGAGCAGAGGCATGTAGACGTACGATTCGATATCGCAGCGGACTCCCGGGTAGCGGTTCCAATACCAAGTGCCGCCGACATCGCCCGCTTCGTCCATCAGCCTGATCGACTCCACTCCGGCTTCACGTAGACGTGCGGCGGTGAGGAGTCCGCCGAAGCCGGCGCCGATCACGAGGACCTCGACGCGGTCCTCGACAGGTTCCCGCTCGACGCGCTCGGTATACGGGTCCTTCGCGTAATAGCCGAACTCGCCGGCCGCGCGCTTGTACTGGGTGACGCCATCGGGTCGGAGGCGGCGGTCGCGCTCGTGGCGGTACTTCTCGCGGGCGGCCTCGAGGTCGAGGGTGTCGTTCGTGGCGGTCATCGTCTCTCGCTTTCGTCGCGCCGTGCGGCGCGGCACCCGCGATCTTCCCGGGCCTCCACCGAGCTGAGGGGTATCCCCTGCCTTTTCGTGGACGCGCCGACACGACTCCGGATCGATCACTTGCTCTGTCAAAAAGGTTAGCCGGGCACTAAGTAATTGTGCTGGGTATCCGCTGACACCTACGGTGAGCGAATGGGAACCGATGACGCCCGGGCGCGCACGATGACGAGCATCGAGGCGCTGTCCATAGCGATCACTGTGCGCTCGATCCCGCGGGTCCTCGAGCCTCTGATGACGACGGACCTGACGATCCAGCAGTTGAAGGCACTTACGGTTGTCGTCACGACCGACGAGGGAGCGACCGGAGCCGGCCTCGCCCATGCGTTTGCTGTGTCGATGCCGTCGATGTCGAAGCTTGTCGACCGCCTCGCTGCAGCCGGCCTGATCGTTCGGGAGGAGGATCGGGTTGATCACCGCGTCCGTCGGATTCACGCGACAGACCTCGGCCGGGCGGTCGTCCGCGAGCTCATGGCTGCGAGGCCGGAGCTGGGCGAGGACGTCCTCTCGCGCCTGAGTCAGGACGAGCTTGAGGCTCTCGAGACCGGCCTGCGTGCGATTAGCCGGGAGCTGCGCGAGTCGCGCTCCTGACTTCTACTGGACGGACCAGCCGCCGTCGGAGGCGAGCACGATGCCGTTGACGTTCGCTGAGTCGTCGCTCAGGAGCCACGTGATCGAGGCTGCCATCGTGTCCGCTGACACCACCGGCGGGATGAGGGTGAAGAACGGCGCGAGCCGCTCACGCGCGAAGTCGGACGCCATGGTCCCCTCGATCGCTGTGGCAGTCGGGCCGGGAGCGACGGCGTTGGTGCGGATGCCGGAGGGCCCGTACAGGAACGCTGCGCTCTTCGTGATGCCCACGACCGCGTGCTTGGAGGCCGTGTAGGCGGTGCCGGCCGCGTTGCCCCGCAGTGACGCCTCCGACGCGATGTTGACCACGGAGCCGCGGCCCCGCGCCAGCATCACCGGGAGCACTGCGCGGCTGAGCGCGAACGTGCCGTCGACGTTCACTGAGAACACTCGGCGCCAGAGGGCGTCCTCGGTTTCGTGCAGAGGCGTCATCCCGTCCATGATCCCCGCGATGTTCGCGAGACCGTCGATGCGCTCCCCTGCGGCCGCGATGATTGCCGCGACGCCGTCGGCCGAGGTGATGTCTGCGATCACGGCGACGACTGTGCCTTTGGGGGAGGAGGCGGCGAGCTCGTCGATGCCCTTCGGCGCCACGTCGACAGCGATCACGCAGCCGCCCTCGCGGACGAGGCGGCGCGCAGTGGCGCGGCCGATTCCCGAGCCGGCGCCGGTGACGATCACCGTGCGACCGGTGAACCGGCCCTCGGCGGCAAGCTCCTCCTGCGTCTCCTCGGACGGGACGACACCGCCGTTCGCCTGCTTCACGAGCGTGTCGACCAGCTCCTGCGGGAATCGGCCACCGCCGAGCTCGACGAGTGTCCGCAGGCTGAGGCCCGCGGCGGGCTCGAGATCATCGGCCGACTGGCCGCCCTGAGCGAGGACCTCCCGAAGGATCGGGCCGCCGATGGCGTCGTCGAACCATTCCTGCACAGTGTTCTTCGAGGTGAGCATCTCGTTCTCCTTCGTCTCGGGTACGTCATCGCCCTGAGTGGTGCGGCGCTTCTTCAGGATTGCCGCTTCCTTCTGGAGCGGCGTCGTCTGCGTGCGGCGGTCCGACTACTGCGTGCGCAGTAGAGGTGATCGGTCGGCCGACCCGGAGCTCGGCAGCACGCCGTCGGGAAGCGCCGGCTCCTCATCCGGTATCCCCCGAGGCTTCGGGATGAACGCGGCGAGGGCGGCGCAGAGGACCGCCGCGGCGAGACCGAAGAGAAGGGCGAGAGCGAAGCCCGACTCGGAGGGCACCGAGGCCCCCGAGCCGCCGACAGCGGAGTTCGCCAGCACCGCCGCCACTGCAGCGGAAGCGATGCTCGTGCCCAGGGCTCGCATCAGAGTGTTCAGGCCGTTGGCCGCGCCGCTCTCGCTCGCCGGAACAGCGCGCATGATCAACGTCGGCATGGCCGCGTAACCCAACCCAATCCCAATGCCGATCACGACGTTGATCACCAGCACCAGCCAGACGGTCGGTTCGAGCACCACGGCGGCGAGGTAGGCGAGGGCGATGATGACTGCCCCGGCGACCAGCAGCGGCTTCGGGCCGACCCGCTTCTCCACCCGGCCGGCGACGGGTGACATCGCCAGCATCGCGAGGCCTGAGGGCATGAGGATCAGACTCGCCTCCAGAAGCGGCAAACCGAGTCCGCCGGTGCGCTCGGGGAGCTGGAGCAGTTGAGGGAACACAATGCTGGAGGAGAACAGGGCAAAGCCCATCGCGACGGACGCAAGATTCGTCATCAGGACAGGCCCGCGAGCGCTCACCCGCAGGTCGACGAGCGGATTGCTCTGCCTCAGCTCATACCAGCCCCACACCAGGAGCGCCACGAGTCCGACTCCTGCAGAGATAAGCGTGGGAGCACTAGCCCACCCCCACTCATTGCCGCGGGACACGGCCAGAAGGAGGCCGACAAGGCCGATCGCGAGTCCAACGGCACCACCGAAGTCGAACCTGCCGTGCGCGTTCGAGCGCCCGGCCGGGACAACGACGAGGAAGAGCACCAGGGCCACGGCCCCGATCGCGGCGGCCACCCAAAAGAGGGCGTGCCAGTCGAGGTTCTCGGTGACGAGAGCACTGACAGGCAGGCCGAGCGCTCCTCCGACGCCGAGAGTCGCGCTGACCAGGGCAATCGCCGAGCCCAGGCGCTCCTTCGGGAGAACGTCGCGGAGGATCGAAATGCCCAGCGGAATCACTCCCATGCCCGTGCCCTGAAGGCCCCGACCGATGATCAGGGGCACGACGGTCGGCGAGAGCGCGCTGATCACCGATCCAAGGATCAGGAGGGAGAGCAGCACGACCGCGACGCGGCGCTTGCCGTACATGTCGCCGAGTTTGCCCGAAACGGGCGTGCAGATCGCCGAGACCAAGAGGGTGACGGTGATGACCCAGGCTGTATCGTCCCGACTCGCGTCGAGCAGCTCGGGGAGCTTCGCCTGAATCGGGATCAGGATCGTCTGCATGAAAGACGCGCCCATGCCCGCGAAGGCCAGAACGGCGATCACGAGATTTGGACGCACCTTCCTACCTGTTGCGCTGGGTGCAGCGGTGGTCGTGGACATCGATTCTCCCGGCTCGGATGGACTGAGACAGCTGATACTGCGTATCCACTCTGATACCGCGTCTCACATCCTATGCTCGAAACATGGTTGCGGGAGTACGGGATCGGGCACGAGAACTCCTCCGCGCCCAGTTCGCGGCGGCGGTTCTGGACGTGTTTCTCGAACGGGGCTACTCCTCCGTCACTGTCGAGGAAGCGGCCCGCGAGGCCGGAATCTCACGAGCGACCTTCTTCCGGTACTTCGGCAGCAAAGAGGACGTGGTCATCGCTGCTGTCGAAAGCAATCGGCTCGATCACGCTGCGGCCCTTCGCGCCCTTCCCGCGGACGCCCGACTGTCGAGTTGGCAACTTGTGCGTCTCGCGATCGAGCCGGTCGTCCTCGTCGCCGCCGAGGCCCCCGGTAGCTACCGGTCTCGCTTGCGCTTGATCATGAGCGAGCCGACGCTCACCTCCCGGCTGCGGGAGCGCCGAGCGGAAAGCGCCGTTGCGCTCGCGGACGCTCTCGCCGAGCGCATCCCTGATGCCTTCACTGCGAGGGTCCTCGCGAATGCCGCACTCGCGGCCGTTGACGTCGCTTGGGAACACTGGGCCACCGCAGATGACGCCGACCTCGGCACGCTCGTCGATGCGGCCTTCGAACGCCTCAGCTCCGCAGCCCACTCACTCGGCTGAGTAGACCGGAATGGTCTGCTTCTCTGTAGTCGATGCTCATGCCGTCGGTGCGCCCCGCGTGGGAGTAGTCGAACTCGTTGCGCCACTGGCGTCATCGTCCTCCTTGAACAGACGCTCCGCTTCGGCGCCACCGATGGCTTCGCCGCGCGCGACCATGCCGGCCTGGTCCGAGAGCGGGATCTGCTTGAGGAAGATCGCGAGCACGAGGGCCAGCAGGATGAACGGGATGAGGTACCAGAACACTGGCGCGAGAGAGTCTGCGTAGGCGTCGACCACTCCGTCCCGTACGGAGTCGGGCAGGGTGGCGAGCGTCTGCGGATCGAGCGTCGCCGCGGAGGCACCGGCGGACGCGTCGCCGGCTCCGGCGAAGACTGCCGTCAGCTTTTCAGTTAGCGAGTTCGTGAAGATCGTGCCGAAGATGGCGACTCCGAGCGCGGCGCCGACCTCGCGGAAGTAGTTGTTGGAGCTGGTCGCCGTGCCGATCTGCTCGGCGGGAACGGCGTTCTGCACCACCAGCACGATCACCTGCATGATCAAGCCGAGCCCCGCACCGAAGATCAGCAGGTAGACGCAGATCAGCCAGATCGGCGTCTCGGCGGTCAGCGAGGTCATCGCCGTCATCGCGAGCGCGGTCAGGATCGCGCCGACGATCGGGAAGATTTTGTACTTGCCGGTGCGGGTAATCAGGAGGCCGGAGGCGATTGACGTGCCCATCAGGCCGACCATCATCGGCAGCATCAGCAGCCCGGAGGCGGCGGCGGAGGTTCCCGACGCCATCTGCAGGAACGTGGGCAGGAATCCGATCACCGAGAACATGCCGAGGCCCAGCGTGAGGCCGATTGCAGTCGCGTTCACGAAGATCGGGTTGCGGAAGAGGCTGAGCGGGATGATCGGGTCCTCGGCCCGCGCCTCCGCCCAGACGAAGCCGGCGGCTGTGACGAGGAAGCCCGCTCCCAGGAGCCACGTCGAGGCGGCGCCCCAGCCGTGGTCGGCGTCGCCGCCGAAGTCGGTGAAGAAGATGAGGAGCGTCGTCGCGGCCGAGAGCAGGACGACTCCGGGGATGTCGATGCGCTTCTGCGCCTTCTTGCTGGGGAGGGTGAGGGTGAACCAGGCGATCGCGAACGCGGCGATGCCGATCGGGATGTTGATGTAGAAGGCCCACTGCCAGGTCAGGTGGTCGACGAACAGGCCGCCGAGCAGCGGCCCTGCGATGGCCGAGAGGCCGAAGACCGCGCCGATCGGGCCGAGGTACTTGCCGCGCTCGTTGGCCGGCACGATGTCGGCGATGATCGCCTGCGAGAGGATCATCAGCCCGCCGCCGCCGAGGCCCTGCAGGGCGCGGAACACCACGAAGCTCCAGAAGTCGCCCGCGAACGCGCAGCCGATCGAGGCGACCGTGAACAGGGCAATCGCGATCAGGAACAGGTTGCGGCGGCCGAGCACGTCGCCGAACTTGCCGTAGATCGGCATGACGATCGTGGTCGCGAGCAGGTAGGCCGTGGTGATCCAGGCCTGGTGCTCGACTCCGCCGAGCTGGCCGACGATGGTGGGCATCGCGGTCGAGACGATGGTCTGGTCGAGGCTGGAGAGCAGCATGCCGGCGATGAGCGCCGAGAAGATGATCCAGATCCTGCGCTGCGTGAGCAGGAGGGGCTTGGCGGTGGCGGTGGTCATCGGTCCTCTTCGGGGTTGGGACGGGCATCTGAGGCAGTGAGGTTGAAGAGCGCTCGGGCGAGCTCCACACGAGAGCGGAGGATCTCGTCGAAGGACCAGGCCGCGTCGCAGGCGAGGGACTCTTCGACGGCGTGCCGGGCGAGGGTGCCGACGAGCTGCACGGCGAGGCGGATCCGAACGTCGCTCGACTCGAGCCCCTCTCGCTTAGCGCAAAGGCGCTCGAGGATCCGATCGCGCTCACTGCCCACCTGTAGGAGCGCGGCGAGCAGTTTCGGCTCTCGTTCAAACAGAGCGAAGAGCTGCTGAGCCCCTTCGGGTGTGAGGCCGATTCCCTCGTAGTGCTCGACTGCAAGGTCGACCAGGCCGAGGAGCAGGTCGGCGGAGATTTCGCCCGGTGCGCCGCCGCCGGCGAGGAACCGGGCGGCTGCCTCGCCCTCGAGCCCTTCCTCCGGCCGGCCGAGCACGGCCTGCTCCTTCGTCGGGAAGTAGTTGAAGAACGTCCGGCGTGAAACGCCGATATCAGCGCAGAGCTCATCCACCGTGAAGCCGTTCAGGCCTCGCTCGAGAGCCAACTGGCGGGCACGGCTGCCGAGCAGCTCTCGACGCTCACGCATTCGCGCCACGCCATTTTCTGCACTTCCAATCACAAAGTGCAGCCTTGCACACTCTGCAGACTGTCGCACGAAGGCAGAGCAGGCTGCGCTGATGATGGCTGGTAGCCTCCCGTTCGCCTGTAAGGGGTAAGGCGCGCTACTCGTCGCGAGCCGACGATGATTTCCAGCATCACTGCAAGGGTGACACCAGCGCCGGTTCTCGCTCTCCCGGCTGCTTGTCGGGCGGGAAGAGATGTTTTGGGGGGCGCTTGTAGGGCAACGGGTCTCCCACGTTGTTCTCGTCTTTCGCGTCCGCAAACGGCCCGTCAACGGCGAGAAGTGCAGTCATGTGCGGGGCGGCGTGATTGATCCACCAGGTACTCGTCCCGAGTCCTGGGTCCAGGCGTGCAGCCTCCCAACCTCGCCAGAGGGCTTCGAGTCGTTGCACGGCCTCGTCGGTGTTCCACCATTCGGCCTTCCACCGGCCGGTGCCCTGTCCCTTGGCGGAGACGCGGCGCCGGTAGGTGAAGCGCCAGTACTTCCGCAGCCACTCATCCACCGAGCCGTAGACCGTCTCGTCTGCCGTAGTGGGGTCCTCGTCGCCGGTTGGCGGCTCGAACGCGCGCTCCACGGCCGCTACCGTGCGCTCCCGGAGGATCTCGACACGTTCAGGTGTCAGCGCGGCGCTGAGGGCGTCCTTCGCGAGCTTGCTGACGAGCTGCGCGACGACGGCTGTCGCCGCGTCGGCTACGAGAGCGTCGACGTCGAGAGCGCCCAGCGCGTCCTCCACAGCGGACCCCATGCCGCCCGCAACCCCAAGGGGGCTCCCCGTTACCGGAGAACCCCCTTCTGCTGGCGCCGCAGCGTCGAACTCGTCGGAATCGATCGGGTCGACGTCATCCATCGGTGCGCTCCTGCGCGTCCTCGCGTTGCATCAGTGCCCGCATAGACGACGCCAGGTCAATCGGAGGTGTCGCCGGTGCGGATTTCACAGTTGCGACCGCCGGCTGCGCGATCACCGGTGACGTCGGCATCGCCGCCGCCGGCGCCACGCGCGCTCCTGCAGGAGCGCCGGCCGGGTCGTGCGCGGCGATGGACGCCTTGATCGCCGCGACCTGATCCTTCGCGCCCTCGTACCACGGCACGGTTCGTAGCAGCGCGGCACGCGATCCGGTGGAGAGCATCACCGCGCGGCCGCGGGGCATCGCGCCCAGCTCGTCCACAGTCAGAATCCGCTCCCGCTTCAACGCGGTCGACGTCGACCGGACGCCCTTGTTGTAGCTGGCGGAGGTCGTCTCACGGTCGTAGTCTCCGACGAGTTCGGAGACGTTCTGGAGGAAGTCGTTCTCCTTGACGCTCCCGAGGTAGAGGAACGCGTTCGACGCGCTCCACAGTTTCAGCATGCCCTCCTTGCCGAACACGGCGACGCCTTGGGACCAGGACTGGAACACCGACATGATGGGGATGCCGCGGGAGCCGAAGTGTGAGTACAGGTCGGGGAGGTCCCGCCACCGGCAGACGTTCGCGGCCTCATCGAGGATCCCGACGAGCGGCGTGCGCAGTCGGCCTCCGGGCGAGGTGTCCGCGAGGTCGGTCGCCGCCTCGAGAGTGGCCGCGGTGAGCGCGGTGACGAGGGGGCCGGCGGTGCCGGCGCCCTCCTTGGACAGCGAGTAGAGCGTGCCGGAGCCTCGGACGAACTCTGCCGCGTCGAACTGCGGCCGCGGGTCCGCGGCGCCGCGAGGGTTCACCCAGTCCGCGACCTGCGTGTTCTTCAAGCACGCGGCCATCTCCTGACCGGTCGAGTACACCGAGCCGCGCAGCTTGTCGGTCGACTGGATGATGCCGAGCACGGCGTCCCCGATCATCGGGTAGCCCCCCTCTCGCAGCAGCCGCACCGGCTCCTCATCGGTCGAGTCCGTCAGCCAGGAGAACACCTGCGCGATCGGTCGCCCGCCGACTGCGGCCGCGAGCAGCATCCCGGCGAGGAGGTTCTGTCCGGCGCCATCGAAGAAGGCGTCCGTCTTCGCGTCCGTCGCCCGGGACCCGGAGGCGAAGTACTGCGCGAGCTTCGCGGCGCGCACGTCGTCGGTGACGTAGGAGAGGGGGTTCCACCACCAGGTCGCGTCCTCGCGAGCCACACGCTGCGGGTCGAACACCCACACCGGCCCCTCCTTCTGGCGCACGTCGCGAGTCGCGTCGAGCACGTCGCGCTTATTCGACGTCGTGACGACTGCACCCGGGGCGGCGATGATCGCCGGGATGACCAGCGACGTCGACTTGCCCACCCGCGGGCCGGCGACGACGGTGATCATGTCCTCGAACGAGGCGTAGAGCATCTTCCCCGTCGACACCAGGCGTCCCACGGGCACCCCGGGCGAGCCCTCGACGCCGAGCCGCTTGGACTTCTTCATCGCCTCCTTGCTCAGCATCGGCGCGAGGTCCCGCTCCGTCGCCATGTACCGAGCCGCCCGGTCGACGTTCGCACGGTTCTTCCGCCCGAGAGCGCGCATCCACATCAGCCACAGGGCGATCGACACGATGACGCCGACCGCGGAAAGCGCGACCGCTGTCGCAGACGCCGACCAGGTGACGGTGCCGCGGGCGAGACCCGAAAGGATCTCGAACGGGTCCTTCGGCAGGGTCTCGTTCACACCGTCGAGCTGCGACCCGACGGCGACGGACACCCAGACGATGCCGATAGCGGCGATCGCTGCGAGGGCTCCGCCGAGCATCAACCCGTCGTTGCCTGCTTTGCCGGGCTCGCGGCGCCGGTTGTTCGCTGTGACGCTCACGTGCGTTCCTCCGTGTAGATCGGGCCAGACCATCGCGGGGTGCGGTCGTCGGCGGGTGCTTGGTGCGAGGTCCCCCAGTGGAGGACCGCGAGGCCTCGCTCTACGAACGAGACGGGAAGGTCGGTGACGTGGAACCGATGGTCCCCCGGCACCGCTCGAGAGCAGCGCCAGAGGTAGCCCTCGAAGACGACGGCCGAGGCGCAGCTCATGGGAGCGCCGGCAGCATCACCGCGGCGACAACCGCTGCGCCGGCGGCGGTGAGCATCCAGCCGACAATCGAGAGCGCGTGCGGCCGGGTCAACGCGCGCCGCGTCCACACATCGGTGCCCTGGACGACGACGTGACACACGCTGCCGAGGCCGAAGATCACGACTCCGACGAAGCCCAGCCAGAGGTTCACGGCAGGATCTCCACCACGACCGGATCCGTCGCCAGCGGCTCGTTCGCCCGTCCCGCGCGGGAGGTGGTGTGCCAGAGCTTGTTGGTGTCGTTGACGTCCAGCTCGGCGGCGGTGAGCTGTACCCGGATCGGGATGCCCGGACGGCCGCCCACCTTGATCAGGAACCGGCCACGGCCGGGAGGCTCGGACTCGTGCCCGGAGACGGGATCCCAGGCGGGCGGGTCCTGCCAGCTCGTGAGCATCGACTGTTCCGCATTCGAGAGCGGCACAGCCGAGGTCAGCAGCGGCATCTCCGCGCCGGGGAGGCCTCCGCAGATGACCATGCCGGAGCGTTCCACGAAGCCTTTGGCCTTCATCTGGTCCTCTTGCGAGGCGAGCGCGAGGAGGTCGGACATGGTGTGGCTGATCATCGCGAGGCCGACGCCGCGGGCGCGGTTGAGACGGGTGAGCGCGTCGACGCGATCGACCATGCCCTTGCCCGCGCGCAGCGCCCGCCACAGCTCATCGAGGATCACGAAGTAGTGCCGTCGCGGCTCCAACCCCGCCTCCGCGAGAGCCGAGGCGACGTTCACCGTTCCGAAGCCGGCGGACCAGCAGGCGAGGAGGATGCTGGCCTGCAGATCGCCCTCAGAGTCATCGATCGAGGACACGTCGTAGACCACCGGCCGGTCCCGCCGCATCGGGGTGGTGGTCTGGCGGGAGAAGATTTCGCCCAGTCGGCCTCCGGTGGTGAGGCCGATCAATGAGGCTTCGAGGTTCTCGGTGATCGCCTTGTAGCGGGTGAGGTCGCCGCGGTCGAGGGCGACCTGTCGAATCTCGTCCGGCGCCGCCTGAATCACCGCGAGGAGGTCTGCGAGGACGGGGATGCCCTCGTGGGTCTCGTCTAGGTACTTCAGCGCCCGGTCGATGATTGTCTCCTCTCGGTCGCTCGGCGGCTCGGAGCGGAGGATCGTCAGCAGCGCCGCGATCATCGTGTGCCGGCGGCCGTGCGCGTCCGCGAGCACCTGCGAGGCAAGGCGCTGCGACTTCACGGCGTGCTTGCGCTCCTCTGTCGAGTCCTCCCCGCGAGCGTCGAGCTTCGCCGCCCGCTCGAGCGCCCGGTCGGCATCGTCGCGGAGGCGCTGAGCCGCCGTGGTCGCCTCTCCCGGGTCGAGGATGTTCAAGTACCCCCGGCCGCGGCCGAGGGTGATGACCTGCCCGTCCATCGCGCGGATCAGGTCCACGTAGTCGGGCTTTAAGTCGCCCAGGACCAGCGGCAGCGTCCCGTATCCGGCGAGCCCTGTCGCCATGCGGCGGGTGAGCGAGGACTTCCCCAGGCCTGGCTTGCCGAGGACGAACATCGACGGGTTGGAGATGAGCTGCGCCCGCTGGAACCAGCTGATCGGGTCGCACAGGACCGACGCCCCCGTGGCGAGGTTCTTCCCGAGGGGCACGCCGATCATGGGCGTGCCGGTGCCGACCGAGAACGGGTACAGCCCGCACACCTGCACGGTGGTCGCGCGGAACTCGTCGGCGGGCTGAATCGAGACGGCCTGCCCGCCCCCGCGGCCGAGCCATCCGGTCGACGTCGGCCGCAGCGGGCGCTTGGGCGCCGGCTCTTTCTCCGTCTTCTGCCTGCCGCCCTGGTGCGGGATCGCCCGCTTCTTCCGCGATCGCTTGGAGGGCTTCTCGCGGGCCAATGGTGACGCGGCTGCACGTGCGGCCGCGGCCTCCTCCTGCACCCTCCGCGCACGGCGAGAACCGGCGCGACTGTCTGTCGACGTCGCCGCGGCCTGCGCCGTCGACGGGGCACCAACCGCGCCAGTGGACACGGCCGTGTCCAGCGCGTCGACGTCCACAGCCTCCGTCTCTTGGTCGATGTCGGCAGCGCCCGTGGGCAGCTCGTCCCCGTCGACCGTCGAGACGTCGACGGTGGCAGGCTCGTCGCGGTGGCGGGAGAAGAGCTTGGTGGTGATGCTCACTGGGAACCTCCGGCAGTGATCGGGGCGGGGGAGAGGGTGCTTAACCGGGGACGGCACCGGACACTCGTCCAGTGCCGTCCCGGATGCGGTGGCGATCGTCACAGGGCTTCCCGCACCTCGTTCGGGATGCGCAGGTGCCGCGGTAGGACCAGCCCGAGCGGGAGCGCTGCGGCGAACGCGGAGTCTTGCGACCCGAACGCCGGCCTCATCCGCAGACGTGCGGCCGAAGTCAGCGAGTCGACGGCCGCGCGAGCCTCTGGCTCCTGAGTGCGCTGCATCGTCGTGGCCGTGACGATGAGCCCGAAGTTCATCAGGCCGGCCCCGGCCGCTTCCTCCGCCGCTGTGGCCTGCGCCGAGCGGGTGGAGAGGGTCGACCGCGCGGTGGGCTTGGTCGACGCCGAGCTATTGAACTGCGCGGCGTTGAGGTCTGCCTCGACCAGCGCCGCCGCGCGGGCGGGATCGATGGGGCGGTAGAGCAGGGTGACGCGCTTGCGGGCGATGTCCCGGTGCGGGGCGAGGAGACGAGCGAGGATGCCGGCCTGGACCACGCCGCGCGGCGGAGCAGTCATCGTCCACGACGTCGACACGGCGCCGTCGTGCCGGTAGGAGTCCCAGTGGGCCTCAGCCGCGGCCGGGCCGACGTCGGTCCAGGACAGGTCGGCCGTTTCGCCTTCCGCGCGTGCCTGATCGATGAGGACGGCCGCGTCGGGGTCGTAGGCGGTGCGGATGACCTCGCAGATCTCCTGCGCACCGAGCGGACGGGCCGCGCCGGCCCCGGTAGCGGCGAGAGAAGACGTCAGGCCGGGGATGCGAGCGGAGAGGTCCGCGGCGACTTCCTGCGCGTTGCGGCGCTTCCCGTTGATGCGCGCGTTCGCGGTGAACGTGAGCGCGATGTACGCGCGGATCGTTGCCGACCCGACCGGGTAGGTCTCCACGACCTCCGAGAGCATCGCTCGAGCAAACAGTGGGGCGTCAGGGTCCATCGAGCCCTCGACCTCACCGCGCAGCCGCGTGCCCGTGTCAGGGGCTGTCTCGACCGTGACGGAGGCGGCCTCGATGCCGGGCTCGTCCCCGAGGTTGGCGAGCCAGATGCCGTACTCGGCCACCTGGTTGTTGATCTGCTCCTGATCCACCAGCGCGGCACCGTCCGGCTCGGTCGCGAGCACGATCGTGAAGTGGCGCGTCGCGGGCGTGCTGATCAGCGCGAACCGCCGCCCGTGGGAGTCCTCGTGCTCCGTGAGCTGCGACGCTGCGGCGAGGCCGGGGAGCTGGAACGTGCCCCACTTCGCGCGACCGATGGGTCCGGAGCGGTAAATGTTCGCTCCCTTGCTCTTGGTGCGCCACCAGTTCACGCGGACCACCGTCCTTCCCAGGGCTGATTGCCCGTGCTTGTCCTTGACCGAGACGGTCAGGAGGATGCCGCCGAAGACCCCGGCGACGATCAGTGCGGGACCGAGGCCGGAGAACATGGACGCGATGATCGAGGACACGATGCCCACGAACATCACGAGGGTGGCGAGCTGCCCGAGCCCGCCAAGGCCGGCGGTCTGGGGCTTTCGCCAGTTGCCGTAGGTGCGGGCCTTCACCGGATCGGTGGCTGTTGCGTTGCTCATGGGTTAGCTCCCGTTCTCGTTGCTGCCGGTCGCCTCTTCGGTGCCGGCCTTGACTGCCTGCGCGGCGTGCTTGACGCCCTCCGCGGCCTTCGTCGCGACGGCGATACCGGCGCCGATCGGACCGGCCGCAGCCGCCGCGCCGCCCGCTGCCGCACCGGCCCCAGCGCCGCTCGACGCTCCGGCCGCTGCGCCACTCGTCGCGGCACTTCCCGCACCCGCTCCGGCGCCGCTGCTCGCCGTCGACGCCGACCCGGACGGGTCAGCAGCCGGCGACGACGCGGGAGTGCCAGGGGTCTTCGGCGGCATCCTCCTGACCGTCTCGGTCAAGGACAAGCACGG
>NZ_JADILJ010000029.1 GCF_017355185.1 Rathayibacter sp. SD072 | reverse complement strand
CACCGAGGCCCGCGGCTTCGCGCTCTACGTCGGCATCGACGAGGCCAAGGCGCGCGCCGCCGGAGTCGACCTCGGCCGCCTCGTCGAGGAGCTCAAGCGCGTCACCGCCCTGATCGCCCCCGACGCCGAGACGTACGCGTCCGTCGCCCTCGCCCCCCAGGGAGCCGGCGGCCGCGACGTCGACGTCGTCCGCCTCGCCCTCCAGGACCCCGCCGCCGTCGCCAAGCGCCGCGCCGAGGCCGAGCCCGACCTCGACCGCGCCCCCGGCGGAGTCGTCATCGACATCTCCCGCAAGCGCGTCATCCTCGACGACGAGACCACCGCCCTCACCTACAAGGAGTTCGAGCTGCTGCAGTACCTCGTCCTCCGCGAGGGCCGCACCATCGAGCGCGCCGAGCTCATCGCCTCCCTCTGGGGAGCCGCCGACGACGACGCCCCCAACGAGCGCACCATCGACGTGCACGTCCGCCGCCTGCGCGCCAAGCTCGGCCGCTACGAGGACATCGTCCGCACCGTCCGCGGCGTCGGCTACCGCTTCGACCGCCACGCCGACGTCGCGATCCGCTACGCGTCCACCCCGAGTCCTGATCTTTTTTGAGGGCGGAGCGCGAGCGCTCCTCCCTCCGCGGTCGGCTTCTCGACGGGTCGAGTACCGCAGAGCGAGGTGCCTTCGGCTCGCTCGAAACGCTGACACGCGTTTCTCGCCCATCGCCTTCGAGACGAGCGGCGGGTCGAGGCGCGAAGCCTGAGGTGCGGCTCCGCCGGCACGCGGTGCGGTGCTTTCTCGTGGGCGGATCACAAGCGCTCCGCCCGCCGCGGTCGGCTTCGCGACGGGTCGAGTACCGCAGAGCGAGGTGCCACCGGCTCGCTCGAAACGCTCGCACGCGTTTCTCGCCCATCGCCTTCGAGACGGGCGGCTGGTCGAGGCGCGAAGCCTGAGGTGCGGCTCCGCCGGCACGGTACCTGTGAGGTGCGGCTTCGCCGGCACGGTTCGCAGAGCACGGTTCGCCGGCAGTCCGGTCGCACCGACGCCGTGTTCAGGTGATCGGGGCGCAGCAGCGCGTTCCTCGGAGAGTCGCCTCGGGCAGCCTGCTCCGAGGGAGGAGAAGCGTTCGGTGGACGGGCGCTCGCTCGCGATCGTGACGGGAGCAGGAGGGCCGACAGCGACGCGGGTGCGGGCGGTCGGCGGCTCGGATCGAGGACCTCGGGCGCGCGTTCCGGAGTGGGGGCGGAAGCGGATGCGGCGTTCAGGGAGATCTCAGGAAATGGCCTCTTGCGGCGTTATCGATCCGTTATATAGTTCAAGAGCGTTAGTCGTTTGCTGTGGCGGCGAAGCGTGGAAGTGATTGCAGGACACTCTTGGTGCAAGGGAATGAAGGCCGGCCGCTCGCCTCAGCGGCCGGCCTTCTGTCGTTCCCGGGCCCGTGCGGTCGCGGCGCTCCGCCGCCCGCGGGACCGAACCCGCACTCGCGCCCCGGAGCAGGGTGGGGACACCGTATCCTGAGCACGACGGAGGAGGTCGGGTGAGTTCGAGACGTGCGGTTGCGGCCTGGGAGTCGCTCTTCCGCGCGCAGGTGCACGTGATGCGGGCGCTCAGCACCGAGTTCCCCTCCAAGGAGATCTCGCTGAACGAGTACGACGTGCTCTTCAACCTCACTCGGCAGCCCGATCGGCGCGCACGCCTCCGCGACCTCAACAAGCACGTGCTGCTCACCCAGCCCAGCGTGAGCCGTCTGATCGACCGGCTGGTCAGCCGCGGACTCGTCGTCAAGAGCGAGGATCCGACCGATGCGCGCGGGACGGTCATCGCGATCACGGACGACGGCTACGACATGTTCCGCCGCGTGGCGCTGCACCACATGGAGACGATCTCGCAGCACGTCGGCGACGCCCTCGACGACGACGAGCTCGACCAGCTCACGGCCCTCTGCGACAAGCTCCGCGACCGCGTCGCCTCCGCCTGACCGGCGGGCTGCCACGGGTCTCCTCCCCAGGCGCGCTCCTCCGCTAGCACTCCACGAACGCGGCGGCCAGCACTTCGCCCCGGTTCCGCTCTCGCGGATCATGGAGACACCATGAGCACCTCCTCCCCCACCCTCGTCTGGCTCCGCGACGATCTGCGCCTCGCTGACAACCCCGCGCTGCGAGCGGCGGTCGATCGCGGCGGGCCGGTGGCGGTCTGCTACGTCCTCGACGACGAGTCGCCCGGCATCCGGCCGCTGGGCGGCGCGGCGCGGTGGTGGCTGCACGGCAGTCTCACCGCTCTGGGCGCCGACCTCGCTGCGCACGGCGGGTCCCTCCTGCTGCGCCGCGGACCCGCCGAGGCCGTGATCCTGCAGCTGGCCGACGAGCTCGGCGCGGGTGCCGTGCACTGGAACCGGCGCTACGGAGGGGCCGAGCGCGCCGTCGACACCGCGGTGAAGGAGGGCCTGCGCTCGCGCGGCATCGAGGCCGAGAGCCACCAGGGCTCGCTGCTGTTCGAGCCGTGGACGGTGCAGACCGGCGGAGGGACGCCCTACTCCGTCTACACGCCCTTCGCGCGCGCCTGCAGGAAGAAGGACGTGCCGCGAGCGCCGCTGCCCCGTCCGCGCTCGATCGACGGCGTCGTCGACCCGGTCGCCTCCGACGACCTGGACGACTGGGAGCTGCTGCCGACCCGGCCCGACTGGGCGGCGGGACTGCGCGAGCGCTGGGTGCCGGGAGAGAAGGCCGCGGCCGATCGTCTGCGCGCCTTCATCGCCGAGCAGCTCGACGACTACTCCGACGGCCGCGACCGCCCGGCCGACGACGCGACGTCGAACCTCTCGGCGCACCTGCGCTGGGGCGAGATCAGCCCGTTCCAGGTCTGGCAGGCCGTCGTCGAGTCGCGGGGAGAGGGGGCGCACCACGAGCAGGGCCGCGAGCGCTTCGCCTCCGAGGTGCTCTGGCGCGAGTTCTGCTACCACCTGCTGTTCCACTGGCCCGACCTCGCGACCGCCAACTTCGACACCCGCTTCGACCGCTTCCCGTGGGCCCACGCGAGTCAGGAGCACCTCGACGCCTGGCACCAGGGCCGCACCGGCTACCCGCTCGTCGACGCCGGCATGCGGGAGCTCTGGCGCACCGGGTACATGCACAACCGGGTGCGGATGGTCACCGCCTCGTTCCTGATCAAGAACATGCTCGTCGACTGGCGCGTGGGCGAGGACTGGTTCTGGGACACCCTCGTCGACGCCGACCCCGCCAGCAATGCCGCGAACTGGCAGTGGGTGGCCGGATCGGGAGCCGACGCCTCGCCGTTCTTCCGGGTGTTCAACCCCGTCACCCAGTCGCACAAGTTCGACCCCGCCGGCGACTACCTGCGCAAGAACATCCCGGAGCTCGCGGCGGTGACCGGCTCCGCGATCCACGAGCCCTGGACCCTCCTGGACACGCTGACCACGGAGGGCGAGGACTACCCCGCGCCGATCCTCGACCTCAAGGAGACCCGGGTGCACGCGCTCGACGCCTTCGCGCGCATCAAGAGCTCGCCGCGCAGCATCGCGCACGTGGACGCCGACTGAAGGAGGCTCCGTCCGGGCCGCGGGGCGGGCCCGGCCCTCAGGCGTCTCCGACCCTCAGTCGTCGCCCGCGGGATCCAGGAGGAGCGCGGGATCCGCGAGCGGGGCGCCGCCACGGCCGGGGGCCCGCAGATCGCGCGCGGGGATGCCGACGAGGACGGCTCCGTCCGGGGCGTCCTTCACGACCACCGCGTTCGCCCCCACGCTGACGTCGGAACCGAGGGCGATCGGGCCCAGCACCACGGCTCCCGCGCCGATCACGACGCGATCGCCGATCGAAG
This sequence comes from Rathayibacter sp. SD072, assembly GCF_017355185.1. Lineage (GTDB taxonomy): Bacteria > Actinomycetota > Actinomycetes > Actinomycetales > Microbacteriaceae > Rathayibacter. The sequence continues at coordinate 43,022 of NZ_JADILJ010000029.1, read as the reverse complement.
GGTGCCTGCGCTCGCGCGTCGACGACCGTCCGCCGAGGGTGACGCCGTGGTAGATCATGCAGTCGTCGCCGATGCGCGCCGTCTCGCCGATCACGACCCCCATTCCGTGGTCGATGAAGAGGCGTCGGCCGATGGTCGCGGCGGGATGGATCTCGACTCCCGTGGCCGCCCGGGCCGCCTGCGAGAGCAGCCGCGCGGGGAGGCGCAGACCGCTGCGCCACCAGCGGTGCGCGATCCGGTGGAGCCAGACGGCATGCACCCCCGGGTACGAGAGGACGACCTCCGCCGCGCTCCTGGCGGCCGGGTCGCGCCGGCGTGCGGTCCGGACGTCCTCGCGCAGTCGCACGAGGACGCCGGGACCGCGATCGGCGGGGCTCAGCTGCGGAGGTCCTCGTACAGAACGGTCGAGATGTACCGCTCGCCGAAGTCGCAGACGATCGCGACGATGGTCTTCCCCGCGTTCTCGGGCCGCTTCGCGACCTCGAGAGCGGCCCACATGATCGAGCCGGACGAGATGCCGCCGAGGACGCCCTCCCGAGCGGCCATCTCGCGGGCCACCCGGATGGAGTCGTCCAGCGTCACGTCGATGATCTCGTCGTAGACCTCGCGGTCGAGGTTCGCGGGGACGAAGTTGGCGCCGATGCCCTGGATCTTGTGCGGTCCGGCGGTGCCCTGCGTGAGCAGCGGCGAGTCGATCGGCTCGACCCCGATGATCTGCACGCCGGGCTTGCGCTCCTTGAGCACCTGCCCGACTCCGGTGATGGTGCCGCCCGTGCCGATGCCGGCGACGAAGACGTCGACCTCGCCGTCGGTGTCGTCCCAGATCTCCTGGGCGGTCGTACGGCGGTGGACCTCGGGATTGGCGGCGTTCTCGAACTGGCGGGCCAGGATCGCGCCCGGGGTCTCGGCGACGATGGCCTCAGCGCGCTCGACCGCTCCGCGCATGCCCTCGCTGCCGGGGGTGAGCACGATCTCGGCCCCGTACGCGCGCAGCAGGACCCGGCGCTCCACCGACATGGTCTCGGGCATCGCCAGCACGACCCGGTAGCCGCGCGCCGCTCCCACGAGCGCCAGCGCGATGCCCGTGTTACCGCTCGTGCCCTCGACGATGGTGCCGCCGGGGGCCAGCTCGCCAGAGGCCTCCGCCGCGTCGACGATCGCCACGCCGATGCGGTCCTTCACGCTGTTCGCGGGGTTGTAGAACTCGAGCTTGGCGAGCACCCTCGCGCTCTCGGCGCCCGGGAGGCGGTTGATGCGGACGAGCGGGGTGTTGCCGACGAGCTGCGTCACGTCGTCGTGGATGCGTGCCATGGTGTGTGCTTCCTGCCGGAGTGGGGACCGCCCCGGGGGCCCGGGGCCGGCGCTGGTGCCGAGTGGTGCTGGAGCGGTGCGGCCCGTGCGGGGCGCGCTCCCCCCACGATACGGATGCATCGGCTCCGAGGGAGCCCCGGGGCGCCCTTCGGAGGCACCCCTCGGAGGCACCGTCCGGCGCCGCGGCTACCAGGCGGGGACGGCCGCTGTACATCCCCCGCCACTCCGCATCTCGTCCTGGCGGAGGACGCCCTCGGCGGGGGTCGTTCACGTACCATTCTCACGGGGGCACTGCGCGACGGCGCGAGGCTCCGGCCGCCCCTCCCCCTCGACACCCCGCGGCCCCGCCGCGTCGGAAGGACCCCTGCTCCATGGCTCTCCCCACCGCGTCCCGCCGCTCCGACAGGCCGCTGGGGATGTCGCTGCGGGCGGTCATGGGGTTCATCGGCATGAGCGTCGTCGCCGGCGTCCTGATCACGGTCGGGGTGACCCCGGCGCTCGCGCTCACCGGTCTCGCGACGACCAACACGATCGGCATGTTCCAGAACCTGCCGGGCTACATCGACGTCGGCCAGACCATGCAGCGGACCAACGTCTTCGCGGGGGACGGCACCACCCTGCTCGCCTCCGTCTACGACCAGAACCGGGTCGAGGTCGGCTGGGACGAGGTCGCGCAGACCGCGAAGGACGCCGCCGTCGCCGGCGAGGACCCGCGCTTCTACGAGCACGGCGGGATCGACATCCAGGGCACCCTGCGCGCGCTCGCGGTCACCCTCTCGGGCGACGACCTCCAGGGCGGCTCGTCGATCACGCAGCAGTACGTCAAGAACGTCCTCGTGCAGAAGGCGGAGTCGATCGCCGACGAGGCGGAGCGCGCCGCCGCCTACAAGGTCGCGACGGCCCCCACCCCCGAGCGCAAGCTCAAGGAGATGCGCCTGGCGATCGGACTCGAGAAGGAGTACTCGAAGGACGACATCCTCCTCGGCTACCTCAACATCGCCCTCTTCGGCGGCACCGTCTACGGCATCGAAGCCGCCGCGAACTACTACTACGGCATCCCCGCGAGCCAGCTCTCGACCGCCCAGGCCGCCGCACTCCTCGCCATCGTGAACAACCCCGAGAAGTTCCGCTTCGACGACCCGGCGAGCGAGGCGAACGGCGCCGCCAACGGCTACGCCGCCACCAAGGAGCGCCGCGACTACATCCTCACCGAGGAGCTGAAGTACGGGAAGATCGACCAGGCCACCCACGACGCCGCGATCGCCGAGCCCATCACGCCGAACATCACGCAGCCCTCCACCGGCTGCACGACGGCCGGCAACGCCGCGTACTTCTGCGACTACGTGCTCAACGTGCTCCGCAACGACGAGGTCTTCGGAGCGACCGACGACGAGCGCTACGCGAAGATCCGCCGCGGCGGCTACGACGTCGTCACGACGCTCGACCTCGACATCCAGCAGGTCTCGCAGGCCGCTCTGAACGCCTACGTGCCTCAGACCGACCCGCGCTTCGAGGTGGGAGCGACCGCCTCGAGCGTCGAGGCCCGCACCGGCCGCGTGCTCTCGATGGTCCAGAACACCGTCTACAGCCAGGACCCCGAGGTTCTGGCCGCCTCGCCCGGCACGAGCGCCGTGAACCTCAACGTCGACGAGGCGATGAGCGGCAACCGCGGTGTCCAGACGGGCTCCACCTACAAGGTGTTCACCCTGGCCAACTGGCTGACCGCCGGCCACACCCTCAACGAGAGCTTCCCCTCCCCGACCTCCGGCTTCCGCAGCTACCCGCAGAAGTGCAACATCGCCGAGGACGGGGTCACGGTCCCCGTCCCCTTCTACCGCCCGAAGAACGACGCCCCCTCCGACAACCGCGAGTCGATGAGCGCCGTCACCGCGACGCAGGGGTCGATCAACACGGGCTTCATGGGCATGGCGCACCAGCTCGACCTCTGCGACATCCGGACGACCGCCGAGGCGTTCGGCATGCACACCGCGACGAACACCGAGCTGTGGTCGACCCCGTCCACCGTGCTGGGGACGAACACCATCGCCCCGCTCACGGTCGCCGGCGCCTACGCGGGCATCGCGAACGACGGAGTCGCCTGCGACCCGATCGTGATCGACCGCATCACGGGGGCCGACGGCGCTCCGGTGGCCGTGCCCGCCGCGGACTGCGCCCCCGCCGTCTCGCCGGAGGTCGCCCACGGCATGCAGTACGCCATGCAGCGCGTCATGACGTCCGGCACGGGAGTGTCCTCGAATCCCGACGACGGGATCGAGCACATCGGCAAGACCGGCACCACCGACGACGCCGCCGACGTCTGGACCGCGGGCGCCAGCCGCTCCGCCTCGCTCGCCGTCTGGGTCGGCAGCATCAACGGCTTCGAGGACGGCGAGAAGATCAACCTGCGCCAGGTCAGGATCACCGGGGAGAAGGGCAGCATCCAGGCCGCTCAGGCGCGTCACGCGATCTTCCGTCCGATCATGACCGCGCTCGACTCGAAGTACGGCGGCGACGACTTCATCGATCCGCCCTCATCGATGCTGGCCTCCTCCTCGCGGGCGGCCTCGGTCACCGAGGTGCCCGACGTCTCGGGCCGCACCGTCGAGGAGGCGACCGCGATCCTCCAGGCGTCCGGCTTCACCGCGGGCCACCAGGAGATCGTCGACTCCACGACCGTCCCGGCCGGATCGGTCGTCTGGACGACCCCGAGCGCCGGCCAGGACGCGGTCGACGGCGCGGTGATCCCCCTGCAGATCAGCTCGGGCGAGGAGCCCGCCAACACGAGCGACGTCGGCGACGTGGACGGCGACCTGGTCTTCGACTGATCCGGGCGGGCGCGCTCCGTCGAGCGCAGCGCGCCTCCCCGAGCCGCTCCGGCACCTCGCCTACAGTGCTGGAGCAGCGAGAGGAACGATCCTGAAGCGACCCAACGTCCCCGTCTTCCAGCCCCGTCGAACCGTCCACGGAGCTCTCGGCGCGCTGATCGGATTCGTGATCGTCAGCGTCCTCGCCGGTCTCCTCGCGACGATCGCGGTCGCTCCCGCCGTGGCCCTCACGGGTGCGGCGACGTCGGGCACGATCTCGGCGTTCCAGTCGCTGCCGAGCTACCTCGAGGTCGGCGAGCTGATGCAGAAGACGGACGTCTACGCGGGCGACCCGGAGGATCCGACGCTCCTCGCCTCCTTCTACGACCAGAACCGCATCGAGGTCTCGGCCGACCGGATCGCCGCTCCCGTGAAGGACGCGCTGGTCGCCAGCGAGGATCCGCGCTTCTACGACCACGGCGGCATCGACCTGCAGGGCACGCTGCGCGCGATAGCGAGCACCTACATCCTCAACAGCGACACCCAGGGCGGCTCGTCGATCACGCAGCAGTACGTCAAGAACGTGCTCGTGCAGAAGGCGGAGTCGATCAGCGACCCGGACGAGCGCGCGACGGCGTACGCCGAGGCGACGGCGACGACCGGCGAGCGCAAGCTGAAGGAGATGCGCCTGGCGATCGGACTCGAGAAGGAGTACTCGAAGGACGACATCCTCCTCGGTTACCTCAACATCGCCCTCTTCGGCGGCACCGTCTACGGCATCGAGGCCGCCGCGAACTACTACTACGGCATCCCCGCGAGCGAGCTCTCGACCGCCCAGGCCGCCGCACTCCTCGCCATCGTGAACAACCCCGAGAAGTTCCGCTTCGACCGGCCGGACGACGCCGAGAACGGCGAGGCGAACGGCTACGCCCTCACGACCGCCCGCCGGGACTACATCCTGGACCGGATGCTCGAGGCCGGCTCGCTCGACCGGTCGGAGCACGACGCGGCGCGAGCCGAGCCGATCCTGCCCTCGATCACCCCGCCCTCGACCGGGTGCCGCACGGCCGGCGACGCCGCCTACTTCTGCGACTACGTCTCCCACGTCCTACGCGACGACCCGGCCCTCGGCGACACCGATGACGAGCGCTACGCAGCGATCAAGCGGGGAGGCCTGAAGGTCTACACCACGATCGACCTCGATCTGCAGAAGGAGGCGCAGGCCGCGATCGACGCGCAGGTGCCCTCCTCCGACCCGCGCTTCGACGTCGGGGCGACGGCGGTCGCGGTGCAGGCGGGCACGGGCGCGATCCTGTCGATGGCGCAGAACAAGCGCTTCAGCCAGGACCCCGACGTCATCGCCTCGAGCCCCGAGTACTCCGCGCTCAATCTCAACGTCGGCGCCGCCCAGGGCGGCGGGTCCGGATTCCAGACCGGATCGATCTACAAGGTCTTCACGCTCGCCGAATGGCTGCGGACCGGGCACACCCTGACCGAGGAGTTCGACTCGAAGCGGAAGAACTGGACGGGCTTCACCGACAGCTGCAACGGCACGCAGAACTACCCGGCGTACAACCCCAAGAACGCCGGCGACGGCTTCTACACCGACACCCAGACGGCGCTGCAGTCGACCGTCTACTCGCTGAACTCCGGGTTCACCGGGATGTCGCACCTCCTGGACCTGTGCGGGATCCGCAAGACGGCGGAGGCCTTCGGCGTGCAGCGCGCCGACGGGGACCCCCTGGTCCAGAGCGCCGGTGCGGTGCTGGGCACGAACGAGGTCTCGCCGCTGTCGATGGCCACCGCGTTCGCGGGCATCGGCAACGACGGCACCACCTGCACCCCGGTCGCCATCACCGCCATCGTCGGTCCCGACGGGTCCTCGATCGCCCCGCCGGAGTCGGTCTGCACGCGCTCGGTGTCGACCGAGGTCGCGCACGGCATGCAGTACGCGCTGCAGAAGGTGGTGTCGGACGGCACGGCGATCGCATCCGATCCCGACGACGGCGTCGCGCACATCGCCAAGACCGGCACCACGGACGGGGCCGCGAGCACGTGGACCGTCGGCGCCTCGAGCACCACCTCGCTCGCCGTCTGGGTGGGGAGCATCTCGCCGCTGTCCCCGGAGGGCGACTGGATGAACCTCGACGTCATCTCGTTCCCGAGCGGGGGTGCGGAGGGCGCGCGGCACCGGATCTGGAAGCCGCTCATGACCGGGATCGACGCGCGCTACGGCGGCTCCGACTTCGCGCCTGCCGATCCGTCGGTGATCGAGGCACCGCGCCTGACGGTCCCGGACCTGGTCGGCCGCACCGCGGAGAGCGCCACGGCCGCGCTGGACGCCGCGGGCTTCACTCCGGGATCAGCGGTGCAGGTCGAGTCGTCGGCGCCGGCGGGGACCGTGGCGGGCACCGTGCCCGCCGCCGGCTCGTCGATCGTCAAGGGAGCGCAGGTGCAGGTGCAGGTGAGCACGGGGACGGCTCCGGCGCCGCCCGGCGCGATGCCCTAGGACGACCGGGGCGGAACGGCGCTCCGGCTACGGTCGCGGGCGGGCACCGCCAGCAGCAGCACCGCGGCGACCAGCACGGCGACGCCGACCACCGCGTCGGCCGTGAGCCGCTCGCTGAGCAGGGCCACGCCCAGGAGGGTCGCGGTGGCCGGCTCGACCAGCGTCAGCGTCGAGACGGTCGCGGCCGGCAGCACGCGGAGGCCGCGCGCGAAGAACGTGTAGGCGAGGGCGACGGTGACGACCCCGAGCCAGAGGACGGCGGGGAGCGCCGGCGCGAGACGGGACGGATCGCCCGCGAGCAGCACGGGCAGCGACAGGAGCGCCGCTGCTCCGAACTGGGCCCCCATCGCCGCGGCAGGAGTGAACCCGCGCTCGAGCAGGAGCTTGCCGCAGACGGCGTACAGGGCGTAGGAGGCGCCGGCCCCCGCCGACCCGAGCAGCCCCGGCACCGAGACGCCCGCGGAGCCGCCCTGCGTCAGGAGGCCGGCCAGCAGCACCACTCCGACCGCCGCGAGGGCGGTGGAGGCGAACCAGCGGGCGCTGGGCACGGTGCGCAGGACCAGCCACTCGAGCAGCCCGGTGAAGGCCGGGGCCGAGCCGAGCGCGACGATGGTGCCGACGGCCACTCCGTTCTCGGACGTGCCCGTGAAGAAGGCGGGCTGGTAGGCCGCCACGCCCAGGGCGCCGAGCAGCACGAGCAGGAGCGTCGCCCGTGTCGGCCGCGCGAGCCGTCGCGAGCGCAGGGCCTCGACTCCGAGGAGGAGGGCGAGCAGCGCACCGCCGAGGACGATGCGCGCGGCGCCCAGCAGCAGCGGATCCGTGCCGGAGGCACCGAGCGCCTGGGCGGTGCCGGTGGTCCCGAAGCAGACGGCGGCGAACACCACCGCGGCGATCGCCGACGTGCGCGTGGTCATCCGGGCCCCGTTCCCGCGTCGGTCGACGCGTCCGCCCAGTCTCCCAGGACGCCCGTCCTCCGCCGTCGCCGTGAACCGGCTCGCCGGTTTCCCAGGATCCCGGCCCCCGGTCGGCGGAGGATGAGGGGTAGCGTCGACGGGGTCGGCAGGAGGGGCGGGACATGGGGATCGCGGAACCGTTCGACGTCGAGGACTACAGCAGGAGTGCGCACGGCAGCCTCCGTGACGACTTCTCGCTCCGCGAGTTCGAGGAGGTCCCGCTCGACCGCGAGGCCATCGTCGCGACCGCCTACCTCCGCGCCCTCGAGCACGCGATCGTCGCGCGGGTCCTGCCCGTCGCGCGGACGCATCCGGACGCCCGCGTGCGCGGCTTCGCGAGCGCCTGGGCCGCTGAGCGGCACCGCATCGCCGATGCCCTGGGCGACGTGCTGACGGCCTCGCCGCGCATCCGCGGGATCGAGACCCGGCCTCCCGAGCCGATCGCCGCCCCCTCCGCTCTGCGGGCACGGGTCGCGGGCCTGCTGCCCGGCCCGGTCGCCCTCGTGCTCGCCGTGGACGCGCACGTCTCGCTGCACGCGTACCGTCGCCTCGCCCGCCTCTCGCTGCACCCGGAGATGGAGCGCCTCGCGGACGCCGTGACCGGGATCCTCGAGCGCCACGCGGACTTCTTCGGCGAGCTCGCGGCGTCGCGGCTGGGTCGCCCGCTTCCCGGTCGGATCGCGGCCGCCGCTCTCCTGCTGACGCTCCGGCTCCCGATCGGCGAGGCCGATCTGCCCGAGCCGCTCGCCCGCGAGGGGCGCGAGCTGGTCTTCGGCCGCGACGACGGGGGCCTGGACCGCATCGACGCGGCGGTCACGGGGGCGTTCTGCCTGCCCTGCAGCGCGGCCCAGCGGCTCGCGCAGCCGCACCGCGCCCCGTCCCTCCGTGCCGCGGCGGCCCTCGGCCGGCGGGCTGCCGACGTCGTGCACGCGGTGCGCAGCGCACGCGAGGCCGCGGAGCAGGCCCGCGGCTGATCCCGGCAGGGTCCACGGCCCCCGCAGCCCGACGTCATCCCGCTGTCACACGGACGGGGTACGGTGTGCGCCGGGGAACGGAGGGCGTGTGGCACGACTGCTGCGCTCGGCGCGCCGGATCGCTCTCGTGGCGGCCCTCGTCCTCGGTCTCGTGGTCGTCGCGGGGTTGCCCGTCTACGTCCTCCCCTCCGTCGACGCGGTGCCGGAGCGCGCCGATGCGGTGCTCGTCCTCGGCCCGCCGACCCGCGCTCGCACCGACCTCGGCCGGGAGCTCGTGCGCGAGGGCGTCGCCGACACCCTCGTGATCTCGGTCTGGCCCTCCGACCTCGCCGCGGATCCGGACGAGCGCGACGTCGTCGCGTGCGACGAGCCGGGGATGCGCGTGGAGTGCTTCACCGCCGACCCCGGCACCACGCAGGGCGAGGCGCGCGCGCTCGCCGACGAGGCGCGCGCCGAGGACTGGGCATCGGTCGTCGTCGTGACCCAGACCCCGCACATCACCCGGGCGCGGATGCTGCTCGAGCGCTGCTGGCCGGGCGAGGTGCTGATGGTCAGCTCCGGCGAGCCGTACACGCTCGGCGCGTGGGCCTACGAGTACGCCTACCAGACCGCGGGATTCGCCAAGGCGTTCGCGACTCCCGACTGCTGAGCCCCGGGAGGCCTCGCCGCGGGCCGCTACCCGAGGAGCTCGCGCACGTCCTCGGCCGTGATGCCGCCCGTTGCCGCCGCACCGTCGTCGGACATGACCGCGGCGAACAGGGCGGCCTTCGCCTCCTTGAGCGCCATCACCTTCTCCTCGATCGTGTCCTTCGCCACGAGGCGGTAGACCATGACCGAGCGGGTCTGGCCGATGCGGTGCGCGCGGTCGACGGCCTGCGACTCCGTCGCCGGGTTCCACCACGGGTCGAGCAGGATGCAGTAGTCGGCCTCGGTGAGGTTCAGGCCGAAGCCGCCGGCCTTGAGCGAGATGAGGAACACGCCCGCCTCGCCGGAGCGGAAGCGGTCGATCACCTCGTCGCGCTTCTTCGTGGCGCCGTCGAGGTAGGCGTACTCGATGCCGGCCCCGTCCAGACGGTCGCGCACCCGGCCGAGGAAGCGGGTGAACTGGCTGAAGACCAGCACGCGGTGCCCCTCCGAGAGGGCGTCGGCGAGCAGCTCGTCGAGCAGGTCGAGCTTGGTCGAGGGCACGGTGGCGTGCGCCTCGTCGACCAGCGCCGCATCGAGGGCGACCTGCCGCAGCACGGTGAGCGCACGGAAGATCGCGAAGCGGTTCTTCTCGAAATCGCCGATGAGGCCCAGCACCCGCTGCCGCTCACGGGCGAGGTAGGTGTCGTAGACCTTCCGCTGCCGGGTGCCGAGCTCGACCTCGATGGTCTGCTCCTGCTTGGGCGGCAGCTCGGTCGCGACGAGCTCCTTCGTGCGGCGCAGCATCAGCGGGCGGATGCGGCGGCGCAGCTGCGTGAGGCGCTCGGTGTCGGCCTCCCGCTCGATCGGCTTCTGGTAGTACTCCGCGAAGCCCGCGGGTGAGGGGAAGAGGCCGGGCGCCACGATGGAGAGCAGAGACCACAGCTCCATCACGTTGTTCTCCATCGGGGTGCCCGTGATGGCGAGCTTGAACGGCACGTCGAGCCGGCGCGCGAGCTGATGCGTCGCCGACTGGCGGTTCTTCACGAACTGCGCCTCGTCGAGCATCAACCCGGCCCAGCGGATGCCCGCGTACGACTCGTAGTCGAGGCGGAAGAGGGCGTAGGAGGTGACGACGAGCTCGGCCTCGCCGATGGTGGTCGACAGGGCGCGCCGCTTCTTCTTCGACGTCTCGTCGATGCCGACCACGGTCAGCCCGGGGGCGAACCGCTTGGCCTCGCCGACCCAGTTCGGCACGACGCTGGTCGGCGCGATCACGAGGAAGGGCCGCGGCGACGTGCCGGCGTCTCCCGCCGCGGCGCGCTGCTCCTGCATCGCGCGGGCGATGAGGGCGAGCGACTGCACGGTCTTGCCGAGCCCCATGTCGTCGGCGAGGACTCCGCCGAGCTGGTTGTCGTAGAGGAAGGAGAGCCAGTCGTAGCCGAGCTGCTGGTAGGGCCGCAGCTCGACCTGGAAGCCGTCGGGCAGGGGCCGCGACTCGAGCGCACCGGTGGCGGTGAAGCCCGAGAGGCCCTCGACGGCGCGGCGCCATGCGGCGGCCTGCGCCTCGACGACGCCGAGCTCGACCAGCTCGTCCCAGAGCGACGACTGGAAGCGGCTGATGCGCAGCGTCTCGCCCGGGTCGTCCGAGAGCTCGCGCGCCTCGGCGATCAGCTCGCGCAGGCGCCCGAAGCGCTCGTCGTCGAGGGCGAAGTAGACGCCGCTGGGCAGGACCATGTACTCGTCGCCGCGGGCCAGCGCGAGGAAGATCTCGGCGAGCGGGACCGCTTCGTCATTGACGGTGACCGAGATCTCGAGGTTGAACCAGTCGCGGCTGTCGGGCTGGGCCACGGTCTGCACGGCGACGACGGGCGCGGTCTCGGCCTCGCGGTACTCCACGCGCTCGCCGATCTCCTCGATCTCGACCGTGCCGAGCTCGCGGAGCCGCTCGACCTCGCCCGTGAGGAATCCGACGGTCTGCATGCCGCGCAGATCGAACGTGGGCCGCAGCCGCCTGCTCGAGGCCGAGACGAGGGCCGGGGTGGACTCGGGGTCGATGCCGGCGGCGACGAGCGAGTCCAGGACCCGCTGCTCCGCGTCGGGGTCGCGGTAGCCGGTCTCGCCGTCGATCCGCAGCGGGAGGCGCTCGGCGTCGACTCCGCGGGCGCCCTCGACGCCGTAGCGCCACCACCACGAGCCGCGCAGGCCCGCGCCGTCGGTGTGCTCGAGCGTCAGTCCGAGCCGCGGCTCGGGCACGGGCGGCGCCTCGAACGAGCCGTCGCGCGAGACGATCGCGAACAGGCGGTGCAGTCGCTGGTAGTGCTCGGTCAGGAACGCCGCCTCCTCCTGCTCGGGGATGCGGATGGGCTCGCGGCTCCAGAGGAACGTGCGGGCGGAGGAGAGCAGCGGCGCCGCGAACGGCACGAGCGTGACGGGGCGCGCGCGCAGCTCGTCGCCGGGCTCCCACAGGTAGAGGCCGACGGCGGGGTCGCCGATGAAGCCGAACTCCTCGGGCGCGGGGGTGTCGCCGATGGCCACGAGCGAGCGCAGCTCGAGGCCGCCCGCCGTGCGGGTGACGTCGATCGAGGCGGTGGCCGTGGTGTCGAGGATGCGCAGCGGAGTCTGGTCGCGGTCGCCCATGACCAGGCCGATGCCGGCGCGGACGGCGCCGTGCAGCGCGGCCCAGATGGCCTCGCTCCGGCAGCCGTCGAGGTAGAGCCAGGTGTCGGGCGAGTAGTAGCTCGACGCGCTGTGCCCCGAGAGCAGCCCCTGGATCTCGCGGACGACGTCGATCTGCCGCTCGTCGTAGTCGTGGCTGTAGTGCAGGTAGCCGAGGTCGCGCCAGCTGGTGCCGGTGCGGACCCAGCGGTCGCGGTCGCCCATCCGCACCGGGCGCACGCCCAGTCGGGGGCGCGGCTCGGGCGGCGGCCGGTAGCTGTTGTAGCGGCCGGGCGGGCGCCGCACCGGCTCGCCGGGGAGCAGCTCGAACTGCAGGCCGAGCGGGATGCCGGAGCGCGACCGCTCCATGCCCGCGAGCAGCGGTGCCAGCGCGCTGCGCCACTCCGGCACCGCGTCGGCGCCGGTCTCGCCGGCGAACGGACCGGCGAGGCCGCCCTCGCGCTCGCGGCGCAGCGCCTCGACGAGCACCGCGGCGACGTGCTTGCACTCGTGCTTGACCGGGCAGCTGCAGGCGCCGCCGAGGAGGATCGAGCGCCCCCCGTCCTCGCGCAGCTGCACGCTGACCGCGTAGGGCGAGCGGCCGGAGCCGCGGACCTGGCCGAACAGGCGCGTGCGCCCGCCGAACCACTGCAGCTCGCCGACCCGGCCCTCGTCGGCGTAGGCGGTGCCCTTCTCGAAGGCGGCGGTGCCGACGAGCGCGCGGATGTCCTGCTCGGAGAACGGCTCCTGGGGCTCGGGGGTCTCCGGCGGAGCGGGCGCGGCCGAGGGCTGCGCGTCGCTCGAGGGACTCCGGCGGGCCATGGACCTCATGCTCTCCGCGCTCCGAACGGAACGCATCCGTCCATTCAACCCGATTCCGGGGCGCTCGCGAGCCGCGGGCCGGGATCCGTGGACGCGCGGCGCCTCCGTACGATGGTCGGATGCCCCGTCTGGCCGTCGTCTCGGCGCACACCTCCCCCCTCGACCAGCCCTCGACGGGTGACGCGGGCGGCATGAACGTGTACCTCGCGGCGGTGCTGCCGGAGCTCGCGCGGCGGGGCTGGGACGTCGTCGTGCTGACCCGCGGCTCCGGGACGAGGACGCTCGCTCCGGGTGTCGAGGTGGTCGGCGTGCCTGTAGAGGCCGGCGACAAGTACGCTCTCGCGGCGTCGGCGCCCGAGTTCGCGCGGGCGGCGGCCGGCGCCGACGTCGTGCACTCGCACTACTGGGTCTCGGGCCTGGCGGGAGTGCTGACCGAACTGCCTCACGTGCACTCGATGCACTCGAGCTCGCTGGCGAAGAACGCGCGGCTCGCGCCCGGCGACGTGCCGGAGCCCGCCGAGCGGATCGACGCCGAGCGCTCGGTGCTCGCCGCGGCCGATGCGGTCGTGGTCGCGGGGTCGGCGGAGCGCGCGGACGTCGAGGGCGGGTACGGCGTGGATCCGTCGCGGATCGTCGTCGTGCCGCCGGGGGTGGAGGCGCGGTTCCATCCGGGAGCCCCGGCCCGCCCGTACGAGATCGTGCTGGTGGGCCGGGTGCAGCCGCTCAAGGGGCAGCTGCTCGCCGTGCAGGCGCTGGCGCGGATGCCCGCCGTCGAGCGCCCCCTCCTGCGGATCGTCGGGGGGCCCGCTCCGGGACGCGAGGAGTACCTGGCCGCCGTGCGATCGGCGGCGCGCGCCCTCGGCGTCGAGGCCGACGTGCGCTTCGACGGAGTGGCCGACCGCGACGAGGTGGCACGGCGGCTCCGCAGCGCCCGGCTCGCGCTCGTGCCGTCGGCGGCCGAGACCTTCGGGCTGATCGCGCTCGAGGCCGCGGCCTCGGCCACTCCGGTGGTGGCGCGCCGGACGACGGGCCTGGTGGACGCGGTGCGGGACGGCAGGAGCGGCGTGCTCGTCGACTCCGCCGACCCGGACGTCTGGGCGGACGCGGTCCTCGGCCTGCTGCGCAGGCCCGAGGAGCTCGCCCGGCTCGGCCGCGGCGGCACGGCCTGGGCCGCCGCGCACTCGTGGCCGGCCGCGGCCGAGCGCCTGGACGACCTCTACCGGCGGCTGCTGTCCCGCTGAGGGAACCCCCGACCGTCGAGGGAGCCCGCTCCCGGGGGTTCCCTCGACGGTCCGGGGTTCCCTCGGCACAGTGGCGGCCGAGAGGAAGGGCGGACGCCGGGCCCGTCAGTCGAGGACGGCCGGGGCGCCCGGGTCGAGGCGGGCGCCGCTCGTGGAGCGGTACCAGGGGGCGAGGCGGTCGGGCGAGACGGCGACCATGGCGGCGCCGGTGAAGCCGGCGTCGTTGCCGAAGCGGGCCGGGACGATCTCGGTGCCGATGTCGAGGAAGCCGGCGAACTCGTCGAAGACGTGCGCTGCCGCTCCTCCGATCACGAACAGCTGCGGCGAGAGCAGCATCTCGAGGTGGCGGTAGTAGACGCTGAGGCGCCCCGCCCACTCCTCGAGCGTGATGCCCTCGCGGCGCACCGCCGAGAAGCCGACGCGCGGCTCGAAGTCGGGGCCGTCGATGTGCACGTGGCCGAGCTCGGAGTTGGGGATGACGACCCCCTCGTGCACGAGCGCCGTGCCGATACCGGTGCCGAGGGTGGTCAGCAGGAGCAGCCCCTCGCGATCGCGCATCGCGCCGAACTCGCGCTCCGCGACTCCGGCCGCATCGGCGTCGTTGACGACGACCACGTCGACGCCGGTCGCCTCCGAGAGCAGCGCCTGCGCGTCGAGGCCGACCCAGCGTTGCGAGACGTGCGTGGTCTGGCGGACCACTCCCCCGCGCACGATGCCCGGGAACCCGACTCCGACGGGCGTGCCCGCGATGGGCGAGACGTCGCGGACGATGCCGGCGATGGCGACGGCGAAGTCCTCGGGCTCCTTGCCCAGCGGGTTGGCGACGGCGAAGCGGCGCGCGGCCCTCTCCCCGGTGGTCACGTCGACGAGGGACGCCTTGATCGACGTCCCGCCGATGTCGACTCCGACGGCGAAGCGCGGCAGGACGCCGTCCAGGGGCTGGGTCACGGATGCTCCGACTGCAGAGGGGTGGGGAAGTGACGAGTCTACGAGTCGGAGCCGGGACCGGGCTCGGAGAGGGCTGCCAGGACGTACCGGAGGACGGGTTCGTAGAGGTGCACGGCGAGGCCGTCGTCGATCGGCACCACGACCTCGACCGAGCCCTGCGCCTCGGCGACGAACACCGCGGGATCGTTGCAGTCGGCGATCGCGATCGTCGGCAGGCCGCGGCGCCCGGCCGCGCCGGCCCAGCCGTGGTCGGCGACGACGAGGTCGGGGCGGATCCCCAGGGCGTCCAGCTGGTCGAGCAGGGCGTTCATCGGCTCCGGCGAATGGGTGTGCAGCAGGCTCCCGCCGCGGTAGACGCAGGTGACCCCGCCGGTGCACCAGAGGAACTGGTGCTCGTCGGCCAGCGGCACGCGGATGCGGTCGGCGCCCGCGAAGGGCAGCGCGTTGACGTCGAGGACCTGCGCGCCCGCCTCCGTCGCGGCGGTGGCGAGCCGGCGGTAGAGGTCCATCAGGGTCGCGGGATGCGCGGTGGCGAAGAGGATCAGGTCGCCGCGCTCGACCGACTCCGCGAAGCGGCGGCGGTAGGCGTCGAGGCGGGCGAGGGTGAGCCGCACGTCGATGCGGTCCTGCCCGCTCTCGAAGGCGGGGTCGGTGCTGATGCCGACGCGCTCCCCCATCAGGGCGAGGAGGCTGTCGAGATCCCAGTGCTCGGCGACGTCGACGCCGTAGAGGTGGGCGGGGTCGCGGGCGGCGAGCTTGCGGAGGTTGCCGAGGTTGCTCGCCCGATCGGTGAGCACGGCCCCGGTCAGGAGCGTGGAGTCGAGGACGGCGGCGAGGTCGAGATCGTCGGTGTGCATCGCGATCAGGATATCGGTCTTGACTTTCCGAACAGTAGCGATATATCGTTAACGCATCGCCGACGGATCGAAGAGCACTCGCTCGACGACGGGCGACCGGATACCGGAAGGCATCCACACGAACGAGAGCAGATCAGACATGACTCCCAGGAACTTCTTCCCCGACCACGACTCCTCGCGCCACGACGGCGCGCACCACGACGACCCCCGACGCGGCGGTCACGACCACCCCGGTCGGCGCGAGCGCCGCGGCCCCGGCGGCCACGGGCGCGGCTTCGGACCGGGCTTCGGCTTCGGCCCCGGCTTCGGCGGCCCCTTCGGCGGACCCGGCCGCGGCGGAGGACGCGCCCGGCGCGGCGACGTCCGCGCGGCCCTCCTCTCCCTCCTCGCCGAGACCACCTCGAACGGCTACGGCCTGATCAAGGCGATCGCCGAGAAGACCGGCGGCGCCTGGCGTCCCAGCCCCGGCTCCGTCTACCCCACCCTCCAGCAGCTCGTCGACGAGGGCCTCATCACGGCCGTCGGCGAGGGCCGCGGCACCGAGTACCAGCTCACCGACGCGGGCGGCACCTACGTGCGCGAGCACGCCGACGAGCTCGCGGCCGCCTGGGAGGCGACTCCCGGCGCGAGCGACGGCGACCGCGCGTTCATGGAGAACGTCGGCAAGCTGATGGGTGTGATCCAGCAGTTCCGCGGGGCCTCCGACGCTCAGCGCGCCGCGGCCTCCGACAAGCTGGACGAGGCGCGGCGGGCGCTGTACCTCATCCTCGCGGACTGAGATCCTCGCGGACCCGGCCGGTCCGGCCCGAGGGGGCGCCGCCTCAGCGCGACGCCTCCGCCAGCCGGGCGAGTCCCTCGTCGAGGGACACCGACGGCGTCCACTGCAGGTCGGCGCGCGTGCGGCGCTGGTCGAACCAGTGCGCGGTCGAGAGCTGCTCGGCGAGGAAGCGGGTCATCGGAGGCTCGTCCGCGCCCGGCCGGACCGCCCAGACCCGCTCGACGAGCGAGCCGGCGGCACGGGCGACGGAGGCGGGCACCGACCAGCTCGGCGGCTGGACGCCGGACGCGCGGCAGATGCCCGCGAGCAGCTCGGCGACAGGTCTCGGCTCGCCGTTCGTGACGACGTAGGCCTGCCCGTGCACCTCCGGGGCGCGGTGGAAGGCGGCGACGATCGCGGACGCCGCGTTGTCGAGGTAGGTCGAGTCGATGAGCGCCTGGCCGTCGCCCAGCAGCGGGAGCCGCCCGGTGCGCGCCCGCTCGACGATGCGGGCGACGAGCTGCGTGTCGCCGGGGCCCCAGACCAGGTGCGGCCGCACCGCGACGACGGCGAAGCCGGCCTCGTCGGCCGCCAGAGCGAGCAGCTCGCCGCGCGCCTTCGTGCGGGCGTAGTCGCCGCGCGCGCGGTCGGGATCGGCCGGCTCGGCGTCGTCGCCCGTGATCGAGGAGCCCGAGTGGGCGACCGACGGCGAGGACACCTGCACGAAGCGGCCCACGCCGGCGCGACGGGCAGCGGCGAGCAGGCGGCGCGTGCCGTCGACGTTCACGCGATCGAAGTCGCCCGGATCGCCCGCGAGCGAGACCTTGGCGGCGAGGTGCACGACGCCGTCGACCCCGTCGAGCGCCTGCTCCACGGCGCGCGGATCGGTCAGCGAGCCGCGCGCGTCCTCGACGCCCGCGACCCCGGAGGGCCGGCGCTGGAAGGTGCGGACGTCGTGGCCCTCGGCGGCGAGCAGAGCGGCGACCGCTCCGCCGAGCAGCCCGCTGGCGCCCGTGACGAGGACCGTCACGGCGCCGTCATCCGTCCACCGGCGAGGATCGCCCCGGCCCAGCGCGAGAGCGCGGCCCGGTCGATCTTGGAGTTGTGCCGGATGTCGGTCGGCAGTGCCGGCACGACGAGCACCGCCGCGACGGGAGCGCCGACGGCGGCGCGGACCTCGGCCGCGAGCCCGGGGTCGGCGAGGCGGGTGCGCGCGACGGCGTCCCTCCGCTCGACGACCGCGACGAGCTGGGCGGTGCCGCGCGGCCCCACTCCGACGATCGCGGCGCGGGCGACGGTGGCGACCCGCGCCTCGATGCGCTGCTCCGGACCCACGGGCGTCACGACGCCCTCGGCGGTGACGACGACGTGCGGCATCCGGCCCTCGACCCAGAGGCGGCCCTGCGCGTCGAGGCGGCCGACGTCTCCCGTCCGATGCCAGCGCTCACCGGGCACGGCCCCGATGCGGGCGGTGCGGTCGGTGAGCCACAGGCGCTCGTAGTGGTCCTCGACGTGCCCGGCCGAGACGACGATCTCGCCGGTGACGCCGACGAGCTCCTCCACGGAGTCGGAGGCGCGTCCGTCGGCGTCGAGCGGGGCGATGCGCACGCGCACGCCCGCCGCGGGGACGCCCACGCAGACGCCGCCGCGCGGATCGTCGTCGGCGGCGGCCTCGCGGATGCCCTCGAGCGACGCGTCGGTGAGCAGCAGTCCCTCGGTCATGCCGTAGGGGGTGCGCGCCGACGCGTTCGGCATCAGCGCCTGCGCCTGCGCGAGCAGCCCCTCCGAGACGGGGGCGCCGGCCGAGAGGAACGTCCGCACGTCGGCGAGGACGCGGTGATCCTCTGCGGTCAGCGCGTCGGCGGTGGCGACCACGTTCGCGAGCGCCGCGGGCGAGAGGAACACGACGGTGGCCTCGACCTGCGCGGCCGCTGCGGCGACGGCGGTCGCGGTCAGCGTGCGCGGGGCGGTGACCTCCATGTCGGGAGTCGCGGAGCGCGCTCCGAGCGCGGGCCCGAGCAGCGCGAACGGAGCGAAGCCGGCCACGAGACCCGTGCCGGGCCCGATCCCGTACTGGCGGGCCAGGGCGTCGCGGACGCCGGCGAGCTGCCGGTGCGTGTAGACGACACCCTTGGCGGGACCGGTGGAGCCCGAGGTGAAGAGGATCGCGGCGACGTCATCGGCCGCGGGCGACTCGGCGAGCAGCCCGGGGTCGGCGGCGAGCTCGGCGCGCCCGAGCTCGATCAGCTGACCGAGCGAGGAGTCGATGCCGAGGGCTGCGGCGGAGGCGCGCGGAAGGGTCTGCGTCGAGACGCGGCCGCCGGGCCAGCCGAGCGCGCGGGCGACCGCGAGTCCCGGCAGAGCGCCGACCACGAGATCCGGCCACGTGCCGCGGACGGCGCGGGTGAGGCCCTTCAGGCCCAGCCCGGCGTCGGCGACGACCACGACGGCTCCGATGCGCAGGCACGCGTAGAGCAGCGCGGTGAGATCAGCGCCCGGCGGCACGAGCAGCGAGACGCGGTCTCCCGGCCGCACCCCCGAGGCGCGGAGCCCTGCGGCGAGCTCGTGCACGCGGCGGGAGAGCAGGCGCCAGGACACGCGGCGCGGCCCGTCGCCGCCGGGCGGCGCCATCTCGACGAGCGCGAGAGCGTCGTCGTCGGCGTGCGTCTCGAGGTGGCGCCAGAGCGGCTCGATCGGAGCGGTCGGCCGGCGGACGTCCGGCGCGGCGCCCGCTCCGGAGAAGACGTCGCCGAGCCAGGTCAGCGCGGCCGAGGCGTAGTCCACGTCCTCGGCGACGAGGTGGCCGGCACCCTCGAAGCGGTGCACCTGCGCGTGCGGCAGGCGGTCGACGAGGTCGTCGAGGTAGCGGTCCGAGAAGATCGGGTCGAGCGGGCCCCAGAGCATCAGCGCGGGGACCGTGAGCTCCGCGACGCCGGCCGCGATGCGGGTCAGCTCGCCGTGGCTCGGGTGCGCGGCGTCGACCGGGATGTCGGCGACGAACCCGCCGACCCCGCCCCGTCGCTCCGCTCCTCGGTAGGGGGCGCGGTACCCCTCCTTCACCGCGGCGGGAAGGGCGGGGTGCGCGATCGCGAGCGTGGTCTCGAGGAACGCCGGAGTGCCGACGGTGGAGGCTCCGAGGACCCCGGACGCGAGCGCGAGGCGCAGCGGAGCCGGGATCGGCTCGCCGTCGGGCTGGTGCACGGCGGTGTTCAGGAGCATGACACCCGAGAGCGCGTCGGGGTGGTCGACCGCCCAGCCGAGCGAGACGACCCCGCCCCAGTCGTGCCCGAGCGTGACGACGTCGGAGTCGAGCCCCAGCACGTCGGTGAGGTTCGAGAGCTCGCGGACCCGGTCGGCGAGGGTGTGCAGAGCGCCGGTGCGCTCCGAGAAGCCCATCTCGAGCTGGTCCACGGCCACGACGCGCCACGCGGGCCCGCCGCGACGGGCCGCCTCGAGGGTCGCGGAGGCGAGTCGGCGCCAGAGGTACGACCAGGTCGGGTTGCCGTGCACGCCCAGGATCGTGCCGACGGGCTCGGCGCCCAGGGCCTCCCCCGTGTCGAGCAGGTGCCAGCGACGGGAGTCGCCGCGCGCGTCCGGAGCGTCGACCAGGCGCGACCACGACGGGTCCAGCCCCTCGAGCCCGGGCGGCGGCAGCTGCGCCGGTGCGGTGGAGCCGAGCGCGGAGCGGATCCGCGCGGCCGGGTGGGGACCGGCGGGCGGGGTCACCAGGCGATCTCGAGCATCGCGGTGTTGATGCCGGAGCCCACGCCCATCAGCAGCACCCGGTTGCCGGGCTGCAGGGTCTTCGACTCCTGCGCGAGGGTGATCGGGATCGAGGCGGGACCGACGTTGCCGAGCAGCGCGTAGGTGGTGGGCACGCGGTCGCGGTCCAGGCCCACGGCCTTGACGAGGGCGCTGGTGTGCACCTCCGAGACCTGATGCATGATGTAGCGGTCCATGCCGCTCCACTTCCAGTCGCGCTTCGCCTCCTTCCAGGCGGAGACGACGAGCTCCATGCCGCCCTTGAGCAGGGCCTTCGCGTCGGTGAACATGCCGTCGACGCTGCCGACGCAGAGCTCGTTGAACTGGGTGGCGGCACGGGTGATGCCGCCGAGGAGGCGGTGCCCCTTCGGGTGCGCATCGGCCGGGCCGAGGATGGCGGCCGCGGCGCCCGACCCGAGGGTGAGGCTGGCGAACTCGCTCATGAAGTCCTTGCGCGAGACGCCGTCGCGGCTGAGGCGCTCGATCGTGTTGACCTGGATCTCGTCGGCGTCCTCGCCGTCGATGATCATCGCGTAGCGGATCTGGCCGGAGTCGATCAGCTGAGCCGCGAGGGTCATGCCGCTGACGAAGCCGAGGCAGGCGTTGGCGATGTCGAAGTTGATCGCCGAGGACGGCAGCCCCAGCCCGTGGTGCAGGCGCACCGCGACGGAGGGCTCGAGGTGCTTGCGCGTGACCGAGGTGTTGATGATCAGCCCGATCTGGTCGGGCCGCACCCCCGCCTCCTCGAGCGCGCGACGCCCGGCGTCGATGGCCGCCGCGTCGAAGGTCTGGTCCTCGCCCCAGTTGCGGCGCTCGTGCACGCCGGCGACCCGCTGCAGGAGCCCGGTGGGCAGGCGGAGTCGCTTCAGAGCCGGCGCCAGACGCGCGTCGATCTCCTCGGAGGTCGTCACGCGCGGGGCGATGGTGGTCGCGACGGACAGCAACGCGACGTTGCGGTGCGTGGTCGTTGCGTTTCCGTCCAACGGAACTCCCTGTCGAGTTGTCGATCGTGGCAGGTGCCGCGATGATTTTACGCTTTCGTTCACTCAGTGAATCCTGGACGGCCGCTGAGGGCCGTGGGAACCCCCTCCGCGGCCCCTCCCGCCCGGAACGGCGCGGATCGCGGCGGACGGCCACACCGCGCCCCCGCTGTCAACCTCCCCGGCGAGCGGCGTCAGGTGCCCATCGCCCAGGGTTCGCGGTCGCCCCGGAGCCGCGCGGCGAGCGCCATCGCCTGCTCGTCGGTGAGGGTCGCGACGTAGTCGACGATGCCGCGGGCGCGGCCCAGGCGACGGAGCGACTCCGTGTCCACGCGCGGGCGGTCCCTCTCTCCCGCGGGCAGCCACTCCGGTCGGTCGGCGCGCAGCCGGAAGTACCCGTCGGTGGCGAGCTCGATCAGGTCCAGCAGCTTCTGCGGGGCGCGGGAGCCGTCGCGCGGGTCCTCCAGCCAGTCGTCGAGGTGGGTGACGAGGGTCTCGAGCACCCGTGACTGCCCGCGCTGGTAGGTCGCGAAGTCGGGCCGGTCGATGACGAAGCGGGTGTGCACGAACTTGAGCACGGCGACGTCGTGCCAGGCGTCGGGGAGGAGCGACACGTGCCCCGAGCGGACATTGGGCTGGGCCAGCACGAGCACCGAGCGCTGCAGGCGGCCGATCCACGACGAGACGAACGCCTCGATCGCCCGCTCCGTGCGGGTGGACCCGTCGAACGGCACGGCGAGCAGCCCCTCCACGAGCTCGGCCGAGACGCGCTCGACGGAGGAGCGGAAGTACTCGTCGCTCGCGATCCACGGGTCGCGCGCGACGAGGCGGCGCCGGAGCATCTCGAGCGAGTGCCCGGGCGCCCGGGCCCACAGCTCGCCGGCGTCGAGGGCGGCGAGCGCGTTCTGCTCGCGCAGGAAGGCGCGGAACTCCACCGCCACCGCGGCCTGCTGCAGCACACCCGCGCGGTAGAAGTCGTCGAGATCGTGCAGCGAGTAGGCGATGTCGTCGGCGACGTCCATCACCGAGCACTCGAGCGTCTGCTGCCACGGCGCGATCGCCTCGAACGTGCCGCGGGCGTCGAGCATGTCGTCGAGGTCGAGGGTGTAGGCCGAGAACTTGGGCGGCGCGGTCTCCCAGCGGCTCGCGGTCGAGCCCCGGGGCAGCTCGGTGGGATCGGCCGACGCGATGTCCGGGCGGCAGACGGTGCGCCCCCACGGGTACTTCAGCACTGCGGCGCGGGAGGCGGCGGTGAGGTTCAGACCCGCCTCGACGGTCTCGCAGACGTCGAGCTCCGAGAGGATCCGGAAGGACTGCGCGTTGCCCTCGAAGCCCTCCTCGAGGCCGAGCCGCTCGCGCGCGAGGCGGTCGAGCGCCTGCTCGCCGAGGTGCCCGAACGGGGGGTGCCCCAGGTCGTGCGCGCTGGCCGCGGCCTGCACCACGACGGGGTCGCAGCCGCCGAGCCGCTCGACCAGCTCGCGCTGCGCGGGATCGGTGGTGGTGAGCTGCATCGCGATCGCGCGGGCGACGGCGGTGACCTTGATGGAGTGGGTAAGGCGGTTGTGCACCACCTGGCCGACCCCCGAGGGCGAGATGACCTGCGTGACGGCCGAGAGCCGGGCGAAGTACGGCGAGAAGCGGATCCGCTCGAGATCGACCCGGTACTCCGGGAAGTCCTCGCCGGTCGCGAACCGGTCGACGGGCTCGGGGATGCGCCGGTCCGTGCGCCGGTCGCGGCTGTGCTTCGCCTCCATCCGCTCACCCTAGACGAGGGGCCGATCCTCCTCGGGGCGCGCCCTGGGCGCGACGGCGAGCAGCACCGCGGCGGCGACGACCGCACCGAGGACGTAGGCGCCGATGTCGATCCAGGAGAAGGTGCTGCCGACGACCAGGCGCAGCGGCGGCCACGCGTCGACGAGCCGCTCGGCGACTCCGATCGCCTGCAGCTGCTCCATCGCGATCGACCACGCGAGGGCGATGCCCGCGGCCGGGAGCCCCGCCAGGGCCGGCAGGACGACCGCCGTCAGCAGGCCGACGAGCACGACGTAGAGCACGCCGCCCGCGACGTCGGCGATCAGGCCGACGAGGAGGAAGCGCAGGGCGAGACCGAGGCCGAGCGCCGCGACCGCGGCGAGCGCGTACGGGAGGCGGGCCCTCACGAGCCGCTCCCCGGCCACGCGGCCAGGAGGCGGTCGTGAGCGCGGAGGAAGGTGCGGTCGTCGGCGACGCCCCAGCCCAGCGGACCGGGCGAGGCCACGACCAGCGGGACCAGCACCGTGCGGCGCCGTCGGCGGCCGGGAGCGAGCACCCCGAGCGCGAGGGCGCGGACCCGCCGGGCGCCGAGGGCGACCGTGGCCACCTGGACCGACGCGACGTCGTCCCATCGGGCGATCGGGAGGGAGTCGGCGCGCTCGGCGGCGAGCGCCGGACCGTCGGAGCCGAGGGCCACGACCGAGACGGAGTCGGGGCGCCGCGCGGCGGCGGGGGCCGCGGCCCGGCGCAGCGACCGCTCGAGCTCCCGGGCGCCGAGGACGGCGAAGCCCTCGCCCACGTCGGCCAGCTCCGCGAGCCTGCGCTGGCGGGCGGGCGCGGCGTGGTGGATCCGCGAGCGCACGCTCTCGCGCAGGCGCAGCAGCTCGCCCGGAGACGTGAGCAGCACGGTCGGCTCGAACCGGGTGCGCGGAGGGAGCGGCGCCGCGCGGACGGGTCCCCTGGTCGACTCCCGGGTCGGAGCGCCCCACGGCGGCGGTGCACCTGCGTCCACGTCCCCTCCTCCCGTCGCGGTGACGGCTCCGATTCTCCTCCGTCGTGCCGCGTCTTGCCCGAGAGCCCTCCCCGATCTACGATGGGAGTACCCCCTGGGGGTATCCGAACACGACGGCGGCGGACCGGGTCCGCCACCACGAGGAGCACCGACATGACCACTCGACTCGACCTCGGCCTGACCGCGAAGGCGACCGGCGACGCCGTCGCCGGCGGCTCCTGCGGCTCGGCGGGCGGCTGCGCCTGCGGCGGCCACGGGGACGCGCACGGCGGCGCCGGCGCCACGATGATCGCGCCCTCGGTGCAGACGTTCGGGGTCGCCGGCATGACCTGCGAGCACTGCGTGCGCAGCGTGACGGAGGAGCTCGCCGCCTACCCCGAGGTGACCGGTGTCGACGTCTCGCTCTCGCCCGAGGGCGTCTCGGCCGTCACCGTCGGCTCGTCGCGTCCGCTGGGTCGCGAGGAGATCGCGGCCGCCGTCGCCGACGCCGGCTACCGCCTCGCCCCCCTCTCCTGACGTGCCGACCCGGGAGGCGGCCTCGCTCGAGCTCGCGATCGGCGGGATGACCTGCGCCTCGTGCGTCGCCCGGGTCGAGCGGCGCCTGGTGGCGCTGCCAGGAGTCAGCGCGACGGTGAACCTCGCTCTCGAGCGCGCGACCGTCGTGCTGCCGGAGGGCACGACGGCCGCCGACGCGATCGCCGCCGTCGAGTCCGCGGGCTACACGGCGACGGTGCCCGCGGCCCGGACGGACGAGCCCGGGCGACCGGACGGCGCAGCGGATCCCGACGACCTCGAGCGCCGCACCCTCCGCACGCGCCTGAGGGTCTCGGCGCTGCTGGCCGCCCCCGTCGTCGTGCTGTCGATGATCCCTCCGCTGCAGTTCGCGAACTGGCAGTGGCTGTGCCTGATGCTCGCCGCGCCGGTCGCCGTCTGGGGGGCGTGGCCGTTCCACCGGAACGCCGTGAGGGCGCTGCGCCACGGCTCGACGACGATGGACACGCTGATCAGCCTCGGCGTGCTCGCCGCGTTCGGCTGGTCGCTGTACGCCCTCTTCCTCGGCGACGCCGGGCGCCCCGGGATGAGCATGCCCTTCGAGCTGCTCGGCTCCCGCTCGGGCCACGACGAGATCTACCTGGAGGTCGCGGCCGCCGTCCCGGTCTTCGTGCTCGCCGGCCGGTACCTGGAGGCGCGCTCGAAGCGCGACGCGGGGGCGGCCCTGCGCGCGCTGCTCGATCTGGGGGCCAAGGACGCGGTGCGCGTGACCGCCGAGGGCGCGGAGGAGCGCGTCCCGGCGGCCTCGCTCGCCGTCGGCGACCGGATCCGCGTGCGCCCGGGCGAGGTCGTCGCCGCCGACGGCACGGTGCTCGAGGGCTCGAGCGCGGTGGACGCGAGCATGCTCACGGGCGAGAGCGTCCCGGTCGAGGCGGGTCCCGGATCCGTTCTCGCCGGGGGTGTGCTGAACGCCCACGGCGTGCTGACCGTGCGGGTCGACCGCGTCGGCTCCGACACCGTCCTCGCCCGGATGGGCCGCCTCGTCTCGGACGCGCAGGCGGGCAAGGCGCGCATCCAGCGCCTCGCCGACCGCGTCTCCTCCGTCTTCGTCCCCGTCGTCGTCGTGCTGGCGCTGGCCACCCTGGTCGGCTGGCTGCTGACCGGCGCCGAGCTCGCGGCCGCCGTCTCGCCGGCCGTCGCGGTGCTCGTGGTCGCCTGCCCGTGCGCACTCGGCCTCGCGACTCCGACCGCGGTGCTCGTCGGCACCGGCCGCGGCTCGCAGCTCGGCATCCTGATCCGCGGACCCGAGGTCCTCGAGAGCAGCCGGCGGATCGACACGGTCGTCTTCGACAAGACCGGCACGCTCACCACCGGCGCTTTCGAGGTCGTCGACGCGAGCGGCGACGAGGCGCTGCGGATGCTCGCGGCCGTCGAGCGCGGCTCGGAGCACCCGCTCGCCGCGGCGATCGTCCGCGGCGCCGAGCAGCGCGGTCTCGTCGTCCCCGAGGCGAGCGGGTTCCGCGCGAGCGCCGGCTTCGGCGTGCGGGCGCGCGTCGAGGGGCGCCTCGTCGTCGCGGGCCGCCTGCGCTGGCTCGAGGAGCAGTGGGGCTTCGCGCCCGGCGCCCTCGCCGAGCAGGCCGACCGGGCGGGAAGCAGCGGCGGCACCGTCGTCGGCGTCGGCTGGGACGGCGAGCTGCGCGGTCTCGCCGTGCTGCGCGACGAGCCGCGGGCCGAGGCCTCGCGGGCGGTCGCGTCCCTGCGCGGTCGCGGACTGCGCGTGCTCCTGCTCACCGGCGACAACCCGCGCGCGGCCGCGGCGGTCGCCTCCGCCGTCGGCATCGACGAGGTGATCGCCGAGGTGCTGCCGGAGGAGAAGCTCGCGGTCGTCGAGCGCCTGCGGTCCGAGGGGCGCAGCGTGGCACTGGTGGGCGACGGGGTGAACGATGCGGCGGCCCTCGCGGCGGCCGACCTCGGCATCGCGATGGGCGCCGGCACCGACGCCGCGATCGAGGCGAGCGACATCACGCTCGTCGGCGACGACCTCGCCCGGGTACCCGACGCTCTGCGCCTGGGCCGCCGGACGCTGGGCGTCATCCGCGGCAACCTCTTCTGGGCCTTCGCGTACAACGTCGCGGCGATCCCGCTGGCGATGGCGGGGCTGCTCGGCCCCCTCGTCGCGGGAGCGGCGATGGCGTTCTCGAGCGTGTTCGTCGTGCTGAACAGCCTGAGACTGCGGGCCTTCCGCGCCGAGGACTGAGGCGGCGCCGGGCCCTGGCGCTCGTCGGTCCGCCGTGATCGACTGGGGCGATGCGCACCGAGACCCGCCAGGGCGTCCCCCTCCTCCTCGTCGACGACGACGGGCCCGCACTCTCCACCCCCGAGGACGCGCTCGCGCTCGTCGCCGGCACCTACGACGGCGACGTCGAGACGGTGGTCGTGCCCGTCGGCCGCCTCGACCCGGAGTTCTTCCGCCTGCGCTCCGGAGTCGCGGGGGAATTCGTGCAGAAGCTCGTCAACTACCGCAAGCGCCTCGTCGTCGTCGGCGACATCACCGCCGCCGTCTCGGACTCGAGCGCGTTCCACGACTTCGTCGTCGAGTCGAACCGGGGGGACCACCTGTGGTTCGTCCCCGCGCTCGACGCGCTCGACGCCCGGCTGTCCGGCTCGGACTCCCCCGAGGCGCCCGGCTCCGAGGGCGGAGTCGAGCCCACCCCGGGTCCGGCCCACTGATGGCGCTGCTCGTCCCGGACGCGGCCGGCGCTCCCCCGCGGCTGGACGGACCCGTCCGCCTCCTCCTGCTCGCCGACACCCACCTGCCCCAGCGGGCGAAGGAGCTGCCGGAGGAGGTCTGGCGCGCCGTCGACGAGGCCGACCTGGTCGTGCACGCGGGCGACTGGGTCGACGAGGCCGCCCTCGACGCGCTCGAAGCGCGTGCTGCGCGGCTGCTCGCGGTGTGGGGCAACAACGATCCGGAGGGGCTGCGCGCGCGCCTGCCCGAGGTCGCGCACGCGGTCGTCGGCGGTCTGCGGATCGCCGTGATCCACGAGACGGGCGCGGCGACGGGACGCGAGGCCCGCGCCGACACCGCGCACCCCGACACCGACGTGCTCGTCTTCGGGCACAGCCACATCCCCTGGGACTCGACGAGCCCGGCGGGGATGCGCCTGCTCAATCCCGGCTCGCCGACGGATCGACGCCGCCAGCCCGCGTGCACCTACCTGACCGCGGTGGCCGAGGCGGGCGCGCTGCACGATGTGCGGCTGGTGGAGCTGCCGCCGCGGGCGCCGGCGGCTCCGCGCCTCCGGTAGCGCCTACCACTCCCCGCGCCGCGACAGCTCGCGCTGCAGGCTCCGCGGAGCCGGGGCGCCCGGAGTGCCGAGCAGCTCGCTCAGCCCCCGCGTCCCTCCCTCCGCGAACGCGCGACGCTGGCGGGCGGCCCCCGTGCCGATCCGCGCCAGCCGCTCGAGCCCGTCGTCGACGGCCTCCGTATCGCCGTTCGCGCGCAGCCCGCGGTCGATCCACTCGCGCAGCTCCGCGACGACCTCGGCGGCCGGCAGCGCCCGCCCCTCCCCGGGCGAGAGCAGCGTGCCGTCCAGGCCGAAGCGGCCCGCGTGCCAGAGCCCCGCGTCCAGCAGCTCCGGCGCGAGCGGGGAGCAGGGCTCGCCGGCCTCCGCCCGCTCGAGGCCCGATCGCACGAGCGCGCGGCAGATCCCCGCGAGCAGCACCGAGTCGGCGGCGTCGAGCTGTGCGTCCGCCACCCGGATCTCGAGCGTCGGGTAGCGCGACGACAGGCGCGCCTGCCAGGCGATCGCCTCGCGGTCCACGCTCGAGCCGAGCCCGATCAGCGCGCGCTCGCGGCGGTCGTAGTCGTCCGCGCCGGTGAAGAGGGGCGGACAGCCGGCCGTCGACCAGCGCCGCAGCGCCACGCTCCGCCAGCTCCCGAACCCCGAGTCGGCCTCGCCCTGGAACGGCGAGTTGACCGAGAGCGCGAGCAGCGTCGGCAGCCAGACCCGGAGCCGGTTGAGGGCGGCGGCTCCCGCGTCCCGGTTCGGCACCTCGACGTGCACGTGCAGCGCCTGGATGCGGTGCCCCTCGAGCAGCGCCCCCATCCGCTCGCCGACCTCCCGGTAGCGCGGCTCGGGCGACAGCGCGGGCGCGCCCCCGGAGGAGAAGGGGACGCCGACACCCGCGGCCAGCGCGTCGAACTCCGCCGCGGTCGCTGCGAGGCGCGAGCGGAACGACGAGAGGCACTCGTGCGCCTGCGCGAGGCTCCGCAGCACCGGCGAGGTGAACTCGAGCTGGCAGGCGAGGAACTCGCGGCCCACGCAACCGCCGAAGTTCGGATCGCCGAAGAACTCGGAGTAGACCGCGTTGCCCAGGTCCAGCGGTCGGAGCCCCGCGGCGTCCAGCAGGACGAACTCCTCCTCGATCCCGAAGCCGAGCATGGCTGCCTCCCGATCCCCGGTCCCCCGCGACCTCGTCGTCGCTCGAGGGGTCCGATGACGCGACGCTAAGCGAGCCCGAACGGTGTCGGGGAGGGCCTTGACGAACCCCCGCGCACGCGGTCCAGGACGTTCCGCGCCCTCGGCGCAAGGGGGTGGCGACGAAGTATGGTCCGCCTAAGCTCGATGGAATGACCGGTTCGCACGACACCCCCGACACCGCGCACCTCCGCCCGGTCGGGCTCGACGACGCCACCGTCGCCGCACTGGGCAAGCTGTCCGAGGCCCTCGAGACCGTCGAGCACGCCCGCGGCCTGCTCTACGGGTTCCACCGCCTCACCGGCGCCGCCGACCTCGCGCTCGGCGAGGCGGTCGAGGCGTTCCGGGAGGCGGGGCACCCAGGAGTGGCCGACAGGCTCGAGTCGGAGCTGGTCGGCCGCAACGTCATCGAGGGTCGATGGACCTTCCAGATCGTCGAGGACTACGACGACACCTACTACTCGGCGTTCCGCGAGCAGGAGCGCGCCGCCCGCGACGAGCTCGCCGACGGGCGCCGCCACCTCTTCGAGTCCGAGATGAAGGAGGACCGCCGCACGGCGGGCCGCCGCCACCACGAGTCCCGACCGGAACGCGGATGAACGCCGTCATCCGGATGCACGCCGCCTCGCTGCGCGTCAAGGCCGCGACTCCGGGTCGCGCAGGGCGCACCGGGGGCCCCGATCAGGAGGACACGATGAGACGCACGATCCTGAGCATCGACGGACGCCGGTTCCTCCTCTCGCTCGCCCTCGACACCGAGGAGCTCGAGAAGCGCCTCGTGCAGGCCGTGCGCGATCACGGCGACATGGTGAGCTTCACCGTCGCCGGCGAGCGCGAGGTCTGCGTCCTCGTCTCCCCCGGGGTGGCCGTGATCCTCGAGCACGAGGACGTGCCGGCCGAGGACCCGGACGCCGAGGACGCGCCCTTCCACTACGACGACGTCGAGTACCTGAGCTAGGACTCGGAACCCACCGCCCCGCGAGGGCTCAGACCGCGCCCGCGAGGGCCCACAGGTGGTACGCCGCGTGCGCCCGGTGCGGACGCCAGCGCTCCGACTCCGCGTCGGCCGCCACCGTCGAGACGCCGCCGAGCGCACGCCGCAGCACGAGATCGCCCGCCGGGAAGGCATCGGGGTCGCCGAGCAGGCGCAGCGCGAGGTAATCGGCCGTCCACGGACCGATGCCGGGGATCGCGAGCAGGAGGCGCCGCTGCTCGGGCAGATCGCCGGCGGCGTCGAGCACCAGCCCGTCGGCGAACGCGGCCGCGACGGCGCGGACGGTGCGGGCGCGGGCGTTCGTCACTCCGATCGCCGCCCGCAGCTCCTCGAGGGGCACGGCGAGCAGCTCGACGGGGGACGGGAACAGCCGCAGTCCCGCAGGGCCGGTGCCGCCGAACGCCGCCACCGCCCGTCCGGCGAAGGTGCGCGCCGCCGCGACCGACACCTGCTGCCCGAGCACCGACGCCACAGCGGCCTCGAACGGCTCCGGATAGCGGATCGCGCGCAGACCGGGCCGCGCCGCGACGGACGCGGCGAGCCGGGGAT
This sequence comes from Rathayibacter sp. SD072, assembly GCF_017355185.1. Classification (GTDB taxonomy): domain Bacteria; phylum Actinomycetota; class Actinomycetes; order Actinomycetales; family Microbacteriaceae; genus Rathayibacter. The sequence continues at coordinate 12,542 of NZ_JADILJ010000029.1, read as the reverse complement.
CGGCGGACAGCGCCGCTCCGATCGCCTCGACGTCGGAGTCGAGATCGAGCCAGGCGCGCACCCGGACCGCGACCCGGTCGATCGCATCGCCGTCCGCCGTCACGAGCGCTCCCGCCTCCGTCAGCTCGAGGACGACGTGGCGCGGTCGCCCGTCGACGACGAGCAGGCGCTCGAGCCGGCGACCGCCCTCGGCCACCCGCTCGGCACCGGGGACCGCGTGGTTGCGGAGGAGGCTCGCGGTGGCCGCGAGGTCGACGGGCCCGTCCGCCCGGAGCTCCACCGTGCGCGTCTCGCTCAGGGGATCAGCACCACCTTGCCGCCCGCGCGGCCCGACGCGACCAGCTCGAGCGCGGCGGCCGCCTCGACGAGCGGGAAGGACGGACCGAGGACGACCTCGAGCTCACCGCGACCGGCGGCCTCGACGAGGGGCGCTCGAGCGGAGTCGCGCAGCGCGGTGCCGGGGTCGGCCCCCGCTCCCCCGCCCAGCCGCAGCACGCCGCCGAGCCGCTCGGCGTGCTCGAAGCCGGCGATGGTGGCGATGCGGGAGCGGTCGGCGACGACGGCGACCGAGACGTCGAGCGCCTCGTCGGTGCCGGCCGTGTCGAGCGCGACGTCCACCCCGTCGGGTGCGGCGGCGCGCACGCGCTGCTCGAGGCCCGGCCCGTAGGCCAGGGGTTCGCCGCCGAAGCGCCGCACGACCGGGGCGCCGCGCCCGCTCGCCGTGCCGAGCACGCGGGCCCCGTGCGCGACGGCCAGCTGCACGAGGAGGCTGCCGACGGCTCCGCTCGCCCCGTGCACGAGCACGGTCTCGCCCGCCGCCACCCGGGTGGCCTCGAGCAGGTGCACCGCGGTCGTGCCGGTCAGCAGGAGCCCGGCCGCCGCCTCCCAGCCGAGCCCCGCAGGCTTGGGCAGGACGGACGACGCCCTCGCGAGGAGCTCCTCGCTCCAGCCGCCCGAGACGCGGAACGCGACCACTTCGTCGCCGACGCGGAGCGCACCGAGCGGACCGACCGCGTCCTCGCCCACGGCGGTGACCACTCCCGAGACCTCGCCGCCCGGGCGGACGGGGGTGCGGCCCCGCCCGAACACCCCGGAGAGCAGCTTCGCGTCGGAGGGGTTCACCCCCGCGGCGCGCACCCGGATCCGGACGGACCCCGGCCCGGGCTCGCCGAGCTCGACCTCGGCCGGGCGCAGCGACGCGATCGAGTACTCGTCGGCGAGCATCTGCAGAACCATGCCGTCCCCCTCCGGGATCGTGCTCGGGGTCCGAGCAGGGCCGACGCTAGCACCGGCGTCCGACACCGGAGCAGCCGGTTCCCGTCGGTCCGAGAACGCGCGTTCTGACGACGCGTACCATGGGACGATGCCCGCGACCACGACAGCCGACGCCCTCCCGGCGTCCCCGACCCCGGGTGGGGCGGTGCCCGTCCCCACCCCCCGCGAGGCGATCCTGGCGGCGGCGGACCGCCTCTACTACGCGCGCGGGATCCTGTCGGTCGGCATGGACGAGCTGCGCACCGCGGCCGGCGTCTCGCTCAAGCGGCTCTACTCCGAGTTCCCCAGCAAGGAGGCCGTCGTCGTCGCCGTCCTGCACGGCCGTCACGCCGGATGGACCGCCGGGGTGACCGCCCGCGTGGCCGGGGTCGAGGGGGCCCGCGAGAAGCTCCTCGCCATCTACGACTTCCTCTTCGACTGGTTCTCGGAGGACACGTTCCGCGGCTGCGGGTTCATCAACGCCTTCGGCGAGCTCGGCTCGTCGAACCCCGCCGTCGCCGAGCTCGCGCGCGAGCACAAGGCCGTGTTCCAGCGCTTCCTCGCCGAGCTGGCCGAGCAGATCGGAGGCGACGCCGAGCTCGCCGCGCAGCTCGCGATCCTCGCCGAGGGCGCGCAGACCACCGCGGCGATCGCCGGCACGCCCGAGTCCGCGCTGCACGCCCGACGGGCCGCAGAGATCCTGATCGACGCGGTCTCGCGCCGGACCGCTTGAGGGCGGCTACGCCTCGCCGCCGCCGGGCGGCCCGACCACGAGCAGCGCCGTGAACACGACGGCGACGGCCGCGAGCACCAGTGCACCCGCGAGCACCGGTCGGACGAGAGCCCAGCGCAGCAGCCGGCTCGCGAGGCGGTGATCGCGCGGATCGTCCCCGGCGAGCCGGCGCCACTCCCCCTCGAGCAGACCGCGGCGCTCGAAGCCGCGCTCGAGCGGGACGGTCGCGTACGGGACCACCGCGCTGGCGAGCGCGAGCACCGTCGCCGCGATCGACCAGCGCTGGTTGACCGAGAGGACGAGCGCCGCCGCGCCGTACGCGAGGAAGGCGAAGCCGTGGATCGGGCCGGCGACGCTGACGGGCCAGTCGCCGACTCCGACGGCGTACTTCAGCAGCATGCCGGCGATCAGGAGGGTCCAGGTCACCGCCTCGACGACGGACAGGACGCGGAAGAGTCGACGGGGGCTCATGGCCGGGAGACTACGTCACTGCCGCTCCGGAAGCCCTGAGGGAGCGCGATGCGGGCGGAGGGGGACGGAGCGTCCGGTCAGTCGAGTACGCCCGTGAGCGAGAGCGCCGAGAGCGCGCCGACCGCCAGCGTCGCGACGGTCGCGAGCAGCCCGTGCAGCCGCATCCGCGCGGGCGCGGTCGGGCCGGCGCCGTGCAGGCCGCTCCAGAGCCGCTCCGCCACGGTCGCGGCCGAGGGGCGCTCCTCCGGGTCGAGCGCGGTCATCGCGGCGAGCAGAGCGCGCCAGCGCTCGGGGAGCCCGGCGGGCAGGACCGGGGCGTGGTGCATCCGCTGCAGGGAGATCTCGAGGGTCGTGCCCTCGTAGGCCCGCTTCCCCGTCAGGGCCTCGAGCAGCACGAGGCCGAGCGAGTAGACGTCGGAGGACGGCCCGACGGGCCCCGCGCCCACGCTCTCGGGGCTGAGGTACCCGGCGGTCCCGACGAGCAGGTCCGGACGGGTGAGGCGCGCGTCGTCGACGGAGCGCGCGATGCCGAAGTCGCTGAGCTTGGCCTCGCGGAGGGAGGAGCCGGCCGGCACCGGACGCGATCGCACGAGCACGTTCTCGGGCTTCACGTCGCGGTGCAGCACATCGCGGGCGTGCAGGTGGGCGAGCGCGTCGGCGACCTGAGCGCCGACCTCGGCGATCATCCGCTCGTCACGCGACGAGAACCAGGCAGCGGCCGGGTCGGCGGGATCGAAGTACTCGAGGACGAGGTAGGACAGCTCCCCCTCCTCCTGGGCGATCTCGCCCTGATCGAGGATCTCGACGACGCTGGAGTGGCGGGAGTCGATGAGCATGCGGATCTCGCGCTCGCGGCGGGCCCGCTCGTTCGGGGTGTCGGCGACGGCGCGGTGCACCTTGACCGCGACGGGCCGGGCGAGGCGCAGATCGCGAGCGCGGTAGACGCTCGCACTGCCTCCCTCGCCGATGCGCTCGAGCACGAGGTAGCGGCCGGACAGGGTCGCTCCGAGGAGCGGATCGACGGAGGTCCCGGCGGGGAGGAGGTCGAGCTCGTCGATCACGCCGCATCACCCCCTGAATATCGCTAGCTCGTCTAACTAGCTACGAGAGTTCTATCGGAGGGGACGTCGCCGCACAAGCCGGTGGGACGGGGTTTGGCATCACTAGATGTTCTTGCTACATGACTGTCTAGACTGTCCTGCATGGACGACGTCGCGACCACTCGACCCGGAGCCTTCTGGTTCCCGGGTGAGTCGAGCGAGCCCGGTGCGGTCGAGGTGCTCGCCGCGATGAGGGCGTTCCGCACGGCCGAGACCGCGATGCGCCGCCGCACGCGCGGGTCGATGGGGATGGGCGAGAACGACCTCCTCGCCGTCCAGTTCCTCATGCGCCGCCAGCAGACGGGTCAGCACGTCAGCCCGAAGGACCTCGCGGCCTACCTCGGCATCTCCTCCGCCTCCACCACGGTCCTGATCGACCGCCTCGTGAAGAGCGGTCACGTGGTGCGCCAGCCGCATCCGAGCGACCGCCGGGCCATCCGCATCGTCGCCACGCCGACCTCCCACCGCGAGGTGCGCGAGACGCTCGACGAGATGCACCGCCGGATGCTCGAAGCGGCCGAGCAGCTCGACCCCGTCGAGGCCCGCACGGTGATCCGCTTCCTCTCGACGATGCGCGACATCGTCGAGAACCCGGCCGAGACCGCCGACATCGCGTTCGCGGACCAGGCGTTCGCGGACGAGCTCGTCGAGAGCGCTCCGGAGCGCCGCCGCGCCTGACGCGCGGCCCGTCCGGGCTCCCGGTGACGCCTTCGCCACCCCTCGCCATCCGTTCACCTGCGGTGGCTACCGTGTCGCTGAGCCGACGGCAAGGACTGGCGCACGCCGCTCGCCGTAGAGCGTGTAGTGCGGGTCGCGCCGAGGGTCAATCCCCCGAGCAGAAGTAACTAGCTTGACTAGTAGGAAGTCTGTCTAGCGATATGCTGATCGGACCGCATCCACTCGTCTGATCGGAGAAGATCATGGGCAACATCCTCTACGGCACCCCTCCCGCCTCGATCGAGGTCGAGGACCGGGCTCTCGCCCATCTTCAGATCGTCATCATCAACAAGTTCCGCCGCGACGAGCGCTTCCTGCTGACCCTGGACGCCTCCCCCCAGGCCGGCACCGGCCGCCGCGGCGTGTGGATGCACCCGACCATCCCGATCCAGTTCGAGTTCAAGGGCAGCCGCCAGCCCACCATCAACCCCGAGTGGGTCGAGGCGCTCATGGAGCGCGCGAACAGCGGAGCGGGGCTGCGCATCGTCCCCGAGCCGGCGTCGCAGGCCGCCGTGCCGCTGCGTCGGGCCGAGTCCGCCGCCTGATCCGCCCCGGCACCCGGATCGATCGGCTCCCGATCGAGCATCCGATCCGGACGACCTCCTTCGAAGGCCCGATCCCCAGCGGGGACGGGCCTTCGGTGCGTTCGAGACCGACGATCGTCGGTCTGAACGGCCACCCCGCAAGTGGTTGACATTCCGCGCCAGAACCCAGATACGCCCCCTACACTGCGAGGGCGGTGCGGAGGGCGTTCCGGCGGGCTCGCCCCCGAGCCGCACGCATGACCGACCGCTGGTCGCCGGGTCCCCCTGCCCGCGACCGGCGGTCGGGTGCGAGGCGCACCCGAAGCGCCGCGGACAGGTCCGCCACCCCCAGGAGCCGGCGACAATGACCATCGAGATCTCACCCTGCAGCGAGGAGCGCGTCGAGCCCCTCGATCCCTCCGACGGCGTCGACGTCCGTGCCGACGGCAGCAGCGGAGCGACGGCCGACGACTCCCGCGACCCCGGCGCCGCCCACGCCGAGGTCCTCCCCGGAGCCGTCTTCACCGCCGTCGTGACCGGCGGTCTCGAGCAGTGGCGCGTCGTCGCCGTCCTCGGCATCCGGGTCCTCGCGGAGCGCCTCGAGGGCTCCGAGCGCCGCAGCTTCACCCTCCGCTTCGTGCGCTACCGGCTCGCGCTCCCCGCCGATGAGCAGGAGCCCCGTCAGCGGGGAGCGGGCCGCCGGAGCGCCTAGGGCCTGCTGAACAGGCCCCGACGCCTCCTGAGGGCGGTCCTCACGCCTCGAGCGCCGGCTCCGGCCGGACCGTGCGCCCGAGTCGCGCGAACAGGCGGTCGAACACCGCGCGGCGGTCGAACCGCAGCGCGTACTCGCGGGCGGCGACGGCCAGTCGGGCGCGCTCGGAGTCGTCGAGCTCGAGGATCGCGTGGTCCAGGAGCGACGCGATCGCGTCCGGATCCTCCACCGGGACGACGAAGGCGTGCTCGCCGATCGCCTCCCCGATCCCGCCGGTGAGGGTCGTGATGACGGGACCGCCCCCGGCGAGCATCTTCTCGGCGAGCGCGATGCCGAACGTCTCGACGAACTCGGGCCGGGGCTTGCTCGGCAGCACGAACGCCGAGCAGCCGGCCATCAGGTAGGGCTTCTCGGCGTCTCCGACGTCGTCGAGGAACCGGATGCGGTGCGCCAGCGGCGAGGCGGCCGCGATCCGGCGCAGCTCCGCCTCCTGAGGGCCTCGCCCCGCGATGACGAGCTCGTGCTGCTCGTGGACGCGGCTGCGCTCGTAGCCGGTGATGAGGTCCTCGACGCCCTTGGCCTCGGTGAGGCGCGAGAGGAAGAGCACGTAGCCGTCCCGGCGGAGCCCGCGTGCCCGGATCAGGTCGTCGAGGGCGACCGGATCGAGGTCGGAGTAGGCGTCGGAGTCGATCGCCGGGTACGAGATCGCGATGCGGGACCGGCATTGCTCGGCGAAGCGCGTGCCGTGCACGGCGTCGATCCGCTCGGCCTCCTCGACGACGAGGTCGCGGGTGTACTCCGAGACGGCGACGCAGTGGTCCTGCGAGAGATAGGAGGCGAAGATGTGGGCGGCGGCGCCCAGACGCCCCTCCTCGACCGCGCGGCGGACGACGTTCGTGACGTCGGAGCCCACCGCCTCGGCGATGGTGGTGACGTTCACGGGCAGCCCGGTGCTCCAGGCGGCGCGGAGGGCGTCGGACACCGCGATCGTGTGCGGGCTGAGGTAGAGCGACAAGCAGACCGTCGGCACCCCGTCGGTGAACAGCTCGATGAGGCGGCCGATCATGCCGGCGAGGTAGCGGCCGTCCGGCACCTTGTAGTCGCCGACCGGCGCCGGCCGCTCCACGATGATGCCCTCGCTGTAGGGCAGGACCGCGTCCAGCGGCTTCAGCGGCAGTCCCGCCGCCTCGAGGCGCTCGATCGGCCAGGTGACGATGCGGACCTCGTCGAAGCCGCGCTCGAGCGCCGTCTCGGCGAGATTGCGGGCCTCGACCGAGTGCCCGCAGATCACCGGATCCGCCCGGACGACGATCACGAGCCGATTCTGCACGGTGCTCGCGTGAGTGCTCTGGTCCATGGTCTCCTCCTAGGGCTGGGTGGTGCTGGTGGTCGTGGCGGCGGGCCGCGCGGGATGCGACGGCGGCCGGTGCTCCGGGGCGGTCGCCCACTCCGACGGCTCGGGTCCGAGGTGCAGGGTGAGCTCGCCACCGCGGTGCAGCTCGGCCGCGCTGATCGCGCTCGACACGAGGGGGGCGCCGTTGAACTCGGCCGACTGCACGTACTGCACCGCTGCGCCGGGCACGGGCTCGACGAAGCCGGTGGTGCGGATCTCGAGGTCGGCCCCGCCGACGGCGACCGAGACCCGGGAGAACGCCGGTGCGTTCACCAGGACGAGTCCCTGCCCGGCGACCGGGAACAGCCCCAGGCTCGCCCAGACGTACCAGGAGCTCAGCCCGCCGGAGTCGTCGTTGCCGGGCAGGCCGCCGCGGCCGGTGCCGAAGCGCTGGTGCAGCACGCCGTGCACGATCTCGGCCGTGCGGTCGGGCCGGCCCGCGTAGTGGTAGGCCCAGGGAGCGTCCATGTCGGGCTCGTTGTTGAGGCCCTCGAAGCGCCCGAGCGCGGCTCCCTCCGCCATCTCGGCGCGAGCGGGGCGCAGCCCGGGCTGCGTCACCGGCTCGGCGCCGTAGCCGAAGAACTCGTCGAGCTGCGCGACGAACGCGTCGTCGCCTCCGCTCAGCGCGATGCGGCCCGCCATGTCGTGCAGCAGGCGGAAGGAGTAGTTGTGGCGCGTGCCCTCGTAGTACGTGGAGTCCTTGAGCAGCCCGGTGCGGAGGTCGAAGGCGTTCACCCACTGCGCGGCGCGCTCCTCGAGCTGCTCCGCGAGCACCCGGTCGCCGACGTGGCGCGCCACCACGGCCGTGCACCAGTAGCCCTGGGCCAGGTCGAGGGTGTGGCTGATCGGATGCGCCTCGCCGGCCGCGAGGAACTCCTCGCCGTAGGTGCGCTTGAGGTCCTCCGCCATGTGCACGAGCGCCGCGTCCCAGTCGATGCCGGGCAGGCCCAGTCGGCAGAGGTCGGCGAGGAAGGTGTGCGCGAGAGCGCTGCCCTGCCGGGAGAAGCGGTCGCTGCCCTTGGCCATCCGGTAGCCGATCGGGAAGTTGCCCTCCTCCTCGCAGATGGTGAGCAGCGCCGCTCCGATCTCGACCGCGCGCTCCGGAATCAAGGCGGTGAGCAGCGGCAGCTGGGTGCGGTAGATGTCCCACATGGTGCTGATGTCGAAGACGAAGGGGCCGTCGGTCGGCCAGAACGGGCTCTCGGAGGGGGCGAGGCACGGCTTGATCAGCGAGTGGTAGAGCGCCGTCGAGAAGACGGTCTCGCGATCGGTGGACGGAGTGTCGACCGCGATGCGGCGCAGCTGCTTCCGCCACGTCTTGCGGGTGCGGTCGCGGCGCTGGTCGAAGCCGGTGCCGGTGGGCGGCACGTCGCGGTGCAGGTTCTCGCGGGCGCGCTCGGTCCCGCGGAGCGAGAAGCCCATCCGGAGCTCGACCGTCGTGCCGGGCTCGCTGGGCCCCGCCCACATCAGGCCGAACGGGCGGAGGGTGGTCGGGCGGATGTGGTCGAAGTCGAGCCGGGTGCCGCCCGGCATGAGCCGGCGGTCGTACCAGAGCATCTGGCGCCAGTGCAGCGCGTCGCACTCGAGGTGCACGGCGAGGGGCGCGCCCTCCATCACGACCTCGCCGCTCGCGACGCCCGGTGAGATCGACCGCAGTTGCGCGCGCAGCGGCACGGTCGCTCCGCTCGGGATCGCGAGGCCGCCGAGCGACAGGTCGACGACGACGCGGGCGCTGCGGTGGCGCGGGAACGTGTAGCGGTGCACGGCCGAGGCGGGGCCGACGGTCAGCTCGGCGCGGACCCCGGAGGAGAGGGTCGCCGCGTAGTAGCCGGGCTCGGCGACCTCGTCGACGACGTCCCAGCTGCGGCCGAGCTCGTCGAGCGGCTCGATCATGGGCGTGACGCGGAGGTAGTTGTAGTACTTCCGGATCGCCCCGGTGCCCGACTGCTGGAAGTGCGTGAAGCCCGAGGCCTCGATGCCCTCGCGGATGAGCGGGGGCACGCCCTCGAGCGCCAGGTCGTAGCGTCCGTACCCGGTCGGGTAGGCGCCCGAGTAGGAGCAGGCCGAGACCATGCCGAGCGGGTACGTCGCTCCGGGGTGCGTGTTGCCGATGAGCGGCTTGGGCGACCACCAGGTCGCGGCGAGACCGGTGGGCTCGGCGAGCGCCGTCGCCTCCGTGCCGATGAACGGGTCGACCCGCTCGATCATGCTCCGCTCACCGCCGCCGCCATGCCGTGACGCTAGGTGCGGTCGGTGTCATCGGGGTGACGGGGAGGCGACGGGACGGCGACGGTCGGGCGGACGGGGAGGGTGCGCGGGGGCTCGCCCTACGGGATCAGCTTCTCCGCGCGGTAGCGGTCGAACAGCGCGGTGAAGGAGTCGACGGTGCGGTGGTGCAGCGTGAATCCGGCGAGGCGGGACTTGCTGATGTCGGTCACGACCTCGATCTCGCGGCCGAGGTCGGCGTCGGTGTGCCACCAGGACGCGACACGGCCGAGGTCGGGCTCGATCAGGCCGTGCTGCTCGACCAGGCGCTGCCAGACGGGCCGCGCGTCGGCCATCTGCTGCTCGAGCGGCTGCGGCTCCTCCCCCGGGCCCACCGGCTCGACGCCGAAGTGCTCGGCGAGGCGCGTCCACATCCAGCGCCAGCGGAAGACGTCGCCGTTGACCACGTTGAAGGCCTCGTCGCGGCCGGCCTCGGACGTCGAGGCCCAGACCATCTGCGCGGCGAGCACGGTGGCGTCCGTCATGTCGGTGAGGCCGTTCCACTGGGTGAGCGAGCCCGGGAACACGAAGGGCCGGCCGAGCTCACGCTGGATCGAGGCGTAGACCGCGAGGGTCAGGCCCATGTTCATGGCGTTGCCGACCGCGTGGCCGATCACCGTGTGCGAGCGGTGCACCGACCACGTGAAGCCCGCGCGCTCGGCGGCGGCGAAGAGCTCGTCCTCCTGCGCGTAGTAGAAGTTCGGGGCGTCCAGCCGCTCCTCCTCCTCGTGGAAGGGGGTGTCGGGCATCGCGCCCTGGCCGTACGCCTCGAACGGGCCGAGGTAGTGCTTGAGCCCGGTGACCAGGGCGACGTGCTCGAGCGGAGCGTGCGCCAGCGCGGCGAGGAGGTCGCGGACCATGCCGGCGTTGACGGCGATGTTCTCCTCCTCCGTCTCCTGGCGGGACCAGGCGGTGAAGTAGACGTGCGTCGGCCGCTCGTCGGCGAGCACGCGGGCGAGGTCGTCGGCCGAGCGCAGGTCGGCCGCGAGCGGGCGGACGCCGGGGCGCTCGGCGATCGGCCGGCGCGAGAGGGCGGTGACGGGCCGGCCCTGCTCGGTGAGCAGATCGACGAGGGCGGAGCCGGCGATGCCGGTCGCGCCGACCACGAGGGCGCGGCGGTCGGAGTCGGCGGGAGCGGAGTGTGCGGGGGACGGGTGCGTCGAAGTCATCCCCTGTGCCAACACCGAGCGTCGCCAGGCATTCCCCGGTCGAGCTCTCCTCCCCAGCCGCCCCGGCTCCCCGGCACTCCCCGTAACACCTGGACACAGAACCCGCCGCGTCGCGCCCGGCGGCTACCGTCGCTCCCGTGCCGCCGCCTCCGGCGCGCCGTTCGAGAGGAGCCGACCATGACCGTCGCCACCGCCGCCGCGCCCACCGCCGCTACCGCCGCCGCACCTGCCCCGGCCGTCGGGACCGTGCCCTACGACGAGCTCGCCGCGCGCTTCCGTCCGCTCTTCGCCGAGATCGCGGCGGGCGCCTCCGCCCGCGAGCGCGACCACGTGCTGCCGGCCGAGCAGATCCGGGCGCTGGCCGCGGCCGGCTTCGGCGCCGTGCGGGTGCCGATCGAGAACGGCGGAGCAGGGGCGACCCTCCCCCAGCTCTTCCGGCTGCTGACCGAGCTCGCCTCGGCCGACTCGAACATCCCGCAGGCCCTGCGCGGGCACTTCGCGCTCGTCGAGGACCGCCTCGTCGCCACCGACGGCACGCGCGAGCGCTGGCTCCAGCGCTTCGTCGACGGCGAGATCGGCGGCAACGCGTGGACCGAGGTCGGCACCGTCGCCATCGGCGACGTGAACACCAAGGTCAGCCCGATCGAGGGCGATCCCGAGCGCTTCCTCGTGAACGGCACCAAGTACTACTCGACCGGCAGCATCTTCGCCGACTGGATCGACGTCTTCGCCCAGCGCTCCGACACGGGGGCGACGGTCATCGCGATCGTCGACGCCCGTCAGGGCGGAGTGACGCACGCCGACGACTGGGACGGCTTCGGTCAGCGCACCACGGGCTCCGGCACCAGCACCTTCGTCGACGCCGTGGTCGCGGCCGAGGACGTCGTCGACTTCGGCACCCGGTTCCGCTACCAGACCGCGTTCTACCAGGCCGTGCTGCTGTCGGTGCTGGCCGGATCCATCGCCGCCGCCGAGCGCGAGCTCGCCGAGGCGGTGCGCGGCCGCACCCGCATCTACTCGCACGGCAACGCCGACTCGTACGCCGCTGATCCGCAGATCCTGCAGGTCGTCGGGCAGGTCTCGGCCGCCGCGTACGCCGGCTCGGCGATCGTCGAGAAGGCCGCGCAGGCCCTGCAGCTCGCCTACGAGGCCGCGTCGGGGGAGGACCTCGTCGAGGAGGAGCGGCTGAACGACCTCGCCGAGCTCGAGTCGGCGCAGGCGCAGATCGTGCTGACGCAGCTCGCCACCCGCGCGACGTCCGACGTGTTCGACGCGCTCGGCGCCTCCGGGGTGAGCACGACGAAGAACCTCGACCGGCACTGGCGCAACGCCCGCACCGCGGCGAGCCACAATCCGTGGGTCTTCAAGGCGCGGATCGTCGGCGACCACGCGGTGACCGGTGCGCTCCCTCCGCGGGTCTGGTCGATCGGAGCGGGCCCCGGGCGTCGCGCGTAGCGGCGGATCCCGCCGCGCCGCCCCGACTAGCGCGCGGCTCGGCGAGAGGTCAACCCGCTGGAGGCGCTCGCGGCGCCCCTTCTAGGGTGCGAGCACCGGAGACGAGGCGCCACGGGGGGGACCGCGCACGTCTCTCTCCGTCTTCGCTCCCGACGACGGAAGGGCCGCTCCGCCATGCCTCGAACCACCCCGCACAGCACGCCCCGCAGCACGCGGCACAGCACACCGCAGGACACCGGGAGCCGGGGTCCGACCGCGCCTCCGGCGTCGAGGACCGGACGCCTGCTCGGCGTCGGACTCCTCGCCCTCCTCCTCGTCGCCGGGCCCCTCGCGGCCCCGCCCGCGGCCGCCGCGGACGCCACGGTCCCGGTCGTCAGGATCACATCCCCCGCCTCGGGCAGCACGGTGTCGGGGCCGGCCACCCTCGTCGCGACGGCGACGGACGACGTCGGCGTCGCCTCCGTCTCGTTCTGGTCCGGCAGCACGCGCGTCGGCGACGGCGCGAAGCGCTCGGACGGCCGCTGGGCCCTCACCGCCGACACCCGCGCCTGGCGCGACGCGACCTACACCGTGACCGCCCGCGCTGGGGACGCCGCGGGGAACACCGGGACCAGTGCGGGGGTGCGCCTCGTCGTGCGGAACGCGGGGGGCGCGACTCCGACGCCGACGGCGACTCCGACTCCGAGTGCCACCACCACTGCGGCGCCCCCGCCGACGCCCACTGCGACTCCCACCCCGACCGCCGCGCA
>NZ_JADILJ010000028.1 GCF_017355185.1 Rathayibacter sp. SD072 | reverse complement strand
CCGACGTGAGGAGACGCGGTAGTCGCTGACGCAGAATCGGCACCTGACGTCCGCACGCCGAGCGAGGACCAGGTCACCCGTCGCTGCTGATCGGGCCGGCCCCGATCGGGAGCACGCTGCGCTCCTGGTTCTCGCCGAGTAGCTCGGGGAATCGGTCTTCCCACAGGAGCCGCACTCGGTCGGGGAGAGTCAGAACGGGCCAGACGGCGAGAAGGATCTCGCGGTTCAGCAGTGCCTTCTGGTCTACCGCGGTGCCCTCGTTGAGTAGCGCCTGATATGCCTTCGTCACGCCGCCCGTCGTGTCGAGATCGACGGTCGGCTCAGGCCCCCAGTAGATGTGATGGGGCAGTTCGAGGAGCCCGGATGACGGGCCGGTCAGCTCATTCAGCGTGCTGGGGATCTCGTACGGCTTGACGTCACGGAAGAAGACCCGTCGCTCGGGCGCGGTCGTCTGCGGCGTCTCCTTGCCGAGCGCGCGGGCGACGGAGGACTTGCCGACTCCGAGGACCTCGGCGATCTGGGCGAAGCTGCGACCCGCCTCGCGCATCCGTCGCGCTTCGCGAAGACGAGCGGAGGTCATCACCGACGGGCGGCCGCCGACACGGCCTTGAGAGCGTGCATGATCCAGACCGGCCCGCGTGTTCTCTCGGACCGTGGCCACGCGCAGCTGCGCGAGCACGGCGGCGATCTCGAACAGCGAGTGTCCCGTCGGAGTGGTCGTGTCGATCACGGGTTCGGTGAGGCTGCGGATGTTCACGCCCCGGCGCTCGAGGTCGGTGATCGTCTCGATCACGATCCGCTCGGTTCCGCCAAGGCGATCCAGCCGATGGACGATTAACGTGTCTTCCTCGCGGAGGGAGTCGAGGCAGGCGAGCCACTGCGGCCGATCCGAGATTCGACTCGATTCCGCGTGGTCGACGAACACCTGGACGGCGCCGGCCGCGTGCAGCTCGGCCTCCTGAGCTGCTGAGTTCTGGTGGCGCCGCGGGACACGCGCATAGCCGACGATGCTGCTCATAGCCCTCCTCCCATCCTCAGATGGCTATCCCAAAAACGTACGGACGGCTATTACGGCACGCTCTTCGTCTCGAGAACGCGGGGCCGTACGAACCCCGCGGACCTCAGCACCTACTGGATCAGCCACCTCGACCCACACGTGACAATTCTGCTTTCCCACACGGGACCCTTCGCTACGTCAACCGACGAGAACAGGCCCGGCGAGATCCTTCCCGACATCGAGCCGCCTCGAGGCAGGTTTTCGCCGGACCTGCAGGGGTGATTATCGACACCGGCCGGCGATTCTGTGGGTCTCTACGGGGACGAGCCCTAGTTCGGCGTCGACACGGTCCTTGCTCCTTGGGCTGACGCTCCGCACTTGCATTGATCGGGTGAACCACGTTCAGGCTCGTCCTCTGTTGCCCAGTAGCAATCTTGGAGAGTGTGTTCCAGGTGGGAGTCGCATAGGTGGCGGGTGGCTGAAGCCTTGACAACCAGGGTTGGAGAGCGCTTTCCTTAACCGCGCTGCGAAGGTGCGCGCACAATCCACTGGAGGATCTGCATGAAACCCCTCGGCCGTCGACGGATCCTGCAGGTTCCGTCCGTCTTCGTTCTGCTCGCCGCCCTTCTGGCAGGGCTCGTCGGCACTGCTCCGCTAGCCGTCGCTGCTGAAGCTTCGCCCGTCTCGACGGCGATCGACCTCGTCGCGTCGACCGGACCGACTGGCCTCAAGCACCCTGCGATCGGCGTGACCGCACCAGAGCTGGAGAGCACTCGCGCGAAGCTCCTCGCGGGTCAGGCGCCCTGGACCGACTACTACTCGGCGATGCTGTCCTCGAGTTTCGCGTCGCGGACGCTGCGCTCAGCGAACCTCGGACCCTCGGACACCACTCCGGCTGATGCTCGTTACGACGACGCGTCGGACTCGAGCCGCCTCTGGACGGATGCGGAGGGCGCATACACCCAGGCAGTCCTCTACTACTTCACCGGCGACGCGGTCTATCGCCAGAACGCGCTGCGGATCCTTCGGGTATGGGGAAACATGAACCCTTCCGGCTACGTCCGCTACCCGGACTCCTACATCAAGACCGGCATCGTCTTCTACAAGCTCATCGCCGCGGCAGAGCTGATCCGCTCCTCCACCTTCGCGCAGGGCGCGTCGTCGTACCCGCTCGAGTGGAGCGCTCAGGACCAGGCGAAGCTGAGCGACAACTTCATCGTCCCCATGACGGAGACGATCCTGCACGACAACAGCTACTACATGAACCAGTTCAGCATTCCGCTGCTGGGCGCCATGGCCGGTTACATCTTCCGCGATGACAGGGCCCGCTACGACGAGAGCGTCGAGTGGTTCACCGTCAACTCGACCGCCCCTGACCCGGCGATCAACGGAGCCCTGACCGGCATCTTCCGCGAGATCCCGGCTGATGCGCCCTACAACACGTACGGCTACTCCTTCGTGCAGCACCAGGAGATGGCACGCGATCAGGCGCACGGCGGCGGCGATGTGAACATCCTCACCGCGCTCGCCCGCGTCGTGGACTCTCAAGGCACGAAGGTCGACCCGGAGGACGGAACCGTCTCGACCACGGCCGACGCCGTCTCTCCGTACGCCTTCAAGGACTACCGGCTCCTGCGCGGAGTGAACCAGTTCGTGGGCTTCATGATGGGCTACGACGTCCCCTTCGTGGACATCACCGGTGGGCCGGCGAAGCTCTCGCAGTGGTACCGCGGTCGCTGGTCCGACTCGCTCAGCGAGCTCTACAACATCTACGCGCGCGAGCTCGGCGTCGATGTCGCGACCATCGCTCCGTACGTCGCCCAGCAGCACGAGCAGCAGGACCCTGCGATGTTCTACAACTTCCCCAGCCTCGAGATCGGAACTGCGGTCAGCGGCGACACCGACGGCCGGCGCACCTTTTGGGGTGGCAGCATGCCCGGCGCCGAGTACTGGCTCGCGCTCCCCGACGCCGCATCGGCCGATGTGATCCCCCCTCAGAACGGGTCGCCCGTCACCTTCGAGCAGAAGGGATCGGTCACCTCGGGTGACGCGACTGCCGTCGATTCCGGAGCAGTCCTCCGAGTGACGCCCGGAGAGGACGGGACGGTCGTCGCCGTCCGCTCGCTCGTCTACGGCCCCCGGACCTCCTACAGCCCCGTCGGTGTCCGCGTGCGCACCACCGAGCCGGCCACCCTCGCCGTCAGCAGGCTCCCCGACGTCGACCCGTACCACACGGTCACCATCCCCGACACGGAGGGACAGTGGCGCTGGATCAGCTACGACATGAATCAGTCCGTCGTCCCTCTCCCCGAGATGGGCGACAACCACCTCGCGTACTACACCTTCACGAGCAGCTGCATGAGCAGCGACGCCGACTGCGCCATCGATCTGGACAAGGTCGACGTCCAGGCCGGCGACACTCTGACCCCGCCGGTCTTCGACCGCGGTGCGTCGACCACGGTGATCGGAGTGCAGGGGCAGGCGCTGAGCGCCGACCTGTCCGCGAAGGATCCGGGAGGCTCCCTCGCCTACACGAGCCACGACCTGCCCAGCGGCGCCGTGCTGAACGGCTCGACCGGAGCCTTCACCTGGACTCCGAACGCTCCAGGCACGTCCCGCCTCGTCGTGCAGGCGGATGACGGAACCACCGAAGCCGCCCTCGCGGTGACGGTCGACGTCGTCGCCGATCGGCCCGCCGCGATCGCCCGTGCACGAGCAGCGTTCGACGAACAGGCGGTGTACACCTCGACGACGCGAACGGCCTACAACAGCGCCCTCGCTACCGCCGACGCTCTCGTGGCCTCCGGCAGCAGCAGTGCGTTCGACGCTGCGCTGCTCGAACTACAGGAAGCGACGGCCGCTCTGGCGCTGCTCTCCCCGCGCGCCTCCGACGGCTCCCTCGACTACGTCGACATCGCTACGTCGTCCATCGGGTCCGCGAAGCTGGGCAACCTGCTCGACTTCGACGCCGAGACCTTCTCCGGGGACCTCTCGGTCGACTCGATGACGCTCGACTTCGGAACCGCCTACCGCTTCCGAGCCGATGCGTTCAGCCTCCAGGCCCGCTACCTGTGGGGGAGCCGACTGGCAGGTACCGCTGTCTACGGATCGAACGACAACGTCACCTGGACGAAGCTGACCCCTGCCTCGACGACGAACACGAACGCGAGCGAGACCCTCGCTGTCGCCCAGGAGCACCGGGACTCGTCCTTCCGCTTCCTCAAGCTCCAGGACTCGAACTTCTCGGGCATCCTCAGCGTGGGCGAGTTCCGGATTGACGGCGAACGGGTCGAAGCGGCCTCCGCGGTCTCCTCCGCGACGATCACGTCCTCGAACTCGTCGAAGGGGCGGGCGGCGAACGGTGACACCGTCACGCTCTCCTTCACCACGTCCCAGGACGTGACGGACGTCCAAGGGACGATCGAAGGGGCCGCGGCGACGATCTCGGGCGGCCCGCGCTCCTGGACCGCGACAGCAGTCCTGCCTGCTGATGTCACGTCCGGGCGACCGGTCGCGTTCAGCATCGGATACCGTCTCGCCGACGGGACCTCGGCCGATCCACTCGTCGTGACGTCCGACGGCTCCACACTGTTCCTCTCGAACGAGACCACGATGATCCGCGGGCTTCCCGGCATCGTCGACACGATCAACTCCGCTGGCGAGCTCGACCCGAGTCGCGCTTCCCAGATCGCGAAGACGTTCGACGGCGACCGCGCGACCTTCTCCGACATCGGGCAGGACAACGGCGCGTTCGCCGCGATCCTCGACACTCGCGAGGGCGGCTCGATCGCGCTCTCGCGAGTCGAGCTGCAGGTCCGCCAGGACTCCTGGGGCACCAGCCGCGCGGGACGCCTCCACCTCGAAGGATCGAACGACCTCACCACGTGGACGACGCTGACGGGGAACGCGACCGCCACTCTCGACTGGCAGACGCTCGCGGTGAGCAGCACCTCCGCGTTCCGCTACCTCAAGATCGCGAACGGCGACTGGATCAACATCGCGGAACTGCGACTGTTCGGCACCCATGTCGCGCCACCGGCGTCGTCTATCGCCACCTCGACGCTCACGAGCAGCAACAGCGTTCCCAAGCTCGCCGTTGCCGGAGACACCGTCACTCTGGCGATCACCGGTACCGAGCCCCTCGCCGGCGTCCGCGTCACCCTCGCGGGAGTCCCTGCCACTGTCACCGGATCCGGAACGGCGTGGAGTGCATCCGCGGTCGTCCCCGCCGCGGCCGCACTGGGATCGAGGGTCGCGTCGCGGGTCGAGTACACCACCGCTGGGGGAGCGGCAGGGCGACCATCGACCACCACCACGGACGGATCGACGGTCACCGTCAGCACCGGTGACCGTCTGATCTCGGATCTCCCCTCGCGGGTCACCACGATCGGCCTCACCGGCACGTCCGAGACGGCGAAGACCGTGCACCTGCAGCGCATGACCGACTCGGTGGCGAGCACCTTCTCGGACATCGGCGCGGTGGGCGGTGCCTACTACCTCGTGATGGACGCGGGAGAGGACGAGAACTTCGACCTGGAGCGCGTCGAGCTGCTCGTGCGCCAGGACTCCAACGGCACCAGCCGAGCCTCGAGTCTGCACCTCGAGGCCTCGACCGACCTCACCTCCTGGACGACGATCACCACCTCGGCCAAGGGAACGCTTGCCTGGCAGGAGTTGGCGCTGACCGACGCCGACCCGGCTCCGTTCCGGTATCTGAGGATCGCCAACACCACCTGGATCAACATCGCCGAGATCCGGTTGTTCGGCGCAATCGCGCCCCTCCCCGACCCTGCACTGGCGACCTCGGCCATCAGCACGGGGGCTTCCCAGACCGTCGAGGTGGGCACCGCGATCGCCGCTCAAGGGATCGAAGCACACCGCGCCGACGGCTCGCCCGCAGCAGGCCGCGACGTCCGCTTCACCGTCGACGGCGCGGCACGCTTCACCGACGGAGGAACGACATCGACAGGCACCACCGATGCCTCCGGACGCGCTGAGTACGCACCACTCACTGCCGCTGCCGAACCCGGGGAGGCGATCGTCACCGCGACCGTCGACGGGATCTCGGTCACCCTTCCGACGGTGACCGTCACCGCGAAGCCCGCAGCCCCGATGGTCTCGGCGGCCGCGCACACGGAGATCGTCAAGAAGAAGGTCGTCCTCGTGGTCGCCGTCACCAACCCGGAGAGTGCGGCCGTGAGTGCCGTCGTCCGGACGGCCCACGGAACGACGACGATCGAGAGCATCGCTCCGGGCGCCACCGAGAGCGTGACCATTCCCACGAAGAAGAAGGCGGTTCCCGCGGGAGCAGCGACCGTCGTCATCACGCGCCCCGGTGAAGCGGATCGGACCCTCACGGCTCCGTACGACGCCCGGTAGGCGGGTACGAGACCGTTCTCACCGGCGCTGCCCGCTGAGACGTCGCTGCCGTTGCTGCATGGAGCGCATCCGCTCACGTCGGCAGCGGCAGCGTCGTCGGATCACCGGGTCGGAGGTGGGAGGTCTGCACCAGCGGTCCAGTCGCGGACGGTGGACACGAACCACGTCGGCGCCTCCTCGTGGAGGAAGTGGCTCTGGACGGGGGCGATGCGGATCGAGACCGGGCCGCTCCCGTCGGCGGCGCGGTGCTCCGTCGCCGCGCGGTCGCGGGTCGGGTACAGCGCGAGCGTCGGCCGGCGTCGACTCCGCAGGTACTCGACGGCGGCATCAGCCGCGCCGAAGGACTCCGGAGCGAGATAGAGCGACTCGAAGGCGTCGGCGAGGACGCGGGGAGACGCGCGCAGCAGGTCTTTCCGCGCCCTGCCGATCAGGGCTTCGGGGGCATCGGAGGAGAACGCTCGGCCGACGTCGGCCGCGGCCTTCCCGGGACCGGCGGCCCGGTACTCGTGCAGCCGCGCCGGCGCACTGCCCATCTCCTCGTTGTCCGCCCCGTAGGCGGGATCGATCACGACGAGTGAGTCGACCGAGCGCGGCTCGGAAACCGCGGCTGCTGTGACCACCGCGCCACCCATCGAGTGGCCGATCAGCGTGACCCTGCCCGGACCGAGCGTGCCGACGACCTCGAGCACGTCCCTCGCCAAGCGCGGGATCGAGGCACGGACGGAACCGGCCTCCGATCCGCCGTGGCCGCGGAGGTCCAGCGCGACGACGTCGCCCAGGTCGAGGAGCCCCTCGATCGACTCCTCCCAGCTCGCCGAGCTGCAGCCCCATCCGTGCACGAGGACGAAGCGGCGGCCCTTTCTGCCCGGGAAGCGGTGGACGCGCAGGGCCGCACCGCCGGCACGGACCCACTCCGCCGGTACAGAGTTCACAGGGGAGGCGTAGGATGCGTTTGGATACCGCTCTCCATCAGTCATGCCGCAATTTTACGCGGCTTTCCTTGACATCGGGAACGGAGCGGCTCCACTATTGGAAAACGCATTCCGGCGGAGCAGATCCGACCGGTAGGCGTCCCAGGACCACAAGGAGCAATGATGCTGAAGACAACACGGCCGCCTTCCGCGTGCTGCGTCCACGAGCGCGGATCGAGCGGACCCGGTGCGGGGTGGGCGCGGTGACGACCACCATCACCACGGACGGTCACCAGTCGGCGCTGGGAGCGGATGTCGCCGTGAGCCGGAAGCAGGGTCGTCGGCCCAAGCGCCTCGGCAACGGGGGACGCCAGCCGCGGGACTACGGACTGGTGATCCTCGCGGTGCCCGCGATCATCCTGTTCCTGGTGTTCTCCTACGCGCCGATGGCCGGTCTGATCGTGGCGTTCCAGGACTTCTCCGTCAGCTCGGGGATCTTCGGCTCGCCGTTCGTCGGATTCGACAACTTCGCCTTCTTCTTCACCTCGGGTGACGCCGGCCGGATCCTCGCCAACACCCTGTTCCTCAACGTCCTCTTCCTCGCAGCGACGCTCCTCTCCGGGATCCTCCTCGCGCTGATGCTCAACGAGATCCGCGGGAAGACGACGAAGAAGTTCCTGCAGTCGGTGATCTTCATCCCGTACTTCGTCTCGCCCATCGTGGTCAGCATCTTCCTGCAGTCCTATCTCGCCGGAGTCGGCGGACGCGGCGGCATGGTCAACGACATGCTCAACGTCTTCGGAGCACCGTCGATCAGCTGGTACACCGAGCCCGGTCCGTGGCCCTGGATCCTCACCATCGTCAAGGTGTGGCAGCAGGGCGGGTACCTCTCGGTCATCTTCCTCGCGGCGCTCACCGCGATCCCCGAGGAGGTGTACGAGGCCGGCCAGATCGACGGAGCCTCGCGCTGGCAGATGGCCCTGCGCATCACCACGCCACTGCTCATGCCGACCGCGGCGATCCTGCTCGTCCTCGGTGTCGGACGCATCTTCTACGGAGACTTCGGCACCATCTACGCGATCGTCGGTGACAACGGGACCCTCTTCTCGTCCACCGACGTCATCGACACCTATGTCTTCCGCTCCCTCAGAACCCTGGGCGACTTCGGGACCACCGCAGCGATCGGGCTGTTCCAGTCCGTCGTCGGATTCGTCCTCGTCGTCCTCGCGACGCTCGTGCAGCGGCGCTACGCCAAGGAGACCTCGCTGCTATGAGCACTGTCCTGACCCCCGATGTCCCGACGGCCCTCCCCGATGACCAGGGGACGCCGCCGACCGCGCCGAGTCGACCCCGCCGTCGTCCGGAGACGTTCACGATCATCAGCTACGTGGGGACGTCACTGTTCGCTCTCGCCTGCCTGATCCCGTTCTGGATGGTCGTCGCTGGATCCTTCACGGACGAATCCGTGCTCTCCCGCACCGGGTACTCGTTCTGGCCCACCCCGTTCTCGATCGAGGCCTATGCGACTCTCTTCGCGGGGGGCCGGCTGTGGATGGCGTACGGAGCGTCGATCTTCATCACCGTCGTCGGAACCGCGATCGCGCTCGCGGCGACCTCCGGCATCAGCTGGGTCATCGCGCGCGGTCTTCCGCGCCTGAGCACCTCGCTCGCCGTGTTCGCCTACATCCCCATGCTCTTCACCGGAGGGCTCGTCCCGCTCTACATCCTGGTGACGCAGGTGCTGCAGCTGCAGAACTCCCTCTTCTCCGTGATCCTGCCTCTCGCCCTCGCCCCCTTCCTCGTCTTCGTGCAGGTGTCCTTCTTCAGGGCCGTCCCCGTCGAGATCCTCGACTCGGCGAAGATCGACGGCGCAGGCGAGCTGCGCGTCTTCTTCCAGATCGTGCTTCCGCTCTCGAAGCCGGTGCTCGCCGTCATCGCCCTGTTCTACGGGGTCACCTACTGGAACGACTGGTTCCACGCCCTGCTGTTCATCACGGACGTCGACCAGTACCCGCTCCAGCTCGTGCTGCAGAACCTCATCGCGAGCATCGGCAACGCCAACAATCTGTCGCAGACCGGAACGGCACCCGCCTACCAGATCCGCCTCGCCATGACGGTCGTGACGATCGCCCCCATCCTCTTCGCCTACCCCTTCGCCCAGCGGTACTTCGTGAAGGGCCTCACCCTCGGAGCGACGAAGGGCTGACGCCCCTCGCACTGCTCTCCACCCACGCGACCTCCCCCTCACGGAGGCCCGCCGACCGAGCCTGCGCTCGGCAGCCGGCGATCACATTCGAAAGGAACTCCTCATGGCACCGATCACCACTGCTGCTGGTCGCGGCTTCTCCCGGCGCGGCTTCCTCGCGGGAGGAGCCGGCGCAGCCGCGCTGCTCTCCCTCGCCGCCTGCACGGGCGGAGGCGGCTCCTCCGGCTCGTCTAGCGAGCTCAGCCTGCTGCTGCCGGGCGTCGCACCCACCGGCTGGAGCACCGTCCTCGCGGCGGTCAACACGAAGCTCGAGAAGGACCAGGGCTTCACCATCAAGCCCGAGTTCATCAACTGGCAGAACTACTCCAACCAGTCGCTCCTCAAGTTCACCGCCGGCGAGAACTTCGCGACGGCGCTCAGCGCCCGCTGGCTGAACATCTCCAAGCTGATCTCGGACGGGGCCCTCACCGGTCTGAGCTCGCAGCTCGCTTCCGGAACGCACTCGAACCTCGCCTCGACGATCTCGACCGAGGCTCTCGAGGCGAACCGCTGGAGCGACGGAGAGCTGTACGGGGTGCCGGCGGTCAACTCGGCCGGACGCATCCACCACTACAGCGTGCGCGGGGACCTCGCGGACACGTACGCCGGCGGCACCATCGACTCCTACGACGCGCTCGAGAAGTTCTGGTACGACGTCAAGCAGAAGGAGGGCATCACCCCCTACGTGGCGCGGCTCAGCACCTTCTCGTCCATCGGCGCACCGACAGGCGTGTTCTACCGTCAGGGCTGGGAGAAGCCCGACATGATCCCGGTCTACTTCTCGGCCGACTCGCTCATGTTCGTCCCCGCCGCCGATGCCACCGCCACCGGGTCCTCGAAGCTCGTCCCGTTCTGGGAGCACGAGCCCCACGTCGAAGCCCTGCGCGCGACCCGCCAGTACTACCTCGACGGCATCATCAATGCGGACATGCTCAACATCGACGCGGCGACGGTCCAGTCCCAGTTCCAGAGCGGAGCTGCCGCCTCGACGTGGGCCATCACGGACGGGACGGCGACCACCACGAACCTGCCCGGCCTGCTCAAGGCCGTGCCCGGCGCCTCCCTGCTGGACGTCATGCCCTTCGCCGAGGGGCTCGCCGCGAAGCCGAACCAGCTGTTCCAGGCCGACAACATCGTCGTCGTCAACAAGGCGAGCAAGAACCAGGAGCAGGCGCTGCAGCTGCTCGACTGGGTCTCCATCGCCGAGAACCACGACCTTTTGGAGTACGGCGTGGAGGGGAAGGACTGGAACGCCGTGGGCGAGGACAGCTTCGAGTCGATCTCGGACTACAACAACTTCCCCGGCTACGCCCTCAGCTGGCGCGTCCCGCTCGAGCGTCTCTCGAGCACCATCGCCGAGTCCGAGAAGCAGAACTTCCTCTGGGCGAAGGACTACGAGAACTTCACGACGGATCCGTTCGCCTCGTTCATCCCCGACCTCGCCCCGGTCGAGGCCGAGAACGCGCAGATCACCCAGGCGCTGGCGCAGTACGGCAATCCGCTCTACGCGGGCGCGGTCGACGTCGACAAGGGCCTCGACGACCTCAAGAAGGCGGTCGAGGCCGCCGGTCTCGACAAGGTGCAGGCCGAGCTCGAGAAGCAGGCGAACGCCTACCTCGCGGCGAAGTGAGGCGACCGGTGAGTGCGCTGCCCCTCCGCGACCGCGCGGACCTCCGCGCGACGATGGTCGCCATCGGGAGCGCGCTCACCGGGCCTCGTCACGAGCCGTCACCCGCCGGGGACGAGGCGGGGGCTGCTCTCCCGGAGGACGACATGACCGGAGAGCGTGCGAGTGCGGGGCCCGTCCGTCGGCGCCGGCTCGAGGCCGAGCTCGAGCGCGATCACGCCCACCTCGTTCCAGGGGAGGCGGACGGTCGTGAGCGCGGGCGTCACGTCCCGCAGCGCGAGAAGGTCGTCCACCCCGGAGATCGCGACGTCGCCGGGGAGCTTCACGCCGGCTTCGCGCAAGCGGGCGATCGCACCGAGGGCGACGGCGTCCGCTGTCGCGAGGATCGCCTCCGTGTCGCTGCGGCGCCGGAGGAACTCGCCGGCCGCGACGTAGCCGCCCTCTCGGGAGAACGCGCCGGTGATGATGCGATCGGGCGGAAGGTGGATGCCGGCGTCGGCGAACTCCGCCAGGATGCCGTCCGCCCGGTCGCGCGGCGTGACGGCCTTGACCGGTCCGGCGAAGACGGTGAACTGCTCGTAGCCGAGGTCGAGGAAGGCGCGGGCGATCGCCCGGCCGACGCCGACGTTGTCGATCGAGACGGTGTCGAAGGGAAGCCCCACCTGCCCGATGACCACGACGCGGCCACCATCGGCCTCGAAGGCCCGGAGTTCGTCGACGACGGGTCCGAAGGCCGCGTCGTCGACGTGCCGACTGCCGGCGAGGACCAGGAGGCGGGGACGCAGCCCGCGGAACACCGAGACGATGCGCCGCGCACGCGCCGCGCTCTCGTTCGTGGAGACCATCGTCACCATGAGGTCGGCGGCATCGGCGGCGTGGAAGACGCCGGCGGCGATGGGGGAGAGGTAGTCGTCCGGGATCGCGTTCACGACGAACGCGATGCTGTCGGAGCGGCCTCTCGCGATGGTCTGCGCGGAGGCGTTGACCACGTATCCCAGCTCGGCCGCCGCGGCCTCCACCTTCTTCCGGTTCGCCGCGCCCACCGTCCGGGCGGACGGGTTCAGGACCCGGGACGCGGTCGCCCTCGACACGCCCGCCAGAGCGGCGACGTCCTCCAGGGTGGCGGGGCCGGTGCGGATAGCGGTTCCCTCGTGCGGCATCGAATTCCTCACTCGTCCCTTGTTCGTCTGCGGATTCTACCAAGAGAGCGCGTTCCGCTCCCCGCACCCGTCCGCCCCTCACTCAGCCATCACGACCGTCCCTGCGCGGTCGGAAGACAAGGAGCATCCGCATGAAAGCGGCATTGGCGATGCAGCCCGACCTGCAGTACCGCTTGTTCGACGACAGGCTCGCGCGCGAGCTCGAACGGCTCGTCGACATCGATCTGACCCGGACCGTCTCGGACTACTCGAGCGAACCCGACGAGGTCCTGGCCGACATCGAGGTGCTCGTCACAGGATGGTTCGCTCCCGCGGTCGACGGCCGCGTCCTCGACCGCATGCCCCGGCTGCGAGCGATCCTGCACGCCGGCGGTTCCGTGAAGGGCATGACCACCCCCGAGGTGTGGGACCGAGGGATCCTCGTGACGACCGCAGCCGACGCGAACGCGGTCCCGGTCGCCGAGTACGCCCTCGCGATGGTCCTCCTCGCGGGGAAGAAGGTACTGCCGATCGCGCAGGAGTACGCCCGCCGCCAGTCCTTCGTCGACCTCGAGAACGAGTACCCGCAGATCGGCGCCTACCGCTCCACTGTGGGGATCATCGGAGCGTCGCGCACCGGACGGCATCTCATCCGCCTCCTCGGCCCGTTCTCGTACCGGGTGCTGGTGTCCGACCCGTATCTCTCTCACGAAGAGGCTGCCGTGCTCGGTGTCGAGAAGGTCGAGCTCGACGAGCTTCTGAACCGATCCCGGGTCGTCTCCCTGCACGCGCCCGACCTGCCCTCGACGCGAGGTCTGCTCGGTCGGCGGGAGTTCGCCCTCCTGGGCGACGGCGCGACCTTCATCAACACGGCGAGGCAGGCGCTGGTCGACCAGGACGCGCTCCTCGGGGAACTGCGCAGCGGTCGACTGGACGCCGTGCTCGACGTGACGGATCCCGAGCCGCTGAACGAGGACCATCCGTTCTTCGCCTTCCCCAACGTGCTCGTCACTCCGCACATCGCGGGGTCCCGTGGGACCGAGCTGCTCCTTCTTGGGGAGGCCGTGGTGGAGGAGGCGAGGCGGTTGCGCGACGGACTCCCGCCCGCGTTCCCCGTGGCCGCCGAGTCGCTCGCGACGATCGCATGAGAGAGGACTCCGTGAAGCAGACGTCCGTACCGTCGGCCACCGCCGGCAGCGATGCCGGGATCCTCCTTCGGGGAGGGCTCGACGGCCCCGTCGAGTTCGGCGGGTTCGCCGGCGCCGCTCCTTCGCTGGTGTCCTGGCGGCCCGTCGTCGAGGTGTTCACCGCCGACGAGCAGCGCGCCCGGACGAGCCAGAGCTACGTCCGCTCCGCCGTCGGGGAGCGTCTCCGACAGGACTCCCTCGTCGAGAGCGAGCGGGAGGACGCCGTGGAGGTGACCCTCACTCAGTCCGACCCGCGGACGGGGGTGCGCGTCGTGAGCACGTTCACCCGACCGCACGGTCTGCGCGCGCTCCGGATCACGCAGCACGTCTTGAACGCCGGCTCAGCGCCTGTCGTGCTGACGGCCGTCACGTCGGCGGTGGTCGGCATCGGCCACGCCGAAGCCGACCTCGACCCGATGGTGCTCGCCTGGGCCGACAGCGAGTGGCTGGCCGAGAGCCGCTGGTACGAGGACCGCCTCCGCGATCGCGTCCCCGCGCTCTCGCTGGGCATCCATGCGCAGGACGGCCGGGGCCGGTTCGCCCTGACCAGTCATGGCGCCTGGCCGACCGGAGAGCACCTCCCGCTCGGCGTCGTCGTCGATCCGGGCACCTCGTCGAGCCTCGCCTGGCAGATCGAATCGGGCACGGCGTGGCAGTGGTCCCTCGGCTCGACCCTGGACGGGGGCTTCCTGAGCCTGACCGGTCCCGCGGACCTCGAGCACCACTTCGCCCACCGCCTCGCCCCCGCGGACTCGTTCACCGCTGCGCCGGCCGCCGTGGTCGTCGTCGACGGAGCGAGAGACGAGGCGCTGACCGAACTCACGCGCTACCGGCGGTGGCTCGTCGCCCGCCACGGCGGGATCCGCGGACTGCCGGTGGTCTACAACGACTTCATGAACACGCTGATGGGGGACCCGACGAGCGAGAAGCTCCGGCCCCTCATCGCGGGAGCAGCCGCGGCGGGCGCCGAGGTGTTCTGCATCGATGCCGGCTGGTTCGCCGGGCCCGGCGACTGGTGGAACTCAGTGGGGGAGTGGGCTGAGAACCCGGACCGGTTCGACGGCGGATTCCTCTCGATCCTCGACGAGATCCGGTCAGCCGGGATGATCGCCGGAACCTGGCTGGAGCCCGAGGTGGTCGGAGTCACGAGTCCGATGGCGAGCAGCCTCCCCGAGGAGGCGTTCTTCCAGCGCTTCGGCACTCGGGTCCTCGAGCACGAGCGCTTCCACCTCGACTTCCGGCACCCGGCCGCCCGAGCTCATCTCGACGCGGTCGTGGACGGACTCGTCCGCGACTACGGCATCGGATACCTCAAGCTCGACTACAACGTCAACCCGGGAGCGGGGACCGAGCGGGACGCCACGGCGGCCGGCGACGGCCTCCTCGCGCACAGCCGGGCCTTCGTCGGCTGGTTGAGGGGTATCCGCGAGCGGCATCCGGATCTGATCCTCGAGAACTGCTCCTCCGGAGCGATGCGGATGGACTACGCCTACCTCGTCGAGAACGACCTGCAGTCGACGTCGGACCAGCAGGACTTCCTCCGCTACCCCGTCATCGCCGCCGCATCACCCGCGGCGGTCCTCCCCGAGCAGAGCGGCAACTGGGCCTATCCGAGCGCCGGGATGACCGAGGAGGAGACGGTGTTCACCCTCGTCACGGGACTGCCTGGGCGCCTCATCCTCTCCGGCTTCCTCGACCGGCTGCGGCCGTCGCAGTCCGCGCTGGTCGCCGGCGCGGTGGCCTTCGCGAAGGAGCACCGGCTGCTCCTGGCGCGCTCCACGCCGTTCTGGCCCCTCGGGCTGCCCGGATGGGAGGACGAGCTCGTCGTCGTCGGCTTCCGTGACGGTGACGACGTGCTGCTGTTCGTCTGGGATCGCGGCGAGCATGCCGCGGAGTTCTCCCTCCGCGTCGACGGGAGCCCGACGATCACCTTCCCGCGCGGTGACGCCGAATGGGCCATCGGCTCCGCGGACGGCCTGGTGCAGGTGCGCACGGTTCCCGGCCCGAGCGCCCGGATTCTCCACCTCGACAGGAGGTCCTGATGGTGAGAACGGCCAATCCTGTCGTCCGCGGTTTCTCGCCCGATCCCTCTTTCCTGCGCGTCGGGGACTGGTACCTGCTCGCGGTCAGCTCCTTCGAGTGGTTCCCCACCATCCCGATCCAGCGATCGCGGGATCTCGCGACGTGGGAGTTCCACGGTGCGGTCGAGTCGGCGGCACCCGGCCGGTCGCTGACGGGCTACCCGGACTCGGCGGGGATCTGGGCGCCCGCTCTCTCGTACGCGGACGGCGTGTTCTGGGTGGTCTACTCGATCGTGGAGTCGCTTCAGAGCCCGTACTTCAACCTCGCGACCTACATCGCTCGCGCTCCGGACGTGGACGGTCTCCCCGGCGAGTGGTCCGAGCCGCAGCGCGTGAGCGGCCTCGGGTTCGATCCGTCGCTGTTCCATCACGAGGGTCGGCACTGGCTGGTGAACATCCAGAACGACCACCGCCCCGGGGGGAACCGCTTCGACGGCATCGTCCTCACCGAGCTGGTCGATTTCGGCGGGGTCCTCCGCACGACGGGGCCGACCGCGCTCCTCCTGCAGCGTCCCGACCTCGTCGAAGGACCCAAGATCATCCACCACGACGGCTGGTTCGTGCTCGCCCTCGCCGAGGGGGGAACCGGGATCGAGCACGGTGTCCTCATGGCCCGGAGCCGCTCACTCCACGGACCCTACGAGGTCGACGACGTCCCCCTGCTCACGACCCGCGACGCTCTCGACCTGCCCCTGCAGAAGGCCGGGCACGGAGAACTGATCCGGACGCCGTCGGGGCGCTGGTACCTCGGCCACCTCGTCAGCCGACCGATCCGCACGGAAGACGGCGCGTTCAACACCCTCGGACGGGAGAGCGCCCTGCAGGAGATCGAGTGGCGGGACGGTTGGCCCCGGCTGAAGGGAGGCGGCTGGCATCCGAGGATCGAACTCGAGGTGCCGGACGTCCCGCACTCCGCTGCCGGTCCGACGCCTCCGCGTTCGCTTTTGCCCTGGCCGTGGCGGACGCTGCGGACGCCCGCCTCGCGGGACTGGATCGACCAGGACGCACGACCCGGGTGGCTCCGACTGCGCGGGCGTCAGGGTCCTGAATCGCTCCGTGAGCACAGCCTGATCGGCCAGCCCCTCACCGAGCACCGGATGACCGTCAGCGTCACGGTCGATGCGGATCCGACCTCCTTCACCCAGGCGGCGGGTCTGGTGCTCTGGTACAACACCGACGCCTACCTCTCTCTGCACGTCACTTGGCGCGAACCCGACGGGGAGGCGCAGCAGGGTCAGCAGTGGGAGGGACGTGGCCACCGTGCCCTCGTCCTCACGCGACGCGACCCGGACGGGCAAACCGTCCTCGCTGTCCGCGCACTCCCGGAGACCGGGCCGGTCACCCTCCGCGCCGACCTCGACGGACCCCTCGCGATCCTGTCGGCCGGGCCGGCGCACACGACGCCCAGCCGCATCGGAGAGGCAGTGGACATCACCTTCCTCTCCGACGACCACGGTCCGCGGCTGCGCTTCACCGGAGCGTTCGCCGGCCTCGACGTCTTCGATCTGGTCGACGCGGCCTTCACCGCCGACTTCTCCGGCTTCCGACTCCGCGTGGAGCCCGGCAACGGCGAGGATGCGCCGGGGATCAGGGTCGGAGCGGTGGGCGAGACGCGCGGGGCCTCCTCGTGACGACTCTTCTGCTGACGGGCGAGGGCAGGTACAGCGATCCCTGGCACCCGTTCGCCGAGACGACGTCCGCAGTGGTTGCGCTCCTCGCCGCACGCGGCCACCGAGTCGAGGTCCGAGGGGATGTCGACCGAGCACTCTCGGACATCGCGACCGGCTGCGTCACGGTGCCCGATCTGCTCGTCGTCAACGCGGGTCTCCCCCGGGACGGACGCCCCGCACCGACCCCGGAGGGCAGGTCGGCGTTCGCGCTCATCGAGCGCTCCGCGATCCCGGTCCTCGGGATCCACGTCAGCTCGACCACCTTCATCGACGCGCCGGAGTGGCCGGCCCTCCTCGGCGGCCGCTGGATCCGCGGTGCATCGATGCATCCGGACTTCGGGCCCGCCCGGATCCGGCTCGCCACCGAACCGCATCCGGTGATCGAGCACGTCACCGACTTCGACGTAGAGGACGAGCGCTACTGCCTACTCGACGTGGACCCCGCCTCGCGGGTCCTCGCCACCCACCACTACGAAGGCCGGGATCATCCGATCGCCTGGGCGCTCGAGCGCTCCGGAGGAGGCCGCACCGTCTACGACGCGCTCGGCCACAGTGCCTCCTCTTACACCTCCCGAGGACACCTCGCTCTACTGGCCGGCGCTCTCCAGTGGCTGCGAAGATGAGGGTGAATGACCCCACAACCCAGACGCTCTTGAACGGGTCCCAGTCAGGATCGAGACCCCACATCACAATCGGCGACTAGCGATGAAGGTTGAGGTTCCTAGCCGCGCTAGCGGTTGGACTCGGCGTCGATGTCCGAGCGCCAGGTCCAAGAACGGGCTCGGAGTCTGTGTGATTCTCGGTGATGCGGCGGTCGGCTTTGCAGTGTCGGAGGTCGGGACGGCAGTGTCGCCACTGCTTCGGTTGCTGCACTACCTCGGCCTGGAGCGCGCAGCGCTACCCCGCCCCCGGCGAGAACCTCACGTCCTCGAACCGTGCCGCTGTGCCACCCGCTGCTCCGACATGAAAGAGGCCGAGGAGCGGATTCGCGGCTCCGTTGCCCGGAGGCAGTGCGCCCGTGAGAGCGGGGATCTCGGCGTGAGCCGTGAAGACGCCGTCGAGGACGGTACCGAGCTGGTGGAGTCGCCGATCACTGCGGATCTCCATCCGTTGCCAACCTGCGCCCGGGCGCCGGTCGAGAAGGAGCTCGTGTCCGCCTCGGAGGAAACGGGTCTCGATCAGAATGACCGATGCGATGCGAGTCACGAAGAGGGAGGCGTGGGTATCGCGGCTCCAGTAAGCGATGAGTCCGGTCTCCGACGCCGTGCCGGGCATCGCTCGCACGGTGGCGGCGAGGGCGGCACCGTCTCCTCCCGCACACCGCCCGACGAGCGCGGGGGCACCCGATCCGACGACACGGTCGCGGGAGGGTCGCAGCAGAAGGTCGTCTCCGCTCCACCGGTGGGACCAGGGCGACCCGGTGCCGTGTCGCCCTGTCGGCGCGAGGTGGAAGTCGGTGCAACCCTCGGACCCGCTTGCACCGGCGTAGTACTCCCTCTTCCACGCCTCCCCAGTCACGACCTGCGATCGTTGTCCCTGAGCCGATCCTCGGGACCACGAGGCGAGGTCATGCGGGTACGACCTCCACCGTCCAGCCCTCGACTCCTTCCGCCAGCACGGCGGGGCCCTCGTCCGAGTCGCTCACCACGAACCGCGCCCGACGTCCCTCCGGAGTCTCGACGATCACGACGCGATCCTGTCCGGTCGCCCCGGGGAAGACCCTCAGAGTGACCCCGTCCAGGTAGTCGTAGTCGGGCCTGTCCACTCGCGCTCCGATCGGGAGGACCGCCCCTGCCCTGACGTAGAGCGGAAGAGTGAGGAAGCCGTGCTTCTCCCGTCTCCAGCCGCCGCCCTGAACGACCCGGCCGGTGAAGTAGTCCGTCCAGACACCCTCCGGCAGGTACACGTCGACATCGCCGTCGACGCTGAGCACCGGGGCCACCAGGAGGTCCGGGCCGAGCATGTACTGGGTGTCGACATACGCCGCACCTCGGTCCTCCGGGAAGGCGAGGGCCATCGGCCTCATCACAGGGGTCCCGCGCCGCGTCGCCTCGAGCCCAGCGGTGTAGAGGTACGGCATGAGGGAGAGCTTGAGCTCGGTGAAGGTGCGCGTGACGTCGACGGCGCTGGCTTCGCCCTCTGCCAGCGCTCCGTCGAACTCCCACGGCACCCGGTACGAGGTGCTGCCGTGCAGGCGCGAGTGCGAAGACAGCAGGCCGAACGCCGTCCACCGCTTGAAGACGGCGGCATCGGGAGTTCCCTCGAATCCGCCGATGTCATGGCTCCAGAATCCGAAGCCCGAGAACGCGAGCGACAGCCCGCCGCGCAACGTCTCGGCCATGGACTCGAAAGTCGACGTGCAGTCGCCGCCCCAGTGCACCGGCAGCCGCTGGCCGCCGACGGTCGCGGAGCGGGCGAAGAGCACTGCGTCGCCCTTCCCGCGCTCCTCCTCGAGGACCTCGAACACGGCGAGGTTGTAGAGCTGCGTGTAGTAGTTGTGCATCCGCTCGGGCGAGGACCCGTCGAAGTACTCGACGTCGACCGGGATCCTCTCGCCGAAGTCGGTCTTAAAGGCGTCGACGCCCTGGCGCTGCAGAGCTCGCAGCTTGTCCTGGAACCACGCGGTGGCCGCCGGGTTCGTGAAGTCGACGAGGGCCATGCCCGCCTGCCACAGGTCCCACTGCCACACGGAGCCGTCTGGCCGCCGGACGAGGTATCCCGCGTCCTGCGCCTCCGCGAACAGGGGTGAGCGCTGACCGATGTAGGGGTTGATCCAGACGCACACGCGCAGATCGCGGTCGTGCAGCCGCGCCAGCATGCCCTCCGGGTCAGGGAAGACGCGCGGGTCCCACTCGAAGTCGCACCAGTTGAACTCGCGCATCCAGAAGCAGTCGAAGTGGAACACGCTCACCGGGAGGTCCCGCTCAGCCATCCCCTCGATGAAGGAGGTGACGGTCGCCTCGTCGTAGCTGGTGGTGAAGGACGTCGACAGCCAGAGCCCGTACGACCAGGCCGGCACCTGTGCCGGCCGTCCAGTGAGCTGCGTGTACCGGTCGAGGATCTCGGCCGGCGTGCTCCCTTGGACGATGTAGTACTGCAAGCTCTCTCCGGCGACCGAGAACTGCACGCGCTCGACAGACTCCGAGCCGATCTCGAACGAGACGTGGCCGGGGTGGTCGACGAGGACGCCGTACCCGCGGTTCGTGAGATAGAACGGCACGTTCTTGTACGCCTGCTCGGACGAGGTCCCGCCGTCGGCGTTCCACACGTCAACGGTCTGGCCGTTCTTGACCAGTGGCCCGAACCGCTCGCCCAGCCCGTAGACGAGCTCTCCTACACCGAGAGACAGCTGCTGCAGCGTGTAGCTCGGAGCGAGCGCCCGCGCACTGCCGTCCCGGGCGGTTCCCACAGGTGCGCCGTCGACCTGAGCGTCGTCCGCGATCAGGAGGTGGGCGGCCGACTTGGCGGCAGCGGAAGTGAGAACGCGCCCCTCCGCCTCGAAGCGGAGCGAGAACGGAGCACCGGGCTCGATGACCGCGCGGAGCGGTCCGGCGTCGAGGACACCTCGCCCCTGGTCGTCTATCTGCGCCTCGCCCGCCCCCTCCACCGCTCCGACGAGGTCGAATCCGAAGGGGTCGAGCCCGCCGGTGTGGTGCTCGACTCGCACGCCGATCACTCCCCGAAGGGGGGACGAGAGGGTGAGGGAGAGCACGGGGCGGTTCAGGGTGTCGCCGCGGCGGTTGATGACGGTGCTCGGCGCCGTGACGAGGAGCCGCTCACCCTCATCGGCCTCGATGTCGTACGCCTCCTGAGCGTGGATCGGAGTGACGCCCGGGCGCATCTGCCAGAAACCATCGGTGAACTTCATGGGTGCCTTTCGACGGCCGACGCGCGCGAGGGGCGGCCGGCGGGGAGGAGGGGCGGAAGCGGCCGTCCCGGTAGGGAAAGAAGCGATCAGCCCTTGAGACCGCCGGCGAGGAGGTCGGCTCGCCAGAACCGCTGGAGAACGAGCACGAGGATGATCAGCGGGATGACGGAGACCGCTGAGCCCATGATCACCAGCGGGTAGAGGTCGGAGTCGCCGGCGCCTTTCGAGAGGAAGGTGTAGAGCCCGAGGGTGATGGGGTACTTGTCCTGGTCGCTGAGCATGATGAAGGGGAGCAGGAAGTTGTTCCAGATGCCGACGAACTGGAGCAGGAACACGGTGACGAGTCCCTGGGACATCATCGGCAGCGCGATCGCTCCGAAGATGCGGATCTCGCTCGCGCCGTCGATGCGGGCGGCTTCGAGGGTGTCGTCCGGTACGGCGGCGGCGGCGAAGACGCGGCAGAGGAAGATGCCGAACGGGTTGATGATGACGGGCAGCAGCACGGACCAGTAGGTCCCGGCGATACCGACGCTCGCGAGCAGCAGGTACTGCGGGACGGCGAGCACGATGCCGGGCACGAGCACGCCCGCGAGGATCGCGGCGAAGAGCGTGTCGCGGCCTCGGAAGCGGAACTTGGCGAGTGCGTAGCCGGCCATGGCCGAGACGAGCGTCGAGGCGACGGCGCCGACTCCGGCGTAGAGGACGCTGTTCAGGCCCCACTGCCAGAACTGCCCGCCGCCGTAGGCGCTGAGCGCGACGAGGTTGTCGAGCATCCCCGAGCCGGGCGCGAACGAGAAGGTCGTGAACAGTTCGCGCGGCGACTTCGAGGCGGCGACGACCACCCAGAGGACGGGGACGAGGCAGTAGAGGGCACCCAGGAGGAGCGCGACGGTGGCCAGGGTCGAGCCGAGCGGTCGGCGCGGTGCCCCGGGAGGAGTTCGGCGGTCTCCTCGAGGAGACGGTGTCCGCTTCTCCTGTGCGTCGGTGGGGGCGGGGGAGTGCAGTGCGGTGCTCATCAGTTCTCTCCGAAGGTGCGGCGTTGGAAGAAGCGGAGGACGAGCAGCGAGAAGCCGAGGATGCCGATCGCGAGGACGACGGAGGCGGCTGCGGCGCCTCCGAGGTTGTCGTTGGTGAACGCCTCGCGGTAGATCTTCATCAGAGGTACCCAGGTCGACGAGATGGTCGTCGTCAGGGGCCGCAGGGTCGCGGGTTCGCTGTAGAGCTGGATGGTGCCGATGATCGAGAACAGGCCGGTCAGAACGAGCGCCGGGGTCACGAGCGGGATCTTGATCCGCCACGCGATCTGCAGCTCGTTCGCCCCGTCGATACGGGCCGCTTCATAGATCTCGGTGGGGATCGCTCGGAGCGACGTGAAGATGATGATCATGTTGAAGCCGACGCCGGACCAGAGCGCGATGTTGGCCAACGAGAAGTACAGCGCGGGGCCCTCGAAGAAGCCGACGGATCCGCCGCCGAGCGCCCGGGTGATCCAGCTCACGGGGCTCGTGCTGGGCAGGTAGAGGAAGCCCCAGAGCAGGCTCGCGATGACGCCAGGGACGGCGTAGGGCAGGAAGATGACGGTCCGCGAGAAGCTTCGGGCCCTCACGCGCGGAGTGTCGAGCAGGAGCGCGAACAGCAGGGCCAGGCCCAGGACGCTCGGGATCGCGATGAGTCCGTAGAGCAGGACCCTGCCGAGGCCCGCGACGAACTCCGGATCGGTGAGCGCGGCGACGTAGTTGTCGAAGCCGACCCAGGTCTCCACGCGCCGGCCGAAGGCGCCGCCCCCGTCGACGACGAAGCCGCGGAAGCTGAGGTAGATCGCGTAGAGGATCGGGACGATCAGGAAGGCGACGAAGAAGACGATCGCCGGTCCGGCGAACATCCACGGCACGAGGGCGCTGCGCGCTGATCGGCGCCGGGTGGTGGCGGGTGGTCGCTCCCGCAG
Organism: Rathayibacter sp. SD072; assembly: GCF_017355185.1. GTDB lineage: Bacteria > Actinomycetota > Actinomycetes > Actinomycetales > Microbacteriaceae > Rathayibacter. Next base: position 23,903 of record NZ_JADILJ010000028.1, on the reverse strand, counting down.
GGCGGTGCTGTCGACGGTGGCTGACATCAGCGGCTCGTGCTCCGTTGCTCGGTGGTGCTGGGGAGTGGTGCGAGGAAGGAGGGGCGGCGGGCGCCGCCCCTCCCAGTGGTCACTCGGTGACCGTGTAGCCCTGCTTCTCGAGGTCGGCGACGACCGCGTCCTGCGTGGCCGTGTAGACGTCGCGGAAGGAGGTCTTGTTCAGAGCCGCCTCATTGAGGGCGTCGCCGAAGGTCGAAGCGGCGACGTTCACGTTGGGGCCCCACACGACCGGTACCGTCGTGTTCGCGATGACTTCGTCGGCGACCTGGTAGAAGTCAGTCTGCTGCGGCATCAGCTTCGGCGGCGCCGCGCTCAGCGTCGCCTCTCGGCCGGCGTTCCCGCCCGGGAAGATGTCGAGGGTGAGCAGCAGCTCCGAGCCCTCGTCCGACGCGCCGAGCCAGGCGGCGAACTTCGCGGCCTCCTCCGCGTGCTGCGACTTCTCGGGAACGAGGTAGGCGGATCCGCCGAGGAACGGCACGGCCGCGTCGCCGACGGTCCACTGCGGAAGGGGTGCGGACTCCCACTTGCCCGCGGTGTCCGGGGCGACGGAGTAGATGACGCTCGGCGCCCAGGAGGCGGCGGCCCAGCTGAGGATCTTGCCGCTGTTGGCCTTCGCGTTCCACTCCGGAGTGAGCAGGGGCTCGACCGTGACGAGGTCGCGATCGACCAGGTCCTGCCAGAAGTCGGCGGTCTGCAGCGACTCCTCGCTGTCGATGTCGACCGACCAGGAGTCGCCGTCGTTCGTCCACCACTGAGCGCCGGCCTGCGCGGCATGCGAGGCGAAGAACTCGAACTGGGTGGCCGAGAAGCTGGCGATGTACGCCTCCGGGTCGGCGGTGTGGATCTTCTCGGCGGCGTCCGCGTACTCGGCCCAGGTGGTGGGGACGGCCACGCCGTACTGCTCGAACAGGTCGGCGCGGTAGGTCAGCATCATCGGGCCGATGTCCTGCGGGACCCCGTAGACCTCGTCGCCGAACGTGGTGAGGTCCCAGATGTTCTGCTCGACGCCGCCCTTCGCGTCGGCGACGTCCTCGGTGATGTCCTTCACCGCTCCCGAGACGACGAGCGACGGCAGGGCGAAGTACTCGACCTGGACGACATCGGGCGCCTCGTCCGCACGGTCGGCGGCGAGGAGCTTCGAGGCCGTCTCGGCGGTGCCGCCCACCTCCGAGAGCTTCACCGTGACGTCGGGGTTCTCCTCGTTGTACCGGTCGATGATCGCCTGAGCGGCGGGGTCACCACCCTTGAGGCTGTACGTCCAGAACTCGAGCTCGACCGGACCGCCGGCCTCGGCGCCGCCTCCACTGGAGCAGGCCGTGAGCGAGAACGCGAGTACTGCGGTCGCGAGCACTCCGCCCGCTCGGATCGTTCGCTTGCGGCGGCGCGTGGCTGCCGATGCGTGTGCTGTTTCGGAACGGGCTGCGGACATCCCACATCTCCTTCGACGTGTACTCGCCCCGGTGGATCCCGGGAGCGGTGCGGTGCTGTTGGGGCTCTTGGTGCCCGGACCTATGCTGATGTTAACGTTGTCATCTGTCAAGCGCATTTGCGCCGCACCTAGAGGGAAGCCATGGCCGTCTTCACCAATCCCGTCCTTCCGGGGTTTCATCCCGACCCGTCCGTCTGCCGCGTCGATGACGACTACTACCTCGTCGTCTCCTCGTTCGCGTACCTTCCCGGCATCCCCGTCTTCCACAGCACGGACCTCGTGTCCTGGACGCCGCTCGGTCACGTCTTCGATCGCCCGGGCGTCATCGACCTCGACGGCCTCGACGTCTCGGACGGGCTCTGGGCCCCGACGATCCGGCACCACCGCGGTGTCTTCTACGTCGTGACCACCATCGCCCGCGAACGGCAGGGAATCGTCACGTTGCTCGCGACGGCGACCGACCCCGCCGGACCCTGGTCCGACCCCGTCACGCTCGACGCGGAAGGGATCGACCCGTCCCTCTTCTTCGACGACGATGGGCGCTGCTGGTTCACCGGATGCCGCGACACGCTCCATCCCGCGGTCGGCGGGCCGGGTGAGCTGTGGATGCGCGAGCTCGACCTCGATACCTTGAGCCTGACAGGCCCGACGCACGTCCTGTGGCACGGCGCTGTCCGCGGAGCCTGGGTCGAAGGACCGCACATCCACCGACGCGGCGACGAGTACTTCCTCGTCGCAGCCGAAGGGGGCACCGAGGGGAACCACTCGGTGACTGTCGCTCGAGCCGCGACCGTGACCGGCCCGTACGTCGGAGACCCCCGGAACCCCCTCCTGACCCACCGTCATCACGTGCCGGAGGAGCCGATCCAGAACGTCGGCCACGCCGACCTGGTGGACACGGTGTCGGGGGAGACCTGGGCGGTACTGCTCGGCACCCGACCGACCGAGGGGCATCACGTGCTCGGTCGCGAGGTGTTCCTGGTGCCCGTGACGTGGAGTTCTGCAGGACCCGTGTTCGCTCCAGGCTCTGGACGCGTCCGAAGCCTGGAAACCCGACCGCGGGCGTCGGCGGGAAACGGGACCGTCGAGCTGAGGCCCCAGGATCAGATGAGAAGGTCGGGATTCGGTCAGGATGCCAGCGGCGTCTTGCCCCCGGAGTGGCTCTCCCTCCGTGCACTTCCGCCCCTCTGTGACAACGGCGTGCTGGTGCTGCCAGCCGGATCTGCGACTCTCGCCGACCGCGGACGCCCGTCCTTCGTCGGTTGCAGGCAGACGTCGATGCACTTCACCGCGAGACTCGTCGTCGACTTCGCCCCGCTCGAAGCGGGGGAGGAGGCGGGCCTGGCCCTGCACCAAGGGGAGAGAGGGCACGTCACAGCGACTGTTCGTCTCGGCCCTGAGGGTCGCGAGCTGGTCCTGTCCGAGTTCACCGACGGCGTGCGATCGGAGTCGGCCGTCTCGCACCTGCCGGACGGCGACGTCGAGATCCTCGTCAACGGCACAGGTCTCGACTACACGTTCTCCTTCCGACCCTCCGGGCAGCCGGTCGCTACGCGGCTCGGCTGCGCGGACGGACGACTGCTCAGCACGCAGACGGCCGGCGGATTCGTAGGGGTTCTCCTGGGGCCCTACGCGACGGCGAACGGACGCCCGTCGACGACCTTGGCGCGGTTCTCGGACTTCGGCTACAGCGATGTGAGCGAGGAGGAGGGTGCGCGCAGCGCCTTCGCAGAGTCCACGGCGAGGCTGACTCCGGTGGTCTGACCGGCCTCACCGCTCCGCGGTGCGGCGGTACTCGCACGCAGAACGAGATCCGGGGGGATCCGCGCGACGCGCGGCGAGTCCCCACGCATCATCTCGGTCAGGATCCGAATGGACAGCGATCCGAGATTCACGAAATCCTGACGGATCGTGGTCAGCGCCGGCACGAGGTAACCCGCTCCCGCGATGTCGTCGAAGCCGACCAGAGACACGTCCTCCGGCACTCTGACGCCTCGACGAGCGAAAGCGGCCAAGACACCCATCGTCATGTGGTCGTTTCCGACGAAGATCGCCGACGGCAGCGGTTCGTGGCGCTCGAGAAGCTCGGTCGCGAGGCGGAACCCGCTGTCGGCCGTGAAGTCACCCTCCAGAAGCAGGCCCTCACCGAGACCGGCGGCCTGCAGCTCGGCGCGCCACCCCTCGACGCGAGCGCGCGCATCGAAGGTGCGCAAAGCACCGCTGATATGCGCGACCGAGGGGTGTCCGAGCTCGAGCAGGTGTCGGACGGCAAGCCGAGCACCGAGCACCTGATCGAGTTCCACGAAGCTCAACCCGGTTCCCTCGACCTGACCCGACATCACCACCGTCGTGGGGACGCGGGTGTGAACGGAGGCGAGTGCCTCCACCGCGAGCGGGCGGTCGGCGATGACCGCGATGCCCTCCACCGCCTGGTCGGACAGTCTGCTCAGCGTCTCCTCCAAGTCACCCTGGTCGCCCCCCTGCCAGCTCGCGAGCGTCACCCAGAAGCCGGCGCTCTTGGCCTCGCTCTCGACGCCAAGAAGGATCCGCGGCAACTCGAACAGCTCCGACCCCGCAATGACGACACCAATCGTGGAGGTTCTGCCGCTTTTCAGCGCCCGCGCCAAGCTGTTCCGGCGGTAGCCGAGCTCCTCGATCGCCGCCAACACCTTCGCGCGGGTCTCGGGTCGCACCGGAGGATGGCCGTTGAGGACACGCGACACCGTGACGTGCGAGACACCAGCCACTCGAGCCACATCCACCATGCCCGGGGCCCTCGCCATTGGTTCTCCCGATGTCACTTCGCTACGCTCTCGGTCGCTGCCGTCCGCCTGGAATGACAACGTTAGCAGCGACGCTCTCATCGGCCTCCTCATGCCGAAGCGAGCGACCGACAGGACCTCGGGCGCTGGTCGAAGGCGTCGGACGGGGACCGCGACTCGGGCCGATCCGCCGACCATTTCGCGACGAGCACCTAGTTGATCGAGATTTCGTCATCCCGCACCAGAAGCCGACGGGACGGAAGCGGCTGGCATCGGTCCTGTTGTCGTTTCCTATCCTCTTGGAGGCGTAGCCGACAAGGATTGACTGCGTCTGTCCCCTCCAACGACGTGATCAAGCCATCTGGGTCGTCGCGTCCGTCATCGGTTTTGTGGCTGTAGTCACTGACTATCAATTAGGCGAGAAAATAAAAGCCGCCACTTCAAGTAGTCAGTGATGGTATCGCGATGCCTGTGTGGAGGTCCAATCGGCCAGGCGTTCTATCGGGAAGCGTTCAGCGGTCCTTATGCAGGCCCTGGTGGAACCTGGCTGACATCGCTCGGGACTGGCTAGATGAATGTCATCCATCCGCGACTTTCCCGAGTTTGAAAGAGACGTCATGACTGACACCAAGCTGATCTCCACGAACGCTGAGACTCCGAACGGTATGCGGCTCGGGCGGCGACGCCTCCTGCACTTCGCCGGTCTGGGGGCGGCCGCTGGCGCGCTCACCTTGAGCGGATGCACCGCGGGCGCGGACGCTCAGGAGCCGACCGCGGAGGCTGCCGTTGACCGAACCGGACCGGGTTCGCTCCTGCGCGACCAGAGCGTCACCGGCCCCCAGCAGCTCGAGGGCTACACCTTTGCTCTCGACGAGGGCATCACCCGCACTCCCGTTCGCTACCTGAACCGCTACGGCATCACGCTCGCCGGCGACCTGTACTACGGTGCCGACCTTGATACGTCGCAGTCCCATCAGGCGATCGTGATTGGTCCGCCGCACGGAGGGGTGAAGGAACAGGGTGCGGGCATCTACGGGCAGGAGCTTGCTCGCCGCGGGTTTGTCGCGCTGGCCTTCGACCCCTCGCACAATGGAGAATCCTCGGGTTCGCCTCGTCATCTCACTTCACCAGAACTTTTCGCCGAGGATTTCAGCGCCGGGGTAGATCTGCTCGGCAGCCTTCCTTTCGTCGATCGGGAGCAGATCGGTGCGATCGGCATCTGCGGCTCCGGGGGCTTCGTGCTCAGCCAGGCCAGCGTGGATCCGCGAATCAAGGCGGTCGCGACATCGGCGATGTACGACATCAGCGGCGCAGTGCGCGATGGATGGCAGCACGCCGGGACCGATGCGGACCGCAGGGCGATGCTCGACATGGTCGCTGCTCAGCGTTGGAGTGACCTCGATCTCGACGAGCCTGTCCGCATGGGAGATTTCCCCGCTGAGACGCCCCCCGAAGGCGCCCCCGACGCGAACACGGCTGAGTTCTGGGAGTACTACATGACGGAACGAGGCGAGCACCCTCGCTCTGTTGGCGGATTCACCATCAATAGCTATGCCTCCCACGTCAACTTCGGCGCGCTTCGCAACATCGCCGACATCGCGCCTCGCAATATCCTTCTCATCACCGGCGATATCGCCCATTCGAAATGGTTCAGCGACGAGGCTCTCGAGAAGAGCGGTGGCCGAGCGGAATTCGTCGTCGTCCCCGGCGCGCGTCACATCGATCTCTACGACCGCACTGATCTGATCCCATTCGACACTCTCGAGCGCTTCTTCCGCGAGAACCTCGCCTCCAGCGCAGCCTGATCTCCTTGAGAAGCGGCACCCTCGGATCGCACCCCGGTGCGATGGACCGGGGGTGCCGCGCGGTCATCCCGCTTTTCCTTATTGAGCGCGCGCAGCTGAACGTCCGTGGTTGATCTTCGGCACGTGCACACGACCGGACTGCGCGACAGCCTCGCTCGCCGGCCGGCCCTGCATGACATCGGCGCGCATATGCACGTCGATGGCGTCCTGCGGGATCCGTGGGCCGTCGCCGAATCAAACATCGACGGCATCAGCTTCATGACGACGTTACTAACCGAGCCTTCCGGCATCTCTGCGACCGCGAGCTGACGCGCCGTCTCAAAAATGTCGCTGCGTCCACAGAATTCACTGGTGAACCGGCGGAGAGGCTGCTCAGGCGGCGGAAGAGTGATGCAGGGCAAGGATCGCGGAGCGATCCGCGGCAGTTCCATCCTCATCACGATTCATTGGCTCCAGATGTCGAGATCCTCGAACCGGCCGGAGTCAACTCCGGCCGGACAGATCGGGCTCAGTCCAACGCGCTCTGCCTCGATGGCGAAGATCGTGACCATCCCGGGGACGATGTCCTCGTCTACGGCCGCGTTCCGGCTGCGCACGAACTCCACGACTCCTTCGATCCACCACTCTTCGTGCTCGGCGAACTGGCTCGGACTCATCAGCCGCTCGTCCACTCGCACCTCGCCGAGGACGACGTCGCGGGAGCGACCGGCCGCGATGGGGAACGCCCAGTCTCCCGAATCGAGGCGGAGAGGAGGTGCGAGGACCACCGCCCGGATCAGGATGTCTGAAGCGGGAGCGTCCAGGTCGACCGGGGGGCAAATTCAAGGATCATAGAAATATCCTAGAGTCGTTCGTCGCTCGTTGCGTAACGTCCGCGAAACTTGGCGTGTGACAACCCGAGATTCCTTCGAACTTCCCGACGACGTCCTTGCGGCGTCGGATGCGTTCGGCAACCGGGTCCGGCTGGCGATCATCGACTTCCTGGTGCAGAGCGGACCGTCGACCAGGGGCGCGATCGCGAGCGCGCTCAACGTCAATCTGAAGACCCTCCAGTTCCACCTGGCCGGGCTCAGAAGCCTCGGCGTTCTTCGCGTACGCGCACTTCAAGCCTCGACGGGTGATTGGCATCGGCAGGAGTACGTCCTGGACCGCGCTCGACTCGATGTCCTGGTCCTCGCCCTGCAGAAGTGGTCCGCTCCGCTGCAGTCGTGATGTCGTTGCCCACCCGGACAGTAGCTGCCGGCGGTCGTTCATCTACGGACTTGCTGCACTACTGCATCGCGTATCTGCTGACCTAACGGCGATCCGTCGCCCGCGAGCTCGATCAGAGCTCGGATGAGCTCCACTTGATGCACTCGGGGTCGACCCAGCGCGGCCGCCAGATCGTGCGTCAGCGCGTTCAAGGTTCGATAGGTACTCGGCGGCAGATCCGCCGTCACCCTGATCGGTTTAGTCCGGATCGGAGGCCCTGCTGGTACTGCGCGCGTCGGCTCGACGGTCCCGGAAGGTGTGCGGGCGGCGTCGCGAAGCCGCTCTGCCAGGTGTTGCGCGGACGAATTCACGGCAATTCCAGGAGTTCCGCGACCTCGCGCGAAACGGCTTCGAATACAGAGCCGAATGCGACACGAGACCCGAAGGACTGTGCGATCACTTCTCGTCGAGCTACTTCCGATTCGAGAACCTGATGTCCGAGCTCGGTGATGATTTCACGGTACATCCGCGTCGATCGAGCGTTCGTTACTGTTCTGTTCAGCAGTACGACCGTCTTCGCGTCTGCAGGTCGGTCACCGCGCTCGAGCTCGATGAGTGCTGAGACGTCTTTAAGCCTTTCGAAGTCGAGCAACGTGGGCGCCATGGGGACGACCAGGACGTCGGCAATCGCTGCCGCTGTTATCCCCCGCTGATCATCGGTCGGTGGAGTGTCCACGACGACTATCTCGATGCCGGGCGGCACGATGCCGCCGAGGCGAGAATCCAAGTTCCGGACCGGCAGTGCGATCGTCGGGATAGCCCATGCCGCACTCTCGCTCCATCGAAGAAGAGAGCCCTGAGGGTCAGCATCCACCATGAGGACGGCGCGATCGGTGGTGGCGAGCTGATGAGAGACGAAAGCAGTCGACGTCGTCTTCCCCGTTCCGCCCTTCAGGTTGACGAATGCCAGCGTCTTGTGGTTCATGTGCAAGTACTCACTTCAGTAGGTCCTTCATCAAGTAGTGCGGTAGCTACTGCAGGCCGCATTCGGTTCGGTCCTCGAGCCGCCCATAGGCGGCCCGCACTTCGTCAGTGCACGGCGACAGCGTTGGCCCGCGCCTGAAGGCCCTCGAGGGTGCTCTCGCATGCTGGGCATGGAACCCAGACGTCACCCGAACGCACCAGTCGCGTCGTCGAGTCGCACCCGCCGCACCAGGGGGACTGAGCGCTGCATCGTCGGCACCAGCCGTGCCTTTCCCAGAGGTGTCCTTTCGTGGCACAGAGTGCGTTCATCGTCTCGCGAGGGGCAGGGCGCTCGCGGTCGTCAGTCACTCGAAGCCACTCGTACGGGCTTGCTTCGATTCCCGCAACCACGAATGCGACTGGGTCGACCACGGTCGCTCGTGCTCGACCGAGGATGGCGCTCGAAGCCTGAAGAAGATCGATCATCTGGACGCCGTTGTGAAGAAGACCAGCGGAACGCAACTCGATCAGTCTGTTCTCGAGTCGCGATCGATCCAGCCTCGGGTGCAACTGACGTAGCAGTTCGGCCGTCTCGTCGGTGTGATCCGGAGCGGGGGCAGGCGTTTTCGGTAGTCGAGATGATGAAGTTCTTATCGAGGGGTGTTCTTGAGATTGATCTTTCTTAAGAGCGGGATGGCCCGTTGTCGGTTGCCTCGCGGCGGGTGACCGGACTTCGGTCGATCCGTGTGCGGGTATTCCTCCTCGGCTTATGGCTGCCGCGAGGTCGTGGTCGGTGCATTGTGCGGTCGACTTGTCAGTCCCCGACTCACCCGACTCGTCCACCGGGAGATCCGTAGGACGACCCGTTGTCGGGTTTCCCTCCTTGGCGTGGCCCCCGGGGTGGTCGGCAATTGGTTCAGGGTCCAGCACGTGGAAGACGAGCTTCCGGGGCTGGCCGCCGATCTTCTTACCGGCCTCATCGACGGACCCTGCCGGCCAGCGAACGGTCTCCGCCCGGAGGTATCCAGCACTCTCGAGCCGCCGTCGCGCTGCCAGGAACGCGTCCTTGCCGAGCCCGAGGTCCCGCTGTGCGCGAGCTTGCGTGATCGCGTAGTCGCGGCGGTGGCTCAGGAGGTACAGATAGATGCTCAGGGCGTTGCCGACGACCCGCCGGTCGCGGGTCCACCAGCTTCGGTACTGGCCGAACTCGCGCTCGAAGGTCAACTCCGGTCGGACGAACTCGGACTCAGCGGCCATGATGAGCTCGGGATCGATCGACGGATGGCTGCTGACCGTTCTGCTTGTGACCTAGGTGTAAGCATTCGTTACGCATGAGCCAGACGGTAGCGCCAAGGTGGACAATCCTCACTTTCTCAGCAAGGGTTGGCGCATGAGCAACGTTTTCAGCATCCCGGGCGGTGACCACGCCGCGACCCCGGAGCGCATCACGCTCTTGGCGTTCCGACGACGCATGACGATGGCATCCCTCGCGCGGGCGTCAGGCATCCAGCGCACGTACCTGAGCCAGAAGATGCACGGGAAGACGCGGTGGTACCTCAAAGACGTCGAGGCGATCGCGGCGGCGCTCGACACGAGCATCGCGTTCCTGACCGGCGAGACCGATGACCCGGAACGCATGCCCGGCGGCGTCTTCGTCCCCTCCGAGGAGTACAGGGCGTTCTGCGATTGGCGCGAAACGTACGCCCGGAACCACGAAAGGCCCGCCGAAGCGGGCCTTCCAGCACTCTCGCGAGTGGCACTGTCTCAACCAGTACTCGGTGGCTCCGAACCACCGAGTGGTCTGGATTCCGAGTGCGCCCGGAGGGATTCGAACCCCCAACCTTCTGATCCGTAGTCAGATGCTCTATCCGTTGAGCTACGGGCGCAGTCCATCGCGTGGCCCCGGGGGGCGCACGCAACGAGGTACGACTATACACGGCGGGCGGCCCCTCCGCGAATCGGCGGCGGGCCCGCGGGGGACTCCACTCCTCCGCGGACCCGCCGGTGCTCAGTCGGCCGCGGTCATGCGGGCTCCCGCGCCCGTCAGCTTCGCGACGGTGAGGGTTCCGATGGGCTGCGGAGCGCCCTCGGGCGAGATCACGAACGCGTTGCGCGCCACGTAGAGAGCGCCGTTCTTCAGCTCGATCGCGGCGGGTGAGGTGACGTCGAGACCGGTGATCGGCGTCGACGTGCGCGGCAGGATCAGGGCGACGCGGCCCGTGCCCTGCGCTCCTCCGAACAGCTCGGTCAGCGCGATCGTGCCGGTGACGCGGTCGACGGCGAGGCCGGTGGCGCTGATGAGGCCCGTGGCGACGGTGCGGACCGCTCCCGTGGTCGGGTCGACCTTCAGCACGGAGCCGCGGGCGCCCAGGCTCGCGTCCTCGGGGCCGCCGGGCAGCGAGGTGACGTACAGCTGCCCTCCGGGGCCCACCTCGACGTCGGTCGGGACGGGCTCGAAGGAGTAGCGGGAGCCGACGGTGCAGGCGGGGAACCCGTTCGCCGCGGCCGCTTCGGCGGTGACGACGACCGGTGCAGTCGGCGGCAGGACGGCGACGGTCGAGACCGCTCCGTTCGGCGCCACCTTCACGATCGCGTTGCCGGCGGCGTCGGCCACGTAGACGCCGGCGGCTGTGGCGGTCGAGGCGTACGGGTGCACGTCCACGACCCCCGAGTAGGAGGCCGGCCCGGGCAGCTGCGCGGCGCAGTCCGACGGCAGGTCGACGAAGCCGTAGGTGCTCCCGGCGTCGGGGTTCGCGCTCGCCTCGTAGGCGCCGAGGTCGGCGAGCACGGTCGGCGCACCGCCCCCGGTCGGGATCGACTTCAGCAGTGCGACTCCCTGCTCCTGGATCCCCTCGGTGTAGTAGACGGTGGAGCCGCGGACCGAGACCGAGCCGATCTCGGAGCCGGGGGCGGTGGCGGCGACGGCTGCGGTCGCTGCAATGAGGTGGCGCTTGTTCACGAGGTGCTCCTTTGCACTCGGGGTGCGGGCGGAGCCGAAGACGGATCGAGCGGTCCGCTTCTCCGACCGCGACGGCGGGAACGCCGATGCGGGCAGGCTAGGACTGCGGGCAGCCGATGTCCAGGTGCCGGGGGTCGATGTCCCCTCGGCGGGGACGCGTCACTCCTGGGCGCGGTAGTCCGCCCGGTACTGCGACGGGCTCGTGCCGGTGACGGCGCGGAACTGGCGTGAGAAGTAGAAGGCGTCGGAGTAGCCGACCGCGCGGGCGATCTCGGCGACGGAGTCGTCGGTCGTGACGAGGAGCTCGCGGGCGCGCGCACTGCGCAGCCGCTTCACGTACTCCACCGCGCCGAGGCCGGTCGCGCGGGTGAACAGCGCCGAGAAGTGCGAGGGGCTGAGTCCCGCCAGGGCGGCGAGCTCGGTGAGGCTCGTCGGCGAGGCGAAGTGCTCGCGGAGGTGCTCCTGCGCCAGGCGGATGCGGTCGCCGGACTCGACGGGGCCGCGGGAGCGGTCGGCGGCGAGCTGCGCGAGGAGGTGGAACGCGGCTCCGCTCGCGCGGTACAGGCTCGAGGCGGTCTCGTCGCGCTCGAGTGCGAGGACGGCCTGCTCGATCAGGGCCTTGGCGGCGAAGGCGTCGCCGACGGGGACGACGGGGGAGGGGGAGCCGCCGAGGACGGCCTCTACGAGGGCCGGCGCGTCCGCTCCCCGCACGTGCAGCCACCAGATCGACCACGGGTCGGCGGGGTCGGCTCCGTAGTGGTGCGGCACCGAGGCCGGGATCACGACGGCCTGCCCGGAGGCGACGGCGGAGGTCGCCTCGCCCGTCCGCACCCGGCCGCGACCGGCCGTGCAGAGGATGACGATCGCCTCCTCCGCCCCGCTCGGCCGGCTGCGGCTGTGCGCGAGTGCGTGCGGGAAGTGTCCAGCATCCGTCACGAGGAGCCGGTCGGTGATCGGCTCGGTCAGGGCCCGCTGCACTAGTGGGGCCGGGAGGACCCGCAGTCTCTGCCCGAGGAATCCGTCCGTCATCGTCACGTCACCGAGTGTAGGAGCACCGGAGGATCGTCCAGCAGGGCCCGTCCGATCCGCCATGGGATCGGCGCGGACCGCTGCCTAGGCTGGCGCCATGACGGCTCCGAGCTCCGCCCTGCACCCCGACTCCCGCTACTCGCCGGTCCCGCTGCCCGCCCATCTGCCCGAGAAGCTCACGATCACGCTCTGGGACTTCTCCTGGTATGTCCGGACGGGGCCGGGCGAGCCGTTCGAGGACCTCGACGCGGCCTTCGCCGGCGCCCTCGAGCGCGGGTACAACACGATCCGCATCTGTGCGATGCCGTTCCTCCTCTTCGGCTCGGGACTCGACACGAGCGCGCTGCGGCTCGGCCCGCTCGGCGGCGACTACGCGCAGCGCGTGCGCTGGTACGACGTGAAGGAGGAGACGGTGCTCGACGGGCGCGCGCACCTGCTCGCGCTGCTCGAGGCGGCCCTCCGCCACGGCGTGTTCGTGATCGTGTCGTCGTGGGAGTACCAGCAGTCCTCCTCCTTCGCCCTCGAGCGCGACTGGTTCGACGCCCTGATGGAGGTGGATCCGGAGGATCGGGCCGTGCGGCTCGCCGAGGCGCAGGCCGCCCTCGTCGCGTTCGCCGCGGAGCACGGGCTCGACGACCGCATCGCCTACGTCGAGCTGCACAACGAGGTGCAGGCCGGTCATCTGACCGAGGGGCTGGACGTCGACCTCGCCGACATCGACGCGGCGACCGTCGCACTCGCTCCGCGACTGACCCGCGGCATCGACCGGTTCCACGAGCTCGCACCGGGAGTGCCGTGCGCGGTGAACTACGCGCACGTGCCCGTCGGCGGCATGCGCGGGATCCCGTGGAACTCGGACGTGCTGGCGCTGCACCCCTACATCTACGGGGTGCTCAACGAGATGATCCGCGAGTTCGGCCTGCGTGGGCCTCTCGAGGGGTTCGAGCAGGAGCGCGCCGAGCGGGCCTTCCTGCTGCCCGGCGCCCCTCCGATCGCCGAGTGGACGCTGCCGCCCGAGTCGCAGTGGAAGCTGACGGCCACGATCGTGGGCCGGGGCGAGATCTACGCGCACGACTGGGGCGACGCCTCCGCCATCGACCGCTGGCTCGAGGAGCACTACGACCGGCACCACCTCGAGATGCGCTCGACGCTGCGCCAGTGGGTCGCGGTCGCGGCCGACCACGCGGCGATGCGCGGCGTTCCGCTCGTCTTCGGCGAGGGCTGGGTCGGCTACACGCCGCTCGAGGGGCGCTTCGAGGAGGGGCCGATCGGCGCCGAGTACTGCCGACTGGCGATGACGGAGTCGCGGCGCGTCGGTGCGTGGGGCTCGATCGTCTGCTCCAACGCCGCTCCGCAGCACCCGATGTGGGACGACGCCGCCCTGCAGATGGAGTGCAACGCGCTGTTCGCGGGGGAGTAGGGCCGGCGCGGGAAGGGCCGTCCGCCCTTCCCGCGCTCACTCGCGGTGGAACAGCAGCAGCTCGGGCAGGCTCGTCGCGAAGTAGTCGGTCGAGCCGTCCTCGCGCACGGCGGCGGGCGCGGTGAACTGCGGTCGCGCCTCGCCGAGACTCGCGGGGGGAGTGCCCAGGGGAAGGCCCAGGGCGGTGCGGGCGGCGTCCCAGGCCGCGAGTGCGCGCCCCTCCCCGCCCTCCCAGGGCTGGAAGCGCCGCGATTCGAGCAGGTCCAGCGCCTCCGCGGCCCGGCCGGCCGAGGTGAGGAGCTCCGCGTAGCCGACCGTGAGATCGTCGCGCGAGAGCACGAGGGGCAGCTCGCGGTCGAGCCGCTCGAGCCGGTCCCCGTGCCCGAGGCGGGCGGCGAGCTGGTCGAGCTCGTAGAGGATCCGGGCGTCGTCGGGGGCGAGCTCCCGCGCGCGGAGGTACGAGGACCACGCCGCGTCGTCGTCGCCCGCGTCGTTGCAGGCCGAGAGCCCCGCGTTGCGGTGGGTGACCGCGTCGGTGCTGCCGCCCTCGATCGCGCGGCGCCACTGCTCGGCCGCCTCGCCGCGGCGGCCGGCGTCGTAGAGGAGCATGCCGAGCAGCGAGCGCGCGCGGAGGTCGGAGGGGTCGGCGACGATCGCCGCGGTGAGCGCGTCGTGCGCATCGAGGCCGGCGGGGAAGGCGCGCACGGCATCGGCCGCCGCGGCGTCCCGGCGCGCGAGGGCCGCCTCCTCCGCGAGGCCGCGCCGCTCGAGGAGGTGGCCGAGCAGGTAGCCGGCGATCGCCGCGGCGCTGCCGGCCCCCTCCGGTGCCGGCGCCCCGTGCAGGACCGACGCGAGCAGTCGCTCCGCCTCAGCCGCCTCGCCGAACGAGGCCAGGTCGAGCGCCACGTCGATCCGCTCGAAGGGGTCCTCGGGGTCGCGGCCGTCGAGGGTGCGGGCGAGCTGGTCGAGCGGATCGGTGCGCAGCGTCTCGCGGAGCAGCCGCGTCGCCTCGTCGTCGCGATCGAGGGCGCGGAGGCAGACGGTCGCGAGTGCGCGGGCGCGCAGGTCGTCGGTGTCGAGGCGGAGGGCGGTGCGCAGGTCGTCGAGGGCGGCGGAGTGATCGCCCGCCGAGGCGAGCAGGCACGCGCTCTCGACGAGCGCCGCGTGCGCCCACTTCCCGTCCCAGGCGGCCTTGCCGAAGGCGGCGGCGGCCTCGCGGAGTCGTCCGAGGCGCACGAGGACCAGTCCGCGCAGGTGCATCGCCTCGGTGTCGGCGGGGTTGCCGTTCAGCGCGGTCAGACGACGGAGCGACGCGTCGCAGTGCTCCAGCGCCTCGGCGTACTCGCCGCGGCGGTAGGCGTGGTCGGCGAGGGCGAGACGGACCTGCGCGTGCCCGGGATCCCGGCGCAGCGCCTCCTGCCAGTAGGGCAGCGGGGAGCGCGTCGGGTGCCGGTACTGCGCGAGGTGGACGCCGATCAGATGCAGCTCGTCGACAGACGCGGCCTCTCGGGGTGACGGGGGCTCGGTCGCCGTCGCGGGCTCCTCCTGGGCCGCCGACTCCGGGACCTCGTAGGCGAGCAGGGTCTCACCCCCGGCGCGGACGATCAGCGCGAGGCCTTCGGGCCCGGGTCGCGAGGTGGGGACGTCGGCCACGAGCGGCGCTCCGGGCGCGAGATCGACGGTCCAGGACTCGAGCACGGCGCCCGCCGCGTGCAGCTCGACCCTCGCACCGGGGTGCGACCGGGTGACCGCCACTCCGATCCGGATCCGGCCGCCCTCCACGTCCAGGTGCACGGCGGTCCCACGGGTGGCCTGGTGCGCCACTCCGATGCCGCTGATCGGGAACCAGTACTGCGAGAACGTCTTCGTCTCGCCGGGCATCAGCCACGAGAAGTCGGGCTGGTTGTCGGTGAAGACGCCCGCCATCAGCTCCACGTAGGGTCCGTCCTCGTCGGTCAGCTGCGCGTCCCAGGCGTGGCCGAAGGGTGCGTCGCCCCAGGTCCACTGCTTCTTCCCGGGTGCGAAGCGGCGGTCGGCCCAGTGCACGAAGCCCGCTCCGGCCCGGTGGTCGTAGCCGCCGAAGAACGAGTCCTCGGTGCGCAGCACCATGTAGGAGGTGGGCACGGGGATGTTCCGGTAGAAGTCGAGGCGGTCGGCGCCGGGCTCCTCGGCGGCCCTCGCCGGGTAGTCGACGCCGTAGTAGGGGCGGTCGGCCGCGGGGAACGCGGTGATCGCCCGGCGCGCGTGGTCGGCGACGTGCTGCACGTCGCGCGGGAAGAACGACTGGTAGTCGTCGTGCACACGCGCGGCGACGTTGGCCCACCAGAGGAAGGTGCGGCGCTCGCGGGTGCGGTTGTGCAGGCGCACGTCGAGCTCGACGACGCTGGACCCCGGGCGCAGGCGCACGCCGTGCAGCCCCTTCATGCGGCTGAGCGGGCCGTGGTCGCCGCACCAGACGACGACGGAGCCGTCCTCGGCGCGCTCGATCTCGTGCCGCGTGGGGAGGAAGGTGCCCGGGCGGTGGTGCTGCGGCCAGTTGAACTCGACCCCGCCGCTGATCCAGGGGCCGGCGAGGCCCACGAGAGCGGGCTTGATCACGCCGTTGCGGTAGAAGAAGTCGTAGCCGGTGGTCTTGTCGTGGCCGGAGTGGATCCGTCCGCCGAGCTCGGGCAGGACGACGACCTGCACGAACTCGTTCTCGAGCACGACGGCGCTCCAGTCGCGGTCGACGGGCTCCGCGGCGATGCGGTCGATGAACGGCAGCGGGTACACGCGTCCGCTCGAGCCCTGGTAGACGCGGCGGTCGAGGAACATCGGCAGCCGGCTCGGCTCCTCCGGCGCCCAGGTGGGCAGTGTCAGCACGGTCTGCCAGACGGCGGCGCCGCCCTCCGCGATGACGGCGGCGGCCTCGGCGGGCGCGGGCAGGAGCGAGGAGGAGGCGGCGGTGGATCCCATGCTGCCGAGGCTAGGGAGGAGCGCGGCCGTTCAGGAATGGGCGGATCGGGTGCGGGCCTGGACGATCCTCCGGTGGCGTCGCTGTCGGCGGTCCTCCTCCCCTCCGCGCGGTGGAGCGAGTTCTCCACAGGTCGGCTGGGAGCCGCCGACACCACACCTGGATGGGTACTACTCTCCTGCCACGGGGCTGAAGCGGACCGTCGCCGGCGCGGATGCGCACGAGCGGCTGAGGAGAGGACTACGGATGAGCAGAACGGAACGAGCGGGGCGGGCCGGCCGTCGGAGGGGGCGCCGACGGGTCGCCGCGACGGCGACCGGATGCGCTCTCATCGGCGGGCTGCTGGGCTCGGGAGCGCTCGCGCTGCCCGCCTCGGCCGCGGGCGAGCCCCCGCGCACCACGATCGACAACACCCTGCTCCACGGCGGAGCGACGAACGAGGGGGTCACGACGGTCTCGGCCTGGCTCCGCGCCGGCGAGGTGCTGCAGGTCGATCTGCATCCGCTCAAGGGCGGCTCGGGAGCGGGCGAGGGCGAGACGGGAGGCGGGACGGCGGCGATCACGGCACCCGACGGCTCCGTGCTCGACTCGCAGGTGTTCCCGCGGGGTGCCCCGCCCGGAACGACGGCGGGCGGGTCCTTCGTCGCGGAGCGGACGGGCGTGTTCCGCGTGAGCGTCACGGATGACGACGTGGCGACCCCCGTGAACCTCGTCTGGAGCGTCGGCGTCGCGTCGTCGTCCGGCGCGGCGATCGCGGGCAGGGTGTGGTCCACGTCGTACGGGATCCAGTCCGGTGCTCGCGAGAGCTACGCGAGCCCGGAGCAGCGCGCCTCCTCCTTCACCCTGCACGCCGTCACCGAGACGGGTGCGCGCTACGACATGACGCTGCGCGACTACGACGGAGTCGCGTCAACGCTGCAGGCGACGAACAAGGGCAACGTGCGGGTCGGCTCCTCCGACCCCTCGTACCTCTCGGTGCCGATGCCGCAGTCGAGCGAGGCGGGAGGGATCGGCGCGCAGTACCTGCAGCCGTCGGGCCGCGCCGGCGTCGACGGCCTGCAGACGTACAAGCTCTTCCTCGACCCGCCCTCCGCCGACCTGCCGGCGTCGATCGCGCCGGCGTACGAGGCTCCGACGATCGGGTCGCTGGCCTACCGCCGATCGGGTTCCGGGTCGAACGCCGGGGCGCTCACCGGGGTGCTGGGTACCCAGCCGGGCACCGTGGCGGTCGACATCGACGCCGACGGCGACGGCGCCTACGACGGGGAGCGAGACGTCCACCTGTCCGAGATCCTCGCCCGGCCCGGTGCGTTCTCCGTCGACTGGAACGGCCTCGACGCGCGGGGCGACGCCGTCGACGCGGCTGATCCGGACGTCCGGTTCCGCGCCTCGATCGGCCGCACCAACGAGTTCCACTTCACGCGTGTCGACGCCGAGACCTCGGTCGGCGGCGTCTCGATCGTGCGCTCCAGCGGCGGCGGCGGCGATCCCACCTCCGTGCACTGGGACGACTCGCTCCTCACGGGATCGAACTCCGAGCGCTACTCCGTCACCGCGCCGACCGTCTCCGGCGACGCGGGGGCCGACTCGCGCGGCGGCGTGCACCGCTGGCGGAGCGACGACTCCGGCGCCGGTCGTGCGCCGAACGCCAACGACTCCGTCCACGGGTCCTACGGCGATCTCCGTGCGATCGACGACTGGTCCTACGGGGCCGACGGAGCGGTCGCCGAGGCGGGGCTCGGAGCGCTGAGCCCCCACGTCACGATCGCGAAGACCTCGTCGGTGCCGTCCGACGTCCCTCTCGCGCCGGGCAGCCGCGTGCCCTACCGGGTCGCCCTCACCTCGGACGGCACGGGCGACGTGGTCGACGCGGCGGTCGTCGACCACCTCGACGAGGGGGTCCTCGACGACGCCGATCTCGATGCGGCGTCGATCCGCACCTCCCACGGCACCGCGACGATCGATCCCGCGACCGGGCGCATCGACTGGGCCGCGGGCACGCTGCCGGTCGGCACGGTCGCCGAACTCCTCTTCGACGTCGTGCTGCACGTCGGCGGCGACGGCGACCGGGCGCTCCTGAACACGGCCTGCCTCGCCGGGGTCCCGTTCCAGCCGTCGGAGTCGACCGTCGGCACCGATGCGAACCCGTGCGCGACCGTGCCGCACACCGTGGGCGAAGCGCAGCTCCGGATCCGGAAGACGGCGTCGCAGCCCTCGGCCGAGCACGGCGGCACGGCCGGCTTCGACGTCGTCGTGGTCAACTCGGGCACCGTCGACGCCACAGGAGTGACGGTGACGGACGTCCCGACCCTCGAGCACCTCGCCGAGGCCGTGATCGAGAACGGCACCGGAGGAATGCAGCCGGCCACCGAGCCGGTCACCGGCCTCAGCATCCCGGCCGGAGGGCGGATCGTCCTGCACGTCAGCGGGCGCGTGGCCGACGGCTACGACGCTCTGACCCTGCCCAACCGCGCCTCGATCACCGAGCAGCCGCCGGGCTTCGAGCCGCCCGTCGTCGAGGACCCGTGCGTCGATGACGCCACCGCCTCCTGCGCCGAGATCCCCGTGCCCGGAGTCGAGGGGCGTCTCGAGATCGTGAAGACCGCGCTGAAGGACACCGTGGCTCACGGAGGACGCGCGGGCTTCGAGATCGTGGTCCGCAACACCGGAGCGCGCCCGGCGGAGGGCTTCACCCTCGTCGACATGCCGACGCTCGCTCACCTGTCCGGAGTGACGATCTCGCAGGACGGCGGCCCCGCGAGCAGCGACCTCTCGGTCGAGGGACTGAGCCTGGCTCCGGGCGCCTCGACGACGTTCCGTGTCACCGGTCGCGTGGCGGACGGGGTCGACGCCTGGACGATCCCGAACCGCGCACGGATCGACGATCCGCCGGCGGGCTTCGCGCCGACCGGCGTCGGCCACCCGTGCGCCGATGAGGCGGCGGCGTCCTGCGCTCAGGTCGCCGTGCCGCCGGTGGGAGTCGTCCCGACGGTGCTCGCATCGACCGGTGCGCTCGCATCGACCGGTGTCGCGGGCGGAGCGGGAGTGCTGGGAGCGGGGGTGCTCCTGCTGACCGGCGGCGGGCTCCTCCTCGCCCGTCGACTCCGCTCGACCTCGACCGCCGCACGACCCTGATCGATCGGATCCCCGGCGCCTGTGCACGCCGGGGATCCGGTCCTCCCTCTCCACCCGCTACTCGAAGGCGACGATGACCTCCCCCTCACCTCTTCCGCTCCACGTCACCGAGCGCTTCCCGCTGCCCGGTGGGCTCACTGGCGTCAGCACCTGGTCGGCGCCCGACCCGGAGCGCCTCGAGCAGCTGCTCCGGACCCGCGTCGGCCACGCGCACCCGGATCGCGAGCCGCCGCGGCGACTGCACCTCGTCACCGCGTCCGTCGTCCTCATCGAGGAGTGGCGGGCGGGGGAGCTCCGTCCGGTCGATCCGATCCGAGAGGCCCGCACCGACGTCCGCTGGGCACGTGCGCTGCGGCGTTCCCGGCGGCCGATGTGGCTCCGCCGCCTGATCGGACCCGCTGATCTCGCGGATCCCGGTGCTCCCCACGCCGTCGCGCGGAGCACGGAGCGCGGTCCGGCCGATCGGAGCGGGGGATGAGCTCAGGCCCTGAGCGTCCACTCCACCGTCGCCGGGCCGGGAGTCTCGCGGCCGTCGGCCACCAGGACCGCGCCGTCGGGGACGTCCACCACCACCGACTCCCGGTCGGCCGAGACCACGAGGTCGCCGAACGGCGTCGGCACGACGGCGGCCGCCCAGTCGAGGCCGCAGAGCTCCGGGTCCACGGCGATCCGCGACCAGCCGTCCGCGAGCGGTGCGATGCCGAGCACCAGCTCGGGCAGCAGTGCGGCGGGGCCGGCTCCCCAGGCGTGAGCGAGGCTCCTGCCGAAGGGGCGGCCGTACATCGCGAGGGGCTCGCCGTCGCCGGGGAACTCCTCCCAGAAGGTCGTCGCTCCCGCGTCGAGCATCGGCATCCAGCGCGAGCGGAGGAGTGCCACCGCCTCGCGTCGACGACCCGCGGCCCCGAGAGCGCCGAGCGCGAACGCCGCCATCCAGGGCGTGCGCGGGCGGGCGGCGCGGATCGCCGCGATGACCGGCTCCGTCGGCTCGATCAGACCGGCGAGCGCACCGAGGAAGCACGTGTGCGGGTCGTCGACGCACGGTGCGCCGCGGTGCTCCTGGGGGTCGTCGAGGTACCGGCTCCACGCGCCGAGCGTGCGCGCGCGCTCCTCGAGCGTCGAGCGGAGGGTCGCGGCGAGGTCCCGCCAGCGGCGCTCGCCGGAGTGGCCGACGCGGGCGAGCAGATCCGCCCCCGTCGAGAGCGCCCAGAACCAGAGCGCCTGCAGTGCGGTCGAGTCGCGTCCCGGCTCCGGTTCGACACCCCAGTCGATCAGCACCGGGCCGGTCTCCTCCGAGAAGCCGCCCGGGCTCCGGGGTCGCAGCACGGCGTCCGGTCCCGCCTCCTCGGCGAGCCGCTCGAGGAACGCGTGGACGCCCTCCGCTTCGCGCTCCAGGTGCTCGCGCTCGCCGAAGAAGCGCTGCAGGAACCCCTGTCCGATCACCCACCACAGGGAGTAGTCGGCGAGCCCGTTCACGTACCCGCGGCGCTGCCGTCCGAGCGCGACGAGACCGTCGCGCACGATCCCCGGATCGGCGACCGTGTACGCGTTCACCGCGGTGGCGAGCGCCTGATCGCCGATCCACGGCATCCGGTCGCGCTTGGCACCGTCGAGCACGAGCCCCTGGAGGCAGGTGCGCAGGGTCCAGGACGCGACGGCCGCGATCCGCGTCAGGCCCTCGTCCGAGCAGGCGAACGCACCCGCCGGTCGCGAGGGCCGGATCGACGCGTCCACCGCGGCGTCCGTCACCTCTGCGTCGTGCACGGCGAGGAAGCGGAAGCCCAGCCGGTGCCGCGTGGTCCAGCGTCCGCCGCCCAGGTCGACGACGTCGTGCCGCGTCTCGGGCACGGCGTCCGAGAGCGCCTCCTCCCGCGACTCCCCGCTGACGACGCGCGGAGTGCCGGAGTAGGTGAGCACCGGTCGGCCGAGGAGGGTGCGGCCCGCATCGAGCAGTCCCTCGCTCGCCACCAGCGGCAGCCGCACCACGGGTTCGTCGTCGAGGTGCGGAGGAGTCGCGCCGCCGGGCCGCACGCGCGCCGCCACCCAGCGGTCCCCGTCGAGGACCTCCCAGCCGGTCGCGTCACCGACCGCCAGCGCGGCGGCTCCCT
The DNA here is from genome assembly GCF_017355185.1 of Rathayibacter sp. SD072. Lineage (GTDB taxonomy): Bacteria > Actinomycetota > Actinomycetes > Actinomycetales > Microbacteriaceae > Rathayibacter. Next base: position 2,113 of record NZ_JADILJ010000028.1, on the reverse strand, counting down.
CGGCCCTGACGGTGACGACCAGATCCCGCCCGCCGGCGTCGAGTGCCGACCACCCCCCGGGGAGGGCGGCGGCGGGCGCATCGGCCGTCCACTCGCCTCCCGGGAGCAGCTCCACCGCACTGGCTCCGCGGAGCCGGAACGCGGTCCGCCCGTCGGGGCGCCCGTGGTCGTCCGAGTAGTCGACGAAGCGGCCCGCCGCCCGTCCCTCGGCGACGATCCGCTCGAGGAGGCCGAGCTCGAACTGCGCCGGGCCGTAGAGCCAGACGGTGCCGGCTGCCGGAGCGGCGTGCCCGGGCGCCGGGTCCGGGGAGACCGCACGCGCGTGCGCGCGGATCTCCCCGGCCGTGCGCGGGGTCACCCCTTCACGGCTCCCGAGGTCATGCCCGCCACGATCTGGCGGTTGAAGAAGATGTACATCACCAGCGGCGGGATCGTGATGAGCAGCACGTCCATGAAGAGGAGGTTCCACGACGACACCGACTGCGAGGAGAAGTTGTACAGCGTCAGCTGCACGGTCGCGTTCTCGTCGCCCGGCAGGAAGTACAGGGCGTAGGTGAAGTCGTTGAACACCGTCACCGCCTGCACCACGATCACGGTCACGATGACGGGCTTCAGCAGCGGCAGCACCACGGTGAAGAACAGGCGGAACGGACCGGCTCCGTCGATCGTCGCCGCCTCGTCGAGCTCGCGCGGGATCGTCGAGACGAACGCGCGGAACAGGAGGATGCAGAACGAGAGGCCGAAGGCGATGTGCACCGCGATCAGGCCGGGGAGGGTCTTGAAGAGCTCGAGGCCCTGCAGCACCCAGATCGTCGGGACGACGGCGGGCGGGATGATGAGGCCGGCGAGGACGAGTCCGTTGACGAGCGGGTTCCACCTGGAGCGGCGGCGCTGCAGCACGTAGCCGACCATGGCGGCCAGCACCACCATGACCGCGACCGAGACGATCGTCAGGATCGCACTGTTGACGAAGGCCCGCAGCAGCACGAAGTTCCGGGCCGAGACGACCTCCTGGAGGTTCTCGACGAAGTTCCACTGCGTCGGCATCGTGAAGCCCAGCAGCGACGCCTCCTGCTGCGTCTTGGACGCGGTGAGGACGATGAAGACGAAGGGGACGATGAACACGATCACGGCGAGGACGATCGCGGTGATCCCTCCGCCCCAGCGCCAGAGGCGCGAGCCGCGGCCGACACCGCGCTGGCGCACCTTGGCGCGGAGCGGGTCGGCCTCGAGAGGGGCGGTCGAGAGCGGAGTCGGGGTGAGCGGGGTGGTGGTCACAGCTCCTTGTCCTTCCGGTTGAGCCAGGCCGAGAGCGGGAAGATCAGCGCTGCCACGACGAGGAAGAGGATCACGTTGCCGGCGGTCGAGAGACCGTAGAAGCCCGCCTGGTACTGCTTGTAGATGACCGAGGCGACCACGTCGCTCGTGAAGCCGGGGCCGCCCTTGGTCATCGCCCAGATGAGGTCGAACGAGCGCAGCCCGCCGATGAGGGAGAGGAGGATCACGGTCACCGTCGCGGGGCGCAGGAGCGGCAGCGTGATGTGGCGGAAGTTGTGCCAGGCGCCCGCGCCGTCGACGCGGGCGGCCTCGAAGTAGTCCTGCGGGATCGCGACGATGCCCGCGATGTAGATGAGGGTCGCCAGCCCGACGCCCTTCCAGACGTCGACCAGGGCGACCGAGAGCAGCGCCCACTGCGGGTCGGTCAGCCAGCCCGGGCCGGCGACGCCGATCGTCGCGAGGCCCTGGTTGATCAGGCCGTCGAAGGGGTCGAGCAGCACCTTGAACGTGATGCCGATGCCGATCGTCGACACGAGGACGGGGAAGAACACGACGCTGCGGAGGAAGCCGCGCCCGATGATCTGCGAGCTGAGCAGGAGGCCGAGCAGCATCCCGAGCACGATCTTCAGCCCCGAGGTGATGGCCGCGTAGATGAAGGTGTTGACGAAGCCCGTGGTCAGCGCCGGGTCCTGGAAGAACTCGACGAAGTTCTCGAGACCGATGAAGGTCGAGTCGAACAGCGTCCACCGCGTGAGGGAGAAGTAGAGGGAGGCCGCCGTCGGCACGAGGAACAGGACCACGTAGAACACGCCGGCGGGCAGGTAGAACCAGGTGG
>NZ_JADILJ010000027.1 GCF_017355185.1 Rathayibacter sp. SD072 | reverse complement strand
CCCACGCCGTGCCGCCCGAGGGGCTCCTCAGCCGGATCCCGGCGGACGGGGTCGCCGGGATCCCGCTGCGGCGGGGATAATCGAGTGCGATGCGTGAAGACGACGATGTCGACCTGGTGATCGACGCCTGGGCCGAAGCCCTGCCCGACCTCGACTTCGCGCCCCTCGACGTCGTCTCGCGGCTGCGGCGCCTCAGCCCGCGCGTGCAGGAGTTCCGCCGGCAGGCCTTCGCCGTCAGCGATCTGGCCCCGTGGGAGTTCGAGCTGCTCTCGATGCTCCGCCAGAACGGCGCGTCCGGGCTCACCCCCTCGGCACTCGCCGCCCGCCTCGGCATCTCGAGCGGCAACCTCGCCAACCGGCTCGACCGACTCGCCGCCCGCGGGCTCGTGCTGCGCGAGCAGAACGCCGCCGACTCCCGGAGCAAGATCGTCTCGCTGACCCCGCGGGGCACGAAGCGGGTCGACGAGGCGATGCGCCACCTCGTGCACGCCGAGGGCGAGGTGCTCGCCGACCTCGACGCGAAGCAGATGGCGGTCCTCATCCAGTGCCTGCGCACGATCAGCGAGACGCTCGACCGGCTGGAGTGACGCCGCCCCGGTTCCCGTCGGCCCCCGGCGAGTTGTGATACTCGACGGATGCGGATCCTGGTTGTCGACGACGAGGTGCGGTTCGCCGACGGCGTCCGCCGCGGGCTCGAGGCCGAGGGTTTCTCCGTCGATGTGGCGCACACCGGCGTCGACGGTCTCTGGCGCGCACGCGAGACCGGGTACGACGCGATCGTCCTCGATCTCATGATGCCGGGGATGAGCGGATCCGCCCTCTGCCGGACCCTCCGCGACGAGGGCGACTGGACTCCTGTCCTCCTGCTGACGGCGAAGGACGGCGACGGGGATCAGATCGCCGGTCTCGACGCGGGCGCGGACGACTACGTCGTGAAGCCGTTGGACCACTCCGTCCTCGTCGCCCGGTTGCGGGCGCTCGTGCGGCGCGGCCGTCCGGAGCGACCGGTGGCGCACCGGTTCGGGGACCTCGTGATCGATCCCGCGTCTCGGGAGGTGCGCCGCGCCGACGTCGCGATCCGCCTGACCTCCCGGGAGTTCGCCGTCCTCGACTTCCTGGCGCGCCGCAGCGACCGGGTCGTCTCGAAGCAGGCGATCCTCGAAGGCGTGTGGGACGACGCGTTCGACGGCGACATCAGCATCGTGGAGGTCTACGTCGCGCGGCTGCGGGCCAAGATCGACCGGCCGTTCGGCACGGAGTCGATCACGACGCTCCGAGGAGCCGGGTACCGGCTGCGGGAGGCGCAGGCGTCCGATGGCTGAGCGTCCTGCCGCCTGGAGCATCCGCGTCCGGCTCACCGTGCTCGTCTCCGCGGCGATCCTCGTGGTCCTCGTCGCCGGTGCGGTGGCGTTCACGGCGCTCCTGGAGCGCTCGCTCGTCGACGCCGAGGCCTTCACCGCCGGTCAGCAGGCCCGGCAGATCGCGGGTGACACCGAGAACGCCGGCCGACTGCCGGCCTTCACCGCCGACGAGGTGGTCATCCAGTTGCAGCGGCAGGGCGCGGTCGTCGCCGTCGCCGACCCCGAGTCCGTGTCCCCGGTGCCGCTCCCGGTCCGCGAGGAGCCGACCGTCGTCACGATCACCGGCACTCGGTTCGTGGTCGCATCGGCTGATCTGCAGCTCGGCGGGGACCCGCGCGAGACCGTCGTCGTCGCACGGACCCTCGCGGGCGCGGAGGACGCCGTCGACTCCGCCGCCGGGCTGCTGGCCGTCGCGGTGCCCGCCGTCACGCTCGTCGTAGGGGCGGCGGTGCGCTTCGTCGTGGGCCGCTCGCTCCGGCCGGTCGAGCGGATCCGATCCGATGTCGAGGCCATCGAGGCGGCCGACCTCGAGCGTCGAGTGCAGGAGCCGCGAGGGCGGGACGAGATCGCCCGCCTCGCGCACACCATGAACGGCCTCCTCGCGCGGCTCGAGCGCTCGCAGGCGGCTCAGCGCGCGTTCGTCTCGAACGCATCGCACGAGCTCCGCTCCCCCGTCGCCGCGATCCGCCAGCACGCGCAGGTCGCGCTGCGGCACCCCGAGTCGATGCGCCTGGCCGAGCTGGCGCGCGTCGTCGACGACGAAGCCGAACGGATGCAGTCCCTCGTGTCGGGGCTGCTCCTGCTGGCCCGTATCGACGAGCGCGCCCCGAGAACGCTCGACGACGTCGACCTCGACGACATCGTCCTGCTCGAGGCGCAGCGCCTCCGCGCGCTGGGGGCCACGGTCGGCAGCGCGGGGATCGGCCCTGCCCAGGTGCGGGGAGACGAGATCCTCCTCCGCAGCGCCGTGCGGAACGCCGCCGACAACGCCCTCCGCCACGCTCGCTCCGTCGTGGTCTTCAGCGTGCTGCGCGAGGGGGACGAGGCGGTCGTCCTAGTCGACGACGACGGACCCGGAGTGCCGGAGGCCGACCGGGAGCGGGTGTTCCGCCGCTTCGAGCGCCGCGACGACGCCCGAGCGCGCGACACCGGAGGATCGGGGCTGGGTCTCGCGATCATCGCCGAGGCGGCGCGGGTGTCCGGGGGGACGGCACGGCTCCTCGAGTCGCCGCAGGGTGGCGCGCGCCTCGAGATCCGGATCCCCGCGCAGGGCGTGTAAGGCTGGCGAAAGGGTCCGCCGGTCACCCTGGTCGGGTGGAGATCCCCGCCTACCTCAGAGTCCTCTGGCACTACCGCCTCGCGGTCGTCGCCGCTGCCCTGCTCGCCGCCCTCGTCGCGACGGCCGTGCACTTCACCATCCGCGACGGCGCCCTCGAGATCCGCGCCGAGCGCGAGTACAGCGCCGCAACGACCGTGCTGCTCGGAGGCGGCCCGCGCAGCCCGTTCCTGTCGGAGTCCCCCGCGCTGGAGCGCGTGCCCGGCATGAGCGCGGCGCAGGAGGAGGACCTGAGCAGCACCGCGGTGGTCTACGCGTATCTCGTCAGCGGTGAGGCGGTCCGGTCCGAGGTCGTCGCGCGGCAGGGTCCCCTCGGTGAGCGGGAGGGCGTCGGCGGAGTCCGCCGCACCACCCAGCCGTCCGGCTCCGAGCGCAACCCCGGACGTGCGTCACTGCCGATCCTCTCGATCATCGGCACCTCGCCCGATCCGGCCCGCGCCGTCGAGCTCTCCCGAGCGGCGACGTCCGTGTTCCTCGAGCAGGCCCTCGCCCGGCAGAACGCCGACGGGATACCCCAGGAGCGGCGCGTGACCTTCACCGTGACCGACGAGGGCGCTCCCGAGCCGGGCCCGCTCGGCACCGTCGCCCTCCCCATCGCGGCCACAGGAGTCGCGGTCTTCCTGCTCGGGGTCCTGGCGATCCTCGCGGTGCACGGGCTCCGGCTGCGCCGAGCGGCCGCGTCTCCCGCTCCCCTCGGGAGCAGCGGGGACGAGGACGACGCAGCGATCGAACCCCGGCGCGAGCGGACCTCGGCGCGGTGACGACGTCGCTACTCCCGCCCGAACGAGAGGTCAAGCCCGTGGGATGCGGGTCCCGTCCGACGTAGCGTGACGTGAGCGCGATGAGGTGAGAACCGACGCGCTACGACACGCGAAAGCGGAGAGCACCATGACACAGACACCCATCATCCAACCCGCGCGATGGAGCCGGAACGGAATCCGGATCGTCGTCGTCCCCGGGGCGGAGCTGCCCCAGTTCCGACTCGAGACCGACCGCCGACTCCTCGGCGACCCCTTCATCCCGACCGGCCCCTTCTCGAGTGTGGAAGAGGCGGAGCGCGCCGCCGAGATCGTCGCGTCGGCCCTGAACGCCAAGATCCCGGCCTGAGCGGAGACCCGCGGCAGAGTTCCGCCGGGAGCCTCGAGGCGTCGCTCCCCGCCGCGGGAATCGGAGAGGACCCCGTGCGCACCCTGCTCCTGACCGGCGAGGGCCGCTACAGCGATCCCTGGCATCCGTTCGCCGGGACGAGCGCCGCCGTGGCCGGCCTGCTGTCGGATCGCGGGCACCGCGTCGAGGTGCGGGGCGATGTCGACGACGCGCTGTCGCGACTCGACGACCTCCCCGACCTCGTCGTCGTGAACGTCGGCCTCCCGCGGGACGGAGCCGCGTCGCCGGCCCCGACGGCGCGAGCCGGTCTCGCGCGGCTCCTCCGCTCACCCGTGCCCCTGCTCGGGCTCCACGTCTCGTCCACGAGCTTCGTGGACGCCGACGAGTGGCCGCGGCTCCTCGGAGGCCGCTGGGTGCACGACGTGTCGATGCACCCCGACTTCGGTCCGGCGCGCATCCGCATCACCGGCGCGGGGCACCCGGTCACCGCGGGGGCCGCCGACTTCGAGCTCGAGGACGAGCGCTACTCCTGGCTCGAGGTCTCGCCGTCGGCCGAGGTCCTGGCGGTCCACGAGCACGAGGGGATCGACCACCCCCTGATCTGGGCGCTCGAGCGTCCGAGCGGGGGCCGCACCGTCTACGACGCGCTCGGCCACACGGCCGCCTCGTACGACTCCCCCGCGCACCGGGCCCTGCTCACGGGCGCGCTCGACTGGCTGGGCGTCTAGACCAGCTCGGCGTCTAGACCAGCTCGGCGAGCGGCCCGGTCGGCAGCGCGATCCAGCCCTCCGCACGGGCGGCCTCGCGGTGCTCCTCCGGGATCGGCAGCGTCGCGCCGAGCGCGTGGGCACGGGCGTTCAGCGCCGCGATCACCGCGTCGAGCGCGTCGTTCGAGCGCGCCATCAGCGCGAACGCCTCCGCGGGTCCCTCGAGCCACGGAGCGGCGCGGCGCAGGGCGTCGACCGCACGCGGCACCGCCTCGGGCCGGGTCTTGTAGCCCGCGGTGTCGATCTGCCAGTGCCGGAGCGCCGCTGACGGATACACCTCCACCAGACGACCGGCCCCGGACCGGTCCACGACCTCGCCCTCCTCCTCGAACGCCTCGAGCAGCTCGGCGCAGCGCATCGCGGTCATGCCGAGCCGATCGGTCGAGACGCTGAGCGGCCAGCGGCCGGTCGCCTCGCGGGCCGCGCGGTCCGTCTCCCGGTACGCCAGCCGCCGGCGCCAGTCGCGCCCGGCGAGGCTGCGCGGAGCGACCTCCCGGCGCGTGTGGGCGTGCACGAAGGCGGCGAACTCCAGCGGCCAGCCGAACGCGCAGTCGATGCCGACCGTCGTCGCGCCGCGCGACAGGGCCACGATCGCGGCGTCGGAGGAGTCGAGGGCGACCTCGCGGATCCTCGCCCGCCCCGCGCTCCACTCCACGGCGGCCCGGGCCGTTCGGGCCGGCTCCGCGGCGAGGTCGACACCGATCGTGAGCACCCGGTCAGGCTAGCGCCGCGGGCTCGCCGGTACTCTCGGCAGAGCAGTGACGCCGTCACCCGAAGGAGCGCTATGAGAACCGCAGTCGCCCTCGTCCGGATCGTCGTCGCCCTGACCGTGCTCGCGGCCGTCGTGGCCACGGCCCTGGACACCGCCTCGCGCACCCCGCTCATCCCGTGGAACTTCTTCGGCTTCTTCACCATCCAGGGCAACATCCTGCTCGCGGCGATCCTGCTCGCCACCGGGGGCCTCTCGCTCGCCCGACGTCCGCAGAGCGGCGGGCTCGTGCTCGCGCGCGGTGCCGCGACCGGGTACATCGCGATCGTCGGAGTCGTCTACAACCTGCTGCTCGCGGGTCTCGCGGGCGGAGTCGCGCTGCCGTGGGCGAACACGGTCATGCACGTGCTGTTCCCCCTCTACGGCGTGCTCGACTGGCTGCTCGTGGGCGATCGCCCTCCCCTCCCGTGGCGGCGCCTCTGGGTCGTCGTGCTGTACCCCGTCGTCTGGCTGGTCGTCGTCCTGGTGCGCGGTGCGACCGACGGCTGGGTGCCCTACCCGTTCCTGGACCCGGCGAACGGGTACGGCTCGGTGGCCGTCTACGTCGCGGCGATCGCCGTCGCGTTCGTGCTGGCGGGCGCGCTCGCTTGGGCGAACAGCCGACTGCGGATCCTCCGCCCGGCCCCCTGACGAACGGCAACCGCATTCCGGCCGTTCTGGGGCCAGAGCCGCAGGAGCGCCCGACGCCCCCGGGACCTAGCGTCGACCTCGGCGGCCCCCGTCGCCGATGACCGAGAGCGATCCCCCATGCCGAGTCACGTCCTCCCCCGCCCGCGCCGATCCGCCGGGAGGAGCCGCCTCGCCGCTCTGGCCGCCGGCGCCGTCCTCGCCCTGACCACCGCCCTGGTGCCCGCCGGTGCCGCGTCCGCCGCCACGCCCACGCTGTCCGTGCTCGCCCTCGGCGACTCCGTCACCCAGGGCTACGGCACCTGCGGCTCGTTCGCCGACTGCCCGCGCAACAACTGGTCGACCGGCACGAACACCACCGTCAACTCCTTCACCCAGCGCCTGCGCGCGGCGAACCCCGGCACCACGGTCACCGCCGCCAACTACTCGGTCTCGGGCGACCTCATCGCCGCCGTCCCCTCGCGCGTCGACACCGCCGTCGCCGCGGGAGTCAAACCCGACGTGGTGACCCTGCTGATCGGCGGCAACGACCTGTGCTCGGCGAAGAACCCGGTCGCCGCCGACGGCTACACGATGACGCCCGCCTCGACCTTCAGCGCATCGGCGACGACCGCGATCACCAAGATCCGCAGCACCTGGCCCGCGGCCAAGATCGTGCTGGCCTCCATGCCCAACGTCGCCGGCGAGTGGGCCGTCGTCCGGAGCGGCTTCGGAGCCGTCATCTGGTCCTCGGGCAACATCTGCCGCACCACCCGGGGCGTCTCCGCCACCGGCGCGAAGCTGAGCACCACGGCCGCCAGCGCCTCCGCCGCCGCGGCCAAGACGCGGACCGCCCAGTACAACACCGCTCTGCAGAACGCCTGCGCCGCCGCCGGCACGCTCTGCGACTACGACGGCGGAGCGCTGACCGCCACTCCGGTCACCAGCAGCCTCATCGGCAAGGTCGACTACTTCCACCCCAGCATCGCCGGCCAGGCCAAGATCGCCTCTGTGCAGTGGAGCGCGTCGAACTTCGCGACCACGGGCTGAGCCGGAGTCGCCGGCGCGGGTCCGCCCGCGCCGACGGCGGCCTCAGGCGTCCTGCGGTCGCTCGCCCTCGAGCCGGCGACGCCGCTCCTCCGCGAGGCGGGCGTAGTGCGCCTCCTCGCGCTCGAGGTCGGCGAGCTGCTCCTCCGTGGACTTCTGCGCGGGCCGCACGACGATCGTCTGCGGCGCCGCCGGGCGCCGGCGCTGCCGGGGCGTGCGCCCGCCGGGGATGAAGGAGCCGCCGTCGCCCCGCTTCCACTCGTGCCCGAGCAGGAACCAGATCGTCACTCCGATGAGCGGGATGAACACGATCAGCAGGATCCAGACGATCTTGGGCAGGTTGCGGACGACGTTGTCCGGCTGGCGCACGACGTCCACGAGCGCCAGGACCATCAGCACGACGGTCAGCAGCGAGAAGAGAGTCCCCATGCACCGAGGGTACGTGCCCCCGGTCGCAGGGACCATCCGCGGAGGGCCCCCTCAGTCGACCGTGGCACGATCGGAGGATGAGCGAGCCGACCCCCGACCGCCCGCGCTCCCGTCCGCGCGTCACGCCCCGACGACTCGCAGCCCTCACCTCGGGCGTCGTGGCGCTCGCAGGGATCGCGCTCCTGGCGCTCGTTCCGCTGCAGTACGCCGCGCTCGCCCGTCGGGGCTTCGACGCGGCCTGCCTGGCGAGTGTCGCGCGGGTGCCCGCCGAGGAGGGCGAGCTGCTGCGCGGTGCGTGGTCGTGGTGGCCACTCGGCGCGTCGTGCGACTGGACGCTGCTCGACGGCACGGTGGTGCGGATCCTGCCGGACTGGTCGACGACCGCGGTCGCGATCACCGGGGGCGCGCTCCTGCTCGTCGGGATCGTCGGCGCGGCGCTCGCGCTGCTCGTGTGGCGCCGCGCCCGTCCGGAGTCCGGGGGACGATCCGAGGACTAGCGGGTCCGACGTCCGGGCTGACCAGCAGACCAGCAGACCAGCGGCCAGCGGACTGGCGGTCCAGCGGCCTGGCGGTCCAGCGGCCTAGCGGTCGAAGAACGACCCGAGGTCGCCGAGGTCCGGCATCTGGAAGTCCGACACCTGCTCGCCGAGCCCCGACGCGTGCTCGCCCGCACCCGAGACGAAGTCGCCCGCCGAGCCGGTGATGTCGCCGAACTCCCCGAGGTCGCCGAAGCCGCTCAGGCCCTCGAGATCGACTCCCTGCAGGAGGGAGCCGCCGACGCTGCTGAGCACCGCGCCGCCGGCGACCGCTGCGAGCAGACCGCCCGCGGCACCGAGGCCGACCCCCGCGACGGCGCCGACTCCGGCGCCTGCGAGGGCTCCCCGGGTGCCGGGCTTCGAGAACATCTTCTTGAGGAAGCCGGGGTTCTGCGCCTCGCCGCGCGTGGCCGCACGGGCGAGGTCGTCGGGCGCCGAGGAGCGCGGCTGCTCGTTCGCGGGCAGCTCGTCGCGCAGGCGCGCCTCGACCTGCGAGCGCTGCGCCGGCGTCAGCTTCGCGAACGCGTCGCGGTGCACCTGCTCGAGCTGCTCGGGGTCGGCGGTGCGGAGGAGGTAGTCGTAGCGGGCGATCGCCGCGCGGTCCTCCGCGGACACGACCGGCTGCCCGGGGCGGGCGTCCTGCGGTCGGGAGGAGGCGCGGGGCGCGGGGGCGCCGTACTGGGGAGCGGGGCGCGAGTCGCCCGTCACCTTGTCGGCGGCGGTGCGGACCAGATCGCGCCAGTCCGTCCCTCCGCTCGAGGAGGCGGGGCGCGCGGCGGAGCTCGTCGAGCTCTTCGAGTCGAGCGCCTTCGACGCCATGCTGAGGATGCGCTTGAGAGTGCTCACAGAAGACCTTCCGTCGGGTATCAGCGTCGATCATCCCGGGGCCACCTGAGCGAAGGCCGTCCGAACACCCTCCGAGCGCCCTGAATCCCCGCACCGGCTCCCCGGGCGCGGGCGGGACTCAGGAGCGGAGGCCCCGCCGCCGGGCGCTCGCCGTCCCGGCGGTCGTCCGGTCGGATCCCCCGGCCGTCCGGTCGGGCGGCGCCGTCGCCGCACCGCCAGACTCGAGCACATGCCCTCGACAGCGTCCCTCCCCGTCGTCCGCCCCCAGACGACCGCGAGGCGGTTCCCCTACGTGCCCCTCGTCGTCCTGATGCTCCTGAGCTTCCTGCTGGTGACCGCCGAGTTCCTGCCCAACGGCGTCCTCACCGAGATGGCGGCCGGACTCGACGTCACGCCCGGCCAGGCCGGCCAGACCGTCACGGTGACCGCGTTCGTCGGCCTCCTCGTGGCTCCGACGATCGGCCTGATGGTCCCCCGGCTCGACCGCCGCAGCCTGCTCGTCTGGACGGCCGTCGCCGCCGGCGTCTCCGGGATCCTCGCCGGTCTCGCGCCCACCCTCCCGCTCGTGCTGCTCTCGCGACTCCTGCTGGGAGCCGCCATCAGCGCCTTCTGGTCCATGTCGATCACCGTCGCGGCCCGGGTCGTCGGCCAGGACCGCGTGGGGCGCGCGACCATGTTCACCAGCGCCGGGCTCTCCCTCGCGACCGTCGCCGGAGTGCCCCTCGGCGTCGTCCTCAGCGAGCTCGTCGACTGGCGAGCGGCGTTCGTCCTGATCGGCGTCCTCACCGCGCTCCTCGCCGTCCCGCTGCGCCTCGTCCTCCCGAGCGTCCCCGCCGCTCCGGCCGCCGGACTCGGGATCCTGCTCGACACGGTGCGCCGCCGCGGCGTGCGCCAGGGCTTCGCCGGGCACGTCCTGATCGTCCTCGGCCACTTCCTCGCGTACACCTACATCCGGCTCGCCCTGGAGCGCACGGACGGAGTCGACGCCGCGACAGTGGTCGGCCTGCTGGCGCTCTTCGGCGCCGGCGGCCTGATCGGCAACATCGTCATCGGATCGGTGATCGACCGCTCCTTCGCCTTCTTCGGCGTCGTCGCGCCGGTGGCCATCGCGATCGCCGTGGGAGCCGTCCTCCTGCTCCCCGGTGTGGTCGCCGCCGTCGCCGTCGCCGTGTTCGTCTGGGGCTTCTTCTTCGCCTCATGGCTCATCATCGTCAACGCCTGGGTCGGCCACCGCATGACCGACCGCCTCGAGGCGGGCGGCAGCCTCGTGGTCGTCGGCTTCCAGGCCGCGATCGTGGTGGCCGCCGGCGTCGGCGGCGTGCTCGTCGACCAGGTCGGCGTCGAGGCCGACTACGCGATCGGCGCGGTCCTGCTCCTCGTCGGAGCGGCCCTGTTCGGCTCGTCGAACCGGCGCTCCGCCGTCTGAGCGCTCACGCCGCGCGTCGTGCCGTCCGCCAACGCGACGGCACGACGCCGACGTGCCGCCGGAACGCGCGGCTGAAGCCGTCGTCGGAGGAGTAGCCCAGCGCCCGCGACGCCTCCGACACGCTGCGCCCCGCCTCGAGCAGGTCCTTCGCCCGCCGCATCCGCACCTCGGTGACGTAGCCCGCGGGGGTGCGACCGAAGGCCGCGCGGAACCGCTCCGTGAGCACCGTCCGCGACATCGCCCCGATGCTCGCGAGGCGGTCCACCGTCCACTCGAGGCCCGGCTCGCTGTCCACCGCCGCGACCACCCGGTCGAGGTAGGCGTCGCCCGTCGTCGGCAGCGCCGAGGCGGTGTCGCTGAAGGCCCACGCCCGCACCACCGACAGCAGCACGGTGCGCACCATCAGGAGGCAGATGACGGGATCGCCCGACCGCACCGTCCCGTCGGCGGCCGTGCCGAGCTGCGCCGCCAGCGCCGCCGCGGCCGGCTCGAGCCGCGCGAACCCGCCGGCGATCACCAGCTCCGGCAGCGGCAGGAGGCACGCCGAGGCCTCGAGCTGCACCTCGACGACGGTCAGCCGCGCCCCCGACGGGGAGGCGATCTCCACGGGCTGCCCGCCGAACGTCAGCAGAGCGTCGCCCGCCCGCAGCGCCCGCGGCGGGCGGACGGCCGTCGCCTCGCCGGCGGGGAGGTCGAGCTCGCAGGCGGTCGCACACGGAGCGAGCGCGGTGATCGCACCCTCGACGACGTACACGAGCACGACGGCGCCCGGTGCGAGTCCGAGGCGCTCCCCGGGCGGCACCGTCACGCGCCGGGTCGCCCCGAGCGTCACCTCGAGCGAAGCCAGCACGTCCTCGAGCACCACGGGTTCGATCGTCACCCTCGGGGCAACGCGCGCTCCTCCCCTGCCATTCCGATGGCGCGAACCACGCCGAAGCACCGCCGGTAGCCGGACGGAGTGCTGCCGAACGCCTGCGCGGAGTTGTGCCGCAGGGTGACCGGATTCCCGTACCCGCAGTCGGTCGGGATCCGGTCGATCGGCAGGTCGGTCGTCTCGAGCCTGCGCGAACGCCGCCCTCCGACGGCCCTCGACACCGGAGGCCTCTCCGCCTTCGCGATCGGCGGGTCCACCGTCGCGACCGACGACCCGCTCCACCTGGTCGGCGCGCGCGGAGTGCCCACGACCCACGTCACGATCCGCGGGTACGGGAAGGCGGGGCACCGACGCCGGTGCCCCGCCCGCTTCAGCCCTTGATCCCTCCCGAGATGAGATCGAGCCGCCAGTAGCGCTGCAGGAACAGCACGAGCGCGACGAGCGGCACGATCGAGACGGCCGCGCCGGTGATGGCGAGAGAGTAGAGCGCCGGCGCACCCGAGCCGCGGGCGAGCAGGGTGAACAGACCCACGGTGAGCGGGTAGTCCGACTGGTCGGACAGCATGATGTACGGCAGCAGGAAGTTGTTCCAGATGCCGATGAACTGCAGGAGGAAGACGGTCACCATCCCGGGCAGCAGCAGCGGCACGGCGATCGAGCGGTAGATCCGCCACTCCGACGCGCCGTCGATCCGCGCCGCCTCGATGGTCTCCTGGGGCACCGCCGAGGCGGCGTAGACCCGGCAGAGGTAGATGCCGAACGGGCTGATGATCACCGGGATCAGCACCGACAGCGGATGCCCCGCCAGCCCGAGCTGCGAGAGCAGCAGGTACTGCGGCACCGCGAGGGTGATGCCCGGGATCAGGACTCCCGCGAGGATCCCGTAGAACAGCACCTGGCGCCCCGGGAACTCGTACTTCGCAAGCGCGTAGCCGGCCATCGACGAGACGAACGTCGACAGCAGCGCGCCCACTCCCGAGTAGAGGAGCGAGTTCAGCGCCCACAGCACGAACTGGCCGCCGTTGTAGGTGAACAGGTCGCCCAGGTTTCCCAGGAGTCCCGTGCCCGGGGCGAAGGTGAAGGTCGAGAACAGCTCGCTCGGCGCCTTGGTGGTGGCGACGAACACCCACACCACGGGAACCAGGCAGTAGACCGCGCCGACCAGCAGCACGAGCGTCGGGAGCACTCCCCCGCGACGCCGCCTCGCCTCCGGCGCCGCAGCGCGGACGGGCGGGCGCTCGAGAGTCGCGGTCACTTCACCGCCTCCCTCTGCCGGCGGTTCGCGAGGACGAGGACCAGTGCCGACACCAGCACCGTGCCCAGCGCCAGCACCGTCGAGGACGCCGCCGCGGCGGGCAGGTCGTCGGTGATGAAGGCATCCCGATAGATCGTCATGAGGGGCGCCCAGGTCTGGCTGATGTCGCGAGCCATCGGCTGCAGAGTCGCGGGCTCCCCGTAGAGCTGCAGCGTGCCGATGAGCGAGAACACGAGGGTCAGCACGACCGCGGGCATCACCAGCGGCACTTTGACCTGCAGGGCGATCTGCGTCTCGCTCGCCCCGTCGAGCCGGGCGGATTCGTACAGCTCCATCGGGATCCCGCGGAGCGACGTGTAGATGATGATCATGTTGAAGCCGACCCCTCCCCAGATCGCGATGTTCGCGAGCGAGCCGAACAGGGTCGGGCTGTCGAGGAACGGGATCGTGCCGAGCCCGGCCGCCCGGGTCAGGTACGAGAACGGACTGGTGCTCGGCAGGTACATGAATCCCCAGAGGAGCGCGGCGACGACTCCGGGCACCGCGTAGGGCACGAAGATCGCGGTGCGGGCGAACCTCTTGGCGCGCACCGCCGGCACATCCAGCAGCAGCGCGAAGAGCAGGGCGAGCCCCAGCGTGATCGGCACCGCGATCAGCCCGTACACCGCGAGTCTGCCCAGGCTCGCCAGCAGCTCCGGGTCGGTGAGGACGGACGCGTAGTTCTCCAGCCCGACGAAGACGTTCTGCCGGGTGCCGAGGACGCCGCCGCCCACCAGGCGGTAGGCGCGCAGGCTGAGCCACACCGCGTAGCCCATGGGCACGAGCATGAATCCGACGTAGAGCACGACGGCGGGTGCCGAGAAGAGGTACGGGGCGAGCCGCGGGCGCAGTGAGCGCCCCGCCCGCGGGCGTGAGCCGATGGAGGTGCTCACCTCAGTCCTCGGCGAGCTCGTAGCCGGTCTCGCGCATGTCGGCCCTCACGGCCTCCGCCGTCTCGACGAAGGCGTCGCGCCAGGAGCCGCCGGAGTCGATCGCTTTGTTGAGGCGGTCCTCGAAAGTCGACTTGGCCACGTTGACGTTGGGTCCCCAGATCACGGGCACGGTCTCGGAGGAGATCTGCGCGGCCAGCGAGTAGAAGTCCGTCTGCTGGGGCATCAGGGTCGGCGGCTCGCTCTCGGCCGCGAGCTCCTGGCCCGAGATCGCCGCCGGATAGGCGTTCTGCTTCGTGAGCACCAGCTCCGACCCCTCCGCACTCGCGTTCAGCCACTTGGCGAACTCGGCGGCCTGCTCGGGGTGCTCGCTCCCCTCGGTGACGATCACGCCGGAGCCGCCCTGATAGGCGACGCGGGCGTCACCCTCCTCCCACTGCGGCGACGGCGCCATCGACCACGATCCCGCCGTCTCGGGCGCGACGCTCTCGATCACGCCCGGTGCCCACAGAGCCGAGGGCCACGACAGGATCGTGCCCTCGTTGAGCTTCTTGTTGTACTCCGGGGTCAGGAGCGGCTCGGTCGAGATCAGGTCCTCGTCCGCCAGTGCCTGGAAGTAGTCGGCGACGGAGAGCGACTCCTCGGCGTCGATCCCGACCGACCACGTGCCGTCGTCGATCGACCACCATTCGGCGCCGGCCTGGGCGGCGACTCCGGCGAAGAACCCGAGCTCGCCGGCGGGGATCGCCGCGATGTAGGTGGACGGGTCCGCGGCCCGGACGGCGGCGGCCGCCTCACGGAAGTCAGCCCAGGTCGTCGGCACCTCGATGCCGAGCTCCTCGAACCGGTCGCTGCGGTAGATCAGCGCACCGGGGCCCACGTCCTGCGGCAGCGCGAAGACGGCACCGTCGAAGGTGGTCTGCGCCCAGGTGCCCTCGGTGTACGAGTTCTGCACGTCCTCGACGTCCTCGGTGATGTCCCGGGGCACTCCCGAGACGATGAGCGAGGGCAGCGTCGTGTACTCGACGAGCGCGACGTCGGGCGCGTTCCCGGCCCGCGCGGCGGTGAGGAGCTTGGCGGACGAGTCGTCTCCGCCTCCCGCGTCCGTGTACTCGACCTGGATGTCGGGATTCTCCTCGTTCCAGACGTCGACGATCTCCTGCGTGTTCGGCGCCCAGGACCAGAAGGTCAGCGTGACGGGTCCGTCCTCGTCCCCTCCGGCACTCGTGCAGGCGCTGAGCAGGAGCGCTGTCAGGCCGACGAGCCCCAGCGCGGTCCCCGAACGCGTAAGCGATCGCATGGCATCTCCTTCGATACTCACTCCGGATCGCACGACAGTGTGCGAATGAGATCAGGATGCGGCGGCGCCCGCTGTTTGTCAATCGACAATACAAACTCTCGGAGCGCACGAGTTCGTCATCGGTCAGGGGTGGCCGCGTACCGGAGGAGGCATCGGCGCAGCGCCGCGTCGCCCGACGCGCTCTCCTGGAGGAGCTCGCGCGCGCGGACGTTCCGCCGATCGCCGCCCGCCTGCGGCTCAGGCTGCGCCGAAGCGCCGCCGGTAGCCGGACGGCGTGCTGCCGAACGCCTGCGCGAAGTTCTGCCGCAGGGTGACCGGACTCCCGAACCCGCAGTCGGTCGTGATCCGATCGATCGGCAGGTCGGTCGTCTCGAGCATCCGGCGCGCCTCGTCGAGCCTGCGCGAGCGCACCCAGGCGGCCGGAGTGGTCCCCGTGGCCGCGCGGAACGCCCGCACGAACGAGCGCCGGCTCATCAGCGCCGCGGCCGCCAGCCGATCCACGCCCAGCTCCTCGTCGAGGTGCGCCAGCGCCCAGGCGGAGGCGCGCGCGATGCGGTCGTCCGTCGGCTCCTCGGGCAGCGGCCGCTCGATGTACTGAGCCTGCCCGCCCTCGCGGTGCGGCGCGACGACGAGACTGCGCGCGACCCGGTTGGCCGCCTCCGCTCCCAGCGCGCCGCGGACGACGTGCAGGCACGCGTCCAGCCCCGAGGCGGTGCCCGCAGAGGTCAGCACGTCGCCGAGGTCGAGGTAGAGCGCGGTGGCGTCGACCTCGATGGACGAGTGGCGCGCCGCCATCCCCGCCGCCGCCTGCCAGTGCGTGACCGCCGCGCGACCGTCGAGCAGTCCGACGTCGGCGAGGACGAGCGCTCCGAGGCAGAGGCCCGCGATCCTCGCGCCGCGCTCGTGCGCGTCGAGCAGCACGCGCGAGAGGGTCGCGCCGGGCGCCCGGCCGTCGTCGATCCAGGACGGGATCACCACGAGGTCGGCCGCTGCGGCCGCCTCCGGCCCGCGCACCCCGCCGATCGTGTAGCCCTCCGCCGTGCGGATCGACCCCGGCCGGTCGGCGAACAGGAGCGTCTCCCACTCGGCGAGGCCGAGCCGCCGCACCTCGTCGAAGACCATCTGCGGCACCGAGAGGTGGAACATCGTCACGCCGTCGACGGCGTGGATCGCGATGCGCACGGTGATCTCCTCCGATTGGCCCGAATCCATCGTAGAGCCGCCTGCGTGCCACTGGTCGGGGCCCGAGCCGACCACGAGGATCGGAGGACCGCCCCGACCCCTGGGAGACACCACCATGACCGCACCCCGCCGCGCCCTGATCCTCGTCGACGTCCAGCAGGAGTACTTCGCCGGACCTCTCGAGATCCGCTTCCCGCCGCACGCCTCCTCGCTCCCCCGGATCGCCGCCGCGATCGACGCCGCGACCGCCGCCGGCCTCCCGATCGCCGTCTTCCAGCACAGCGCGGGCGAGGGCGCTCCCGTCTTCGCGCCCGGCACCGAGGGCTTCGCGCTGCACCCCGAGATCGAGCGCCGCCGCACGACCGAGTGGACGTCGATCACCAAGCAGTACGGCACCGTCTTCGCCGGCACCGATCTGCTCGCCCGGCTGCGCGAGCGCGACGTCGACACGATCACCCTGGTCGGCTACATGACCAACAACTGCATCCTCGCCTCGGCCGCCGAGGCCGAGACGCACGGGCTGACCGCCGAGGTCCTCTCGGACGCCACCGGCGCCATCGCGATCTCGAACGCGGCCGGCTCCGTCGACGCCGAGACGGTCCACACCACACTGCTCGCGCTGCTCAACTCGAACTTCGCTGCCGTGGGCACCACCGACGAGTGGATCGACGCCGTCTCGACCGGCGCCGCCCTCCCGAAGAGCGACCTGGGCTCCTCGGCCGTCGCGGGCGCCGCACTCGCCTCGTAGCCGGACCCGCCGGGAGGTACCGCAGGCGTGTCCTCCGCAGAGCCGACAGCGTCGACGCGCCGAGTCAGGGACACGCCCCGATCCAGAGACTGTCGCGCGCCCGGGTCATCCCGACGTAGAGCTCGCGCCGGCGGATGGTCCACGTCTCGTCCTCGGAGACGGCGCTCTCGAGGAGAGGCGGCGGCACGCGCGGCAGGAGGACGTGCTTGAATTCGAGACCCTTCGCCCGCTTGATCGTGCCCACCTTGACCGCGTCGACGGGCAGCCCTGCGTACTCCGTCAGCTGCAGGACGGGGATCCCCGCTCCGCTGAGCACTCGGATCGCATCCCTCACCCCCTGGTTCGTCAGGCAGAGGACGCCGACATCGCCGGGTCGGCAGTCGAGGCCCGTGACGTGCTCGACCAGTTCCCGATCGTGAGCCGCGCGAGCGGTGAAGCTCCGCGAGACGGGAACCGGTCCCGACCGCGGCACCTCGCCGAGGAGGTCGCGACCGCCGACGTCCCCCTCGATGTCCGCGAACTCGTCGCCCGCGACCAGGGCTGCCGCGAACTCGGCGATCTCCCTCGTGTTGCGGTAGTTGGTCGACATCACGACGCCCCGCCCCGCGATCGAGACGCCGGCTTCGGTCAGCGTGAACCCGCCCGGGTAGATGGTCTGCTGCCCGTCCCCGATCAGGGTGAGCCCGTCGGCCCTGTCGCCGGTCAGCAGGAACAGCATGCGCACCATCGCGCAGGTGAGGTCCTGCGCCTCGTCGATGATCACCGCGCCGTACTCCTCGAGAGGCGTCGCACGCAACGAGGCCTCGGCGTGCAGGATGACGTCGCCGAAATCGTGCACACCCCGTTGTCGGAGCCCCGCCTCGTAGGCCAGGAACAGACGCCACACCTCGCGCCGCTGATCGACTGCGAGCGGGCGGCGGCGGCCCGTCCTGACGAGGTCCGCGTACTGGTCGAACCGCGTCAGGCCTCGGCCCTTGATGACGTAGCCGATCTCGTCCCGCCAGTAGTGGGGGTTCGGCTCGATCGCAGAAAGGGCGCCACCCGCGCCGACGCGCAGCCACGCCGAGGAGAAGGCCGATTCGACCTGGGCACCGTCCAGGCGGACGCGGATGCCCCGTTCCGCGAGGAGCCGCAGAGCGAACGCGTGGACGCCCGCGAACTCGACCGAGTCGACGGCATCGGGAGCGAGTCTGGCCAGAAGCGCGCCCAGCACCTCGGGCAGGGTCCGCACGAAGGAGGTGACGAGCACTCTGCTGCGCTGCGAGCGAGCCAGGTACGCCGCGCGATGCAGACCCACGACGGTCTTGCCGGTCCCCGCAGCCCCGCGGATGCGTGCGGGTCCGTTGAAGCCGCGGCGGACGAGCCTGGCCTGACCGGGATGGAGGAACGCCATCCACTCCTCGATGGGCGCAGCGAGGAGCCCGGCGAGGAGGATCTCCGTCACCTCCTCGACGTCGAGCAGCGGCTCCGGCTCAGACTCCGCCATCACAGGATCGGGGATGGCCGCGTCCACAGGGACCGGCGACGCCCCTAGAACCGGGAAGTGGCCGAGGGCGGCGGTCAGCACCGCGTTCACCTGGATGTCCGTGAGCCGACGGCCTCGCGAGTTGATGTGCAGAGCGGCCCGCTTCTCGCCGATGACGACCACGCCGCCCACTTCGACGGCGGGCGTGCTGCGCCCGGCCAGCACGACGAGCACGTGCACCTCGCCGGGAGCCAGACCCAGGTCCGCCATCACCGCCTCTGTCCGGTAGCCGACGTCCGCCAGTCCCTCGAGGTCATCCGTGACGTCCGCCTGACCGCGGAAGATCCGACCCGCCGAGATCTCGACGTCCGCCCAGGCCTTGGTGTCCACGATGAAGAGTCCACCCGGACCGACGAGCACGTGATCGATCTGCGCTCGAGAGCGCGACCCCGGCCATCCGCGGTCATGCAGGAAGGTGTACCCGGCGGCGGAGAGCGGTGCAAGACTGCCGGCAACCTGACGCTCGGTCCTGTGCGCGATCATCCAGCGCTCCGCGGCGTGCCGCGCCTCCGAGGCCAGACGATCGTGCTCCGCGGCCACCGCGCGGAGTCGTCGCTCCTCCAGCCCGGCGGACTGACCGGCCGCTCCCACATCCACCCCCGACCAGCGGGTTCCCTACCCGCAGACCGTCCCCATCCTGGCGAACGTCCGCCGTCTGAGACATGCCCTCTTGGGAGGGCGTGCGAGCAGTGCGACGCTCACGGCCCGCGGGATGCGGCGCTCCGCTCCTCATCGACTCCGTGGGCGGAGCAGGTCCTCGGGTCGCGGAGGGAGCGCCGCTCCACGGAGCCGGTGCTCGTCGCCTGACCGGATTTCAGAAGACGGGAGCGGCGCCGATCCGGCGCTCGTCTCCGGCAGGGGCAGGGGTCGCTGCGGCGATGCGTGGTGCCCCTGGAGGGACTCGAACCCCCAACCTGCTCCTTAGGACGGAGTCGCTCTTCCATTGAGCTACAGAGGCTGGCCGAGCCAGTGTACCCGTCGCCCACCCCTCCCCCGAAGCCGCGGTTGACAGCGGAGCCCCGACCTGCTTGGTTAGTTACTGCACCAACTAACCACGCAACCAACGGCCAGCAGGAAGGAGCACCCATGGACGACTCACGGCCGATCTTCCTGCAGATCGCCGAGCAGATCGAGAACGACATCATCGCGGGGGCGCTCCCCGAAGAGACCCAGGTCCCCTCGACCAACGAGTTCGCCGCGTTCCACCGCATCAACCCGGCCACCGCCGGGAAGGGCGTGAACCTGCTCGTCGACGACGGGGTCCTCTACAAGAAGAGGGGGATCGGCATGTTCGTCGCCGAGGGCGCCCGCGACCGGCTGGTCGAGAAGCGCCGCACGCAGTTCCGCGACCAGTTCGTCGCACCGCTGCTCGCCGAGGCCGCCAAGCTCGGCCTCACCCGCGAGGAGCTCGCCACCATGATCAGCGAAGGGGGATCGCGATGAGCGCGGTCATCGAGGTCGCCGGCCTCAGCAAGCACTACGGCAGCATGCACGCGATCCGCGACGTGGGCTTCGCCCTCGACGAGAACCGGATCCACGGCCTCCTCGGCCGCAACGGCGCCGGCAAGACGACGCTCATGTCCCTCCTCACCGGTCAGGAGTTCGCCAGCTCCGGCGACATCCGCGTCTTCGGGGCGGCTCCCGTCGAGAACGCCGCCGTCCTCTCCCGCACCTGCTTCATCAAGGAGAGCCAGAAGTACCCCGAGGACTTCCAGGTGAAGCACGTCCTGCGCAGCGCCCAGTGGTTCTTCGAGGGCTGGGACGACGCCTTCGCGCACGAGCTCGCGAGCGACTTCCGACTGCCGCTGAACCGCCGGGTCAAGAAGCTCTCGCGAGGGCAGCTCTCGGCTGTCGGGGTGATCGTCGGCCTCGCCTCGCGCGCCCCGCTCACCTTCTTCGACGAGCCGTACCTGGGTCTGGACGCCGTCGCCCGCCAGCTCTTCTACGACCGCCTGCTCGCCGACTTCGCCGAGCACCCCCGCACGGTCGTCCTCTCCACGCACCTGATCGACGAGGTCAGCAGCCTCCTCGAGCACGTCCTCGTCCTCGACGAGGGTCGGCTCGTCGTCGACAGCGATGCGGAGGAGCTGCGCGGCTCAGCCGCCACGGTGGTCGGCACGCGCAGCGCGGTCGACGCGTTCACGTCCGGTCGCGAGGTGCTCTCGCGCAGCGGCGTCGGCGGACTCGCCTCCGCCACCCTCCCCCGCCTCGACCACTCGGGCCGGGCCCAGGCCGCAGCCGCAGGGCTCGAGCTCGAGCCCGTCTCCCTCCAGCAGCTCGTGGTGCAGCTCACGAGCACGACCCCCTCAGGGAAGGACGCCTCATGACCACCACGGCCCCCGTACGGCACCTCGGCACCTCCGACCGACTGCTCCGCATCGTCCGCCTGCACTTCGCCAACCCCGCGACGCTGCTCTACACGCCGCTCGGGATCCTCGCCGCGATCTTCCTCGGCAGCCTCGCGATCTTCTGGGTCGTCCTGCGGACGATCGGCGCCGACAGCGCCGGCGGCGAATCCGGCGTCCAGGTCTCCGGACCGGGCGCGTTCATCTTCATCTACATGCTCGTCGTCGCGATCCAGGCGGTGAACATCACCTTCGGCCTGGCGCTGGGCTACGGCTCCACGCGGCGCGACTTCTACTGGGGCAGCGCTTTCACCTTCCTCCTCCTCTCCGCCGGCTGGACGGTGCTCTACACGGTCATGGCCGCGATCGAGTCGGCGACGAACGGCTGGGGCATGGGCGGGATCCTGTTCCGGGTCGTCGGCTTCGGCGGCATCTCCTGGGTCGAGCGCGCCTTCGGCGTCTTCGTCCTGTTCCTGTTCTTCTTCTTCGTCGGAGCCGCCACCGCCTCCGTGTACGTCCGCTGGCGAGCGGTCGGCATGACGGTCTTCTGGATCGGCCTCGCCGCGGTGGCCGTCGCCACCGTCGCCGTGATCAGCCTCACGGGCACGTGGGACTCGGTGTGGCTCGCCCTCCAAGCGGTCGGCCCGACCGGCGGATTCGCACTGCTGCTCGCCCCCACCGCGATCGCGGCCCTCAGCGGCTGGATGATCCTCCGCCGCGCCACTCCCCGCGGCTGAGAGCACCGGAGCAGCACCCCGCATCCGACCGTCCCGAGCGCGAGCGCCGCAAGGCCCTACCGCCCGGGGCGGTCGGATGCGAGCGTGGCGTCATGGCCGCATCCACGATCACCGCGCTCCCCTCCGCCTCCGAGCACACCTGGGCCGCCCGCGACGCGGACGCCCCGCTGACGCAGGAGACCCTCGAGACCGTCGACGCCTGGTGGCGCGCCGCCAACTACCTCGCCGTCGGTCAGATCTACCTGCTCGCGAACCCGCTGCTCGCCGGGCCGCTCACCCGCGACCACATCAAGCCGCGCCTCCTCGGCCACTGGGGCACCACTCCGGGGCTGAACCTCATCTACGCGCACCTCAACCGCGCGATCCGCGAGCGCCGGCAGTCCACCCTCTACATCACCGGACCCGGCCACGGCGGCCCGGGCATGGTCGCCAACGCCTACCTCGACGGCACCTACAGCGAGATCTACTCGCACATCGACGAGACCGAGGACGGCCTGCGCCGCCTCTTCCGCCAGTTCAGCTTCCCCGGCGGCATCCCCAGCCACGCCGCTCCCGAGACCCCCGGCAGCATCCACGAGGGCGGCGAGCTCGGCTACGCGCTCAGCCACGCCTACGGAGCCGCCTTCGACAACCCCGATCTGCTCGTCGCCGCGGTCGTCGGCGACGGCGAGGCCGAGACCGGCCCGCTCGCCACCAGCTGGCACTCGAACAAGTTCGTGAACCCCGCGACCGACGGAGTGGTCCTGCCCATCCTGCACCTCAACGGCTACAAGATCGCGAACCCCACGATCCTCGCCCGCATCCCGTACGAGGAGCTCGAGAGCCTGCTCCGCGGCTACGGGCACGAGCCCTTCCTCGTCGAGGGCGGCTTCGACGGCGAGGACCCCATGCGCGTGCACGAGCGCTTCGCCGAGGTCCTCGACACGGTCCTGGACCGCATCGCCGCCATCAAGGAGCGCGCCGCGACCGGAGACCTGACGCGGCCGGCCTGGCCGATGATCGTCCTGAAGACCCCGAAGGGCTGGACCTGCCCCGCCGAGATCGACGGAGTCCAGGTCGAGGGCACGTATCGCGCCCACCAGGTGCCGCTCGCCAACGCGCGGGACACCGAGGAGCACACCCGCCTCCTCGAGGACTGGCTCCGCTCCTACCGCCCCGAGGAGCTCTTCACCGAGAGCGGCGGCATCGCCGAGCGCGTGCGCTCGCTCGCTCCCGAGGGCGAGCTGCGGATGAGCGCCACGCCGCACGCGAACGGCGGCCTCCTGCGCCAGTCGCTCCACCTGCCCGACTTCCGCCGCTACGAGGTCGTCGTCGAGTCCCCCGGCGGCACGGTCGCCGAGGCGACGAAGGTGCTCGGCGAGTGGCTCGCCGACGTCATCCGCGCCAACCCCACCAACTTCCGCATCTTCGGACCCGACGAGGTCGCGAGCAACCGCCTGCAGAGCGTCTACGCCGCCACCGACAAGCAGTGGGAGGGCGAGCTCAGCCCGCTCGACGACCACCTCGCCCGCGCGGGCCGGGTCATGGAGGTGCTCTCGGAGCACCAGTGCCAGGGCTGGCTCGAGGGGTACCTGCTCACCGGTCGGCACGGACTCTTCACCTGCTACGAGGCCTTCATCCACATCATCGACTCGATGTTCAACCAGCACGCGAAGTGGCTCAACGGCACGCGCGAGATCGAGTGGCGCCGCCCCATCGCGAGCCTGAACTACCTGCTCTCGAGCCACGTCTGGCGCCAGGACCACAACGGCTTCAGCCACCAGGACCCGGGCTTCATCGACCACGTCGTCAACAAGAAGCCGGAGGTGGTGCGCGTCTACCTGCCCTTCGACGCCAACACGCTGCTCTCGGTCTACGACCACTGCCTCCGCAGCGTCGACTACGTCAACGTCGTCGTCGCGGGCAAGCAGCCCGCCCCCGCGTGGCTCACGATGGACGAGGCCGTCGCGCACTGCTCGCGCGGCCTGGGCATCCTCGAGTGGGCCAGCAGCGAGCGTCAGGGCGAGTCTCCGGACGTCGTGCTCGCCTGTGCGGGCGACGTCCCGACCCTCGAGACCCTCGCCGCGGTGAGCATCCTGCGCGAGAAGCTGCCGGACCTCGCGATCCGCACCGTCAACGTCGTCGACCTCATGCGCCTGATGTCCGAGTCCGAGCACCCGCACGGCCTCTCGGACCGCGAGTTCGACGCGGTCTTCACTCCCGACCGCCCCGTCGTCTTCGCGTACCACGGCTACCCGTGGCTGATCCACCGCCTGACCTACAAGCGGACCGGCCACCAGAACCTGCACGTGCGCGGCTACAAGGAGAACGGCACCACCACCACTCCGTTCGACATGGTGATGCTGAACGACCTCGACCGCTACTCGCTCGTGATCGACGTCATCGACCGCACCCCCGGCCTCGGCTCCCGCGCCGCCGGCCTCCGCCAGGAGATGCAGGACGCCCGCCTCCGCGCCCGCGCCTACACCCGCGAGTTCGGCGAGGACCTCCCCGAGGTCGCGAACTGGACCTGGTCCGGCGAGCGCTCCGGCAACGCCAGCACCGCCACGGGCGGCGACAACGAATGACGCGGTGCGAGGGACGCCTTCCGCGGCGTTGTCGTCGGGCGCGATACCGCCGGTATCGCTTCCTCCTCCGCCTTGCGGAAGCCGCCCCTCGCACCGCGTCCGGTAGAGCGGTCGGCCGGTCCGACGACGCTTCCGCGAGATGTCACTCCGGTGGGCGACTCTGCGGTCACCTCGTACCGAAGTGGCATCTCGCGGCTCAGGCTGCCGGAGCCAGGTAGCCGTTCCACTCGGGTTCCATGCGCTCCGCGCCGCGCACGAGCCAGGATCCGGCCCGCGGCACACGGGGCACCGTCCGCAGGTGCCAGCCCATCTCGGCCGGCGTGCGGTCGCTCTTGGTGTTGTTGCAGCGGTGGCAGCAGGCGACGAGGTTCTCCCACGTGTCGCGCCCGCCGCGCGACTTCGGCTGGATGTGGTCGATCGTGTTCGCGTGGGTCCCGCAGTAGCCGCAGCGGTGGTTGTCCCGGCGCAGCACGCCACGGCGGGACACGGGCACCGTCCGCGAGCTCGGGATCCGCACGTAGCGCGTGAGCAGGATCACGGACGGGCGGACGTAGTCGCCGGCCGCACCGTGCACCGGATTGTCCTCGTCGGCCTCGATGACGGTGGCCTTCTCGGTCATCAGCAGGACCAGCGCCCGCTTGAACGAGACGACCGCGAGAGGCTCGTAGCCGGCGTTGAGAACCAGGGTGCGCATCAGTGACCTCCGAACGTGCCTCGGCCGTCGCCGCGCGGCATCGCCCAGAACGCGAAGAAGGGCGCCGTCGTGATGACGGCGCCCTTCGGGCCCGCGGCAGATCGCCGCGTCGAGTCGTGGTGACGTATCCGCGTGTCGGAGGAGTGCACCGACGCGGAGAGGATCCCCGCCCGGATCGAGTCGGTCCGCCGCACGCGCGAACGCAGCCCCACAGCGTGGTGCCCGTTCCGCTCGGCCATCCCGGCACTCCGTCCCTCGACGAACCGCTCCGCCGTTCGAGCGGAGTGGGGTTCAGAGTATTCCTTCCCCCGCGAAACACCAGAGGTTCGCCGGAATTCGTCATCCGCATTTCACATCGATGACGCCCGGAACGCGGACGAGCCCGCCCCCGGGGAGGGAGCGGGCTCGTCCGAGTGCGACCGGCGGTCAGCCGGCGATGCGCACGATGTAGTAGTCCGACGTCCAGATCGGCTGCACCCGGACGCTCGCACCGGCGTAGGGCGCGTGCAGGATGTTGCCGTTCCCCGCGTAGAAGCCGTCGTGGCCGGGCATGATCACCAGGTCGCCGGGCTGCGCCTCGGACTCCGGGATGCGGGTGCCCATCGCGGCCTGGCCTGCGGCCGAGTGCGGCATCGAGATGCCGTACTGCGCGAACACGTACATGACCAGACCGGAGCAGTCGAAGCCGCTCGGGTCCGCGCCGCCGAAGACGTAGGGCACGCCCTGGTACTGCATCGCGGTGTTGAACACGGCCGACAGGCTGTACCCGGTGGTCGGAGCCGACGCGGCGAGCTCCGCGGCGGAGGCGCCGTCGTAGGAGTTGAACTCCTCCGCCGTCTCGGCGCGGGCCTCCTCGACGTCGTCCGTCTCCACGACGGGCTCGACCACGGGCTCCGGCTCGGGGGGCGGCGGGGGCGGAGGAGCGGCCTCGGCCGAGAACGCGTCGCGTGCGATCGCGTTCTGCACGACGCTGCCGGCGACCGCAACGGTCTGCGCGTCGCCCTGTCGGAGGAGGTCGGCCTGCGAGGCGGCGAAGGGGCTGTCGGTCTCGGTGCCCGGCGAGAAGGCGTAGGCGGGCAGGGCCATGGTGGCGACCAGCGCGCCGGCGAAGCCGACGATCGCGACCTTGCCGAGCTTCCGGCCCCGGTGCTTGCGCGGGGTGCCGGCCGGCGACGGCACGAAGTCGGTCACGTCGCGCTGCCGCGCCGGAGCCGTCGGGACGGCACGACGGGCGACCGGCGCCTCGGAGTGGATCCGAGCGCGCACGACGGGCGGCTGGTTCTCGAAGGTGGCGGTGCTGCGGGGGCTGTTCGGGTGGGTGGAGCGGTACCGGTCGGGGGTTCCGGGGGTGTCGTTCTCGGCCAAGGGGTTGGACCTCCGCGTCCCGTCAGCCCAGGCAGCTGTCCCGTCTCATGCACGAAGCATCGATGTTCACGGTGGTCCGAGACGGGCAGGGGGACGTCGGATTCCGCGCCCTGGAACCGAGGTTCGGATGCAGGGCTCCCCAGAGCGTAAGCGACCGTTACCGATTTGTCACCATTCGACGGCACCGGATCCTGGGGACAGCCGACGGCGGGACCCGGGATGCACTAGGAGTCCGTCCAGCGTCCGGTCAGGAACCCCGCGATCCGGAACCGGTCAGACGACGAGGAAGATGTGCGCCGCGACCTCGGTGGGGAGCTCGATGCCCGCCTCCGCGCCGTCGATGCGCACCAGGACGTAGCCGTTCAGCGCCGAGAACTCGCCCTCGGCGCCCGGCATCACGCCCGCCTGCTTGAGCTGCAGCAGCAGCTCCGGGTCGACCTGCGCCGGCTCGCCGAGGCGTCGGACGACTCCGCGCTTGGGCTCGGCGGAGCCCGCGACGAAGCGCGGCAGGCTGATCACGCCGTCCGCGAAGCGCGAGGCAGGGCTGTCGCCCAGCTCGTCGAGCCCGGGGATCGGGTTGCCGTAGGGCGACTCCGTCGGGTGGTCGAGCATTTCGAGGAGACGGCGCTCGACCTGCTCGCTCATGACGTGCTCCCAGCGGCAGGCCTCCTCGTGCACGAACTCCCAGTCGAGCTTGATGACGTCGTGCAGGAGGCGCTCGGCGAGGCGGTGCTTGCGCATGACGTGGATCGCCTTGCGGCGGCCGTCGGAGGTGAGCTCGAGGTGGCGGTCGCCCGAGACGACGACGAGGCCGTCGCGCTCCATGCGCCCGACGGTCTGCGAGACGGTCGGTCCCGAGTGGCTCAGACGCTCCGAGATGCGAGCACGGAGGGGGATGATGTTCTCCTCCTCCAGCTCCAGAATGGTCCGCAGGTACATCTCGGTCGTGTCGATCAGATCCGTCATCTCAGCCTTCCCGTCTCGGCGCGCTCAACCTTACTGGGCACCGTGTCGCAACATCCGCGAGGCGTACGGCACCAGGCCTTCGTCACTCGAAGGAGGGGGCGAGCCGGGAACCCTAGTATTAACGCATGCCGGACGTCACCATTCCTCGCGAGCTCCTCCCCCACGACGGACGATTCGGCTGCGGCCCGTCCAAGGTGCGGCACGACCAGCTCGCGCATCTCGCGACCGAGGGCGCGCACCTCCTCGGCACGTCCCACCGGCAGGCCCCGGTCAAGAACCTCGTGGGCCGGGTGCGCGAGCACCTCTCGACGCTGTTCCGCGTGCCCGAGGGCTACGAGGTCCTCCTCGGCAACGGCGGCTCGACCGCCTTCTGGGACTCGGCCGCCTTCTCGCTCATCGAGCGCCGCGCCGAGAACCTCACCTTCGGTGAGTTCGGTCAGAAGTTCGCGAAGGCCGCCTCCGCGCCGTTCCTCGAGCCCGCGCACGTGATCTCGGCGCCCGCCGGCTCGCGCAGCGAGGTCGAGGTGCTGGAGGGCGTCGACGTCTACGCCTGGCCTCACAACGAGACCTCGACCGGAGTCATGGCGCCCGTGACGCGGGTCCACGGCGACGAGGGCGCGCTGACCGTCATCGACGCGACGAGCGCCGCCGGAGGCATCGACTTCGACGCCTCGCAGGCCGACGTGTACTACTTCGCCCCGCAGAAGAACTTCGCGAGCGACGGGGGCCTCTGGTTCGGCCTCTTCTCTCCCGCCGCCATCGAGCGCGTCGAGCGCATCGCCGCGAGCGGCCGCTACATCCCCGAGTTCCTGAGCCTGAAGAACGCGGTCGACAACTCGCGCCTGAACCAGACGCTGAACACGCCGGCCCTCGCGACCCTCCTGCTGATGGAGTCGCAGCTCGACTGGATGAACGGCAACGGCGGCCTCGCCTGGGCCTCGGCGCGCACCGCCGAGTCCTCCTCCGCCATCTACGACTGGGCCGCGGCCTCGTCGGTCGCGACCCCGTTCGTCGAGGTCCCCGAGCACCGCTCGCAGGTCGTCGCCACCATCGACTTCGACGCCTCGATCGACGCGGCGCTCATCGCGAAGATCCTCCGGGCGAACGGCATCGTCGACACGGAGCCCTACCGCAAGCTCGGGCGCAACCAGCTCCGCATCGCGACCTTCACCGCCATCGAGCCGGACGACGTCCGGTCGCTGCTGAACTGCATCGACCACGTCATCGAGCGCCTGGCCGACTGAGCGGGTGCGGAGGATGAGGCTGTGGCTCCGCGAGGAGGAGCGCCGACCGAGTCCTCCGCCCTACCCGAGCGACGACGCCCGGGCGCTGCTCGTCGGCTGCCTGATCTGGCTGGCGGCGCTGATCGGCGTGCTCGTGGCGTCCGCGATCGGAGGAGACGTCCCTCCCCTGGTGCTGTCGACCGTCGTCATCGGCTTCGTGCTCGGCACGATCGGCCTCTTCTACAGCCGCAACCGCCGCTGACGGGTCAGCCGGCGTCCGTCTCCATCGTGAGCGTCGCCTCGATCGGATCGATCGCGAGCTCCACGGTGACGCTCCCGAGTTCCGACAGCCGGGCCACGTGCGTCCCGCCGCACGGGATCGACGCCTCACCGGCGGGCAGATCGCACCGCCAGGTGCGCCGCGCGCTCAGGCTCGCGTCGTCCCTCTCGATCCGCACATCCGCGTCGGTGCCGATCCACTCGGCGAGCAGCTCGTCGATCCGCTCCGTCAGGTCGGGGAGCGCCTCCTGGAGTCGGGCGGTGTCGAAGCCGCTGCGCCGCAGCGACTTGCCCAGCCGGTAGACGTCCGTCGATCCGGACGACCGGATGAGGGACGTCGTGATCGCCGCCTGATCGAAGTCGGGGCTGCCGAGCGAGTCGGTGCGGACCGGCTTGCTCCAGAAGCCGGCGAGGGCGGCGTTGAGCGCGAGAGACGCCAGGTGGCACGCGGTGTGACCCCGCGACAGCGAGCGCCGCTCGGCGGGGTCGATCTCGACGCGGACCCGCTGACCCTCGGCGAGCGCCGACGCGTCGGCGACGAGGTGCGCGACGACGAAGCTCCAGCCCTCGGTCCCGAGGCGCACGGGAAGGCGGTCGCCGAGGTGCAGCGCACTGCCGTCCCACGCCGCGATCCGGCAGTCGAGGAGCCGGTAGCGCAGGCCCTCCGCCACGAGGGCGCCGACATCGGCACCCTGGTCCGGCCAGGTGGGATCGACCGGATGCGCGGCCGTCTCGTCGAGGACGACGACCCAGCGGCCGTCCTCGCGCACCTCCAGGTGCAGGATCGCCCCCTCGGAGGCGGTGGCTCCGTCGGGGTAGGAGACGAGCGTGTCGGAGTTGATCACGCCGGCCCCTCCCCCGCGGCGCGCGGCCGAGACGCCGACTCAGCGGTCGTCGTCGTCCCGGTCGTCGTCATCGTCGTCTTCGGAGTCCTCGTCCTCGGACTCGTCGTCTTCGGAGTCGTCGTCGTCATCATCGTCCGAGTCGTCGTCTTCGGAGTCGTCATCGTCATCATCGTCCGAGTCGTCGTCGTCCGAGTCGTCCTCGTCGTCGTCGAGCACGACCTGGTCGTCGAACTCGTCCTCGGAATCGGCGTCCTCCTCGTCCGAGTCCTCGTCGTCCGCGTCCTCGTCCTCCGCGTCCTCGAGCTCCTCGCCGGCGGCGTCCTGCGCAGCGCGGTAATCGGCGAGGCGGTCGGTCCACGGCACCCAGTCGGGAGCCAGGACGGCGCCCTCACCGGGCAGCAGCTCGACCTCGAGCACGTTGACGTCCTCGGTCTCGTCGATGCGCGAGAGCGTCGCGGTCCAGAGCCATCCGGGATAACCGCGCATGAGGTTGGCGAACTGGAGCGAGACGACGTGCTCGCCTTGAGCGAGCGTCGCCACCAGCGGCCCGATCGTGTCCGCAGGAGTGATGTCGGCGAGCGCCTCGCGGGCCCGGTCCTCCGACGCCGCGAGCACCGGATCGAGCTCGTACACGGGCTCGGGGGCGAGGTCGTCCGCGGCCTCGTCCGCCGAGGCGTCCGGCTCCGGCTCCTCGGAGGCGTCCTCCTCGCCGGCCGTCGCGGTCAGCTCGGTCTCCTCCGACTCCGGTGCCTCGGTCTGCTGAGACACCTCATCCGACTCCAGTGCCTCGACCTCCTGGGGGGCCTCCGCGAGTCCGTCGTCCGAGCCGGCGTCGTCCACCGGCACCTCCGCCCGCTCGGGAGCCGGATCGGCAGTGTCGACGGAGCCCTCGAGAGCCTCGACGGGAACGTCCTCCGACGCGGGCACCCCTGCCGGGTCCGAGTCGGAGCCGACAGGAAGGAGGGACTCCTGCCCCTCCTGCGGCGCGAGGTCGCCGGTCGTCTCGTCGGCGTCAGGCATCCAGCTCGTCCGCGACCTTGCGCAGCAGGGCCGCGATCTTGCGTCCGTGCGCCTTGTCGGGGTAGCGACCGCGCTTGAGGCCCGTGCCGATCCCGTCGAGCAGCTTGACGGTGTCCTCGACGATCACCGACATGTCGTCCGCCGACTTGCGGTTCATCTTGACCATGCTGACGGGGGCTTCGAGGATGCGGGCCGACAGGGCCTGCGCTCCGCGCTTGCCGTCGGCGATGCCGAACTCGAGTCGCGTGCCGGGCTTCACCGCGGTCCCCGAGGGCAGCGCGGACGCGTGCAGGAAGACCTCCTGGCCGTCATCAGTGCTGATGAAGCCGAAGCCCTTCTCCTCGTCGTAGAACTTGACCTTGCCGGTAGGCATGCAGAACCCCTCCTGGAATCGAAGCAGCCACCAGTTTAGAGGCTCCCCGGCTCGGCCTATCCTTGACGCGTGAAGCCACAGCCGCCCGCGGGCATCGGACGCGCCGAGCGCACCCTCGCCTACATGTTCATCGCGATCATCGTCGTGACCGTGCTGGCGTTCCTCGCCATCCTGATCGCGCCCGCTACAGGGCTGCGCGAGTACGAGGGCCCGCTGTGGCAGTTCGTCTTCGCGATCCCCCTCGTGGGCCTGCCGATCGCGTTCCTCATGATGATCGCGATGCTCGTCGTCGGAGTGCGGCGCCGCCGCGCCTCCTGAGCGCGCGGGCGCGAGGACGACGCCGAGCGATCCACCACTTCGCTCCCAGACTCCGTTCAGCCAACGCGCAGAAGATGTGTTCATGGACGGACCCCGAATTCTCATCGTCGACGACGAGCCCAACATCAGAGACCTGCTCACCACGAGCCTCCGCTTCGCCGGCTTCGCCGTGCGCGCGGTGGGGAACGGCGCTCAGGCCATCTCGGCCGTCCTCGAGGAGGAGCCCGATCTGATCATCCTCGACGTCATGCTCCCGGACATGAACGGGTTCGGCGTCACGAAGCGGCTGCGCTCCGCCGGCTACACCTCGCCCATCCTCTTCCTCACGGCGAAGGACGACACCGAGGACAAGATCACCGGCCTCACCGTCGGCGGCGACGACTACGTCACCAAGCCGTTCAGCCTCGACGAGATCGTCGCTCGCATCAAGGCGATCCTCCGCCGCACGATGCACGCGGAGGAGGACGCCGTCATCCGCGCCGGCGAGCTCACCATGGACCAGGACACCCACGAGGTCCTCGTCGGCGACGAGCCCGTCGAGCTCAGCCCGACCGAGTTCAAGCTCCTGCGCTACCTGATGCTCAACCCCAACCGGGTGCTCAGCAAGGCGCAGATCCTGGACCATGTCTGGGAGTACGACTTCAACGGCGATGCGGGCATCGTCGAGTCCTACATCTCGTACCTCCGACGTAAGCTCGACACGCATTCCGAGGAATCGCTCATCCAGACCAAGCGAGGATTCGGATACATGCTGAAGGTCGCGAAGGCCTAGCCTCCCGTCCGATCCACGTCGCGGAGCCCGAGGCTCCGCAGCCCGGCGGCCGTCCCTTCGAGGGGCGGCCGCCGTTCCGCCATCGAGGGAGTCCCACCGCCATGCACCAGACCCTGGCCGAGCGGTGGAACTCCATCTCGCTGCGCACGAAGATCACCGCGGTGACCGTGCTGCTGCTGACCCTCGGACTCCTGGTCTCGGGCATCGGCACCATGACGATGCTCAAGCCGCAGCTCATCTCGCAGCTCGACCGCAATCTGACTCTCAAGGCGCAGGCCGTCGCCGACTCGCTGAGCGCGATCGGCGAGGCGGGACTCGACGACGACGACGCGGACTACGTCGGCGCCGTCTACGACGCGCTCGGCAACCGCGGGGACACGACGGCCGCCGGTCCGACCGACCCCGTCTTCCCCGAGACGTTCACCATCGAGCAGGCGCTCAAGATGACGGACAAGGTTCAGCACGTCCTGAGCGAGAACGGCAAGATCGAGTACCACTTCGTCGCGACGACGTACTCGCAGGGCAACCAGATCGAGACGCTGCTCCTGGCGACGTCCACGCGGAACGTCGACTACATCATGACGCTGTACCTGACGATCTTCCTCGGCTTCGGAGTCGCGATCGTCGTCATCGGGGCGTTGCTCACGCGCTTGCTGGTCACCACCACCTTCGCCCCGCTGCGCGAGGTCGAGCGCACCGCCGCGGCGATCGCCGACGGCGACTTCAGCCAGCGCCTCGACGGCACCACCCCGAACACCGAGGTCGGGCGTCTGAACCGCTCCCTCAACGCGATGCTCGGGCGCATCGACACCGCGTTCCGCGATCGGGCGCGCACCATCGACCAGATGCGGCGCTTCGTCGGTGACGCGAGCCACGAGCTGCGCACTCCCCTCGTCTCGGTCCGCGGCTACGCCGAGCTCTACCGGATGGGCGCGCTGCAGACGCCCGAGGCCGTCGGCCAGGCTATGGAGCGCATCGAGAAGGAGGCGATCCGCATGGGCGGCCTCGTGGAGGACCTGCTCGAGCTGGCCCGTCTCGACGAGACCAAGCCGCTCGCCCTGGCGCCCGTCGACCTCATGCCGCTCGCCCGCGACGCCGCCATGGACGCCATGGCCTCGTGGCCCGATCGCGACTTCGGCGTCGAGACCCGGGACGACACTCCGATCGAGACCCCCGCCCTCGACGAGGACGAGCTCGCCGACGGCGCGACCCAGCCGATGCAGACCGCCGCCGCAGGCCTCACCGGTCCGATCGCGGCCGCGAGCGCCCGGCTCGCTCGTCTGCGACGCCGCCCCCGCCGTGTCGTCAAGGCGGAGGAGATCGCAGCGGGCACCGCCGAGGCCGCCCCGGAGGAGGCGGGCGTCCCCGCGCTCGTGATGGCGGAGGAGAACAAGATCCGCCAGGTGCTCACCAACCTCATCGGCAACGCGGTGCGGTACACGCCCGAGGACACTCCGATCGAGATCGGCGTCGCCGTCGACCGCTCCCGCCGCGTGGCGTTCCTCGAGGTCATCGACCACGGCGAGGGCATCCCGCCGCAGATCCGCGAGAAGATCTTCCAGCGCTTCTGGCGCGCCGACACGTCGCGCACCCGCGAGACCGGAGGCAGCGGACTGGGCCTCGCGATCGTGTCCTCCATCGTCAGCGCCCACAAGGGCCGCGTCGACGTCGTCGAGACGCCGGGCGGAGGCGCGACGTTCCGCGTAGCCCTGCCTCTCCTCACCGTCGGCCCGAACGGCGAATCCTCCCCAGCCTCGGTCTGACCGCCTCCGCGGTCCCCGCCCTCGGACCTACCGTTCTCGCACGCGCCGACCGGCGCCGACCGGAACGAGAGGACTCCCCCATGACCCGCTACCAGACCGACATCGACGCGCTCACCACCATGACCGGCACCGCGCACGGCTACATGGACCGCATCCAGACGGAGGTCTCGGGACTGCTCGCCCAGCTGACCGGCCTGGAGGCCTCGTGGCAGGGCCGGGCCTCGAGCGCGTTCCAGGGGGTGGTCGGCGTCTGGCGGGCGACTCAGGCGCAGGTCGACGAGGGGCTCTCGACCATCACCCTCGCTCTCGGCACCGCCGCGCAGCAGTACGAGGACACCGAGCAGGCGAACGCGCGGCTCTTCGGCTCGTGAGCGCGGCGCCGGGCGGGGCGCACCGCTCTGCGTGAGCGTAGCGCCCCTCCGGCCGGCGGACGCCTGCGCTCGGCACCGGGCCGGGATGCACAGAAGGCGGCTCCCCCGGAGGGCAACCGCCTTCAGCGTGTGGTGCGGGTCGGACTAGAAGTCCATGCCGCCCGTGGGGTCGCCGGCCGGGACCGGGTTCTTCTCGGGCTTGTCGGCGACGACGACCTCGGTGGTGAGGAAGAGGCCGGCGATGGACGCCGCGTTCTGCAGAGCGGAGCGGGTGACCTTGACCGGGTCGATGATGCCGGCGGCGATCAGGTCGACGTACTCGCCGGTCGCGGCGTTGAGGCCGTGTCCGGTGGGCAGCTCGCGGACCTTGGCGGCGACGACACCGGGCTCGAGACCGGCGTTCAGCGCGATCTGCTTGAGCGGGGCCTCGATGGCGACCTTGACGATGTTCGCGCCGGTCGCCTCGTCTCCGGTGAGCTCGAGCTTGTCGAAGGCGAGCTTGCCGGCCTGGATGAGGGCGACCCCACCACCGGCGACGATGCCCTCCTCGACGGCGGCCTTCGCGTTGCGGACGGCGTCCTCGATGCGGTGCTTGCGCTCCTTGAGCTCGACCTCGGTCGCCGCTCCGGCCTTGATGACCGCGACACCGCCGGCGAGCTTCGCGAGGCGCTCCTGGAGCTTCTCGCGGTCGTAGTCGCTGTCGGTGTTCTCGATCTCGGCGCGGATCTGCGCGACACGACCGGCGATGGCCTCGGCGTCGCCGGAGCCCTCGACGATGGTGGTCTCGTCCTTGGTGATGACGACCTTGCGGGCCGAGCCGAGCAGGTCGAGGGTGACGTTCTCGAGCTTGAGGCCGACCTCCTCGGAGATGACCTGGCCGCCCGTGAGGATCGCGATGTCCTGGAGCTGCGCCTTGCGACGGTCTCCGAAGCCCGGGGCCTTGACGGCGACGGACTTGAAGATGCCGCGGATCTTGTTGACGACCAGGGTCGCCAGCGCCTCTCCGTCGACGTCCTCGGCGATGATCAGGAGCTGCTTGCCGGCCTGGATCACCTTGTCGACGACGGGCAGGAGGTCCTTGATGTTCGAGACCTTGGAGTTGACGATGAGGATGTAGGGGTCCTCGAACACCGCCTCCTGGCGGTCGGGGTCGGTCACGAAGTACTGCGACAGGTAGCCCTTGTCGAAGCGCATGCCCTCGGTCAGCTCGAGCTCGGTGCCGAAGGTGTTCGACTCCTCGACGGTGACGACGCCCTCCTTGCCGACCTTGTCGATCGCCTCGGCGATGATCGCGCCGATCTCGGGGTCCGCAGCCGAGATGGACGCGGTCGCCGCGATCTCGTCCTTGGTCTCGATGGCCTTCGCGCCGGCGATGAGCTCGGCGGTGACGGCCTTGACGGCCTTCTCGATGCCCTTCTTCAGGGTGATCGGGTCGGCGCCGGCCGCGACGTTGCGCAGGCCTTCGCGCACGAGCGCCTGAGCGAGCACGGTCGCGGTGGTGGTTCCGTCGCCGGCGACGTCGTCGGTCTTCTTGGCGACCTCCTTGACGAGCTCGGCGCCGATCTTCTCGTACGGCTCGTCGAGCTCGATCTCCTTGGCGATCGAGACGCCGTCGTTCGTGATGGTGGGGGCGCCCCACTTCTTCTCGAGCACGACGTTGCGGCCGCGCGGGCCGAGGGTCACCTTGACCGCGTCGGCCAGAGTGTTGAGTCCACGCTCGAGGCCGCGGCGGGCTTCTTCGTCAAAAGCAATGATCTTGGCCATGTGTGTTTCTCGTCCCTCCCGGACGTCAAGAAAGTTTCATTCCTGGCACTCGGATCAACCGAGTGCCAAGAGCGATTCTGGCACTCACGGGTGACGAGTGCAAGCGACGCGACACGGGCGGAACGACAGGAGCCGCCGTCCGCTCGAGGCGGGCGACGGCTCCTGCGACAGGCGCGCGGATCAGACCACGCGCACCGATTCCGCCTGGGGTCCCTTCGATCCGCTGCCGACCTCGAAGGCGACGTGCTGGCCCTCCTCGAGGACCTTGTAGCCCGACATGTCGATCGCGGAGTAGTGGACGAACACGTCCTGTCCGCCCTCGTCGACCGTGATGAAGCCGTAGCCCTTCTCAGCGTTGAACCACTTGACGGTTCCGTTCGCCATTTCCACTCCCAAAGTGCTGTGCTGCCCTCGACACCAGCGATGCGCTAGTGCCTCCGAGTCGAGATACTAATCCGCGGAATGACGCCGGAAACGGCCGGAACGGGCGTTCGGGAAAGAGTTGTCCGCGATTCAACACGGATTAAACGTGCCGGAAACAGAACACCCCCTCCAACGCGAGGATGCATCGGCTCCCGGGCTCCGGAGGCCTCAGTCGACCGGGTAGTCCGCACCGAGGACGACGACCAGATCGCCGGTCTCGACGAACTCGTCGCCCTGCACGATCTCACCGGCGCCGAGCGACTCGACGAGGCCCAGTGCCGCACCCTCGAGGGCGGCGTCGCTGTAGTAGACGGTCGTCACGGCCTGATCCTCGGAGTTCGCGTTCGCGACCGTCGGCACCGTCCAGCCGGCCGTCGTCAGCTGATCGCCCGCACTCGCGGCGAGCCCCGCGGTCGCCGTCCCGTTCAGCACGGCGATCTGCAGCGCCGGATCGAGGGTCGGCGTCGCGGAGGGCGACGCCGACGCGTCCGCGATGCCCGTGGGGGCGGTGAAGACGTCGTTGAACTGGACGCGGTTGTCGATCACGAGGAGGCCGATGAATCCCAGCAGCACGATGACGCCCGTGGCCAGCGCCGCCCAGGCGAAGGCCACGAGGCGCGCGTGCGGGGCAGGAGGCCGACGGTGCGCTCCGACGCGCCCCTCCGTCGCCGGGATCTCGTCGAAGCGGTCCTTGGGGTGCGTGTTCGACATCGGGTCGGGGCCGGCCTTCCGTTGCGGTGTGCTCGAGCAGCGGGTCTACTCGGGGCGCCCGAGGCGTCGTGCCGCGCGGGCACCGGAGCGTCCGTCGCGGATGCGCAGGAGGCGGTTGACGAGCATCGGGTCGTGAGCGAGGGCCGCCGGAGAGGCGAGGACCGCGCCGAGGACCTGATAGTAGCGGGCGACCGAGAGGCCGAACCTGGACCGGATCGCGTCCTCCTTGTCGCCCGAGCGCGAGGTCCACTCGCGCTCGAAGGCGAGGACCTCGCGGTCCCGGTCCGAGAGGGTCGCGCCCGCGCCCCGCGTCGTTCCCGTCGTCCCGCTCATCGCTCCAGCGTAGGCACGCCGTCCGCCCGCGCCGGGGAGGCGCTCCGGTACATGCTCACGTGGTCGATGCCCGCCTCCCGGTACTCGGCGCCGAACGCCGCGAACCCCGAGCGCGCGTAGAGCCCCGCGACGTACGACTGCGCGTGCAGGAGCATCGCCTCCTGCCCGTAGCGCTCGATCACCGCCTGCACCAGGGCGTGGGCGAGCCCCTCGCCGCGCCGGTCCGCGCGCGTCACGACGCGTCCGATGATGCGGTGCGCATCGGCGTGCTCCGGCTCGTCGTCGCGGAGGGTGCGCAGGTACGCCGCGGCCCCGCGCTCGTCCGCGATCCACCAGTGGCGCGTGGTCGGCTCGAGGTCACGCGCGTCGAGCTCCTCGTCGTCCACTTTCTGCTCCCGGAGGAACACGTCGGTCCGCAGCCTCGCGAACGAGTGGACCTCCTCG
Source organism: Rathayibacter sp. SD072 (assembly GCF_017355185.1). Classification (GTDB taxonomy): domain Bacteria; phylum Actinomycetota; class Actinomycetes; order Actinomycetales; family Microbacteriaceae; genus Rathayibacter. The sequence goes on along the minus strand of NZ_JADILJ010000027.1, from coordinate 9,665 downwards.
ATCGTGAGTTCGCTCCACGCCTTCGAGATCACGGAATTCGCCTGCACGGCTGGGAGTTTACGAGAGAGGAGGGGAGCACCCCTCCCCCGTAAACTGGCGAGGAATCCTAGGGAGACCCATGTCGTCGTATTCCGTGAACAAGACCGACGCCCAGTGGCGCGAGGAGCTCGACCGCGAGCAGTACGCGGTCCTGCGCGAAGCCGCCACCGAGCGTCCGTGGACGGGCGAGCTGCTCGACGAGCACCGCTCCGGCCTGTACACCTGTGCCGCCTGCCACGCGGAGCTCTTCCAGAGCGGCACCAAGTTCGACTCCGGCTGCGGCTGGCCCAGCTTCTACGAGTCCGTGAACCCGGACGCGGTCCAGCTGATCGAGGACAGCACCCTCGGCATGGTGCGCACCGAGGTGCGCTGCGCCAACTGCGGCTCGCACCTCGGCCACGTGTTCCCGGACGGCTTCGGCACTCCGACCGGCGACCGCTACTGCATGAACTCGATCGCACTCGAGTTCCAGGCCGAGAGCGAGTGACGGTGCCCACTCCGGTGCTCGACGCCGTCCTCGCGAGACGCTCGCGGTCGAAGGTGACGGCGGAGGCGCCGGGGCACGACGAGATCGCGACGTACGTCCAGGCGGCGTCGCGCCTCGCCGACCACAGCTCGCTGCGCCCCTGGCGGGTCATCGAGATCCGCGGAGCGGCGCGCGACCGCATCGGCCGCGCCTTCGCGGCGGCGTCCGGGTCGAAGAAGGACCCGCGCAAGTACATCGAGAAGACGCACCGCGCCTCGCTCCTGCTCGCCGTCGTGGTGAGCACGAAGAAGTCCAGCGTGCCGGACTGGGAGCAGGAGGCCGTCGCCTCGGGCGTCGCGCACCTCCTGAGCCTGCTGCTCGACGAGGCGGGCTGGGGCGTGTTCTGGCGCACCGGCTCGTACACGCGCGCCAAGGCGGTCCGCAAGGCGCACCGTCTCGAGAAGGGCGAGGAGCTCCTGGGCTGGCTGTACGTCGGGCGCCCCGACGGCAAGATCGGCGGGCCCAAGCGGCCGACGCCGGCCGAGAAGCACCTCAGCGTCCTCGCGCCCTGACGCCCGCGGGCGCCCCGCCTCCTCGGCGCGGCGCCCGCGATAGTGTGTCCGGGTGCCTCAGGGCACCTGCCGACGTGGCGCAATTGGTAGCGCACCCGACTTGTAATCGGGCGGTTACGGGTTCGAGTCCCGTCGTCGGCTCCGAAGTCCCCGCGCCTGAGCGGAGCCGTACTCCACACGGCCGCGGTCCGTGATCGTCCCGCCGCTCGGAAGGCCGGGCGGTCGGCGGGCCGCATCCTCACGGGTGCTCACCGTGCGACCGACGCGCCTCCTCGCGCCGCGCCCGCCGAACGACGACGAAGGGGCGCGCCCGGATCCTCCGGACGCGCCCCTTCGTCAGTGCTCGACGAACGTCAGCTCGCGGGCGTCGGGGTGGGCGACGCCGAGGAGTACGTGTCGGCCGCCGAAGCGAGCACGAACGAGCTGAACGCCTCGGGGTCGGTGAGGGAGCCGGTGTAGGCCTCGCCGTTCACGAGGACGGTCGGGGTGCCGGAGACCTTCTCGACCTCGGTGCCCGGCAGCGGCCCCGCGGTCGCCCGCTCGGTCGCGGCCTGCACCCAGCTCGTGAAGGAGCCGTCGTCGATGCAGGAGTCGACGGCCGCCGTGTCCTCGACTCCGGCGTCGGCCGCGTAGCCCTTGAGCTGCTTGTCGGACAGGCCGTCGGTCCCCTCGGCGGGCTGGTTCTCGAAGAGCAGCGCGTTGAAGTCGAAGAAGGAGTCGGGAGAGCTGTCGGCGACGCAGGCGGCGGCGTTCGCGGCGCGCTCGGAGTACTTCGTGCCGTTGGAGCGCGTGGTCAGGATCGCGATCGGGTGGATCTCGACGGTCGCGGCCCCGCTCTCGACCCACTCCTGGATCTGCTCGCCGTTGGTCGTCTCGAACTGGCCGCAGTAGGGGCACAGGTAGTCGACGTAGACGCGGATGTCGACGGTGCCGGTCGAGGTGTCGAGCTCGCTCGGGCTGGGGGTGCCGCTCGCGGGGATCGGGTCGGAGGTCTGCGCGACCAGGCCCTCACCCACGACGAGGCCGTCGCTGGCCATGTTCGCCGGACCGGGGCCCACCTCGGCCGGGCGGAGGTTCGGCACGAGCACGAGGGCGACGATCGCCACGACGGCGATGACGGCGACGGCGAGCCCGCCCTGCAGGAGGAGACGGCCGGCGCGATCGCGGCGCTTCTGCTGCTCGCGGAGTCGTCGGGCCTTCTCCCTCGCTGCCTCTCGACGCTGGTTCTTCGAGAGACGGTCGTTGGCTCCGCCGTTGGTCATGACAAGGACACTCCGAGAAAGAGAGGGGAAGGACGTCGCCGGGACGCGACGCCGGAATCCTACGCGCGAGCCCTGGGAATACCCCAAACGGCGGGTAGTCGCCGGGGCCGCGACCAGGAGGCGCCGTCGCGGTGGCGCGGTTGCGGCGCGTGGCATACTGTGACGGTTGGCCGCCGTCGTCCACACGACGATGACCATCATCAATTCCATTCACTCGGATCGTCCGGCACGTACCTGCCGGTGAAGGAGCAAGAACAATGGCGTCCGTAACCTATGACCACGCGTCCCGCGTCTACCCCGGGGCCACGCGTGCCTCCGTCGACAAGCTGAACCTCGAGGTCGGCGACGGCGAGTTCCTCGTCCTCGTCGGGCCCTCCGGCTGCGGCAAGTCCACCTCCCTGCGCATGCTCGCCGGCCTCGAAGAGGTCAACGAGGGCCGCATCCTCATCGGCGACCGCAACGTCACGGACGTTCCGCCGAAGGACCGCGACATCGCGATGGTGTTCCAGAACTACGCGCTGTACCCGCACATGTCGGTCGCCGAGAACATGGGCTTCGCGCTCAAGATCGCCGGCATCAACAAGGACGAGCGCGCCGCGCGGGTCCTCGAGGCCGCGAAGATGCTCGACCTCGAGCCCTACCTCAACCGCAAGCCGAAGGCCCTCTCCGGTGGTCAGCGTCAGCGCGTCGCGATGGGCCGCGCCATCGTCCGCAAGCCGCAGGTGTTCCTCATGGACGAGCCGCTGTCGAACCTCGACGCCAAGCTCCGCGTCCAGACCCGCACTCAGATCGGCACCCTCCAGCGCCGCCTGGGCATCACCACGGTCTACGTCACCCACGACCAGACCGAGGCGCTCACCATGGGCGACCGCATCGCGGTCCTCAAGGACGGCCTCCTCCAGCAGGTTGGCAGCCCGCGCGACCTGTACGAGAACCCGAACAACGTCTTCGTGGCCGGCTTCATCGGCTCGCCCGCGATGAACCTGTTCCACGCCGACGTCACCGACGGCGGAGTCAAGTTCGGCGACACCGTTCTCCCGATCGCCCGCGAGGCGCTCGCGAAGACGAGCCAGAAGGTCGTCACGCTCGGCGTCCGCCCCGAGGACGTCACCGTCTCGACGCAGCCCGGCGGCCTCCCCATCGAGGTCGACCTCATCGAAGAGCTCGGCTCGGACGGCTACCTCTACGGCCACACCGAGGTCGAGGGACGCCGCACCGACATCGTCGCGCGCGTCGACGGCCGCGTGCACCCCACCGCGGGCGACCGCGTCTACGTGACCGCGAACCACCGCGTGCACATCTTCGACGCGGAGTCGGGCGAGCGCCTCTCCTAAGGCTCCGCTCCCGCGCACACGCTGCCGCCGTCTCCTCCGGGACGGCGGCAGCGTTCGTTACCGCTCCTCCACCGCCCGACTTCCGACACGAACGGCGCTCCATGTCCGGATCCCTGAACATCACCTCCGCCACCGTCGACCCCGCCCTCCTGGACCTCCCGTGGAACCTGCGCCTCGACGACTGGCCCGACGCCTACATCGCCGCTCTGCCCAAGGGCATCTCGCGGCACACGGTGCGCTTCGCCCACCTCTCGGGGCACGTCGTCGCCGTGAAGGAGACGACCGCCGAGATGGCTCGTCGCGAGTACGAGATGCTGAAGACCCTCCAGCGCCTCGACGTGCCCTGCGTGGTGCCCGGCGCCGTCATCGCGAACCGCACCGACGACGAGGGCGGTGAGCTGCCCGCCGTGCTGGTGACGCGCCACCTCAAGTTCTCGCTCCCCTACCGGGCGCTCTTCTCCCAGACGCTGCGGCCGGACACGGCGACCCGCCTCGTCGACGCCCTCGCCCTCCTGCTCGTCCGCCTGCACGTGATCGGCTTCTTCTGGGGCGACGTGTCGCTCTCGAACACGCTGTTCCGCCGTGACGCCGGTGCGTTCGCCGCCTACCTGGTCGACGCCGAGACGGGACAGCTCTACTCGGGCGGGCTCTCGAACGGCCAGCGCGAGAACGACCTCGAGATCGCCCGCGTGAACATCGCCGGCGAGCTCCTCGACCTCGAGGCCGGCGGCCGCGTGGACGAGGACCTCGACCCCATCACCGTCTCGGACGGGATCGTCGCGGCGTACCGCAGCCTCTGGAAGGAGCTGACGGGCGTCGAGTCGTTCGCCACCTCCGAGCGCTGGCGCATCAACGACCGCGTGAACCGCCTGAACGACCTCGGCTTCGACATCGAGGAGCTGGCGATCAAGACCGACGACGCCGGATCGACGGTGCGGATCCAGCCGAAGGTCGTCGACGCCGGCCACCACCAGCGCCGCCTGCTCCGCCTGACCGGGCTCGACGCCCAGGAGAACCAGGCGCGACGGCTCCTGAACGACCTCGACTCGTACACCGCGACCTACGGCAAGCAGGGTCTGGACGAGGAGATGGTCGCCCACGAATGGCTGGCTCAGGTCTTCGAGCCGGTGATCCGCTCGATCCCGCGCGATCTGAAGGGGCGTCTGGAGCCGGCGGAGATGTTCCACCAGCTGCTCGAGCACCGCTGGTTCATGTCGCAGCAGCAGGCCCGCGATGTGCCGCTCGCCGAGGCGGTCACCGCCTACGTGAACGACATCCTGCGCCACCGCCGCGACGAGGCGACGATCATCGCCCCGCCGACCGAGGCCCTGACGCTGCCCAACCTCGTGATCGACGAGGCGGGCGACGCCGAGCTGACCGACGAGGACGCCGAGGTCGACTGGACGAAGAACGTCTGACCTCTCACGAGGAAGGCCCGTGCGAATCGCTCCGCACGGGCCTTCGTCGTTCTTCCCGGCCCCGCGAGGGGCCCGGCGCGGTGAGCTGCAAGGCGGAGGAGGAAGCGATACCGGAGGTATCGCGCCCGACGACAACACCGCAGATCGCCGTGCCGGGCCCCTCGCGGTGAGCTGCAAGGCGGAGGAGGAAGCGATACCGGAGGTATCGCGCCCGACGACGACACCGCAGATCGCCGTGCCGGGCCCCTCGCTATTTCTGTGACGCGCGGAGCTTCGAGATCTCGTAGAGCGCGACGGACGCGGCGATGCCCGCGTTCAGCGACTCCGCCGCCGAGCTGATCGGGATCGAGACGATCGCGTCGCACTGCTCGGTGACGAGGCGGGACAGCCCCTTGCCCTCGCTGCCGACGAGCACGAGCAGGGGCCGATCGGCCAGCTCGAGACCCGGCAGCATGGTGTCGCCGCCGCCGTCGAGCCCGATGACGAAGACGCCGTCGCGCTTGAAGTCCTTGATCATGGCGGTCAGGTTCGACGCCATGGCGACGGGCACGCGGGCCGCGGCTCCGGCCGAGGTCTTCCACGCGGCCGAGTTCAGACCCACCGAGCGGCGCTGGGGCACGATGACGCCCTGACCGCCGAACGCGGCGACCGAGCGGATGATCGCGCCGAGATTGCGGGGGTCCGTGATCCCGTCGAGCGCGACGAACAGGGGGACCTGCGCGCGGGAGATGCTGCGCTGCAGCAGATCGCTCGGGTGGGCGTACTCGTAGGGCGGCACCTTGAGGACGAGGCCCTGGTGCACCGAGTCGGGGCCGGCGAGCCGGTCGAGCTCGGGGCGCATGACCTCGAGGACGGGCAGGCCGCGCGCGGTGGCGAGCTTGAGCGCCTCCTTGACCCGGTCGTCCATCTCGATGCGGGTCGCCACGTAGAGCGTCGTCGCGGGGATCTTCGCCCGCAGCGCCTCGAGGACGGAGTTGCGGCCCGTGACCATCTCGGACTCGTCGACGCTCTTGGGCCTGCGCGACGGAGCGGGGCGGCCCGCTCCCCCTCTGGCGGCCGCCGACAGCGTGCTGCCGGGACGCCCCTTGCCGCCGGCGGCGACGAAGCGCTCGCGCGCCGCCTTCGCCTTGCCCGCGGGGTGGTACGGACGGTCCTCCGCCTTCGGCGTGGGCTTCTTGCCCTCGAGGGCCTGCCTGCCCTGACCGCCGGAACCGACGGCCTTGCCCTTGCTCTTCTTTCGGACCGCTCCTGGGCGGCCGGGCTTATTCGCCATCGAGACTCCAATGCGCACCCGTCTGGGTGTCTTCGATCGTGATTCCCGCCGCAGCGAGATCGGTTCGGATGCGGTCGGCGGCCGCCCAGTCGCGCTGCTCCCGCGCGGACTGGCGCTCGAGGACCAGACGGTCGACGAGGACGCTCAGAGCCCGGTAGGAGGGCTCGTCGTCGGAGCGCGCCCACTCGGGCGCCTCCGGGTCGATGCCGAGCACCGACGCCATGGCGAGGACCTGCGTGCGCAGCGCCGCGACGGTGCCCAGATCCTCGGCGTCGAGGGCGGCGTTGCCGGCCCGGACGGTCTCGTGCAGGACGCCGACCGCCTGCGGGACCGACAGGTCGTCGTCCATCGCCTCGGCGAACTCCTCGGGCACGAGCGGCTCGCCGAGGGTGGCGAAGCGGGTGCCCTCCAGGCGTCGGCGCGACCTGTCGAGGAAGCCCTCGATCCGCTCGAGGGCGGCCTCGGCCTCGTCGAGCGCACCGTCGTGGAACTCGAGCGTCGAGCGGTAGTGCGCCGAGCCGAGGTAGTAGCGGACGACCAGCGGTCGCGCGGCGCCGAGGAGCTCGGAGGCGAACACGGAGTTGCCGAGCGACTTGCTCATCTTCTGCCCGGTCACCGAGACGAGCCCGTTGTGCAGCCAGTAGGACGCGAAGGCGTGCCCCGCCGCGCTGGACTGGGCCAGCTCGTTCTCGTGGTGCGGGAAGCGGAGATCGAGGCCGCCGCCGTGGATGTCGAACTGCGTGCCGAGGTACTTCGTCGACATCGCCGAGCACTCGATGTGCCAGCCCGGGCGGCCGCGGCCCCACGGAGAGGCCCAGGACGCCGACTCGGGCTCGTCGGGCTTCATGCCCTTCCAGAGGGCGAAGTCGTGCGGGTCGCGCTTGCCGCGGGGGTCCGCGTCGGTCGCGGCCTCCATGCTCTCGAGGCGCTGGTGGGTGAGGGCGCCGTAGTCGGGCCACGAGCGGGTGTCGAAGTAGACGTCGCCGGACTCGTCGGGCGCGGGGTACGCGTGGCCGAGCTCGATGAGGCGCTGCACGAGCCCGATCATCTCGGCGATGCTCGCCGTGGCGCGCGGTTCGTAGGTGGGAGGGAGGATGCCGAGGGCGTTGTAGGCCGCCGTGAACTCGAGCTCGACGCGGTAGGCCAGGGCCCACCACTGCTCGGACGGCACCTCCTCGGGGGCGGCGCGGCGCGACTCCTCGGCGATCGCGAGGATCTTGTCGTCGATGTCGGTGACGTTGCGCACGAGGGTGACGTGGAACCCGCGGTAGCGGAGCCAGCGCCGCAGCTGGTCGTAGACCAGCGCCGAGCGCAGGTGACCGATGTGCGGGGAGGACTGCACGGTGGGTCCGCAGACGTACATCCCGACCTCGTTCGCACGGAGGGGGACGAAATCGACGAGGGCCTGGGCCTTCGAGTCGTGCAGTCGCAGAGTCACGGGGCGAGTTTACCGGGCGCGCCGCCTCCGGCCGGGCCGCGGATCAGCGCGCTGGCGGGGCGGGGAGCACGAGTGCGGTGGCGGTCGCCGCCACTCCCTCGCCCCGGCCGGTGAAGCCGAGGGCGTCCGACGTGGTGGCCGCCACGCTCACCGGCGCGCCGAGCAGCCCCGAGAGCAGCCGCTGCGCCTCGTCCCGGCGCGGCGAGAACTTGGGGCGGTTGCCGATGAGCTGCACCGCGACGTTGCCGATGACGAACCCCGCCGCCTCGACGAGGTCGCGCGTCGCGACGAGGAACACCTCGCCGTGCGCGTTCGCGAACCTCGGGTCGGAGGTGCCGAAGCGGGAGCCGATGTCGCCGAGGCCCGCGGCCGCCAGCAGCGCGTCGCAGATCGCATGCGCGACCGGATCCCCGTCGCTGTGGCCGGAGAGGCCCCGCTCGCCGGGCCAGTGCAGTCCCGCGAGCCAGAGAGGCGACTCGTCGTCGAAGGCGTGCACGTCGGTGCCGATGCCGACCCGCGGAGGGGCGACGGGAACCGGTGGGGCGAGGAGCTGCTCCGCCCTCGAGAGGTCCCACGGCGTGGTGATCTTGAAGGCGAGCGGATCGCCCGCGACGACGACGGATCCGTGCCCGTGCGCCGCGAGGAGCGCCGCGTCGTCCGTGTGCTCCGTGCCGGCCGCCGCATACGCGGCGTCGAGCAGTGCGCGCGGGAAGCCCTGCGGGGTCTGCACGGCGGCCAGCAGCGAGCGGTCGACCGTCTCGAGGATCGCGCCGTCGGCCTCGATGCGCTTGATGGTGTCGGTGACCGGGAGCCCGGGGACGACCCCTCCCCCGGTCGAGCGGACGGCCGCGACGACCCGCTCGAACTGACCGACGGGAGTGAGTGCGCGTGCGGCGTCGTGCACGAGCACCGTGTCGATCGAGGGTGCGAGCAGCGCGAGGCCGCGCGACACCGACTCCTGGCGGGTCGCCCCTCCGGCCGTGACCGCGATGCCGTCGGAGCCCGAGGCGGTGCGGCAGAGCGCGACGGTCTCGTCGACGAGCTCCGCCGGAGCCACGACGACGATCTCGACGGGCTCGGAGAGCGTGAGGACCGTGCGGAGGCTGCGCTCGAGGATCGTGCGCCCCGCGCAGTCGACGTAGGCCTTGGGGCGCTCGCGTCCGAGCCGGGTGCCGCTGCCCGCCGCCACGATCACGACGGCGACGGTGGGAGCAGCCGCGGAGAGGGGGGTCATCGGGCACGTCCTTCCACCGGCGGTCGCCGGCGGTCAGAGTACCAGGGGGCCTCTGCGGGTGAGGACCCCCTCGGTCGGACGGGCGCGGAGGGGTCGCTACGCTAATCTGGAGTCGGCCCGTGCACCGTGAAGACGCCCTGTCCGGGGCGAGCAGGGCCGACGATCTGGAGGAACCTGTGAAGGCGCGTATCGCTGCATCCGTCGTTCTCGCGGTCGGCGTCGCCCTCGCAACCGCCGGCTGCAACCTCGTCGCCCCCCAGGCGACCCGCAACATCTACGACCCGAGCGACGGAGTCGGAGCGACCATCGGCGATCTCGCCCTCCGCAACGCCTTCATCGTCTCGAACGACGGCGAGGAGGGCACTCTCGTGGTCACGATCGTGAACGACTCCGCCGACACCGAGACGCTCGAGGTGCAGTACGAGTCGAGCGAGGGCCGGACCGACGGCGAGCTCGAGCTCGTCCCCGGCCGGAACGAGATCGGCCCGACCGCCGAGCAGGCGGTGACGATGTCGGGCCTCGACACCGTTCCCGGCAGCCTGTTCCCCGTCTACTTCCAGTACGGCGACGTGGAGGGCAAGGAGCTGCTGGTCCCCGTCCTGACCAACGCGCTGGAGTCGTACGCGACC
>NZ_JADILJ010000026.1 GCF_017355185.1 Rathayibacter sp. SD072 | reverse complement strand
CGATCGAGGCCCGAAGGCTCTCGATTTGATTATGGCTGCCAGAACCGGTTATGCTTATCAGAACCGCAGTTCCGATCGCCCCCGTGGCAACTTGACTAACTTGGCACGTCCGCTCGCCGTGTCAAATCGGCGTCTTCGTGATGTCAGCGGCGGAGTTCGTTCACACGAACGAGACAATCTCGCGATCGCCTTCCGACACCTCCATCCGCTCGTCGTCATCGTTGCCGATGACGGTGTTGCAGCGAAGCCGGGACCGAGGTCCTGCGGAGGCTTTACATCTTACGCTCGCGATCCGGGACCTTCAAGAGACGAATCTCAAGCAGTCCGTGGAGCGAGGGGATGGTCCCCGCTTGAGGCCGACGACCGGGTCTCGACGCTCTGCGTCCGACTCTCGCTCGCCGCTCCTTTGGGGTGACGAGGGGTTACATTACGTCGATGTTTCGGGGGCCCGCAAGTCGCTCGAAACCCGGGCGTGTCGCGGTCGTCAGCTGCTCTCGGCGACGAACGCGCCGGCGAAGCTCTTCTTGCCTCGGCGCAGCACGGCGATGCCGTCGATCAGCGGGAGGTCGCCGAGAACCGCGGCGTCGTCCGCGACGACGACGTTGTTCACCGAGATCCCGCCCTGCGCGATCCCCCGACGCGCCTCCCCCAGGCTCCCCGCGAGACCGGTGTCGACGACCGCCTGGATCACGGGCATCGAGCGCTCGGCTCCGATGGTCCGCACCGACTCGAGGGCACCGCGGAGGATCGAGGGATCGATGCCGTCGAGCGTTCCGCGCCCGAAGAGGGCGGAGGCGGCGTCCATCACCTGGCGCGTCACGGTCTCTCCGTGGACCAGCGACGTGACCTCCCACGCGAGGGCGCGCTGCGCTTCGCGCTTGAAGGGCGCCGCAGCGGTCGCCTCCGCGAGACGCTCGATCTCGACCCGGGGCAGGAAGGTGAAGACCTTCAGTCGATCGACGACGTCGTCGTCGTCGACGTTGAGCCAGAACTGGTAGAAGGCGTACGGGCTGGTGAGCTCCGGGTCCAGCCAGACGGCGTTGCCCTCGCTCTTGCCGAACTTGGTGCCGTCGGAGTTCATCACCAGGGGCGTGCCGATCGCGTGGACCGAGACGCCCTCCGTGCGGTGGATGAGGTCGGTCCCGCTCGTGAGGTTGCCCCACTGGTCGCTGCCCCCGGTCTGGAGCACGCAGTCGTACTGGCGGTAGAGCTCGAGGAAGTCCAGTCCCTGGAGGATCTGGTAGCTGAACTCCGTGTAGCTGATGCCGGCGTCCGAGTTCAGCCGCGCGCTCACGGCGTCCTTCTTGAGCATGGTGCCCACTCGGAAGTGCTTGCCGATCTCCCGGAGGAAGTCGATCGCCGAGAGGGGCGCCGTCCAGTCGAGGTTGTTCACCAGGCGCAGCGCGTTCTCCCCCTCCGTGGAGAGGAACCTCGAGACCTGGCCCTGGAGGCGCTGGACCCACTCCGTCACGGTCTCGCGCGAGTTCAGCGTCCGCTCGGCGGTGGGCCGCGGGTCGCCGATGAGCCCCGTCGAGCCCCCGACGAGACCGAGCGGCCGATGGCCGGCCAGCTGGAGCCGGCGCATCAGGATGAGCTGGACGAGATTGCCCAGGTGCAGGCTCGGCGCGGTCGGGTCGAATCCGCAGTAGTAGGTGATCGGGTCGCCGGCGAGGAGGTCCCGGAGCAGGTCGCGATCCGTCGAGACGTGGACGGACCCGCGCCAGACGATCTCGTCCCACACGGTCTCGAAGGCCGCGTCCAGCAGGGGGTGCGCGGAGGAGCCGTGGACAGACTGATCGATCACGCGTCCAGGGTATCGCTCGCACGCCCGACCTCCGGGCGGGTGATCAAGCGCTCGGGCTTGATGTTGTGAGATCAAGCCTGGATACTTGTCCTGGGAGGCCCTCGTGTTCGTCATCACCGCGGATCAGCGCGACAGCAGACGCGATCGCGACCGCGTCGACGACGCCATCGCCCGGCTGCTGCAGGAGCATGCGAACGGGTTCGTCCTTCCGCCCGAGCGGACCGCGGGAGACGAGTTCCAGTTCGTCCTCGACCGCGCCGAGGTCGTCGTCGCCCTCGTCCTGGCGCTGCACCGCACCGGTCACTGGAGCATCGGGCTGGGCATCGGGTCGGTGGAGCGCCCCCTCCCCCGGACCACTCGTGCGGCCACCGGGTCAGCGCACTTCGCGGCGCGGCGGGCGGTCGAGGCGGCGAAGACCCGGCCGAGCCGCTTCTCGACGGACCCCGATGACGCGTCGACCGTCTTCCCCTCCCCCGCCGACGCACAGGCGCTGATCGACCCGCTGCTGCACCTGCGCGACTCCCGGTCCGACGCGGGATGGGAGATCGTCGACCTCCTCGCCGCCGGGAGCAGCCAGAAGGACGCCGCGGAGCGGCTCGCCGTCACCCCGCAGGCCGTGAGTCTGCGGGTGCGCGCGGCCAGTGCGCGCGTGGACGCCCCGGCCTCCGCGGCCCTCGCGCGGCTCCTGACGGTGGTCGACCGTACGCTCGACCCCATCGACGAGAGGACCGAGCGATGACGATGCTCCCCACCGCACTGCCCGACGCCGTGGCCGCCTCCGTGCAGTCCGTCGCCTGGACGGGAGTCGTCCTCGTCCTCGTCGCGGCTCTCGTCGGCACCGTGCTCGCCCTGCGCCTGCGGCGGCCGGTCCTGGCCTGGATCGGGATCGGCGGCGTGGCGGCGGCGTTCCTCCTCACAGGGCTCGCCGGATCCTCCGCGCCGGTGCCGGTCGCGCTCCTCATCGCGACGGCGGCCTTCGCGATCGCCGTGCTCGGCGGCGGGCCCGTGGTGCTGCTCACCCTGGATCTGGCGACGGCCGACGCTCGGGCGGGCGCCCACGGCGGCATCATGATCGCGGCGCCGCGTCCCCCGTCGGCCACGAGCGCGTCGCCCAGCGCCATCGGCCAGCCGATCGAGGTGCTCCGCGGCGGCACGACCATCGGACTCCTCGAGCGCATCGCGACCGCCGGCGCCCTCATGAGCGGGATCCCCGAGGGCGTGGCCGTGGTGGTCGCGGTCAAGGGCGTCGGCCGCTTCAGCGAGCTCGCCTCTCCGGAGGCGCGTGAGCGCTTCATCATCGGCACCCTCGCCAGCCTCGCGTGGTCGGCCGCGCTCGGGACGCTCGCACGCCTCTACCTCGCGGGCTGAGCTCCCCCCGCGCGCCGGCGCGGCACGGCACGGCGGTACGGCGACACCGTGGGCTCGCCGGCGATCGCGAACCGCCACGGGTACTCCTCGCCTCCTCCCGGTCCGGCGACTCCGGTCCGAGGGGTGGCGGTGATCGCGACCGCCTCCCGCCGCGGCCGCAGCTCGAAGGACTCCTCGAGTAGATCCCCCGACTCCGACAGCAGCACGCCGAGCGCGCGCGTCAGCCGGGCGGGGCCGCGGGCGAGATCCCGATCCGGCACCGCTGGGCGCCGGGACCGGGCGAGGGGCAGGCCCTCCACGATCTCGCCGGCGCGCAGCAGCACGGCCGACGCCGTTCCCGCAGGAGCGCAGACGATGTTCACGCACGTGTGCATGCCGTACGTGAAGTAGGCGTACACCGTGCCCGGCTCGCCGAACATCGGCGCCGTGCGGTCGGTCCGGCGCCGGTAGGCGTGCGAGCCCGGGTCCTCGCCGACCCCGAGGTAGGCCTCGACCTCGGTGAGTCGCACGGCGACCGGACCCTCCGGGCTGCGATGCACGAGGACGCAGCCCAGCAGGTCCGGCGCCACCTCGAGCGCCGAGCGGCGGAGGTCGATCGGCCGGGTCACGGCCTAGAAGAAGCTCTGACCCGAGACGAGCGTGACCACGACGACGGCGACGATGATCACCACGGCGACGGCCACCAGGATCCGCTGCTGCACCGGGCGCAGCGGGCGCCGGTCGTCGTCGTCGTCCTTCCGGAGCGTCATCAGCGCTCTCCCCGGAGCGACGAGCGCACGACGCGGACCCGTTCGGTGAGCTGGGCCAGCTGCTCCGCGACCCGCGCCGGAGCGGTGCCGCCGATCCCGTCGCGGCTGGCGACCGAGCCCTCGAGCGAGAGCACCGAGCGGACGTCCGGCGTCAGGAGCGGCGAGACCGCGGCGAGCTCCTCGTCGTCGAGCTCCTCGAGCCCCCGGCCGCGCTGCTCGGCGGCCTTCACCAGCTCACCGGTGATCTCGTGCGCGTCCCGGAACGGCACGTGCTTCTTGACCAGCCACTCGGCGACATCGGTGGCGAGCGAGTACCCCTGGGGCGCGAGCTCCGCCATGCGATCGGTGTGGAAGGTGAGGGTCGCGATCATCCCGCTGAACGCGGGCAGCAGTACCTCGAGGGTGGTGACCGAGTCGAAGACCGGCTCCTTGTCCTCCTGCAGATCGCGGTTGTAGGCCAGCGGCAGCGCCTTGAGCGTCGCGAGGAGCCCGGTCAGATTGCCGAGGAGCCGACCCGCCTTGCCGCGCGCGAGCTCGGCGATGTCGGGGTTCTTCTTCTGCGGCATGATCGACGACCCCGTCGAGTAGCCGTCGTCGAGGGTGACGAAGGAGAACTCCCGGGTGTTCCAGAGGATGATCTCCTCGGCGATCCGCGAGACGTCGACGCCGATCATCGCGGCGACGAACGCGAACTCCGCGACGAGGTCCCGGCTCGCCGTCCCGTCGATCGAGTTGGGGACGCTGGCGGCGAAGCCGAGCTCGGCGGCGACCGCGCCGGCGTCGAGGCCGAGCGTCGATCCGGCGAGGGCACCCGACCCGTAGGGCGAGACGTCGGCCCGGACGCCCCAGTCGCGGAGGCGCTCGAGATCGCGCAGCAGCGCCCATGCGTGGGCGAGCAGGTGGTGCGCCAGGAGCACGGGCTGAGCGTGCTGGAGGTGCGTGCGGCCCGGCATGATCGCGGAGGGGTGAGCCGAGGCCTGCGCGGCGATCGCATCGATGAGCTGGACGACCTGCTCGGAGACGACGGCGGCGTGGTCGCGGAGGTACATCCGCACGAAGGTCGCGATCTGGTCGTTGCGCGACCGGCCCGCCCGCAGCTTGCCGCCGAGCTCGGGGCCGGCCTCGATCATCAGGCCGCGCTCGAGAGCGCCGTGCACGTCCTCGTCGGACTCCTCGGCGACGAAGCGGCCGTCGACGACGTCCGCGCGCAGGCGCTCGAGGGCGTCGAGCATCTGCTGGAGCTCGACCTCGTCGAGGTACCCGGCTGCGGCGAGCGCCCGCGCGTGCGCACGGGATCCGGCGAGGTCGTACTCGGCCAGCTGCCAGTCGAAGTGCGTGGACTTCGAGAGGGCCGCGAGCTCGGGCGAGGGCCCGCCGGCGAAGCGGCCGCCCCAGAGCGCACCGGCCTCGCCCGCGCGGGCGGAGGGTCGTTCCGTCATGGTTCTCCTCGGTTCGGCTGTCGAGTCTACTGAGCGGCGGCGGGCTCGCCCGCGCGCTCGAGGAGCCAGACGAGCAGGGCCTTCTGGGCGTGGAGACGGTTCTCGGCCTCGTCCCAGATCACGCTCTGAGCGCCGTCGATCACGTCGGCGGTGACCTCGTACCCGCGGTCCGCGGGGAGGCAGTGGAGGAAGAGGGCGTCCGGAGCCGCGGCCGCCATCGTCCCGGCGTCGACGCGGTAGGCGCCGAAGGTCTCGACGCGCTGCGCCTTCTCCTCCTCCTTGCCCATCGACACCCAGGTGTCGGTGATCACGATGTCGGAACCGGTCGCCCCCGCGGCGGGGTCGGTCGTCGTCGTCGCCGATCCTCCCGTGGTCGCGGCGATGCGCTGCGCGTCGGCCAGCACCTCGGGGTCGGGCGCGTAGGTGTCCGGCGAGACGATCCGCACGTGCATGCCCGCCGTCGCTCCGGCGAGCAGGTAGGAGTGCGCCATGTTGCTCGCGCCGTCGCCGAAGAAGGTGAGCGTGAGACCGGCGAGGCGGCCGCGGTGCTCGCGGATCGTGAGCAGGTCGGCCAGCAGCTGGCACGGGTGGAACTCGTCGGACAGCGCGTTGACGACGGGCACGCGGGTGCCGCGGGCCATCTCCTCCAGCCCCGACTGCGCGTAGGTGCGCCACACGATCGCGGCCACCTGTCGCTCGAGCACCCTGGCGGTGTCCGACGCCGTCTCCTTGCCGCCGAGCTGGCTGCTGGCGGTCGAGATGATGAGCGGGGCACCGCCGAGATCGGCGATGCCGACGGCGAAGGACACCCGGGTCCTGGTCGAGGACTTGTCGAAGATCACGGCGACGGTCTGCGGACCCTCGAGCGGCTTCCTCGACCACCGGTCGCGCTTCAGCTCGAGGGCGAGATCGAGGATCTCGGCCTGCTCGGCGGGGGTGATGTCGTCGTCGCGGAGGAAGTGGCGGGTCACGGGAGCGGGTCGCTTTCGGTCGAGGAGTGGTCGGAGGTGAGGGTCGAGAGCGCCCGCGCGAAGCGGACGGCGAAGTCGTCGACGTCGGCGGCCGAGATGATCAGCGGCGGCGCGAGGCGGATGCTCGACTCGTTCGCGGCGTTCACGATGAGTCCTTCCGCGAGGGCCGCCGCCGCGAGCTCCGCGGCGACGGGCTCGGTGAGGGCGATGCCCAGCAGCAGCCCCGCACCGCGGACGCCGCCTATGAGCGGAGAGGACAGGGCGTCGACGGCCCGGACGATCTGCGCACCGCGCTCGCGGGCGTTGGCGAGCAGTCCGGCCCGTTCGATCTCGCCCAGGACTGCTCCCGCGACAGCGGTCGCCAGCGGGTTGCCGCCGAACGTGCTGCCGTGGTGCCCCTTCTGGAACAGCTCCGAGGCCCGGCCGAAGGTCACGAGCGCGCCGACGGGGAACCCGCCGCCCAGACCCTTGGCGAGCGTGATCGCATCCGGGACGATGCCGGCGCGCTGGTAGGCGAACCAGTGGCCCGTGCGGCCGACGCCGGTCTGGATCTCGTCGACGATCAGGAGGACGCCGTGCTCGCGGGTCAGCTCCCGTGCGCGCTCGAGGAAGCCGTCGGGCAGCGGGATCACCCCCGCCTCCCCCTGGATCGGCTCGACGACGAGAGCCGCGACCGAGGTGTCGAGCGCGGACTCGAGGGCCTCGATGCTCGCGTCGATGTGCTCCACGCCTGCCGGCATCGGCTCGAACGGCGCCCGCATCGCGGCCTTGCCCGTCAGCGCCAGGGCGCCCATGGTGCGCCCGTGGAAGGCGTTGCGGAGTGCGAGGATCCGAGGGCGGGCCCCGCCCTCGACGTTCAGGCGCGCCAGCTTGAACGCGGCCTCGTTCGCCTCGGTGCCGGAGTTCGCGAAGTAGACGCGCCCCTCCTCCCCCGCGCCGGTGAGCTCGCGGAGCTTCTCGGCGAGCGCGATCTGCGGCGCGGTGGCGAAGTAGTTCGACACGTGGGCGAGCGACGCCGATTGACGGCTGACCGCCTCCACGAAGACCGGATGGGCGTGCCCGAGCGAGTTGACGGCGATGCCGCCGAGGAAGTCGAGGTACTCCCGACCGTCGACGTCCCAGACGCGGCAGCCCTCTCCGCGCTCGAGGACGGCGAGCGGAGGGGCGAACGTCCGCATCATCGCGGACGCGTAGCGCTGCTGCGCCTCGTCCGCGCGGGAGTCGACCGCGGTGGAGCCGGGGGTGTCGGAGGGCATGACGGACCTTTCTGAACGAGCGGACCGGCCGGGGCGGCCGTCGGTGCACGGACCCGGGAGGGCGCGCGCTCGGAGCCGGGGCCGCTGAGGGGTCAGCGGCCCGACGTTCGCTCCCGGTCGTCCGGTCGGGGCGAGGCGACGACCTCGGTGCCGATGCCCTCGCTGGTGAACACCTCGAGGAGGACGGAGTGCGCGAGCCGCCCGTCGATGATCGCGGCCTTGGGCACACCGCCCTGCACGGCGTCGAGGCACGCCGTCATCTTCGGGATCATGCCGGACTCGAGGGAGGGGAGCAGGTCGATGAGCTCGTCGGAGGAGATCTGCGAGACCAGCGAGTCGCGATCCGGCCAGTCGGAGTAGAGGCCCGCGACGTCGGTCAGGATGACGAGCTTCTCGGCCCCGAGCGCGACGGCGAGCGCAGCCGCGGCCGCATCGGCGTTGACGTTGAGCGACTGCGTCGGATCGTCGGAGTCGGGGGCGATCGAGGAGACCACCGGGATGCGCCCGGCCTCGAGCTGCGCGAGGACGGCAGCGGGGTCGACGGCGACGACGTCGCCGACGAGACCCAGATCGTGCTCGACGCCGTCGAGGACGACCCCGCGCCGACGCCCGAGGAACAGACCGGCGTCCTCCCCGGAGATGCCGGCGGCCAGCGGTCCGTGCTCGTTGATGCGCCGGACGATGTCGCGGCTGATCTGCCCGGTGAGCACCATCCGGACGACCTCCATCGCCTCGGGACTCGTCACGCGGTACCCGCCGCGGAACTCGCTCGTGATGCCGAGCCGGTCGAGCATCCGGGAGATCTGCGGGCCGCCGCCGTGCACGACGACCGGCCGGATGCCGGCGTAGCGCAGGTAGACGATGTCTTGCGCGAAGGCGCGCTGCAGCTCCTCCGACACCATTGCGTTGCCGCCGAACTTGATCACCATCGTGCGCCCGTGGAAGCGCTTGAGCCAGGGCAGCGCCTCGATCAGGGTGCCCGCCTTGAGCCCGGCCTCCTCGCGCAGGGCGATGCCCTCGGCCTCGGTGTGGGTGTCGTGGTCCATGTCCGCCTCAGCTCGAGTAGGCCGAGTTCTCGTGCACGTAGTCGTGCGTGAGGTCGTTCGTCCAGACGGTCGCCGTCGCGGGGCCCGCATGCAGGTCGATGTCGACCGAGACGGACCTCGGCGCGAGGTCGACGAGGTCCCGGCCCTCGAACGGCTCGCCGGCGCGGCAGACTTGCACGCCGTTGATGGCGACGTCGATGCCGTACGGGTCGAACTCGGCGTCGGTGGTGCCGACCGCGGCCAGGACTCGGCCCCAGTTGGGATCGTTGCCGAAGATCGCGGCCTTGAACAGGTTGCTCCGCGAGACGGCGCGGGCGACGACCACGGCCTCGTCCTCGCTCGCGGCGTTCAGCACGCGGATCGCGACGTCGTGCGCCGCCCCCTCGGCGTCGGCCTGCAGCTGGAGGGTGAGGTCGCGGCACACCTCGGTGAGCGCGGCGGTGAAGGCGTCGACCGAGGGGCTCACTCCGCTCGCACCGCTCGCGAGCAGCGCCACGGTGTCGTTCGTCGACATGCAGCCGTCGGAGTCGAGTCGGTCGAAGGTCACCCGGGTCGCCGACCGGAGTGCGGTGTCGAGCTCCGCGGAGTCGAGGACCGCATCGGTCGTGATCACCACGAGCATGGTCGCCAGCCCCGGCGCGAGCATTCCCGCGCCCTTGGCCATGCCGCCGATGCTCCAGCCGTCGTCCGAGCGCACCGTCGCCTGCTTCGGGACCGTGTCGGTCGTCATGATCGCCCGGGCGGCGTCCTCGCCGGCCTCCGTCCCGGTGGCGCCGGGGAGTGCGGCCGCCGCGTCGGTCACTCCGCGCGTGATCTTCGCGAGGTCGAGCTGGTCGCCGATCAGCCCCGTGGAGCACACGAGCACGTCACCGGCGGCGACGTCGAGCATCTCGCCGACGAGCTCGGCCGTGCGGTGCGTGACCTGGAACCCCTGCGCCCCGGTGTAGCAGTTGGCTCCGCCGGAGTTCAGGACGATCGCCGAGACGACGCCGTCGCGCATCACCTGCTCGCTCCAGAGCACCGGGTTCGCCTTGCAGCGGTTGCTGGTGAAGACGGCCGCGGCGTTCTGCAGCGGGCCGAGATTCTTGACCAGGGCGATGTCGCGCGCGCCGGTCGACTTCAGGCCGGCGACGACGCCGGCCGCCTCGAATCCTGCTGCTGCGGTGATGCTCACGGCGCGACTCCGTTCACGCTCAGGCCGAGGGACTCGTCGAGGCCCAAAGCGATGTTGGCGGACTGGATCGCGGCGCCCGCGGTGCCCTTGACCAGGTTGTCGATCGCGGTGACCGCGACGACGCGGCGGGCGCGCTCGTCGACGCCGACGCCCACGAGGGCGGTGTTCGCCCCGACCACGTCGGCCGTCCGGGGGAACGAGCCCTCGGGCAGCAGCTGCACGAAGGTCTCGTCGCCGTACGCGGACTCCCAGGCGGCGCGCACGTCGTGCGCCGACACGCCGGGGGCGAGCCGCGCGGTGGACGTGGCGAGGATGCCGCGGGACATCGGCACGAGGACGGGCGTGAAGGAGATCGAGACCGGGCCCGCTCCCGCGAGGGCGAGGTTCTGCCGGATCTCGGGGTTGTGCCGGTGGGTGCCGCCCAGACCGTAGGCGTGGGCGGAGCCGAGCAGCTCGCTCGCGAGCAGATCGGTGCGCAGGCTCTTGCCCGCGCCGGAGGGGCCGACGGCCAGCACCGAGACGAGGTCGCCCGGCTCGATGACCCCCGCGTGCAGGCCCGGAGCGAGCCCGAGCGTGATAGCGGTGACGTTGCAGCCCGGAACGGCGATGCGCCGCACGCCCTCGAGCCGCTCGCGCTGCTTGCGTCCGCCGCCCCCGATGAGGAGTTCGGGGAGCCCGTAGGGCCACGCCCCGGCGAACTCGCCGCCGTAGTAGTCGGCCCAGTCCTGCTCGTCGGTCAGCCGGTGGTCGGCGCCGCAGTCGACGACGAGGACGTCGTCGGGGAGCGTCGCCGTGATCTCGCCGGACCTGCCGTGCGGGAGGGCGAGGAAGACCACGTCGTGGCCGGCCAGGTTCTCGGTCGTCGTGTCGACGAGCGTCAGGTGGCGCAGCGAGCGCAGGTGGGGCTGCACGGCGATGAGGGGCTGCCCGGCGTTGGCGTGCGCCGTGACGGTGCGCACCTCGAACCCGGGGTGCTCGGCGAGCAGGCGCAGGAGCTCGCCGCCCGCGTACCCGCTCGCACCGGCGACCGCCACGGAAAAAGTCATGCCCGACAGCCTAGTCCGTGCAGGGGACGCGATCGGTGCGGTCGCCGGCTCTCGCGGGCCGACGACCGCGGCGATCAGTCGCGCAGTCGCGCGCCGAAGCGCTCGGCCGCGACCGCGACTCCGCTCTCCTTCGACGCGGTCGCCTCGGCTGCGGTGAGGGTGCGATCGGCGGCGCGGAAGCGGAGCGCGAAGGTGAGCGACTTCGTCCCCTCCTCCAGGCCCGCGCCGCGGTAGTCGTCGACCAGGCGGATCGACTCGAGCAGCATCCCGGCGCCGTCGGCGACGGCCGATCGGACGTCCTCGGCCGCCACCTCGACGGGCACGACGAGCGAGAGGTCCTGCGTCGCGGCGGGGAGGGCGCCGACGGGTCGCGCGACGACGACGGCTCCGGCCCGGGCGAGGACGGGATCGAGGTCGAGCTCGACGACGGCGACCCGGCGGGGCAGGTCGAGCTCCTCCGCCAGCGCGGGGAGCAGCTCGCCCGCGTACCCGACGACGGAGTCGTCCAGGAGGATCTCGGCGGTGCGGCCCGGGTGCAGCGCGGCGTGCGCGCCCTGGCGGACGACGAGGTCGACCCCGGCCGCGGCTCCGATCGCCCGGACGACGTCGAGTGCGTCGCGCCAGTCGACGTCGCGCTGAGCGACCCCGGGCTGGCGCTCGACCGCGGCCCCCATGAGCAGAGCCGCGACGTGCAGCGGCTGGGGCGGGATGCCCGCGTTCAGCGCGCGCTCGACCTCGGCCGACGGGCGCTCGGCCCCGCGCGGGAGCACGTCGGAGCCGAACGGCGCCGAGGCGTCGGGCAGGAACACCGTGCCCGTCTCGTAGATCGCGAGGTCGGTCAGACCGCGCGACCGGTTGCGCGCGGCGACCTGCACGAGGCCCGGGAGCAGCGTGACGCGCAGCTGCGCGGCCGTCGCGTCGAGCGGGTTCGCCAGGGTGACCTGCTGCACGGGCTCGCCGGTGGGCGAGCCGAGCCGGTCGTTGAGAGCACGCGGGAGGAACGGGTAGGAGAGCACCTCGACGAGCCCCGACGCCGCGAGCGTCTGCGCGATGACGCGGCGCAGGCGCTGGCCGGACGTGAGCCCGCGTCCGGGCGGCGCGACCGGCAGGATCGCCGGGATGCGGTCGTACCCGGTGATCCGCGCGACCTCCTCGGCGAGCGTCGCCTTGTCGGTGAGGTCGGGTCGCCAGCTCGGCGGAGTGACCAGGAGACCCGATCCACCCGCCTCGACGCTCGCGCCGATCTCGACGAGCGAGCCGCGGATCTCCTCGGGCGTGTACTCCACTCCGATGAGCGAGGACACGTAGCCGTCGGGCAGCTCGATCACGGGTGCCGCGGCGGAGGCGGTCAGCGACGAGCCGAGCTCGTCCGCCGTGCCGCCGGCGAGCTCGACGAGCAGCTGGACCGCACGGGCGGCGGCGACCGGCGCGACGAGCGGGTCGACTCCGCGCTCGAACCGGCGGGAGGCCTCGCTCGGCAGCTTGTGCCGGCGAGCGGTGCGCGCGATGGAGACCGGATCGAAGTTCGCCGCCTCGATCAGCACGTCCTGCGTGGATCCGCCGATCTCGGTGCGAGCACCGCCCATGACGCCCGCGAGGCCGATGGCGCCGCCGTCGTCGGCGATCACCAGGTCCTCGGGGTGGAGCCTCCTCGTCTGGCCGTCGAGG
Organism: Rathayibacter sp. SD072; assembly: GCF_017355185.1. Lineage (GTDB taxonomy): Bacteria > Actinomycetota > Actinomycetes > Actinomycetales > Microbacteriaceae > Rathayibacter. The sequence continues at coordinate 36,330 of NZ_JADILJ010000026.1, read as the reverse complement.
GTCTCGAGGGTCTCCCCCGGCTCCGCGCGGCGCACGAGGATGCCGCCCTGCAGGGTGGCGAGGTCGTAGCCGTGCAGCGGCTGCCCGAGCTCGAACATGACGTAGTTGGTGACGTCGACGACCAGCGAGATCGAGCGGACGCCCGCGAGGCGCAGGCGCGCCACCATCCACGGAGGCGTGGGTCGGGCGGTGTCGACGCCCCGCACGACGCGGGTGACGAAGACGGAGGCGCCCTGCCGGCCGCGGATCGGCGCACGGTCCTCGATCTCGACCGGGAACACCGGTGCCGCTCCCGAGCGTCCGGCGTCGACGACGGAGAGCGCCGGGTCGCGGAACGCGGCTCCCGTCGCGTGGGCGTACTCGCGCGCGATGCCGCGGATCGAGAACGCGTAGCCGCGGTCGGGCGTGACGTTGACCTCGACGGCCGCGTCGTCGAGCCCGAGCAGAGCGATCGCGTCGGTGCCCACCTCGGGGTCGATGCCGAGGCTCGCGAGACGGAGGATGCCGTCGTGGTCGTCACCCAGGCCCAGCTCGCGGCTCGACGCGATCATGCCGTCGGACACGTGGCCGTAGGTCTTGCGAGCCGAGATGGGGAACGGCCCGGGCAGGACCGCGCCCGGCAGGGACACGACCACCTTGTCGCCCGCGGCGAAGTTGTGCGCACCGCAGACGATGCCTCGGACGTCCCCGCCTCCGTCCGCCGCCGTCTCCCCCTCGGGAGCGACCCGCACGGTGCACCAGTTGATCGTCTTGCCGTTCTTCTGCGGCTCGGGGACCAGGTCGAGGACCTGGCCGACGACGACGGGTCCGGAGACCTCGAAGCGGTGGACGTCCTCCTCCTCGAGACCCACGGAGACGAGGGCGGCGTGCACCGACTCGGTGCTCGTTCCCTGCTCGAGGTCGACGTACTCCCCCAGCCAGCTCAGCGGGATGCGCATCAGATCACCATCCCGTACTGCTCGCTGAAGCGGACGTCGCCCTCGACCATGTCGCGCATGTCCTTCACGTCGTTGCGGAACATCAGCGTCCGCTCGATGCCCATCCCGAAGGCGAAGCCGGAGTACTCCTCCGGGTCGATGCCCGCCGCGCGGAGCACGTTCGGGTTGATCATCCCGCAGCCGCCCCACTCGATCCATCGCGCGCCGCCGACGAAGGTCGGGTGCCAGACGTCGAGCTCGGCGCTGGGCTCGGTGAACGGGAAGTAGTTCGGACGCAGGCGGATCCGCGCCTCGTCACCGAAGAGGAGCCGGGCGACGTGCTCGAGGGTGCCCCGCAGGTGCGCCATCGTGAGACCCCGGTCGACGGCGAGTCCTTCGAACTGGGTGAAGACGGGGGTGTGCGTCGCGTCGAGCTCGTCGGTGCGGTACACGCGTCCGGGAGCGATGACGTAGACGGGCAGGTCGCGCTCGAGCATCGAGCGGATCTGCACCGGCGACGTGTGCGTGCGCAGGACGAGGTGCGAGTCGACCGGATCGACGAAGAAGGTGTCCTGCATCGCACGGGCCGGGTGGTCCTCGTCGAAGTTCAGGGCGTCGAAGTTGAACCACTCGTTCTCGAGCTCGGGGCCCTCCGCGATCTCCCAGCCCATGCCGACGAAGACGTCGGCGATGCTCTCCTGGAGGAGCGAGAGCGGGTGGCGGGCGCCGACGCGGCGGAAGCTCGCGCCGGCGGTGACGTCGACTCGCTCGGCGTCGAGGGCGGCCGCGTCCTCGGCGGCGACGAGCTCGGCCTCCCGCGCGGCGTACGCGTCGCCCACCTGCTTGCGGGCCGAGCCGACGAGCTTGCCGGAGGCGGCCTTGAACTCGGGCGGCACGGAGCGCATCTGCGCGTTGAGACGGGCGAGGGCGGAGCCTTCGCCGAGATGGGCGGAGCGGGCCGCCTTCAGCGCAGCGGAGTCGCCGGCCGCGCTGATCGCGGTGAGCGCCTCGGCGACGGCTGCGGAGACGGCCTCGTCGGTGATCGGGTTGCTGTCGGACACGATCCCCCAGTGTAGGCGAGGGCCTGCGCCGCCCCTCCCCCGCCGCGTGCGGTCACTCGACCGGAAGACGCACAACGACGACTGCGGGCGGACGGGCCTCGATACGCCGCTTCGCGGCTACTCGGGCAGCAGAGGCGTCACGACGACTGCCGGCGGATCCGGGTCTCGGTACGCCGCCATGCGGCTACTCGACCAGCAGGTGCGTCACGTCGGCTGCGAGCGGACCCGTGTCTCGAGACGCCGCTCCGCGGCTACTGGACCAGCAGGTCGAGCGGACGACCAGCCGATCTCGACGAGGCGAACGCGTGGATCGCGTGCGAGCGATTCGCCCTAGCCGCACGCACCCCGCTCCCGCGAACGCACCACCCCGGAACGCCGACCGCGGCTCGCCTCGCCGAAAGCGAGGCGAGCAATCGACTCAGTCCTGCGCCGCGATCAGCGCCGTGTCGGTGGTGGCGCGGGCGGCGGGGTGCCCGGTGCCGCGGCGTCCGCTGCTCTTCGTGCGGATCTCGACCCACTTCGCGAGGCCGGAGAGGGCGAGGCAGATGCCGATGTAGATCGCGCCGATCACGATGGCCGCCGGGATGATCGGGCTGTCCAGGCTCGGCTGGTTGCCGAGGTACTTCGCGTAGTACAGCAGTTCGTTGTAGGTGATGATCGAGCCGAGCGCGGTGTCCTTCAGTGCGACGACGAGCTGGGCGATGATGACCGGGAGCATCGAGCGGATGGCCTGCGGGAACAGGATCAGGCGCATGACGCCCGCCTTACGGAGGCCGATCGCGTAGCCCGCCTCCTTCTGGCCGCGGGGCAGGGCCTCGATGCCGGCCCGGAAGATCTCGGAGAAGACGGAGCCGTTGTAGAGCGTCAGCGCGATGACGACGGCGAGGTAGGGGCTGAGCTTGAGCCCCGCGAACGGGAGCCCGTAGTACATCAGCATCATCAGGATGAGCACGGGGATCGCGCGGAACAGCTCGATGAAGAGCGTGACCGGGACGTTGATCCACCGGCGGTCCGAGAGGCGGCCGACGGCCAGGACGAGTCCGAGCACGATGCTCGCGACTCCGGCGGTCGCGAAGGCGGCGAGGGTCTGGCCCAGCGCCGCTCCGATGCTCTGCCAGACGAGCGGGTACTGGAAAGCGCGCCACTTCTCGGCCGAGAACTGGCCGGACTCGGCGAAGCGCCAGAGGACGAAGGCGAGGAAGGCGGCGATCAGCAGGATCACGACGGCCCCGATCGCGCGGTTGCGCGCCCTGGCGCGAGGGCCCGGGTTGTCGAAGAGGACGGAGCTCACCGGGCGACCCTCCACTTCTTCTCGAGCTGACGTTGGACGAGCGAGAGGCCGGTGACGAGCACGACGAACACGAGGGCGACCCACAGCACGACGATCAGGCTGTTCTCGCCGCGCTCGTTGAGCTCGCGGACGATCGTGCCGGCCTCGGCGACCGAGAAGCCCGCGGCGACGGTCGTGTTCTTCAGCAGTGCGATGAGGACGCTCATCAGCGGCGGGATCACCGAGCGGAAGGCCTGCGGGAGGACGACCTGCGTCATGGTCAGGCCGAAGTCGAGCCCGACCGCGCGGGCCGCCTCGGCCTGGCCGATCGGCACGGTGTTGATGCCCGAGCGCAGCACCTCGGCGACGTAGGTGGCCGTGTAGAGGCTCAGGGCGCAGATCGCGAGCGTCGTGTAGTCGAGATCCGGCAGGTCGAGCTTCGGGTACCCGAAGGCGAAGAAGAACATCAGGAGCGTGAGCGGAGTGTTCCTGACGGTGTTCACGTAGACGGTGCCGACCGCGCGGGCGATCGGGACGGGCGAGACGCGCATGGCGCCCACCACGGTGCCGATGAGGAGGGCGAACACGAGCGAGACGGCGAAGAGCAACAGCGTGTTGCCGAACGCCGGGACGAACACGTCGAGGTTGTTCAGGAGAACATCCATGCGGCGAGCCCTTTCATCGGGAGGTGGGAGGGAGGAGCGGGAGTCCCGGGCGGCGCGCAGAGCGCCGCCCGGGACCGCCTGCTAGTACGCGTCGACCGCGGGCTGCTCGACCTCGGTGCCGGACTCGCCGAGGGTCTCGTCGTAGATCGCGCTCCAGGTGTCACCGCCCTCGGTGAACATGTCGTTGATGAAGCCGCGCAGCGCGGTGTCGTCCTTGGCCAGGCCGACGCCGTACAGCTCGGTGCTGAAGGGCTCGCCGACGACCTTGAGCTCGTCGGGGCTCTGCGCCGCGTAGCCGATGAGGATCGCACCGTCGGTGGTGACCGCGTCGACCTGTCCGTCGTTCAGAGCGTCGACGCACTGCGAGTACGTGTCGAACTCCTCGGTCTTCACCTCGGGGTAGTTGGTGCGGATGTTCTGGATCGGGGTGGACCCGGTCGCCGAGCACACGGTGGTGTCGGCGGTGAGGTCGTCCGGACCCTCGATCGTGTCGTCGTCCGCGGCGACCAGCAGCTGCTGGCCCGTCTCGAAGTAGGGTCCGGCGAAGCCGACCTGCTCCTTGCGCTTGTCGGTGATCGAGTAGGTGCCGACGTAGTAGTCGATGTCGCCGTTCACGATCGACGCCTCGCGGTTGGCCGACGGGATCGCGGTGTACTCGATCTGGTCCTCGGAGAAGCCGAGCGAGGCGGCGATCCACTTGGCGATCTCGATGTCGAAGCCCGAGCGCTCGCCGGTCGCTGCGTCGAGGTAGCCGAGTCCGGGCTGGTCCTCCTTGACGCCGATGGTGACCGTGTCGTCCGAGGTCATGGCGTCGAAGGTGGGGCTGCCCTCGAGGGTGACGTCGGTCGCGACCTCGTAGGCCGCTCCGCTTCCCTCGGAGCCGGCTCCGGCGTCGCCGGTTCCGGAGTCGCCGCCGGAGCAGCCGGCGAGAGCGAGGGTCGCTGCTGCGATCCCGGCGGTCATGAACATGAGCTTGGTGCGCATGGTCGTCCTTCCTGGGGTGTGGCCCGCCGGAGCGGGCGATGTCCGATCGCTCCCCGGGATGGTGGGGGTCGATCCGTCGGATGGATGCTGTGCGGGGCGTGCCTCCTGCGTGCTGTGCGGACGCACGCCCTCGCACCTCCTGGTGCGGGAGGAGTCAGTGGGTGATGAGCTTCGAGAGGAAGTCCTTGGCGCGGTCGGTGCGCGGCGCGGTGAAGAACGACTCGGGATCGGTGTCCTCGAGGATCTCACCGTCGGCCATGAAGACGACCCGGTCGGCGGCCTTCCGGGCGAAGCCCATCTCGTGGGTGACGACGATCATGGTCATGCCGTCCTTGGCGAGGCCGACCATCACGTCGAGCACCTCGTTGATCATCTCGGGGTCGAGCGCCGAGGTCGGCTCGTCGAAGAGCATGACCTTGGGCTTCATCGCCAGCGCCCGGGCGATGGCGACGCGCTGCTGCTGCCCGCCCGAGAGCTGAGCCGGGGTCTTGCCCGCCTGATGGCCGACGCCGACCCGGTCGAGCAGCGCCTGCGCCTCCGCCTCCGCGGCCTTGCGCGAGAGCTTGCGGACCTTGATCGGTCCGAGCGTCACGTTCTCGAGGATCGTCTTGTGCGCGAAGAGGTTGAAGGACTGGAACACCATGCCGACGTCGGCACGGAGCGCCGCGAGGCCCTTGCCCTCCTCCGGCAGCTTCTGGCCGTCGATCGAGATCGTCCCGCCCGAGATCGTCTCGAGCCGGTTGATCGTGCGGCAGAGGGTCGACTTGCCGGAACCGGACGGGCCGAGGACCACGACGACCTCACCGCGGTGCACGGAGAGGTCGATGTCCTTGAGGGCCTGGAACTCCCCGTAGTGCTTCTGCACGCCGTCCAGGACGACGAGGGGTGCTCCGACGGGAGCGGACGAGCGATCGTCCTGCACAGCTGCTTCCATTCGGCCAGAGAATCACACGGGAATGGGTGGGTCAAATCATGAGCGTTTTCTTAATCAGAGGTTAATAAGCCCTCTGTGCGCGCGCTCAGACCCGGCAGGTGGACGCCCGCTCTCAGGAACGGAGCGCGAAGGCGCTCTCGTACAGGCAGACGGACGCGGCCGTCGCGAGGTTGAGCGACTCCGCCGCGCCGTAGATGGGCACCGCGACCACACCGTCGACGAGCTCGAGAGAGGCGTCCTCGAGACCGCGAGCCTCGTTGCCGAACACCCAGACGGTCGGCTGGGCGAGATCGCCGCGGGCCCGGACCTCGAGCAGGTCCTCCCCCTTCACGTCCGCCGCGACCGAGCGCAGGCCGACGGCCCGCAGGCGCTGCAGCACGTCCGCGAGCTCGGCGTCGACGGCGACGGGGAGGTGGAAGAGGGACCCGGTCGTCGACCGGACGACCTTGGGGTTGTACAGGTCGACGGAGCGGCCGGTCAGGACGACGGCGTCGGCACCCGCGGCGTCGGCGGCCCGGACGATGGTGCCGAGGTTGCCGGGGTCGCGCACCTCCTCGAGGACCGCGACGAGTCGAGGCTCGGAGGCGACGACGTCCTTCAGCGACACGGGGAACTGGCGGCAGACGGAGACGAAGCCCTGCGGCGTGACCGTGTCGGCCATCGCGTCGAGCACGTCCTCGGTCACGTACTCGATCTCGACGTCCGCCTCCTCGGCGGCCGCGACGATCTCGGGGTGCCGCTCCAGAGCGGTCGGGGTCGCGAACGACTCGACGAGCAGCTCGGGGCGGTAGCGCAGCGCCTCCGCGATGGCCTGCGGACCCTCGAGGAGGAAGAGCCCCGTCTCCTGCCGCGCGGGGCGCCGGGTGAGCTTCGCCACGGAGCGGACGCGGGGGGAACGGGGGTTGTCGAGCATGCGGCGAGCCTATCGGCGGCGCCGTCGGCAGCCCCGGCGACACGTCGCCGTCCCCGAAGCCGTGGCCGGGAACGACGGAGGGGGCCCCGACCAGTGGTCGGGACCCCCTCCGGGAGCGTCCGTGCGGACTACGCGGCGGCCTTGGGCGCCGACGTGTCGGCGGGCAGCGCGTTCTTCGCGGTCGCCACGAGGGCGGCGAAGGTCGCGGGCTCGGTGATCGCGAGGTCCGCGAGGATGCGGCGGTCGACCTGGACGCCGGCCAGGGCGAGGCCCTGGATGAAGCGGTTGTAGGTCAGGCCGTTCGCACGCGAGGCCGCGTTGATGCGCTGGATCCAGAGGCGGCGGAACTCGCCCTTCTTCGCGCGGCGGTCGCGGTACGAGTAGACGAGGGAGTGGGTGACCTGCTCCTTGGCCTTGCGGTACAGGCGCGAACGCTGGCCGCGGTAGCCCGACGCGCGCTCGAGGATGACGCGACGCTTCTTGTGGGCGTTGACCGCCCTCTTGACTCTTGCCATTTCTTTTTCTTCCTATCGATCCGGGTCGGTGCAGCAGCGGACCACGCAGCGCAGCGGACTGCGCGGCAGTGGACTACAGACCGAGAAGCTTCTTGGCGACCTTGGCGTCCTGCGGGGCGAGGACCTGGTCCTGGTTCAGGCGGCGGGTGCGGACGCTGGACTTGGACTCCAGGTTGTGGCGCATACCGGCCTGCTGCTTCATGACCTTGCCGGAGCCGGTCACCTTGAAGCGCTTCTTGGCACCCGAGTGGGTCTTCATCTTGGGCATGTTCTCTCCTTGTCACGTCGCACCCACGTCAGCGGGGCGAAACCGGTGCCCCGCGAGCAGGGCGTCCACCGGCCCCGAGACCGGGGCGGCGAAGTATCAGACGGATTCGGCCTCGGCCGATTCCTCAGGGGTGTTGGCCTCGCGGCGAGCCGCGCGAACCGCGTTGGCCTCGGCCTTGGCCTCGGACTTGTTCTTCAGGGGGCCGATGACCATCACCATGTTGCGACCGTCGATGGTCGGGGTGGACTCGACCTGGCCGAACTCGGACACGTCCTCCGCGAAGCGCTGCAGGAGTCGGACGCCCATCTCGGGGCGGGACTGCTCGCGACCGCGGAACAGGATCATGGCCTTGACCTTGTCGCCGGCCTTGAGGAAGCCCTCGGCGCGCTTGCGCTTGGTCTCGTAGTCGTGCTTGTCGATCTTCAGGCGGAAACGGACCTCCTTGAGGATCGTGTTCGCCTGGTTGCGACGGGCTTCCTTGAGCTTCTGGGCCTGCTCGTACTTGAACTTCCCGTAGTCCATGATCTTGGCGACGGGAGGCTTGGAGTTGGGAGCAACCTCGACCAGATCCAGGTCTGCGTCCTGCGCGAGTCGCAGGGCGACCTCGATTTTCACGACGCCGACCTGTTCTCCGGCGGGACCCACGAGGCGGACCTCGGGGACGCGGATTCGGTCGTTGGTACGGGGATCGCTGATTGCGTTTCTCCTCTGATCTCGGTGAGTAGCTGCTCTGCTGCCGGATTCTGATCCGGCGCATCCCGAGAGAGGAGATTCCTGACGTGCTCGTGCACGTGCTCGCACCCTGCGACCCGGCCTCCGAGGTTTCGCTCGGGTGCCGCAGTCCTGCCCTCGTCACCGAGGGCGGAGTGCTTCAGACCCGGTAACCTAGTGAAGCGGTCAAGCGCGGGTGGGAGAATCTCCACTTTCGAACCGAGGACATGCCTCGGAGCCCGCATCACCTTAGCAGAATCCCGGCCCGGGCGACAGAGCGGATGCGCTCGCCTCCCGGAGCCCCTCCGCGAGGCCCCGGCACGGGCCCGATCCACCGAACGAAGGACCCATGGCCCAGTACGACGACGACTACGCCCGCCGCTTCGGCGATGCCGACGACTCCTCCGACGTGGAGGCCGCCCGCGACATCGCGGAGGTCCCCGCGGTGGAGATCATCACCACCGCCGCCGTGCACCTGATGAGCGCTGCCGCGGTCAAGTGCGGACTCGCCGACGAGCCGGGCGCCCAGGTCGATCTCGACGAGGCGCGCAAGCTGATCAACGCGCTGGCCGGGCTCGTGACCGCAGGAGCTCCCGACATCAGCGACATGCACGCGCGGAGCCTGCGCGACGGGCTGCGGACGCTCCAGCTCGCGTTCCGCGAGGCGTCCCCCCTCCCCGATCCGATCGGCAAGGGCCCGGGCGAGAAGTGGACCGGCCCGGTCACCTGAGTCAGCGGGCGGGAGTCGGCTGCACCGAGAGCGAGTCGACCCGTGAGGCGATGACCTCCTCGGCCGACCACCTCTCCCCCAGCCGAGTCACGAGGGCGCCGAGCGCCTCGCGGTCGAGCCCGGGCACGAGGGCCAGCACCACGACGATCTCCGGCCCCTGGAGCCGCTGACGCGGGTCACCGGGCCGGACGTCGACCGAGACGACGCTCGCCTCGTCCCGGGCCGCCGCCCGCAGAGCGGCGAGCACCTCCGGATCCCCGGCGCTCGAACGCCACGGCGCGCCCTCGGCGATCGCCCAGACCGCGGGTCGGCGCACGGCGAACTCGTGGTCCGAGGCGGCGTCGAGCACCAGGAGCTCGGTCGACTCCGCCACCGCGGCCAGCGCCGCTCGACGGCCGTCGACGGGAACCGGGCGCGCAGAGGCGTCCCAGCGCCGCATCGTGTCGACACTGCTGAAGACAGGGAGGACGCTGCGGCCGTCCGGCCCCGCGACGGTGACGATCGAGAGCTCCTGCGTCTTGTCGGTGCGCAGGCCGCCGACCTCGTCCCCCTCCTCCCCGAGGTGCGCGACGAGGGGGATCAGCAGCCGGGACTCGCGCAGGGCGTCGACCACGGCCTCCGGACCGCGCGAGCCGGCGCCGAAGTCGGCGAGAGCGCGCGCGAGGGGCTCCGGCGCACGGCCGTCGTCCTCGTTCCCCGCGCTCGGCGCGAAGTGCCGGCCGGCCCAGGGGGTCCCGGCGGAGTCCGTCAGATGCGAGGGGAGCGGGCGTCCGTCACTCGGACGCGACATCCAGCGCCTCCGCGAGCGTGAACGCCCCGGCGTAGAGGGCCTTGCCGACGATCGCTCCCTCGAGGCCCTGCGGGACGAGATCGCGCAGGGCGGCGATGTCGTCGAGGTTCGAGATGCCGCCGGAGGCGATGACCGGACGGCGGGTCCGGGCCATGACCTGCTCGAGCAGCTCGAGGTTCGGCCCCTTCAGCGTCCCGTCCTTGGTCACATCGGTGACGACGTAGCGCGTGCAGCCGGCCTCCTCGAGACGGTCGAGGACCTGCCAGAGGTCGCCGCCCTCCTTCGTCCAGCCGCGGGCGGCGAGCGTGGTGCCGCGCACATCGAGCCCGACGGCGATCTGGTCGCCGTACTGAGCGATGACGCTCGCGGCCCACTCGGGGTTCTCGAGAGCGGCGGTGCCGAGGTTGATGCGCTTCGCTCCGGCGCTGAGTGCCGACTCGAGGCTGCGGTCGTCGCGGATGCCGCCCGAGAGCTCGACGTTGACGCCCTTCACCTGGCGGATCACCTTCTTCATGATCCCGTGGTTGTCGCCCCGGCCGAAGGCGGCGTCGAGGTCGACGAGGTGGATCCACTCCGCGCCCTGGTCGGCCCAGTCGCCGGCCGCGTCGATCGGGTCACCGTAGTTGGTCTCGGTCCCCGCCTCGCCCTGCGTCAGGCGGACGGCCTTGCCGCCGGCCACGTCGATCGCGGGGAGAAGGACAAGGCCCGGGGCCTTGGTGAACTCGCTCATCGTCATCCTCAGTCTCGGGAGCCCTGGTGCAGAGGCGGCGCTCACCGGGAGCGGCGCCGACCACCGGCCGATCCTAGTTCGTGCGGAGCCCGCCCAGCCAATTGGAGAGGAGCCGCAGGCCCGCGGCGCCCGACTTCTCGGGGTGGAACTGGGTCGCCGAGAGAGGACCGTTCTCGACCGCCGCGATGAAGGGACCGCCGTGATCGGACCAGGTGACCGCGGGAGCCGGGAACGGAGGGATGACGTCGAGCGACCACTCCCGGGCGCCGTACGAGTGCACGAAGTAGAAGCGCTCGTCGGCGATGCCGTCGAAGAGGACCGAGCCCGCGGGCGCCTGAACGGTGTTCCAGCCCATGTGCGGGACCACCTCGGCGGGGAGGAGGTCGACCGTGCCGGGCCACTCGCCCAGTCCCTCGCTCTCGACGCCGCGCTCGACGCCGCGCTCGAAGAGCACCTGCATGCCGACGCAGATCCCCAGGACCGGGCGGCCCCCCGAGAGCCGCTTGTCGATGATCTCGCCGCCCCGCGCCTTCGTGAGAGCGTCCATGACCGCGCTGAACGCGCCGACTCCGGGGACGAGCAGCCCGTCGGCCTCCAGCGCCTTCCGGCGGTCGGAGGTGAGCTCGACATCGGCCCCGGCGAGCTCGAGCGCCTTGACGGCGGAGTGGACGTTGCCGGATCCGTAGTCGTAGACGACGACGGACGGGCGGGCGCTCACAGCGCGCCCTTCGTGGAGGGGACCCCAGCGACGAGCGGGTCGAACGCCTTGGCCTGGCGGAAGGCGCGGGCGAACGCCTTGAACTCCGCTTCGGCGATGTGGTGCGGATCGCGACCGCCGAGCACGGTCACGTGCACGGTGAGGCCCGCGTTGAAGGCGATGGCCTCGAAGACGTGGCGGACCATCGAGCCGGTGAAGTGCCCGCCGATGAGGTGCAGGGCGAAGCCCTCCGGCTCCCCCGTGTGCACGAGGTAGGGGCGGCCGGAGATGTCCACGACTGCCTGGACGAGGGCCTCGTCGAGCGGGACCAGGGCATCGCCGAACCGCGAGATGCCGCTCTTGTCGCCCAGCGCCTGCCGGATCGCGGTGCCCAGCACGATGCCGATGTCCTCGGCCGTGTGGTGGATGTCGATCTCGACGTCGCCCGTGGCGCGCACCCGGAGGTCGGTGAGCGAGTGCTTCGCGAAGGCGGTGAGCAGGTGGTCGAAGAAGGGCACGCCGGTCTCGAGGTCCGCGGCACCGGTGCCGTCGAGGTCGATCGAGAGCTCGATGCTCGACTCGCTGGTGGCACGGCTGAGGGAGGCGGTGCGCCCGGGTGCGGCGCTCGGGGAGGTCATGGGACCAGTCTATTCGCCGCCCCCGCACCCCTCGGCGGGTGCGCGCTACTCGTGCGCGAGCGCCGTCGCCGGGTCGGCATCGGGTGCCGGCAGCGAGCGCAGCGCCTCGAGGAACGCGGTCGTCTCCTCCTCGGTGCCCGCGCTCACCCGCAGGTGCCCGGCGATGCCGACGTCGCGGATCAGGACGCCTCGAGCCAGCAGCGCCTCGAAGGTCGCGGCGGGGTCGGCGACCCCGCCGAACAGGACGAAGTTGCTGCCCGTCGCGTGGGGGGTGTAGCCGAGCTCGCGGAGGCCGACGACCATGCGGTCGCGCTGCTCGATGATGTCGCCGACCATCGCGAGCATCTCGTCGGCGTGGGCGAGGGCCGCGGTGGCGGCCGCCTGCGTGAGGGCGGAGAGGTGGTACGGCAGGCGGACGAGCCGGAGGGCGTCGACGACCGCGGGGTCGGCGGCCAGGTAGCCGAGGCGCACGCCGGCGAAGGCGAAGGCCTTGCTCATCGTGCGCGAGACGAGCAGTCGGGGGCGGCCGGGGAGCAGGCTCAGTGCCGTGTCGGCGCCTCGGCCGCCGAACTCGGCGTACGCCTCGTCGACGACGACGATCCCGGAGGTCGCGTTGTACACGGCCTCGATGGTCGCGAGCGGCAGGGGTGTGCCCGTCGGGTTGTTCGGCGCGCAGAGGAAGACGATGTCCGGCTGCGCACGGCGGACCTGCTCCGCCGCGTGGTCGGCTCCGACCTCGAAGTCGGCCTGCCGGGGCGCGGGGATCCACTCGGTGCCGCTGCCGGAGGCGAGGATCGAGTACATCGAGTAGGTCGGGGCGAAGCCGAGGAGCGAGCGACCCGGTCCGCCGAAGGCCTGCAGGATGTGCTGCAGCACCTCGTTCGATCCGTTCGCCGCCCAGATGTTGTCGGCGGTCAGTCCGTGACCGAGGTAACCGGCGAGCGAGTCCCGCAGCTCACGGAACTCGCGGTCGGGGTACCGGTTCACGGTCCGCAGAGCGACCGACACCCGCTCGACGATGTCGGCGATGACGTCGTCGGGGACGGGGTGCGTGTTCTCGTTGACGTTGAGGGCGACGGGGACGACCTTCTGCGGAGCGCCGTAGGGCAGCTTGCCGCGGAGGTCGTCACGGAGAGGGAGGTCGTCGAGAGTCGTCACCAGGGAATGGTAGCGGCGCCCGTCGAGGAGGCAGGGCCCGCCGCAGAGTCGAGCCGAGCCGGCGCTCCGCTCAGCGGACCAGCTCGTAGGCGCCGGGGACGGCGAGGCGCTGCCCGGGCTCGAGGCCGGCGCTCGAGAGCTGGTTGAGGGAGACGATGTCGGAGACGACATCGCGCGGGTCACTGTCGGGTGCGATCTCCTCGGCGAGGGACCAGAGCGACTCCCCCGCGCGCACCGTCACGTACTGGAACTCGACCTCGGAGGTCTCGGCCGAGGCGACCGCTCCTCCACCGTTGAGCCCGAACGCGAAGGCGCCGGCGATGAGCGGGAGCGCCCCGAGAACCGAGAGGGCGGCTCGGCCGCGGCGGGTGATCCGGAGTCGCGTGCGCACGACGGCAGGACGCTTCGCGTCGGCACCGTCGAGGGCGGCGGTGCTGTGCTGGTGGGTGTGCTGATCGATCATGGGGATCGCTCCTTTCAGCAGGGATTCGGGGCGGACCTCGGCCGGGAGGCCGCCCCGAACCTCTGTTCCGAATATATCTTCGAAAAAAGCGGGAGGCAAGAGCCTGACGCGTCGTATCCGTTGTCGAGAACGCGCGACACACTCGAACGAATGTTTCGAACGGCCACCCTTGCCGGATACAGTTTCGAGAGCCCGCTGGTAGTACAGCAGCGACCACCGACATCGGCGATCGACCGCAACCCGGGCGGGCGCGCACGCGGGGTGCGCGCCGAGAGAGGATCACGTGAGCGACGCGCAGACCGCCAAGGCCAAGCAGGGCACCGGACGCCGCCGGAAGAACCTGAGCGCGAAGCAGCTCGCGATCCTCGACGCGATCCAGCGCTCGGTCTCGAGCCGGGGCTACCCGCCGAGCATGCGCGAGATCGGCGACGCGGTCGGCCTCGCCTCGCTCTCGAGCGTCACGCACCAGCTGAACCAGCTCGAGCTCAGCGGCTACCTCCGCCGCGATCCGAACCGCCCGCGCGCTCTCGAGATCCTCATCGACGTGCCGAGCTCGACCGAGGACGACGGGTCGTTCGAGTCGAGCGTGACGGTCGGCGACGCCGCGATGGTGCCGCTGGTCGGGCGGATCGCCGCCGGAGTCCCCATCACGGCGGACCAGCAGATCGACGAGGTGTTCCCCCTCCCCCGCCAGCTGGTGGGCAAGGGCGAGCTCTTCATGCTCAAGGTCGTGGGCGAGTCGATGATCGACGCCGCGATCTGCGACGGCGACTGGGTCGTCGTGCGGTCGCAGCGCACGGCCGAGAACGGCGAGATCGTCGCGGCGATGCTCGACGGCGAGGCCACGGTGAAGGTCCTGCGCCAGCGAGACGGGCACACCTGGCTGCTCCCCCGCAACTCGAACTTCGAGCCGATCCTCGGCGACGAGGCCGAGGTGCTCGGCAAGATCGTCGCGGTCCTGCGCTCCGTCTGAGCGCCGACGACGAAGGGGGCGGACGGCTGCGCGCCGTCCGCCCCCTTCGTCGTGAGAGCTCTTCTAGACGACAGCCTCCGTCAGCGCGAGGCGCGCCTCGGCCGCCGCCGCGACCAGGGAGCGCAGCGACGCTACCGTCTCGTCGTACCCGCGCGTCTTGAGGCCGCAGTCCGGGTTGATCCAGACCTGCCGCGCGGGGATGGAGCCGAGCGCGGTTCCGACGAGGTCCGAGACCTCCTCGACGCCCGGCACCCGTGGGGAGTGGATGTCGTAGACGCCCGGGCCGATGCCCCGGGCGAAGCCCGAGCGCTCGATGTCGACGACGACCTCCATCCGGGAGCGCGCAGCCTCGATGCTCGTCACATCGGCGTCGAGCCGGTCGATCGCGTCGATGACCACGCCGAACTCGGAGTAGCAGAGGTGCGTGTGGATCTGCGTCGCGGCGCGGGCTCCGGCCGTCGCGAGCCGGAAGGACTCGACGGACCACTCGAGGTAGTCCGGCTGATCCGCCTTCTCGAGCGGCAGGAGTTCGCGGAGGGCGGGCTCGTCGACCTGGACGATGCGGATGCCCGCGGCCTCGAGGTCGGCGATCTCGTCGCGGAGGCTCAGCGCCACCTGCACGGCCGTGTCCGCCAGCGGCTGGTCGTCGCGGACGAAGGACCAGGCCAGGATCGTCACCGGCCCGGTGAGCATGCCCTTGACCGGCCGCTCGGTGAGCGACTGGGTGAAGCTCGACCACTCGACGGTGATCGGCGCGGGCCGCGAGACGTCGCCCCAGAGCAGCGACGGGCGCGTGCAGCGGCTCCCGTAGGACTGGACCCAGCCGTTGCGCGTGACGGCGAACCCGTCGAGGTTCTCGGCGAAGTACTGGACCATGTCGTTGCGCTCGGGCTCCCCGTGCACCAGCACGTCGAGGCCGATCTCCTCCTGGAGCGCCACCACCTGCCGGATCTCGTCGCGCATGCGCTCGACGTACTGCTCGTGCGAGAGCTCGCCGCGCGTCAGAGCGGCCCGCGCGGTGCGGATCCCCCGCGTCTGGGGGAAGGAGCCGATCGTCGTGGTGGGGAGCACCGGGAGGCCGAGCGACTGCTCCTGCGCCGCCTCGCGCTCCTCGTAGGGGACTCGGCGGTGATCGTCGACGGTGAGTCGTGCCGCACGCTGCCGCACGGCGCCGTCGCGCACTCCGGGAGCGGAGCGACGGTCCTCGAGCGCGGCGGTGGCCTCGCGCAGCGGCCGCTCGACGGCCGCCGCGCCGGCGAGGAGCCCCTCGGCGAGGACGGCGATCTGCTCGACCTTCTGATCGGCGAACGCGAGCCAGGACGCCAGGCGCGGGTCCAGATCCGGCTCGTCCGTCACGTCGTGCGGGACGTGAAAGAGGGACGTGGAGCTGGACACGGCGACGCCGCCCGCCAGCGGTCGCAGCCCCTCGGCCGTCACGAGGGCCGCCGCGAGATCGCCCCGCCACACGTTGTGCCCGTCGACGACGCCGGCGACCAGCACCGTGCTCTCGAGCCCCGGGGTGGGCGCCGGCGCCGATCCGTTGACGAGATCGACTCCGACGGCCTCCACGGCCGACGCGGCGAGCACCGGCAGGGCGTCGCGGAGATCGCCGTAGGGAGCCGCGACGAACAGCGCCGGACGGTCGACCGCACCGCCGAGCACGCGGTACGCCTCGCGGACGGCATCGAGCACCTCCGTTCGCGGCGCATCGACCGACTCCGAGACCAGCGCGGGCTCGTCGAGCTGCACCCAGTCGGCGCCCGCCGCGCGCAGCCGGGCCAGGAGCTCGACGTAGACCGGGAGGAGATCGGCGAGACGGGAGAGGGGGGAGAACCCCTCGGGGGCCCGGTCCGTCGGCTTCGCGAGCAGGAGGTAGGTCACCGGTCCCACGAGCACCGGACGGGTGGTGAAGCCGGCGTCCCGAGCCTCCCCCACCTCGCGCACCCGGCGGTCGTCCGAGGCCGAGAACGACGTCTCGGGCCCGATCTCCGGCACGAGGTAGTGGTAGTTGGAGTCGAACCACTTGGTCATCTCGAGCGGAGCGCGCTCACCGTCGCCGCGAGCCAGCGTGAAGTAGCCGGCGAGGTCCAGCGAGCCGTCGGCTGCGAGATCGGCGAAGCGCTCGGGGATCGCGCCGACGGCGACGGTGGTGTCGAGGACCTGGTCGTAGAAGGAGTGCGCCTCCGGGATCGAGGAGTCGGTGCGTCCGAGTCCCAGAGCGGCGAGCCGCTCGCGCGTCGCCGCGCGCAGGCCGGCGGCCTCGCGCTCGAGCTCGTCGGCTGTCGCGGCACCGCTCCAGAAGGCCTCGACGGCCTTCTTGAGCTCGCGCCTGCGGCCGATCCTCGGGTACCCCAGGATCGTGCCGGTCGGGAAGTCGGGTGCGGTCGTCGTCATGATGCTCTCTCCGTGGTGAGGGTCGTGGTCGGGGCGGGAGCAGCCAGGAGGCCGCTCTCGGCGAGGACGGCGAGGACCGCCTCGTGCCGGTTGAAGGCGTACAGGTGGACGGCGGGCGCTCCGGACTCGACCAGCGTGCGGACGAGGCCCGCCGCGTGCTCGACTCCGATCCGCGTGCGCGCCTCGTCGTCGGGCTCGACATCGAGCGCGATCGTGAGCTCGGCGGGCAGGTCCTCCCCGCTGAGCTCGAGCATCCGGCGGAGGCGGCCGGGGCTGGTCACCGGCATCACGCCCGGGATGATCGGCATGCGCACGCCGGCGGCTCGCGCCCTCTCGACGAAGCGCACGTAGTCGGCGGGATGGAAGAAGAGCTGCGTGATCGCGAACGACGCTCCCGCCGCCTCCTTCGCGAGGAGCGCGTCGATGTCCTGCGACGACGACCGCGAGCGCGGGTGCCCGTTGGGGAACGCCGCGACCGCCACCTGGGCGCGCGGGCGCGACGCCGGATCCACTCGCAGCGCCGACGATCCTGGAACGGCGACCGCCGCGTAGGGCTCGCGCTCGGCCTGCACGCGGTGGATGAGCTGCACCAGCTCCGCGGCACTGCCCAGCTCGCCGAGGAACGGCTCGCCGTCGGCCGCGTCCGCCGGAGGATCGCCGCGCAGCGCCAGGAACCGGGTGACGCCCGCCTCGAGGAACTCGTGCACGAGCCGACCCGCCTCCGCGGCTGTCGACCCCACACAGGTCAGGTGGGCGAGGGCTTCGACGGAGGTGTGCTGCCGGATGTGGCGGAGGAGCTCGAGCGAGGCGCGCCGGGACGAGCCGCCCGCGCCGTAAGTGACGGAGATGAACGACGGGCCCGCCGCGGCGAGGCGGTCGACCGTGCGCACGAGAGCCGCTGTCGCCGCGTCGGTGCGAGGCGGGTAGACCTCGAAGGAGAAGGGGACCGGAGTCGGACAGTGCGTGTCCGGAGGGGTCTCCGAGCGGGTCGACGGCACAGCGGGCCCTCCGTTCCACAGCGTGTGATCGGTGGGGCGGGTGCCGGGCTCGGCTGTCGCTCCAGGCGCCGGGTGGCGCTCCGGGGTCCACAGTAGGAACGGCTCCGCCGCGCCGTCGAGGCGCGTGACGCGGTGTGACCGGGCGTGACGGAGTGTGTCGCGGGGCGTTGTGCAGAGCGGTCGGACGTGTCCGGAACGACGGAGCGCCCGCGCCCCCCTCCTCGGGGACCGCGGGCGCTCGGGTGGTGCTGCTAGGCCTCGACGGCCGGCGCCGGAGCGGTGAACTCGGCCAGCGGGCCCGCCAGGTCCTGGTGGACCAGGGCCTGCACGCGGGTGCCGCCGTCGACGTAGGCGGTCGCGAGGATCCTGCCGCTGCGGTGCAGCTGCGAGATCACGTCGCCGCGGTCGTACGGCACGAGCAGATCGAGTTCGACGTTCGGCTCGGGCAGGATCTCGGCGATGCGGGAGCGCAGCTCGTCGATGCCCTCGCCCGTCCTCGCCGACACGAAGACCGCGTCCGGAGCGAGACCGCGGAGGACGAGACGAGCGCCCTCGTCGACCAGGTCGGACTTGTTGAAGGCGATGATCTCGGGGATGCTGCGCGCGCCCACCTCGCCGATCACGTCGCGGACGGTCGCGATCTGCCCCGCGGGGTCGGGGTGCGAGGCGTCGACGACGTGGACGATGATGTCGGAGTCGGCGACCTCCTCGAGCGTCGAGCGGAACGCCTCGACCAGCTGGTGGGGCAGCGCCCGCACGAAGCCGACGGTGTCGGCGAACGTGTACAGGCGGCCGTCGGCCGTCTGAGCCTTCCGGACCGTGGCGTCGAGCGTGGCGAACAGCGAGTTCTCGACCAGGACGCCCGCGTGGGTCATCCGGTTGAGCAGGCTCGACTTGCCGGCGTTGGTGTAGCCGGCGATCGCGACCGACGGGACGGCGTTGCGCTTGCGGTTCGCGCGCTTGGCCTCGCGGGCGGGCTTCATCGCGGTGATCTGCTTGCGCAGTCGCGCCATGCGGGTGTGGATGCGACGCCGGTCGAGCTCGATCTTCGTCTCACCCGGTCCGCGCGAGCCCATGCCGGCACCCGCGCCCACCTGGCCACCGGCCTGGCGGGACATCGACTCGCCCCATCCGCGCAGTCGCGGGAGGAGGTACTCGAGCTGGGCGAGCTCGACCTGCGCCTTGCCCTCCCGGCTCTTGGCGTGCTGGCTGAAGATGTCGAGGATCACCGCGGTGCGGTCGATCACCTTCACCTTCACCACGTCCTCCAGCGCACGGCGCTGGCTCGGGGCGAGCTCGGTGTCGGCCACGACGGTGTCCGCGCCGAGGGCCGCGACGACGCCGGCGAGCTCCTGGGCCTTGCCCTTGCCGAGGTAGGTGCTCGGGTCGGGGTGCGGTCGGCGCTGCAGCAGTCCGTCGAGCACGGTCGCCCCCGCCGTCTCGGCGAGAGCGGCGAGCTCGTGCAGCGAGTTCTCGGCGTCCTCGAGCGAGCCCTGCGAGTACACGCCGATCAGCACCACGTTCTCGAGGCGCAGCTGGCGGTAC
Source organism: Rathayibacter sp. SD072 (assembly GCF_017355185.1). Classification (GTDB taxonomy): domain Bacteria; phylum Actinomycetota; class Actinomycetes; order Actinomycetales; family Microbacteriaceae; genus Rathayibacter. The sequence goes on along the minus strand of NZ_JADILJ010000026.1, from coordinate 16,976 downwards.
TCGACCTCCGTGACGTCCTCGAGCTCGGTCGAGAGGCCGGCGACGCGGCGCAGGGCCTGCCGGTCCTCGCGGTCGAACTGCTCGCCGTCCGAGTCCTCGCCCCCGTGGCCCGACGTCTGCAGCGCCTGGGCGCCGCCCGAGACGAAGCGCGAGTATCCCGCCGACCGCGACTGCGCGTTCGCCAGAACCCTCGAGACGACGTCCACGGCCTCGGTCGTGCCGGTCTCGTTCAGGTCTTCCGTCATCCGGATAACACTAACTCCTCAGGTCTTGATAGGTTCACTTCTCATGGCCGCCGAGCACTACTTCACGAGTACGCCCGACGGTGACATCCGGCCCCGCAGGATCACGGCCCGCCTGGCGGGCCGCGACCTCGAGCTGACCACCGCCGGAGGCGTGTTCAGCCCCGGCCATGTGGATCTCGGAACCCGCGTCCTGCTGGACGCGGTTCCCGAGCCTCCCGCGAGCGGGGACCTGCTGGACCTCGGCTGCGGCTGGGGTCCGATCGCTCTCTCGCTCGCCCTCGGCGCTCCGGACGCCCGGGTGTGGGCGGTGGACGTCAATCAGCGGGCGCTCGAGCTGGTCCGTCGCAACTGCGAGGAACTCGGCGTCACCAATGTCAACGCCGTCCTGCCGGAGGATGTTCCCGCGGACGTGCGGTTCGACGCGATCTGGTCGAACCCGCCGATCCGCATCGGCAAGGAGGAGCTGCACGCGCTGCTCGAGCGCTGGCTCCCCCGACTGGCTCCCGGAGCCGACGGGTGGCTGGTCGTGCAGAGGAACCTCGGGTCCGACTCGCTGCAGAAGTGGCTCGTCGAGGCTTTCGACGAGCGGCTCGAGGTCGAACGGGTCGCCAGCGCCAAGGGCTTCCGCGTCCTGCGGACCACCCGCTCGGCCTGACTCCCGCGTCAGTCGATGCGGATCGTGCCGGTGTAGACGAGGTCGGCCGGACCGGACAGGCCCACGTGCTCGCCCTCCTCGGTGGCGAACATCGTGACTCCGAGCGTGCCGCCCGGGACGTCGACGCGCCACGACTGCGGCGCACGGGCTCCCGCCCAGTAGCGCACCGCGAGGGCGGCCGCCGCGGCGCCGGTGCCGCAGCTGAGGGTCTCCCCGCTGCCCCGCTCGTGCACGCGCATCCGGATGCGGCCGATCCCGTCGTGGATCAGCGGCTCCCCCGGCACGACGAACTCGATGTTCGCACCGTCCACGGGCTCCGGCTCGACCTGGGGGATGTAGGTCAGATCGGCGGAGTCGAGCTCCTCGTCGTTGCTGAGGGCGACGACGACGTGCGGGTTGCCGAGATCGATCCCGAGGCCGGGACGGGCGACCTTGAGCTCCTTGGCCCGCACCAGCGGCTCGCCGCCCGCCAGCTCCCAGCGCCCCAGGTCGACCTGGAACCCGGAGCCGCTGCGCGTGAGGTCGCGCACACCGGCGCGGGTGCCGATCGGCAGGGTGTCGCCCGGCTCGAGCTCGGCGAGGCCGCTCGCCAGGAGGAACGCCGCGTACACGCGGACGCCGTTGCCGCACATCTCGGCGATCGATCCGTCGGCGTTGCGGTAGTCCATGAACCACTCGGCCTCCGGCTCCTCCGCGAGCGAGGCCGCACCCTCGGCGATCGCCCTTGAGCGCACGGCGCGGATGATCCCGTCGGCTCCGACGCCGAAGTGCCGGTCGCAGATCATCGCGATCTGCGCGGGCGTGAGGTCCACCTCACCGTCGGGGTCGCTGAAGAGCACGAAGTCGTTCCCGGTGCCCTGGCCCTTGGTGAAGTGCAGCTCGATCGTCATGGCGGACAGCCTAGCGAGGAGCGGAGTCGTCGAGCTGGGCTGCGACCGCGGCCCGTGCCGCCAGATCCGGTGCTCCGGACGGGAGGCGGTGGGCGTCGCGGTAGCGGCGGAACCAGCTGTTCTGCCGCCGGGCGTAGCGGCGGGTGAGCGATTGCGTCGAGGCGATCGCCTCCTCCTGCGAGAGCTCGCCCGCACGCTGCCCGAGCGCCTGGGCGTAGCCGATCGCGCGGCTCGCGGTGACGCCTCGCTCGATCCCGAGGGGCACCAGCCGCTCCACCTCGTCGAGCACGCCGTCGGCCCACATCCGCTCGACCCGCTCGTCGAGCCGGCGCACCAGGACGTCGCGGGGCGCCTCGAGGAACAGCAGCTCCGCCGGCCGCCAGAGCTCCGGCTCGTCGGACATCAGGGCGCTGTTCGGGGTGCCGGTGAGCTCGGTGATCTCGAGGGCGCGGACGATGCGGCGGACGTTGTGCGGGCCGATCCGAGCAGCGACGACCTCGTCCACGGCGCGCAGGCGCTCGAACAGGACGCCCGCGCCCTCGCGCTCCGCGGTCTCCTCGAGCGCCCGACGCACCTGCGGGTCGGTCCCCGCGAAGGAGAACTCGAAGACGACGCTCGAGACGTACAGACCTGAGCCCCCGACCAGGATCGGCAGGGCCCCGCGCGCCAGCACTTCCTCGACGACGCGGCGCGCCTCGGACTGGTAGCGCGCGACCGACGCCTCCTCGGTGACGTCGAGGACGTCGAGGAGGTGGTGCGGGACCCCGCGCCGCTCGTCGGGACGGAGCTTCGCCGTGCCGATGTCCATGCCGCGGTAGAGCTGCATGGCGTCGGCGTTGACGATCTCGGCCCCGCGGCCGGCCGCGCGCACCCGCTCGGCGAGATCGAGGGCGAGCTCGGACTTGCCCGTGCCCGTCGCCCCGACGACCGCGATCAGCTCGGGTGCTCCCGCGTCAGCGCTCGCCATCGAGAGCGTCGTAGATCGGAGACGTCAGCGTCGCCGGCCGCGCGCGGAGCGCCGGCAGGCCGAGGGAGACCCGCGGCGCGCCGCCGGTGCCACCGGTCGACGGCACGCCGCACGACTCCGTCTGCGCGCGGTCCCACGCGTCGCCCGCGCGGGTCCGGCGGATGCGCAGCGGCGCTCCGTCCGGGGAATCGGCGAGCAGGTAGAACGGAGCGGCACGGGTGACCAGGACCGAGACGACGTCTCCGGGCCGCGGCTGCTCCGAACCGGCGGGCACGTCGAAGTGGACGAGCCGGCTGTCCTCGGCACGACCGCTGAGGCGGTGCGTCTCGGCGTCGCGGCGACCCTCCCCCGTGGCGACCAGGACCTCGACCTCGCGGCCGACGACCGCGCGGTTCTCCTGCTCGCTGATCGCGTCCTGCAGGGCGACGAGGCGCTCGTAGCGCTCCTGCACCACCCGCTTGGGCAGCTGGTCGGGCATCGTCGCCGCAGGGGTCCCGGGCCTGATCGAGTACTGGAAGGTGAAGGCCGAGGCGAAGCGCGCCTCCTCGACGACGCGCAGCGTCTCGGCGAAGTCGGCCTCCGTCTCGCCGGGGAACCCGACGATGATGTCGGTGCTGATGGCGGCGTGCGGGATCCTCGCTCGCACCCGGTCGAGGATGCCGAGGAAGCGCTCGGAGCGGTACGAGCGGCGCATCGCCTTGAGCACCCGGTCGGACCCCGACTGCAGGGGCATGTGCAGCTGAGGCATGACGGCCGGAGTCTCGGCCATCGCGTCGATGACGTCGTCGGTGAAGGCCGCGGGGTGGGGGCTCGTGAAGCGGATCCGCTCGAGCCCGTCGATCGTGCCTGCGGCGCGCAGCAGCTTCGAGAACGCCTGGCGGTCGCCGAACTCGACGCCGTAGGAGTTCACGTTCTGCCCGAGGAGGGTCACCTCGATGGCCCCGTCGTCGACGAGGGCCTGGATCTCGGCAAGGACGTCGCCGGGACGGCGGTCCTTCTCCTTGCCGCGGAGCGAGGGGACGATGCAGAACGTGCAGGTGTTGTTGCAGCCCACCGAGATGGACACCCACCCGCTGTAGGTCGAGTCGCGCTTGGTGGGGAGCGTCGACGGGAAGACGTCGAGCGACTCGAGGATCTCGAGCTGCGCCTCCTCGTTGTGGCGGGCGCGCTCGAGCAGGCTCGGAAGAGCGCCCATGTTGTGGGTGCCGAATACCACATCGACCCACGGGGCCTTGTCGAGGATGACGTTCTTGTCCTTCTGCGCCAGGCAGCCGCCGACGGCGATCTGCATGCCCTCGTGGCGGCGCTTGACCGAGGCGAGGTGGCCGAGGTTGCCGTAGAGCTTGTTGTCGGCGTTCTCGCGCACCGCGCAGGTGTTGATGACGACCACGTCGGCCTCGGCGCCGTCGGCCGGAACGTAGCCCGCCGCCTCGAGGGACCCGCTCAGCCGCTCGGAGTCGTGGACGTTCATCTGGCAGCCGAACGTGCGGACCTCGTAGGTCCTCGGGCGGGCGACGGCAGCGGAGACCGGAGCGGGGATGAGCGTGGTCATGGTCAGGGATTCTACGCGCCGGTCGGAGCGCTCCCGGCGCGCCCTCGGGGTGGGAGCACCCCGAGCGGCTCAGCGGAAGCGGACGCTCGAGCCGGGCTTGCGGACGGTCTCGCGCACGACGCGCTGCACGAGGGCGCCGGAGTAACCGCGGCGCGCCAGGAATCCGGTGAGGCGCCGCTCCGCCACCTCGTCCGACAGGGAGCGCAGGCTCGGCAGGCGCTTGCGCGCGAGCTCGACGGCGGTGCGGTACTCGTCGTCCCCGTCGAGCTCGTCGAGCGCCGCGGCGATGGCATCGGGGTCGAGCTTGCGCCCGCGGAGCTCCTGCATGATCGAGGACCTGCCGAGCTTCTTGCGCTCGCGCAGCTGCGTGACGAGCTGCCCGGCCATCCGGTGGTCGTCGAGGTAGCCGAAGCGGGCGAACCGCTCGAGGATCTCGAGTGCGTCCTTCTCGGCGACGCCCTCGGTGTAGAGGCGCGCCTCGACCTCGGCGACCGACAGGCTCTTGCGCGAGAGGCCCCGGACGATGCGGTCGGCGATCTGCTCGGGATCGGGCTCCTCGGGCAGCTCGAACGCCTCGTCGTCCTCGTCGGCGGCCTCCTCGGCAGGCGCGGTCTCGGGGAGTGCCGCCTCGGGAGCAGCCGGCGAGCGGCGGGCGACGTGGGCCGACAGCTCGGCGATCCGATCCGTCCGCCCGTCGCCCGCGCCCGTCGGAGCGGAGGCGGACGCCTCCGTCTCCTGCTCGCCGTCCGTGACCCAGGGGAGGAAGGCCACGGGACGACCCTCGGCCCTCTCCCCGTTCGCGTCTCGCACCGGGCTCAAGCGCCCTTGCGGACGGGCTGCTTGGCGACGGGCTGCTTGGTCTCGATCGCGACCGGAGCGGCGTCCTTCACCGCGTTCGGATCGGCGACGACACCCAGCTTGATGAGGATGCGCTTCTCGATCTCTGCCGCGATGTCGGGGTTGTCGATGAGGAACTGGCGCGCCTTCTCCTTGCCCTGTCCGAGCTGGTCGCCGTCGTAGGTGTACCAGGCACCCGACTTGCGGACGATCTCGTGCTCGACACCGAAGTCGATGAGGCTTCCCTCGCGCGAGATGCCGATGCCGTAGAGGATGTCGAACTCCGCCTGCTTGAACGGCGGCGCCATCTTGTTCTTGACGACCTTGACGCGGGTGCGGTTGCCGACCGCGTCGGTACCGTCCTTCAGCGTCTCGATGCGGCGGATGTCGAGGCGGACCGACGCGTAGAACTTGAGCGCCTTGCCGCCGGCGGTGGTCTCGGGGCTGCCGAAGAAGACGCCGATCTTCTCGCGGAGCTGGTTGATGAAGATCATCGTGGTGTTGGTGGTGTTCAGCCCGCCGGTGAGCTTGCGCAGCGCCTGGGACATGAGGCGCGCCTGCAGACCGACGTGCGAGTCGCCCATCTCGCCCTCGATCTCGGCACGCGGCACGAGTGCGGCGACGGAGTCGATGACGATCAGGTCGATGGACCCCGAGCGGACGAGCATGTCGGCGATCTCGAGGGCCTGCTCTCCGGTGTCGGGCTGGGACACGAGCAGGGAGTCGATGTCGACGCCGAGCTTCTTGGCGTACTCGGGGTCGAGCGCGTGCTCGGCGTCGATGAACGCCGCGATGCCGCCGTTGCGCTGCGCGTTCGCGATGGCGTGCAGCGTCAGCGTCGTCTTACCGGAGGACTCGGGGCCGTAGATCTCGACGATGCGGCCGCGCGGGAGCCCGCCGATGCCGAGCGCGACGTCGAGGGCGATCGAGCCGGTCTGGATCACCTCGACGGGGGCGCGCTCGTCGCTGCCGAGGCGCATGACGGCGCCCTTGCCGAACTGGCGGTCGATCTGCGCGAGTGCGGTCTCGAGGGACTTCTCGCGGTCTGAGGAACTGGGCATGGCCGTCTCGCTCTCGTGTCGGGGTGGTATCGCCTACAGGCTGTCGCGTCGTGCCGGTGATGCCGCCGTGGTGAACACGACGCCGGCCGGCTGCGACAAGGCGGTGAAGCAGGTCCGTTGACTTGTCATCACGGTATGCCGGACCACCGACATCGGCGCCCGGCGCGAGCGCCTCCGTGGACACGGCGGCGTTCCTGCTTCTGTGGAGGAGCCTAGACCCGATCGAACACGACTTCGATCATCGGCACCCGGCGTGTCGAACACGACTTCGGGAGTCAGGGCGAGCGACGGCTCAGCGGCGACGGCTCTTCGGGTCGATCCCGTGCCAGCGGCTCTCGGGCACGTCGCTCGCGCGGCACAGGGCGAGCCAGACCTCCCGGGGCTCCGCACCGTCCCGGAGCGCCCGGTCCGCCGTCCGCCCGTCGAGCTCGGTCAGCACGAGATCGGACACGAGCACGCGGGCGTAGGACGCCCCGAACTCGTCGTCGACCAGCTGTCGGAACTCGCTCAACCTCATGACTCCACGCTAACCGCAGAGGCGGCCGGCCGGGAACGACGAAGGGCGCCCGGGCCGGAGCCGGGGCGCCCTTCGCGTGGAATGGAGGTGGGGGATGAAGCGGTCGGGACCGTCTACCGCGTGACGAGGTCCGCGTCGAATCCGGCGACCATGTCGGCCGGGATGGTGTCGGGAATGGTGTCGATCCCCTCGATCACCGCGAGCCGGTCTCCGACTTCGCGCATGATCACGGAGATGGGGGTGTCGAGCGCATCGGCGACAGAGGCGAGGATCTCCGAGGAGGCCTCCTTCTGACCGCGCTCGACCTCGCTCAGGTAGCCCAGAGCGACACTCGCCTTGCTGGCCACCTGGCGCAGCGTGCGACCTTTCTGCAGGCGGAAGTCCCTGAGGACATCGCCGATCTCCTGACGAACTAGAACCATTGGACCCTCCTTCTCCACGTCAACCGCTTCTTCGTCCACGGTCTCGTCGAGTGATGCCGGAGCATGAATTCGAAGGGGGGTGTGTACGAAGGAACCGGATAGCTGTTCACTACCCGGCTCGTGTGAGTCGACTCTAATACCGGATGACTGGACTTTGCGTGTGAGCGACGTCAGATGTAACCGGGGCGAAACCCAGGGCATTCCACGATTCCGGAGCGATTCCGGAACACTCAGGCGGGTTCGTCGGAGGAGTGCGCGAAGGTGTCCTCGGCCAGGCGCAGGGCCGCCTCGACGCTCGCCGCCCGGATCCCCGCGCGGTCGCCCTCGAAGCGGTGCTCGCGCACCGTCTCGAGACCTCCGAGCACCACGGCGATGAAGACCGTGCCCACCGCGCGGCCTCCCTGCGGGTCCGGCCCCGCGACTCCGGTGGTCGCGATGCCGACCGTGCGGGCGCCGACGGCTCCGAGCCGCTCGGCCGCTCCCCGGGCCATCTGCAGCGCGACCTCGGGGTGCACCGGGCCCTCCGCCTCCAGGAGCGCCTCGTCGACGCCGAGCAGCCGGTGCTTGAGGTCGGTCGCGTAGCTCACCACGGCTCCGCGGTGCACCGCCGAGGCGCCGGGCACCTCCACGATCGCGGAGCTCAGTGCTCCGCCGGTGAGCGACTCCGCCACGGCGAGTCCGAGTCCGCGGGCCTCCAGCGCGCGGACGAGCGCCTCGGCGATCACGCCCGGCGTGCCGCTCGACTCTGGCGGGCGGCGTCGGCGAGGTAGTCGACGCCCGTCGCGACGGTGAGGACGACGGCGACGGTCATGGTCGCGCCGTTGAGCCAGTGCACCCACTCGCCGAGCACGTTCCAGAACGGCAGCAGCGCGAGCGAGAGGGCCACGGACTGCGCGATCGTCTTCAGTTTGCCCCCGCGCGAGGCGGGGATCACGCGATCGGACAGCACGGCCATCCGGAACACCGTGATGCCGATCTCGCGCACGAGGACGAGGATCGTCACCCACCACGGCAGCTCGAGGAGGATCGAGAGCCCGATGAGGGCGGCGCCGGTCAGCACCTTGTCGGCGATGGGGTCGAGCAGCTTGCCGAGATCGGTGACCAGGCCGCGGCTGCGGGCGATGTGCCCGTCGATGCCGTCGGTCGCGATGGCGACGATGAAGAGCAGCGCGGCCGCGATCCGGAGGCCGCCGTCGTCTCCCCCGTCGGCGAGCAGCATCCAGAAGAACACCGGCGCGAGCAGGATCCGCACCACGGTGATCGCGTTCGGCAGGTTCCAGTTGCTCACCGGCGAGGCCTTGTCGTGAGTGGGAGTGCTCATCGTGCTCCTGCGTTCGTCGTGGTCGTCCGGTGCGCCGCGCGGATCATCGCTCAGTCGCGTCCCGTGAGGTGCCAGGCGTCGTCGTCCGAGCTCTCGTCGTGGTCGTGGTAGTCGACGGCGGCGGGACCGGTCGGCTCGGCCAGCGGGTCGTCGTAGGGGTCCGGAGCGACAGCGGAGGGGGCGACGGGAGCCTCGCCCGGCTCCTCTCCGCGCATGCGGGCCAGCACCCCGGGCAGCTGCTCGGCGGTCACCAGCACGTCGCGGGCCTTGGACCCCTCGGAGGGTCCGACGACCTCGCGCGACTCGAGGAGGTCCATCAACCGCCCCGCCTTCGCGAACCCGACACGGAGCTTGCGCTGGAGCATGGACGTCGAGCCGAACTGCGTGCTGACCACGAGCTCGGCCGCGGCGACGAGCAGCTCGAGGTCGTCCCCGATGTCGGAGTCGACCTCCTTGCGCTGCGCCTGGACGGTGATGTCCTGGCGGTACTCGGGCTGCGCCTGCCGGGTGACGTGCTCGACGACCTTCGCGATCTCGTCCTCGCGGACCCACGCGCCCTGCACGCGCATCGGCTTGTTCGTGCCCATCGGCAGGAAGAGTCCGTCGCCCTGGCCGATCAGCTTGTCGGCGCCCGGCTGGTCGAGGATCACCCGGGAGTCGGTGACGCTCGTGACCGCGAACGCGAGACGGCTCGGCACGTTGGCCTTGATCAGGCCGGTGACGACGTCGACGCTCGGGCGCTGGGTCGCGAGCACCAGGTGGATGCCGGAGGCGCGCGCGAGCTGGGTGATGCGGACGATCGAGTCCTCGACGTCGCGCGGGGCGACCATCATCAGGTCGGCCAGCTCGTCGACGACCACCAGCAGGTAGGGGTACGGCTTCAGCACGCGGTTGCTGCCCGGCGGCAGGACGATCTCGCCGCCGCGGACAGCGGCGTTGAAGTCGTCGATGTGGCGGTAGCCGAACGACGCGAGGTCGTCGTACCGCATGTCCATCTCCTTCACGACCCACTGCAGCGCTTCGGCCGCCTTCTTGGGGTTCGTGATGATGGGCGTGATGAGGTGCGGCACGCCTCCGTAGATCGTCAGCTCGACGCGCTTGGGGTCGATGAGGACCATGCGGACGTCCTGCGGCCGCGCGCGCATGAGCAGGCTCGTGATCATGGAGTTCACGAAGCTGGACTTGCCGGAGCCGGTGGAGCCGGCGACCAGGAGGTGCGGCATCTTGGCGAGGTTCGCCACGACGTAGCCGCCCTCGACGTCCTTGCCGACGCCGATGGTCATCGGATGTGTCGACGTCGTGGAGGCCGAGGAGCGCAGGACGTCGCCCAGCGACACGATCTCGCGGTCGGTGTTCGGGATCTCGACGCCGATGGCGCTCTTGCCGGGGATCGGCGAGAGGATCCGGACCTCGTTGCTGGCGACGGCGTAGGAGAGGTTCTTGCTCAGCGCGGTGACGCGCTCGACCTTCACGCCAGGACCGAGCTCGATCTCGTAGCGCGTGACAGTGGGCCCCCGGGAGAAGCCGGTGACCGTGGCGTCGACGTTGAACTGCTGCAGCACCTCGGTGATCGCGCGGACCATCTCGTCGTTCGCCGCGGAGCGCGCCTTGGACGGCGTGCCGGTGGACAGCGCCGCGGCCGACGGGAGCCGGTACGGGGTGTCGTCCTCGAACGAGGAGTCGAAGCCGGCGGTCGGGTCGTCGGCGGGCACGGGGGCGATGGGACCGGTCTCGATGACCGGCGGCACCGGGACGGCGGGCGCGACGTCGAGGTCGTCCAGTCGGATGACTCCGGTCGCGTCGTCGTCGACGACCCCGACGGGAGTGGTGGCGGCGCCGGAGCGCTCGAAGCGCGCGAGGGCCGCCTCGGCGTCCTCGACGTCCGAGAGCACCTGGGTCTCGTAGGAGCGCGTGGGCGGATCGGAGGGCTCGTCGTGCTCCTCGAGGGCGGTGTCGAAGCCCTTCGTGCGGGACCGGCCGCGACGGCCCTTCGGCTCGTCGACGATCTCGGTGAGCGAGTCGATCGGGAGCTCGGCCTGCACTGTCGGCTCGTCCTCGCGCCCGGACTCGGTCCGACGCCACCAGGGCAGCTCGCCGCCCTCCTCCTGATCGTCGGACGACTCCGCCTCGGCCTTGGCGGCCGCCTTCGCGGCGGCCTTCTCGGCCTTCAGACGGGCCCGCTCCTCGTCGTCGACGACGGGAGTGCCGAAGAGGTACGAGTAGAGGTCGCGGAACCGCGCGCCGAGCCTGTTCGGCGGCGTCTTGGTGATGATGAAGAGCGAGAGCAGGATGACTGCCGAGAGCACCACCGTCGCGCCGAGCACGGTCGCGATCGCGACGAGCGGGGCGCCGACGAGCCAGCCGAGCACGCCTCCGGCGGCGGCCATGCGGAGGATCCCGTCGCCCGGGTAGGGCGTGCCGAGGTGGGCGTGGCAGATGCCCGCGGAGGCGATCAGCAGGAACGACAGGCCCACGCCGATCCGGCCGTTGTCGTCGACGGAGCTCGGGTGCCGGAAGAGCCACAGTGCGAAGAGCACGAGGACCACCGGGAGCACGTAGGCCACCCGTCCGAAGAGGGCGCCGAAGCTCCACGCGTCGAGCACCTGCGCGACGGGATCGCCCGCGAGGAACCACTCGACCACTGCGCCCGCGACTCCGAGCAGGACCAGGAGGAACGGCACGCCGTCGCGGCGCTCCTCCTTCGCGAGGCGCTCGGGGCCGAGGGCGCGCGCGGCGCCGCCCACGACGTGCGCGAGCGTCATCCACAGGCGGACGAGGACGTTGGTGCGCGGACCGGAGTCGAAGGCGACGGTGGCCTTCGTCTCGGCCGCTCCCCGCCCCGAGCCCCGGCCGGAACGCGGCGCGCCGGAGCGCGCGGGCGAGCTCCCCCGCCCGCGGGAGGTCGTCTTGGTACTCGTGGCCATGCTGCCACCGTACCTGCAGCCCCCGTCATCGCCGGGGACCCGCGCCGAGGCCGCCCGCTCAGCGCAGGGTCGCGACCATGGTCTCGGCGTCGCCCCGGTCGGCGACGGCCGTGAAGCCCTCGCTCCGGTACAGGCGGCGGGCGAAGTTGTCGGTCGCGACGCTCAGCGACACCCGGGCGTAGCCGGCCGACCGCGCCTGCTCGAGCGCCGCCTTGAGCAGCGCGCGCCCCACTCCCTGCGCCCGCCAGACCGGCCGGACTCCGAGCGTGAGCTCGGGGACGCCCGGCGCGACGAAGCCGCGTCCCGGCACGGCGGTCGTGAACAGGCGCGACCAGCACGCGCCGATCCGCTCTCCCTCACCTGTCTCGGCGATCGAGCCCAGGTCTCCCGGGCGGGGCCAGCCCGCGATGTACCGGCGGGTGGACTCCTCCTCGAGGACGTCGATCCGGGTCCTGGCGGTCGTCCAGTTCCAGTTGGCGGCCTCGACCAGCATGTCGGCGAGGAACGGCGCGTCCTCGCGCCGGGCGGTGCGGATCCTGTACTCCACGTGCGGCCTCCTGGCTGCTCGGTCGGTGGTTCCCCCGGCGGGCGGTGCGCCCCCTCTTCGGCTGCGGCGGACTCGGGAGCAGCGCTCCCCCGCCCGCCGGGTCAGGCCTCGATGACGAGCGGCACGATCATCGGCCGGCGGCGGTAGCTGGAGTTCACCCAGCGGCCGACGACGCGGCGGATGGTCTGGGACAGGGCGTGCTGATCGCTGACTCCGCTCTGCACCGCCTCCTCCAGCGCCTTCGCGATGCGCGGCTTCACCTCGTCGAAGACGCGGTCGTCCTCGGCGAAGCCCTTGGCGTGGATCTCGGGGCCGACGACGATGCGGCCGGTTCCCGCCTCCACGACGACGATGATCGAGATGAAGCCCTCCTCGCTGAGGATGCGGCGGTCCTTGAGATCGGCGTCCGTGATCTCGCCGACGGTCGAGCCGTCGACGTAGACGAAGCCGAGATCGAGCTGCCCGACCCGGGTGACCGTGCCGTCGAGGAGGTCGAGGACCGTGCCGTCCTCGGCGATGATCGTGTTCTCCTCCGCGATGCCCGTGTCGCGCGCCAGCTTCGCGTTCGCGACGAGGTGGCGGTACTCGCCGTGCACCGGCATGACGTTGAGCGGCTTGAGGATGTTGTAGCAGTAGATCAGCTCGCCGGCCGCCGCGTGACCCGAGACGTGCACCTTGGCGTTGCCCTTGTGCACCACGGTCGCGCCGAGCCTGGTCAGGCCGTTGATCACGCGGTAGACGGCGTTCTCGTTGCCGGGGATGAGGCTCGACGCGAGGATGACGGTGTCGCCCTCCCCCGGCTCGATCTGGTGGTCGAGGTTCGCCATGCGGCTGAGGACCGCCATCGGCTCGCCCTGGGAGCCGGTCGACATGTAGACGATCCGGTCCTCGGGGATGTCCCCCGCCTTCTTGAAGTCGATCAGCACGCCCTGCGGCACCCTGAGGTAGCCGAGGTCGGCGGCGATGCCCATGTTGCGGACCATCGAGCGGCCCAGCAGGGCGACGCGGCGCCCGTTCGCGTGAGCGGCGTCGAGGACCTGCTGCACGCGGTGGACGTGGCTCGAGAAGCTCGCGACGATGACGCGGCGCGACGCCTTCGCCATCACGCTCTCGATGACCGGGCCGATGTCGCGCTCGTTCGGCGTGAATCCGGGGACGTCGGCGTTCGTCGAATCGACCATGAACAGGTCGATGCCCTCCTCGCCCAGTCGGGCGAAGGCGCGGAGGTCCGTGATCCGGCCGTCCAGGGGCAGCTGGTCCATCTTGAAGTCGCCGGTGTGCAGCACCGAGCCCGCGTCCGTGATGATCGCGACGGCGAGCGCATCCGGGATGGAGTGGTTGACGGCGACGAACTCGAGCTCGAAGGGCCCGAGGTTCTCGATGTCGCCCTCCTTCACCGCCAGCGTGTACGGCTTGATCCGGTGCTCCTTGAGCTTCGCCTCGACCAGCGCGAGGGTGAGCGTCGAGCCGATGAGCGGGATGTCGCGCTTGAGCTTCAGGAGGTAGGGGACGGCGCCGATGTGGTCCTCGTGGCCGTGGGTCAGGACGACGCCCACGATGTCGTCGAGGCGGTCCTTGATCGGGGAGAAGTCGGGGAGGATCAGATCGACGCCCGGCTGGTTCTCCTCGGGGAAGAGCACGCCGCAGTCCACGACCAGGATCTTGCCGTCGATCTCGAAGATCGTCATGTTGCGGCCGATCTCGCCGAGACCGCCCAGCGGGATGATGCGCAGCGTGCCGGCCGCGAGCGCCGGCGGGGTGATCACGGGACTGGGCATGCGCCCTCCTCTTCGTTCGGTTCTCGGTGGAGGTGCCGCTCGAGCGGCGTCAGCGTGTGGTGCCGGCGACCTTGGGGAGGGCGCCGCCGGCGGCGGCGTTGCGGTCGGGGCGGAAGTTGCGGAAGTCGACGCCGGGGATGTCGCGCACGAGGCCGAGCTCGTCCTCGATGAGCGCCGCCTCCGACTCCTCCGGGCCGACCAGGGGCAGGCGCACGCGCGGGGAGGAGATGCGGCCGAGGCCGTGGAGGATGTACTTCGCGGCGACGGTACCGGGGACGTGCGTCATCACGGCGCGCACGAGCGGCTCGAGCTGCTGGTGGGCGAGGGTCGCGGCGCGCAGGTCGCCCGCGTTCACCGCGTCGACGATGGTGCGGTAGGGCGAGGACGCGATGTTGGCGGTGACGCCGATGAGGCCCGTCGCTCCGATCGCGAGCTCGGGCAGCACGTTCGCGTCGTCGCCGCAGAAGTACATCAGGTCGGTCTGGTTGAGGACGCGGCTCACCTCGGACAGATCGCCCTTGGCGTCCTTGACGGCCAGGATGTTCGGGTGCTTGGCCGCGCGCAGGATCGTCTCGTAGCGGATGGGGACGCCGGTGCGCCCCGGGATGTCGTAGAGGATGACGGGCAGGTCCGTCGCGTCGGCGATCATCCGGAAGTGCGTGAGGATGCCGGCCTGCGTGGGCTTGTTGTAGTACGGCGTCACGATCATGTTGCCGTCGGCGCCGGCCTTCTCGCTCTGGCGGGCGAGCTGCATCGCGTGCGCGGTCTCGTTCGAGCCGCCGCCGGTGATGATCTTCGCGCGGCCCGCGGCGACCGACTTGCCGACCTCGACGAGGCGGATCTTCTCGGGGTCGGTGAGCGTGCTGGTCTCGCCCGTGGTGCCGGTCACGACGATGCCGTCGGCGCCCGCGCGGATGCAGTCGTCGATGTGCTTCTCGACGCCGGGCCAGTCGACCTCGCCGTCGGCGGTGAACGGGGTGACCAGGGCGACCAGGACCTGGCCGAAAGGATTCTCCGGAGTTGACACGAGGCCAGGGTAGCGGGTCGGACGCGAGTGGCCGGGGGCTTCGTCGGGCGGAGCCGACTCGTTGAGAGGACGCGGACCGGGGCGTCCTCGACGAGCAGCGCCCGCCCCGCGTCCACTGGAGCGCCTGCGTCGTCCCGAGTCGACGCGGAGCGGGCCTCGCGCGCGGAGCTCGTCCCGGTCCGGGTCGACTCGCGCGCGGCACTCCGACGTCCCGGAGGCCGTCCGAGAGCTAGGGAGCGACGCGGCCGTTGGCGTTGAACGCGGCGTAGGTGAGGGGCATGAGCTCCTCGAAGCGCTGCTCCATCTGCTCGGCCGCCATCTCGATCTCGCGCTGCGGGAAGGAGGGGAACGTCGAGTCCTCGCGCTTGGTGCGCAGCGAGAGGAAGTTCATCAGGGAGCGCGCGTTCAGCGTCACGTACATCGACGAGTAGATGTTGAGCGGGAGGACGATGCGCGCGACCTCGCGGGCCACTCCCTCGCCGAGCATCCGCTGGTAGGCCTCGAAGGCCTGCGTGCTCGCGCGGCGGGTCTCGGCGACGACGAGCTCGGTCTGCTCCGGCGTGCCGGGCTCGAAGGAGTAGGCGCCGGGCTTGCCGACCTGCACGAGGTTGCGCTGGGGGCCGGGCACGTAGAAGACAGGGCGGAGCTCGCGGTAGCGGCCCGACTCCTCGTTGTAGGAGGCGATTCGGTGCCGCATGAACTCGCGGAACACGAAGATCGGCGCCTGCACGTAGAAGGTCATCGAGTTGTGCTCGAACGGCGAGCCGTGGCGGTCGCGCATCAGGTAGTTGATGAGGCCGCGGTCGCGCTTGCGCTGGATCTCGGCGTCGGCCTCCTCGGCGTCGAGCGCGCCGGCGAGGGTCTGCTCGCCCTGCGTCGAGACGCGGGCGGCGAAGAGGACGTCGGAGTCGTGGGCGCTCGAGCGCACCAGCTCGACGACGACATCGGAGCGGAACTCGATGGCGTGCCCCTCTCCGTCGGAGTCCATGGGGGGAGTCGCGCTCGTCTGCTCGGTCACCGGAACGACGATAGAGCACTCGGGGGCCGGTCGACTCATGACGCAACAACGTGCACGAGCGCGAGGATCGCGCCTAGCCTTCCCCCGTGGATCCCCTCCTGATCGCCGCCCTGCTGGCCGGACTCGTCGCCCTCGCGGCGGCGCTCGGCCTGGCCCACCGGCGCGCGAGCGGGCGTGTCCGAGCCCGGCCCGTCGCGTCCGCCGACCGGATCGATCCCGCCTCGCTCCTCCCGGGGGCCGCTCTGGGCGCCTCGGCGACGGTCGTGCAGTTCTCGACGGAATACTGCTCCCGCTGCCCGGGCGTGCACCGGATGCTCGACGCACTCGTCCAGGAGCGGGACGGCGTCGTGCACCTCGAGGTCGACCTCACGCGCCGCGCCGACCTCGCCGACCGCTTCCGCGTCCTGCAGACCCCGACCCTGCTCGTCCTCGATGCCGACGGAGTGGCGCGCAGCCGCCTCAGCGGGGCCCCCTCCCGCTCCGTGGTGCTCGACGAGCTCGACCGACTCCTGGAGAGGACCCCGTGACCGCTTCCGCCCCCGCCGGCCGCGTCGATCCGCGGGGTCCGCGCTTCGCCGCCTCCGTGACCGCGCTCCTCCTGCTCCTCACGGTCGGCCTGGCACTCGCCGCTCCGGCGCGAGCGGACCTCTCGGAGCGGCTCGTGCAGCCGGGCTTCCTCCTGCTCGCCGTGCTCGCCGCGCTGTTCGCGTGGTCGGCGGCGCGCGGCGTCGGCTCCGGTCCGTGGGCGGTCGTGTTCCGCCGGCTGGTCCGCCCGCGACTCGCGCCGCCCCGGGAATGGGAGGACGCTCGCCCGCTCCGCTTCGCGCAGCTGGTCGGACTCGTCGTGACGGGCGCCGGGGTGCTCCTCCATCTCGCGGGTGTGCCCTACGCCGTCGCGGCGGCTGGCTCGCTCGCGTTCCTCGCCGCCGTCCTCAACGCGGCGTTCGGGCTCTGCCTGGGCTGCGAGCTCTACCTGCTCCTCGCGCGCGCGGGACTGCTCGGGCGCTCGGCGGGCTCCCGGGCGTGAGGCTCTAGGCTGGGATCCGCCTCGCGGGCCGCCCGCAGCAGGCCTCGGGAGGCACTCATGAGCGACTCATCCGCACGGCACACCGGCGAATCGGACGGCGCAGCCGCGACCGGCGGCTCGACCCGCCGTTCCACCCGCGCGAGCGCTCCCCGGCCCGCGGTCCTGCCGCCCGTCGACCCCGCTCCCGC
>NZ_JADILJ010000025.1 GCF_017355185.1 Rathayibacter sp. SD072 | reverse complement strand
CATCGAACAGAGGAAATGCAATGTCGCATCGCCCCCACTCCGCCGCCCTCCGCGCGGCCGCTCTCTCCGTCGCCGCGGCGAGCGCTCTCGCCCTGACCGCCTGCGGCTCCGCCGGCGCCGATTCCGGGAAGACCCAGCTCAGCTTCTTCTCCTGGGACAACGAGGCCACGATGACCCCGGTCATCGAGGCGTTCGAGGCCGAGAACCCGGACATCGCGATCGAGTTCTCGAACGCTCCCCCTGTCGCCGAGTACATCTCGACGCTCCAGACCCGCCTCGCCGGAAACAACGCCGCCGACGTCTTCGTCATCGCCGCCGAGAACAAGACGAACCTCATCGAGGGCGGTTTCGTGAAGGACCTCACCGACGAGCCGTTCATGGCCGACATGTCCCCCTACAACACCGAGACGTACAGCAGCGACGGCAAGGCGTACGGCATGTCGACCTCGTCGTGGGCCGGCGGGATCCTGGTCAACCGGGCCCTGCTCGACGCAGCCGGAGTGACCGAGGTCCCGACCGACTGGGACGGCTTCCTCGACGTGGTGGAGACCGTGAAGGACACGGGGGTCGTTCCGTACTACGACTCGGCCACGCAGATCCCGATGGGCCTCTCGGCCATGGTCGGCTCGGCCGACGCGGAGCAGGGCGGGAACGTCGACGAGGCGATCTTCGACGGGAGCGCTCAGTTCGGCGACCTGTGGAACGAGCCGCTCACCGCCTGGAGCGAGCTGCTGAGCCGCGGGCTGATGAGCCAGGACGTCGTCAGCCTCACCGGCGATCAGATCGTGGACGAGTTCGCGAACGGCCGGGTGGCGATGATCGCCGCCGGCCCCTGGAACCTCCCCGCCGTGCGCGAGAAGGCGCCGGACCTCGACGTCGTCTTCGCGCCCTTCCCCACCCTCGACGGAGCGGGCTACTGGGCGGGCGCCGCGTCGCCCGGCTTCGCCATCAACGCCAAGACCGACCACGAGGCGGAGGCGTTCCTGAGCTTCCTCGGCAGCGAGGAGGGCGTCCGCATCTACCAAGAGGGCACCTCGGCGCTGACCACCACCGGCAACTACACCCCGGTCGTCGATCCGGCGCTCGAGCCGAACCTCGCGGGGCTGCAGGCGGGGCGCTTCTACCTCCCCTCGATCGCCTGGCCCCGGGAGCAGGACGCTCTGAGCACGGAGGCGGTGGCGCAGATCCAGCTGCTGGCTCAGGGCCAGTCGTCCCCCGAGGACGTCTCCGCAGCGCTGCAGGCGCGTCTCGAGTCGCAGGACTGAGGGCGCGGCCCGGCTCCGGCCGGGCCCGCTCTCCGCGAACGGAGGATCCGTGTCCACTCTCACCGCCCCGCGCCGAGGCCCCGCCCTCGCCCTGCGCCGCCGCGTCGACCCCCTGCGCCGACGCGAGACCGTCAGCACGAGTCTCTTCCTCGTGCCGATCGTCCTCGTCTTCGTCCTGCTGTTCGCCGTGCCGCTCGCCCAGTCCTTCTACTTCAGCCTCACGGACTTCGACGGCTACTCGGTCGACTCGGACTTCGTCGGTCTGGCCAACTACGTGAGCATCTTCCGCGATCCCGCGATGCTCGCGGGGCTGGTCTTCACTCTCACCTACAGTCTCGGGACCACCGTCCTGGTGACGGTGCTGGCCATCCCCCTGGCGCTCGTCCTCAACCGTCCCTTCGTGGGGCGGGGGGCCGTCCGGGCGATCCTGTTCTTCCCGGCGATCCCGAGCATCGCGATCCTGGGCCTCGTCTGGGGACTGATCCTCTCGCCCTTGGGGTCCGGAGCGATCAACCGGGTCCTGGACGCGGTCGCCGGGCTCGGACCCGTGCCGTGGCTGTCGAACGGCGCGCTCGCCCAGCTGTCGGTGATCATCGTCGGCGTCTGGTCGAGCACCGGCTGGCACGCGATCCTGTACCTCGCCTACCTCCAGTCGATCCCCGAGGACTACTACGAGGTCGCCCGGATCGACGGGGCGTCGGCCCCGCGCCGGTTCTTCTCGATCACGCTCCCCCTCCTCGCCCCCGCGGTGACGGTGAGCACGCTGCTCCTGATGACGGGCGGGCTGAAGGTCTACGACCTCCCGTTCACCCTGACCAAGGGCGGACCGGGCTTCTCGACCTACACGATCACGCAGTCGATCATCCAGAACGGTGTCGCTCAGGCGCAGTTCGGCAAGGCCTCGGCTCTCGCCGTCGTCTTCCTCCTCGTCGTCGGGTCGATCGTCGCCGTTCAGCTGCTCATCTCGCGCCGCTTCGAGGAGAGGACCTCATGACCGCCACCGCCGTCTCGCTCCCGCCGACTCCCCCGGCCGTGGGTCCGCCCGCCGCCGCCCGTCGTCGGCGACGCACCGCGGCTCAGCGTCGTCGAGGCTGGAGCAGCGCGCTGACGAGCTTCGCGATGCTCGCCCTGGCCGCCGTGGTCGGCGCACCCTTCTACTACATCGTCGTCAGCACCCTGAAGACGCAGCAGGAGGTGTCGAGCGATCCGTTCGCGCTGCCGAGCACCCTCGACCTCGGCAACTACGCCGACGTGTTCGCCTCCGTCCCGATCGTCGGCGCGTTCGCGAACACCTTCTACCTCACGGTCGTGTCCGTCGCGCTGATGCTCGTGGTGGGATCCATGGCGGCCTACGCCATGCTGCTGCGGACGACGGTCCTCACCCGGATCGTCTCGGTGGTGCTGATCATCGCCTTCCTCGTCCCGGGTCAGGCGACCCTCATCCCGCTGTACCGCCTGCTCGCGAACGCGGGGCTCGTCGACAGCCTCGAGGGGCTGATCCTGCTCTACTCGGCGGGCTCGATCTTCTGCTACTTCCTCATCCAGGGCTACATGAAGTCGCTGCCGCTCGAGATCTTCGAGGCCGCGCGGATCGACGGCGCGGGTCCGTGGCAGATCTACTGGCGGATCGTGCTGCCGCTGATCCGCCCGATCCTGATCACCGTCGGGGTCTTCCAGACGATGTGGGTGTGGAACGACTTCATCACGCCGAACGTCTTCATCAGCTCGCCCGAGAAGCAGACCCTCGTCCTGCAGGTGTACAAGGCGGTCGGTCAGTTCGGGGTGAACTGGCCCGCGTTCCTGACGCTCAGCGTCGTCGTGCTCCTGCCGATGGTCGTGTTCTTCATCGCGATGCAGAAGCACATCGTGGGAGGCCTGGTCTCGGGCAGCGTGAAGGGGTGAGCGGCTTCCTGCTCGCCCACTTCCTCCCGGGTGCGGACGGCGAGGCGGTGCGGTTCGCCGTGAGCGAGGACGAGACGCCTCGCGCGTTCCTCCCGCTGCCGATCGCGCCGCTGCGACCCGCGATCGGCTCGGGCGGTGCGCGCGACCCCTTCCTGGTCCGCGATGGCGCCTCCGGTCGCGTCGTCCTCCTCGCCACCGACCTGCGGACGGAGGAGGAGGAGGCCGACTGGCACCGCGCCGTGCGGAACGGGAGCCGGTCGATTTTGATCTGGCGGTCCGGCGACCTCGTGACGTGGGGCGACCCCGTGCTGCGGATCGTGGCGCCGACGGCGGCCGGCAACGCGTGGGCCCCGAAGGCGTACTGGAGCGCGGACCGCGACTGCTGGCTGGTCTTCTTCTCCTCGGCTCTCTTCGACCCGGAGTCGGACCGCGTCGAGGCGGCGCACCAGCGGATCCTCGTCTCGGAGACGAGGGACTTCGAGAGCTTCACCTCGGCGCGGACCGCGCTGGACACCGGGCTCAACGCGATCGATGCGGCGTTCCTCGAGGACGGCGACGGCTGGCTCCGCTTCACGGTGGAGACCCCGCCCGGGTCGGACTCGACGTCCGTCACCCTCGCGCAGGGCCCGTCGCTCGAGGGCGCCTTCGAGACGGTGCGCACGGGCATCGGCAGCCCCGAGCTCGCCCGCGGTGAGGGCCCGGCGCTCGCACGCTCGCCCGACGGGTCGGCGACCTGGCTCCTGATCGACGAGTTCGGGATGCGCGGCTACCGCTTGTTCTCGTCGTCGGACCCCGGCAGCGGAGTGTTCGAGCCCGTGCCCGGTGCTCGGCTGCCGCCCGGCGCGCGGCACGGATCGCTCCTCGCGCTCGACGACGACGAGGCCGCCCGGCTCCGCGCCCTGCTGCCGTGACCGGGCCCGCGTTCGTGGCAAGCTCGACGAGAGGAGGTGCGTGATGGTGACCATCCACGACGTCGCGAAAGAGGCCGGGGTCTCGGCGATGACCGTGTCGCACGTCCTGAACGACCACCCGCACGTCCGGGAGACCACGCGCGAGCGGGTGCTGGACGTGATCACGCGGCTCGACTACCGCGTGAACGTGGCCGCCCGCAATCTCCGCACCGGCCGCACCGGGACGATCGGGCTCGCCGTGCCCGAGATCGACCGGCCGTACTACGGGCGTCTCGCCGCCGAGATCATCGCCGCGGCCGAGAAGCACGGGCTGCGCGTCGTGATCGAGCAGACCGGTGCGCGGCGCGAGAACGAGCTCGGCGCCCTCGCGTCGTCCAGGAAGCGGCTCTACGACGGGATCATCCTGAGCACCGTCGGCCTCGGGGCGGCCGACACCGAGCTGCTCCGGGTCGATCACCCGCTCGTGATCCTGGGCGAGCGGATCTTCGAGGGCCCGGTCGACCACGTCGCCATGGCGAACGTGGAGGGCGCGCGGACGGCGGTCGCCCATCTGATCGAGCAGGGCTGCCGCCGGATCGTCATGGTCGACGATCCCGCCGGCGACGAGGTGGACGTCTCGAGCCTGCGCCTCGAGGGCTACCGCCGTGCGCACGAGGACGCCGGGCTCGCGATCGATCCGGCTCTGCACATCGCGGTCGGGGAGTTCACGATGGCGGGCGGGTCGCGGGGCATCCGGGACTTCATCGACCGCGGTGTGCCCTTCGACGGGGTCTTCTGCATCACCGACACGGTCGGCATCGGAGTGCTCCGCGGTCTGGCGGATCGCGGAGTGCCTGTTCCGGGGCGGGTCCGCGTCGCGGCCTTCGACGCGATCCTCGAGGGCGACTACACCGTGCCCCGGCTGACGACCATCGATCCGGATCACGGCTTCATGGCGCGGACTGCCGTCGAGCGGCTCGTCTACCGGATCGGCGGCGGGACGACTCCGGCGGAGGAGTACATCGCCGCACCGCGACTGATCGTCCGCGAGAGCTCGCTCTGATCGCCCGACCGCTCGCGCTGGCCGCCGCCGCCGGACTGACGGCCCTCGCCGTCGTCGAGGCGCAGTACTGGATCACCTCGCAGAGAGCGGTCCGACGGCCCGCGGGCGACGTCGGCCGCGAATGCGTCGTCGTGCTCGGGTTCCGGAACCGCGGCACCCGGGCGAACGCGGTGAACCGCTACCGCGTGCGCGCCGCCCTGCGCTCCCGGCACAGCTCCCGGAGCGTCCTCGTGCTCTGCGGGGGGAGCGTCGCCGGGTCGGTCCCCGAGGCCGACCTGATGGCGCGGTACGCGCGTCGTGAGAGGCGCTATCGCGGCCCCCTCGTGCTCGAGCGCGAGAGCCGCACGACCGAGGAGAACCTGCGGAACGCCGCAGCGCTCCTCGAGGAGTCCGACACCGTCGTCCTCGTCTCGAACTCCCTGCACGCCGAGCGCGCGCGCCGGCTGCTCCGGACGCTGCGGCCCGACCTCGCCGACCGGCTCGTCCGCGCCGAGGAGCACCGGTTCGGCGAGATCCCGCTGCAGAAACTCGTCGCTTCCGTCCTGGAGGCGGCTCGCACCGTAGCGGGGCGCACTCCCCCGCTAGGGTGAACCCACCGCAGCGCGAAGGGGGCCTCGATGGCGCGGAGCAGCACACGTGGACGACGGTGGATCGGCACGATCGGGGCGGCGCTGCTGGCGCTGCTGCCGCTCGCCGGGTGCGCCGGACCGACGCCCTACTCCGATTTCGAGCGGGAGCGGACCGAGGCGGACGTGATGCCCGAGGCCGGCGGCATCGACACGGGCATCGATCCCGAGTCCGTCCGCTTCGCGGGCACCGCCGAGGGGATCGACGTCTACCTCGGCCTGTCGGACTAGCGGGGCCGCTGCGTCGTCGTCGACGACGGCGCCGATTCCGCGAGCGGCTGCAGTGGGAGCGGCGGCATGGAGGCCTCGAAGCCGGGCGCCTGGACCGTACGCGTGCACCCCGACGGCGAGGGCCCGGAGGACGCGCCCGGACTCGACTGGACTGGGCTCGGGAAGAACGTCTCCGTCCGCGCGGGCTGACACCGGTGAACGGGTCGGTCGCCGTCCGGCACCGTGCCCTACCGTGGACCCATGCCCAGAACCGTCTCCACGAGCACCGAGGTCGACCGCGAGGGAATGCTCTCCTTCGTGCGGCCGAGGCACCGGATGATCGTCGCCACGACGCGTGCTGACGGCCGCCCGCAGATGTCGCCGGTCTCCGGCGGCGTCGACGAGCAGGGCCGGATCGTGATCTCCACCTATCCCGGCCGGGCCAAGACCCGGAACGCCGAGCGTCGTCCCGCCGCCTCCGTGCTGGTGCTGTCGGACGAGTGGGACGGCGCGTGGATCCAGGTGGACGGCGACGCGGAGGTGCTGCACATGCCGGAGGCCGCCGACGGCCTCGTCGACTACTACCGCTGCATCGCCGGCGAGCACCCCGACTGGCAGGAGTACCGGGAGGCGATGGCGCTGCAGGACAAGTCCCTGCTGCGCATCACGCCCGCTCGCTGGAGCCCCGTCTCGACGGGGGGTTTCCCGGCGGACGTCGCCGAGCGGCTCGACGCCCGCTGACCGGAGCGCGCGGATCCGGGGGTCGGCTCAGGGTTCTCCCCGATCCGCCCGCCAGGTCCTGCGCGGGATGCTCGGAGCATGCCCCCCGCCAGACGCACTCCCCTCCTGCCCGCCGTCGCCCTGGCGATCGGAGGAGGGCTTCTCCTCGGCGCGCTGACGAGCCTCCTGCAGACCGTCCTGCCGACGTCCGTGAACTCCTTCGCGAACTCCTCCGGCGGCTGGTCGATGCTCGTCTTCGCCCTCGTCCGAGGGGGACGAGCACGTCCGGTCGCCGGCGCGGTGCTCGGACTGCTGTCCTTCTTCGCGATGCTCGAGGGCTACGACATCGTGACGGGCGCCAGGGGCTTCGGCTGGTCCCCTCCGTTCTCCGACCCCTTCTGGCTGCTCGCCGTGCCCGCCGGCCCGATCCTCGGAGTCGCGGCCTCCCTCACCCTGCACGGGACCCGCGGGTGGCGGGTGCTCGCCGTCGCGCCCCTCTCGGGAGTGCTCCTCGGCGAGGGGATCTGGGCGCTGGGCGCGGTCGCCGACACCACGAGCCCCGTCTACTGGTGGCTCGAGATCCTGCTCGGGGTCGGCTTCCTCGTGCTCGCCGTCGTGCGCCGACGTCCGCGCCCCGTCCTGGTACTCGCGGCCGCGGCGATCACCGCCGCCGCGTCGTGGTGCTTCGTCGTGGTCTACTCGCTGTTCTGACCTCCGGGAATGCACGGCCGCCCGCCGTTGCTGAACGAGGGGGCTGAGGAGGATCACGTGGAGCTCGTGCACTGGCTGTTCGATGCGCAGATCGTCCTGGGCGACCAGAGAGTCCTGTGGCGGGTGATCGGCAACGCCTTCGGCCTCGCGAGCGCTCTGGGCGGGATGCGGCGCAAGGTCTGGGCCTGGCCCGTCGGCCTCGTGGGGAACGCACTGCTGTTCACGGTCTTCATGGGCGCGCTCTTCGGCACTCCGAACCCCGTGAACCTGCTCGGTCAGGCGGGTCGGCAGGTCATGTTCATGATCGTGAGCGTCTACGGCTGGTACCGCTGGACGCACCGCCCCGACGCCTCGACGACCGTGCTCGAGCCGCGGTGGGCGTCGTGGCGCACCCGGGGTCTCCTCGTGCTGGCGATGGTCGGCGGCACCGCGCTGCTGACCCCGCTGTTCCGCGCGCTCGGCTCCTACGAGCCCGTGTGGAGCGACGCCTGGATCTTCGTGGGATCGCTGCTCGCGACCTACGGCATGGCGAAGGGCTGGGTCGAGTTCTGGCTGATCTGGGTCGCGGTCGACGTCGTGGGCGTCCCGCTCCTCTTCTCGGCCGGGTACTACGCGTCCGGCCTGATGTACGTGGTCTACGGGGGGTTCACCCTGGTGGGCTTCTTCGTCTGGATGCGGCACGGCCGCAAACCCTCCAGTGCGGCGGTCACCGTCGGCTGACTTCCCGGTCGGCCTGGGCGCGACGCCGCGGCGAGCGCCGTGAGCACCCGCCGTCGTGCTTCTTCGCGAGAGTGACGAGCAGACGGTGGCGAACCGGTCTGCGTGCGCGGTGGAGAGCGGCCCGTAGGCTGGCACGATGACGTCCCGGGTGCGCCTCCTGCTGGCCTCGTCCCACCCCGGGCCCACGGTCGCGGTGACGGTGCTCGCGACAGTGCTCGCCGCCGCCGCGGGCCGCCCCCCGGGCACCGTCGTGCTGGTCGCCCTCGCCGTCGTCTGCGGTCAGCTCTCGATCGGCCTCGCGAACGACTGGATCGACGTCGACCGCGATCGCGCCGTCGGCCGCACCGACAAGCCGGTCGCGTCGGGCCTGATCAGCGTCCGGACGGTCCGGGCAGCGGCGATGGGCACGGCTGCCGCGTCGATCCTGCTCTCCCTCCTGCTCGGACCGGTGGCGGCCGTCGCCCACCTCGTCCTCGTCGCGGCCGGCTGGGTCTACGACGCCGGGCTCAAGCGCACCGCGTTCTCGGTGGTGCCCTTCGTCGTGGCCTTCGGCCTCCTGCCCGTCGTCGCCGTCTCGGCGGGGGGTGGGGCGCTCCCTGCCGCGTGGGCGATCGCCACGGGCGCCGTCTTCGGTGTCGCGATCCACTGCACGAACGTGCTCCCCGACCTCGTCGACGACGCGGCCACCGGGGTCCGCGGCTTCCCGCACCGGCTCGGACTGCGCCTGTCCGGCGTCGTCGCCTTCGGGTCCCTGATCGCGGGTGCGCTCCTCGTGCTGGTCGGCCAGCTGTCGGGCGACGATCCCGTCAGCGGTCCCGGCGCCCTCCTGGCGGTCGTCGGCACCCTCGCGGTCGTCGTCCTCGCCGCTGTCGGCGTCCGCCTCGTGCTGACCGGGCCGCCGACGCGGCTGCTCTTCCGGATCGTCATCGCCGCCTCGCTCGTGCTGGTGGTCGAGCTCGGCCTGTCGGGCGCGCGCCTGGTCGCCTGAGGTCAGGACCAGCGCATCGCGTAGACCCTCGCCAGGACGTGCGACGTCGGCAGCGCGAGGAGCACGCGCAGCAGTGCCGTTCGCCCGCGGTGCGCGGCCGCACCGAGCGGCCTCCCGAGCGCCATGTTCAGCTCCGCCTGGCGAGCGGCCCGCCGGGCGGCCCGCGCCCTCCGCCGCGCGTAGGACGGCCAGGGACCGGGAGTCCCCGAGCGGAGCGACTCCGCCAGGAGCGGAGCCAGCGCCGCGGCGTCGAGCCAGCCCAGGTTCATCCCCTGACCGCCGATCGGGCTGATCTCGTGCGCGGCGTCGCCGACGAGCACGACCCTGCCGTCGTCGAGCGCGCCGGCCTCGCGACGGCGGACCCGGAAGCCGCTCACCATCGTGCAGGTCGCGGCATCGACCGGTGCGCCGGTGCGGGAGCGGACGACCGCTGCGAGACGCGCCGCCGCGTCGTGGTCCGGCGGGTCCTCGGGGCGCCAGGCGGGAGCGCCGAGCGAGGCGTCCGCTCCGACGAGTGCCACGTAGCGGCGACGACCCCCGGGAAGCGGGAACGACTCCACGACTCCGGCCGGCCCGACGTCGACGAGGGCCGAGCCCGCGAGGGAGGCCGGCTCGGGATCGGCGAAGTCCCCCATCACGTAGCGGTCGGGGTAGTCGCGGCCCGAGACGCCGATGCCGAGCAGATCGCGCACCGTGCTCCGGGCTCCGTCCGCCCCCACGACGAACGAGGCGCGGACGGTGGCCGTCCCACCGCCGTCCGTCAGGCCGACAGCCTCGATGTGCGGACCTCGCCGATGGAGAGCCGTCAGGGAGAGCCCGGGTCGCAGGGCCCCGGGCGAGAGCTCCTCGAGCCGCCCCCGGAGGATCGACTCGGTGCGGTGCTGATCGAGGGTCGCGACGTAGGGGTGCGAGCGCGAGGCGCGGGCGAACGACAGGGCACCGAGGGCGCGGCCCTCACTGCCGGCGATGCCCCGGGTCACGAGCGCCGCCTCCGCGAGGACGGACTCGGCCGCGCCGATCCCGGCGAGGACATCGAGGGACGGCGGATGGATGCCGATCGCCCGTGATCCCGCTGGGAGCGCGACCCGGCGCTCCCACACCTGCACGTCGATCCCCGATCGCGCCAGCAGGGCGGCGAGGAGGACGCCCACCGGACCGCCGCCGACCACGAGCACGTCCGTCCGCTCCGCTTCCACGCTCCGAGACTACGGAGCCGGCGAACCGCTCGCGGGCACTCGTGCGGGCGGCGCCCGGTCGTTAGGGTGACGGCATGACCGACCGCGTGCTCGCTCCGGAACCCCCCGCCGACGGCTCCAAGCCCAAGGGGCCGGCGTCCTACTTCCCCAGCATCGAGAAGACCTACGGGCGCCCCGTGCAGGAGTGGCTGGACCTGGTCGACGCGCGGCTCGACACCGAGCCGCACATGCAGGTCGTGGCGTGGCTGAAGTCCGAGCACGGTCTCGGGCACGGGCACGCCAACGCGCTCGTCGCCTACGTCAAGGCCGCTCGGGCCTGATCAGGGCTTCGCGGCTGCGCGAGCGGCCTTGGCCGCCTCCCGCTTCGCGATCGCAGCGGCCGCGCGCTCGCCGACGCGTCGGCGGTTGAAGGCGATCGCCTCCTGCACGAGTGCGGTCAGGGCGCCGGCGTCCACCCGGTCGCCCTCGGCGAACTCGACGGAGCGGCGCTGGTTGCCGCCGAGCTCGCCGTTGAAGACGCCCTGCGGGTCGGGCAGCGAGGCGCCGTAGAGGAAGCCGAGCTTGACCTTCGAGGTGAAGACGTTGCCGACGCAGAGGATCCCGTCGAGCTCCCACACCGGTGCCCCCCTCCACTTCCACTCCTCGACGATGCCGGGGTCGGCGGCGAGGACGACGCGGCGCAGCTCGGCGAGGGTCTCCCCGCGCCAGTCGGGGGTGCGGGCGATCAGGGCGTCGATCTCGTCGCTCGGGGTCATGGGGTCCTCTCGTCGCGGGAACGCGCCGATGCTACTCCGGGGTGCGGCGGCGCGCCCTTCAGAGGAGGATCCGCCGCACGGCCTCCTCCACCAGCGCGTCGTCGGCGGGCTCGTCGTCCAGAGCGCGGTGGATCGTCAGCCCCTCCATCAGCGCGTCGAGCATCCGCGCGGTCGCCGGGTCGAAGTGCTGCTCGAGTGCCGCGCGCGTCCTGGCCATCCACGAGTGGGTGAGGCTGCGGAACGCGGGCTGGCGCGCAGCGAGCGTGTAGAGCTCGTGGGTGAGGACGAGCTCGCGATGGCTGCCCAGGACGTCGTGCACGACCAGGTCCACGAGCGCCTGCCGGGCCTGCTCGGGCGAGCCGGCCGCGTCCATCCGCCGCTGCGCCTGGTCGGCGACCGAGTCGGCGAAGCGCGAGAAGGCGGCGTGCAGCAGCTCGTCCATGCCGGCGAAGTGGTAGGTCATGGAGCCCAGGGGCACGTCGGCGGCCGCCGCCACCCGTCGGTGCGAGGTCCCCGAGACGCCCGCCTCCGCGATCACCTCCAGGCAGGCGTCGATGATGCGGTCGCGCCGGTGCGGATCCGTCCGCCGCGCCGCACGCGCCGGAGCGTCCCCGCTCACTCGTCGACCCTCCGCATCACCCTGGCCGGACTGCCGACCGCGACGACACCGGACGGGATGTCGCGGGTCACGACCGCCCCCGCTCCGATCACGCTGTCATCGCCGATGCTCACACCCGGGCAGACGATCACGCCGCCGCCGAGCCAGACGTTGTCGCCGATCGTGATCGGCCGGGCGGCCTCGAGCTTGTCGCGTCGCGGCCCGGGTTCGATCGGGTGCGTCGGCGTCAGCAGCTGGACGTTCGGTCCGATCTGGCAGTCCTCGCCGATCGTGATCGGCGCGACGTCGAGGGCGGTGAGGTGGTAGTTCACGAAGGTGCGGGCGCCGATGCGGATGTTCTCGCCGTAGTCGACGAACAGCGGCGGCTTCACGAAGGCGCCCTCGCCGAGCTCGCCGAGGAGCTCCTCGAGGAGCGGTCGGGCGGCGTCCTCGTCGGCGAGGGAGGCGCGGTGGTAGGCGTCGGCGAGGCGCACGGCGCGCTGCGCGATCCGGATGCTCTCCGGATCATCGGCGAGGTAGAGGTCCCCGGCGAGCATGCGCTCGCGGTTGGTGCGGTCGTCTCCCGCGAAGTGGTCCGTGGTCATGCGCACGATCGTACACTCTGCGTGTACGGTCGTACGCATGTCTGCTCCCGCTGCCGCTCCTCCGAGCAGAGAGGTCCGCCGTGCCCGCGGGGCCGTCGCCGCTCTGTTCCTGACCAACGGGGCGCTCTTCGCCAACCTCGTCCCGCGCTTCCCCGAGATCAAGGCCGACCTCGAGCTCGACAACGCCGCGTACGGAGTCGCGATCGCGGCGTTCCCAGCCGGCGCGATCCTCGCAGGCCTCGCGTCCGGCGCCGTGCTGCGCCGGATCGGCAGCGGTCGCGCGGCGGTCCTCGGCACGATCCTCACGGCGATCGGCACCGTGGTCGCGGGCGTCTCGCCGACCCTCCTCGCGTTCGCGGCGGCCCTGCTCGTGTCCGGCGCGACCGACGCCGTCACCGACGTCGCGCAGAACACGCACGGCCTGCGGGTGCAGCGCCGCTTCGGCCGCTCGCTCATCAACTCCTTCCACGCCCTCTGGTCGATCGGAGCGGTCCTCGGCGGGGCGATGGCCGCGGGAGCGATCGCCGTGGGCCTCCCCCGCTCGACGCACCTCGTTCTCTCCGGCGCCCTCTTCGCGATCGTGGCCCTGACGGCGCTGCGATTCTGCCTCCCGGGCCGCGATGACGCCGAGCGCCCCGAGAGGGCGACGACCGGTCCCCGGTCGAGCGCGAGAGGCCGCGTCGTGCTCCTGCTCGCCGCCCTCGTGGGCGTCGCGATCGCCGGAACGCTGGTCGAGGACGCCGCCTCCACCTGGGCTGCGGTCTACCTCTCGGGGGAGCTCCAGGCGCCGGCCGCCGTCGCCGCCACCGGGTTCGTCGCCCTCGTGGGCGCGCAGTTCGTGGGTCGGATCCTCGGCGACCGCCTCGTGGACCGCTTCGGTCAGCGCGCGGTGGTGCGCACCGGCGGCGCGATCGCGCTCGTCGGGATGGGCGCGGCGCTCCTGCTCCCCTCCGTTCCCGGCACGATCCTCGGCTTCGCCGCGGCCGGCCTCGGTCTCGCCACGACAGTGCCCGCGGCCATGCACGAGGCCGACGAGATCCCCGGGCTGCGCGCCGGCACCGGAGTGACGCTCGTCTCGTGGCTGATGCGCCTCGGATTCCTCCTGTCGCCGCCGGTCGTCGGGCTCGTGGCCGACAGCGCCGGTCTCCGCGTCGGCCTGGCCGTGGTCCCGCTCGCCGGCCTCCTCGCCGTCGTCCTCGCGCCCGCGCTCTCGGTGCGCAGCAGGACCGGAACCGCCCCCGCGGACGGGGCCGCCGCGTGAGGGGGCCGCTCGCCGCCGTCCTCTGGGACATGGACGGGACGATCGTCGACTCCGAACCCGCCTGGATGGCCGCTCAGCGCCGTCTCGTGGCGCGGTGGGGCGGCGAGTGGAGCGAGGACGACGCTCTGGCCTTCGTCGGCTCGACCCTCGAGCAGACCGCCCTCGCGCTGCGGGGCGCGGGGGTCGGGCTCGACGACCGCGCGATGGAGGAGGAGCTCGAGGGGGACGTCGCAGCGGACCTGCGCGCGAGGATCGCGTGGCGGCCCGGAGCGCTCGAGCTCCTCCGCGGCGTCGCGGCCGCCGGGATCCCCCAGGCGATCGCGACCACCTCGTCCCGCCGTCTCGCCTCGATCGTGGCGGCGGCGCTCGCCGAGCACGTCGTCCTCGCCGGGGTCGTCACCGGGGAGGACGTCTCCCGCGGCAAGCCGCATCCCGAGCCCTACCTCCTCGCCGCCCACCGCCTCGGAGTCCCGATCACGGACTGCGCAGCCGTCGAGGACTCGCCGATCGGGCTCGCCGCGGCGGTGGCCTCGGGGGCCGCGGCGGTGGGGGTCCCGCACCGGGTTCCGCTGGCGGAGGGCCCGGATCGCACCCTCTGGCCGACCCTGCACGGACGCACCGTGGAGGATCTGCGCGCGCTGCTGCGCTGACCGGTCCGGGCGGCGGCTACTGCCGGTAGGACGCCAGGAAGTTGCCGAGCCGCTCGATCGCCTCCGAGATCACCCGCTCCTCGGGGAGGGTGACGATGCGGAGGTGATCCGGCGTCGGCCAGTTGAAGCCCGTCCCCGGCACCAGCAGGATGTGCTCCGCGAGCAGCAGGTCGTAGACGAGCCTCCCGTCGTCCCGGATGTCGTGCACGTCGGGATCGAGCCGCGGGAAGGCGTACAGGGCCCCTCTCGGCAGCTCGCAGGACACTCCCGGGATCCGCTCGAGCCCCGACCACGCCGCGTCCCGCTGCCGGTGCAGGCGCCCCTCCGGTGCCACCAGCGCCTCGATCGACTGCACCCCGGAGAGGGCGGCCTGGATCGCGTACTGCCCCGGGACGTTCGGGCAGAGCCGCGTCGACGCGAGGAGCGTGATGCCCTCGAGGAACCCCTCCGCGTGGTCGCGCGGACCGGTGATCGCCAGCCAGCCCGAGCGGTAGCCCGCGACGCGGTAGGTCTTGGACAGTCCGTTGAAGGTCAGGCAGAGCAGGTCCGGCGCCAGCGACGCGAGCGGGATGTGCTGAGCGTCGTCGTACAGGATGCGGTCGTAGATCTCGTCGGCCAGCAGCAGGAGGGAGTGCTCCCGCGCAACGGCGACGAGTCCCTCGAGCACCGCGCGGCTGTAGACCGCGCCGGTGGGGTTGTTGGGGTTGATGACGACGATCGCCTTGGTCCGCGGAGTCACCTTCGAGCGGATGTCCTCGAGGTCCGGCTGCCAGCCGTCCTCCTCGGCGCAGCGGTAGTGCACCGCCGTCCCACCCGAGAGGCTCGTCATCGCGGTCCACAGGGGGTAGTCGGGGGCGGGGATGAGGACCTCGTCGCCGTCGTCCAGGAGTGCCTGCATGGTCATCGTGATCAGCTCCGACACCCCGTTGCCCAGGAACACCCACTCGGGGTCGACGGGCGGGAATCCCGCGATCTCCTCGTAGCGGTACGTCACCGCCTGACGGGCCGAGAGGATCCCGCGGCTGTCGCTGTAGCCGTGCGCGTGGGGCACGGCGGCGATCATGTCCCGCACGATCTGGTGCGGGGCCTCGAAGTCGAAGCCCGCCGGGTTGCCGGTGTTGAGCTTGAGGATGCGGTGCCCCTCGCTCTCGAGCCGCGACGCCTCGACGAGCGCCTTCCCCCGGATCTCGTAGAGGACGTTCCGGAGTTTCGCGGACTGCTCGAGGGGGCGCGGAGTGCTCATCCGGCCAGGGTAGTCACCGGGCGGAGTCTGCACCGCCTCCCGCGCTGCAGGTCGCAGCACGTGTCACGCTGGAGCCATGAGCGACGCCGCCGATCCCCGCACCTACGACCTCGACGCCCTGCGCCGTCGCGTCCTCGCCGACGACCTCGAGGACGACGGAGCCGTCGACGACAGCATCCCCGAGCTCGCCGCAGCCGACCCGCGCCTCTGCGGCCTCGCTCTCGTGCTGCCGGACGGCTCGGTGCGCTCCAGCGAGCAGGCCGACGTGCTCTTCAGCATCCAGTCCGCCGTGAAGCCGTTCCTGTTCGCCCTGGCGCTGCTCGACACCGACGGGGAGGCGCTCGAGCGCGTGGGCATCGAGCCGACCGGCGAGGCCTTCGACGCGATCAAGCTCGAGAGCGGGACCGGCCGCCCGCCGAACCCCATGGTGAACGCGGGCGCGCTGCTGACCGCCTCCCTCGTCGACGGCGACGGTGCCCGGGAGCGCAGTGAGCGCATCCTCCGCGGCCTGTCCGCCTTCGCGGGACGCCCGCTCGAGGTCGACGAAGGGGTCGCCCGCAACGAGCACCTGCTCGGCGACCGCAACCACGCTCTCGCGCACCTCATGCGCTCCGAGGGGACGATGCACGTCGGAGCCGACGACGCGGTCTCCTCCTATGCCCGGGCCTGCGCGGTGCTGGTCGACGCCCGGGCGCTCGCCGTGATGGGCGCGACGCTCGCGTTCGGCGGAGTCAATCCCGTCACCGGGGAGCGCGTCGTACCGCCCGCAGTGGCTCGCGACGTCCTCTCGGTCATGGCGACCTGCGGCGTGTACGACGGGTCCGGCCGCTGGATGCAGGCGGTCGGCATCCCGGCGAAGTCGAGCGTCTCGGGCGCCCTCGTCCTCGCGGTGCCCGGCCGCCTCGGAGCCGCCGTGGTCAGCCCTCCGCTGGACGCGTCCGGGACGAGCGTCCGCGGCCGCCGCGTGAGCGATCGGCTCAGCGCCGATCTCGACCTGCACGCGTTCGGCCACCGAGGCACCGGCGCCTGAAGCAGGCGCTCGCCGACAGGGACAGCCGCGTCCTAGGGTGACCGTCATGACCGCTCCGCTCCCCTACCTCGCGTTCCCCGGCACTGCGCGCGACGCCCTCGGCTTCTACCGGGACGTCTTCGGCGGCGACCTGTCGCTGCACACCTTCGAGCAGTTCGGTCGCACCGACGGCCCGGGTGGGCTGATCGCCCACGGCGTGCTCACGGGGCCGGTGTCGCTCGCCGGCTCCGACACCGCGGTCGGCGAGGAGCCGCTGCATCTCGAGGGCGTGCTCTTCGCACTCCTCGGCACGGCGGCGCCGGACGTCCTCGCACGCTGGTTCGACGCCCTCGCCGAGGACGGCCGGGTCGTCGACCCTCTCGAGGCGAGGCCGTGGGGTGCGACCGACGGACGGGTGCGGGACCGGTACGGCGTGTCCTGGCTGGTCGGCTGGGAGCACTGACCCCGCGACCGCGGCCGGCGTCGACCCCCCGGACGCGTCCAGCACCCGCCCGCTACAGTGCCATGATGCGCCGCTGGGGAGTTCATCGATGACCGCCGTCCGCTACGTCGCGATCGGCGACTCCTTCACCGAGGGCGTCGGCGACGAGCTGCCCGACGGATCGACCCGGGGCTGGGCCGATCTCGCCGCGCAGGGTTGGGCCGAGGCGAGGGGCGAGCGGATCGAGTACGCCAATCTCGCGATCCGCGGTCGGCTCATCCGCCCCATCGTCGAGGAGCAGCTCGAGGCCGCTCTCGCGCTCGAGCCCACTCACCTCTCCTTCAACGGGGGCGGGAACGACATGCTGCGGCCGCGCGCCGACATCGAGCGCATCGCCGACTCCTATTCGCGAGTGCTGCAGCGCTGCGACGAGGAGGGCGTCGTCCTGATCGCGCTCGCCGGAGCCGACCCCTCGGCCAGGCTCCCCCTCGGCCGGATGATCAAGCGGCGCGGAGACGCACTGACGAGCGCGGTGCTGCGCCGGATCGAGGCCCGCGACGACGTCGTGGTCGCCGACAACTGGAACGACCCCGCGTTCCAGAACCCCCGGATGTGGTCGGAGGACCGGCTGCACATGGGACCGCGGGGCCACCACCGCGTCGCCTCGAAGGTGCTCGGCTCACTGGGACTCACTCCCCCGTCCCAGTGGCGGGAGATGCCGTCGGATCAGGCGTCGCGACTCGGGTCCGCGCGCTACTACCGGGAGCACGTCGCACCCTGGGTGCGCCGTCGCCTCACCGGCACCTCCTCGGGGGACGGCCGCACGGCGAAGTACCCGGAGTTCGTCCCGATCGATCCGATCGGCTGAGGCCGGACGGTCAGCGCCAGCCGTAGCGCGCCGAGACGGTCCTGGCGACGGTGTCGAAGCGCGAGCGCTCGAGCACCGCGCCCTCGCGGCGCATACCGGCGGGGTGGATGCGGAAGACCCGCTCCGGATCGACCCAGCTCGGCCGCCCCTCGGCGTCCCACTCCCCGGTGCCGACCGGCAGGTAGCCGTCGTGCTGCTTGGAGCTCAAGCGCACCGCCAGCACCGTACCGGCCTTCTCGACCGCGAGGACGAGCACCGGGCGGTCCTTGCCGCGCCCGTCGTCCTCCTCGTAGGGCACCCAGGTCCAGACGATCTCGCCCGGGTCGGGATCGCCGTCGGCAGTGGGCGCGTAGCCCGCGTGCACCCCGCGGAGGCGGGCGGGGTCGACCTCGACGGTGCGGCCGACGCCGCTCGCGCCGGGAGTGGTCGCCGTGGGCGTCAGGAAGGGACGCTGCGCCGGCGGTCCCGCGTCGGGCCTCGGCGCGACGGTGCGGCCGAGGAGTCGGAGGAGCAGGGACACGACGGAGCGTGAGGAAGTCACCCGGGAACCCTAGCCCGGAAGCACGGCCGCGCGCGGGAACGGGAACGGGGTGCCGCCCTCGAGAGGGCGGCACCCCGTCGGGTGCAGTGCGGAGTGGAGGGGTCAGTCCGCGAGGACGTAGCCCGCCTCGCCGTGGATCGCGGTGTCGATCCCGGCGACCTCGTCCTCGTTCTTGACGCGGAACCCGATGGTCTTCTGGATCACGAAGCCGATCAGGAGGGTCATGAGGAACGAGTAGGCGAGGACCGTGAAGGCCGCCAGGGCCTGAGCGCCGAGCTGGGCGAAGCCGCCGCCGAGGAACAGTCCGACGTCGGTTCCGAAGAAGCCGATGTAGAGCGTTCCGATGAGGCCGCCGACCAGGTGGACGCCGACCACATCGAGCGAGTCGTCGTAGCCGAGGCGGTACTTGAGGTCGATCGCCAGGGCGCAGACCGCACCGGTGATGACGCCGAGGACGATCGCCCAGAACGGCGAGAGGCTGGCGCACGCCGGGGTGATCGCGACGAGACCTGCGACGGCGCCCGAGGCGGCGCCGATCGAGGTGGGCTTGCCGTCCTTGATCTTCTCGACGACGAGCCAGCCGAGGATCGCGGCGGCGGGAGCGGCGATGGTGTTCAGGAACGCGATCGCCGCGATGCCGTCGGCCGCGAGCTCCGAGCCCGCGTTGAAGCCGAACCAGCCGAACCAGAGCAGACCCGCGCCGAGCAGCACGAACGGCGGGTTGTGCGGCTGGTGCGCGCCCTTGGTGAAGTTGACGCGCTTGCCCAGGACCAGGGCGAGGGCCAGGGCGGCCGCACCGGCGTTGATGTGCACCGCGGTGCCGCCGGCGAAGTCGATCGCGCCGACGTTGTAGGCGATCCAGCCGCCGTCCACGACGCCCTCGTCGCCGACGGTGAAGTTGAAGACCCAGGAGGCGACGGGGAAGTAGACGACCGTGGCCCAGACGCCGGCGAAGACCATCCACGCGCCGAACTTGGCGCGGTCGGCGATCGCACCCGAGATGAGCGCGACGGTGATGATGGCGAACGTGGCCTGGAACGCGGCGAAGGCGATCGTCGGGTAGGCGCCGGTCTGCTCGGCGAGCGCGTCGTTGTAGACGCCCTGCAGACCGATCTGCGCGACGTCGATGCCGAGGAAGCCGTCGATGCCGAAGAAGGAGTCGGTGCCGGCGGGGCCCGCGGGGCCGTTGCCGAACACGATGGCGTAGCCGTAGAGGACCCAGAGGACTCCGATCAGCCCCATCGCGCCGAAGCTGAGCATCATCATGCTGATGACGCTCTTCGCCCGGACGAGACCGCCGTAGAAGAACGCCAGTCCCGGCGTCATCAGCAGCACGAGTGCTGCGGCGATGAGAAGGAAGGCGGTGTTGCCTTGATCCATTCTGAAACCTTTCTTCGGGTGCGCAGGAGCGACCCGGAGAACGCCTGGGCGTCAGCGGAGTCGAGTCGCTTGAGTACGCCCGTCAGTCTGGCGGCGCGACGTTTCGGTTCGAGGGGACCTGCGTTTCGAGCGCGTTACAGGGAAGCCGTTCGTGTGAACAACGCGTTACACGGACCTGCCGAGGCGCTCGGCGCCGGACCGCCGACGGGGCGTGGAGCCCCCGATCCTACGAAGCGGACGACCGGAAAGGGCTCATGCTCGTGAGCGCGATGAGCCGGGACATCGAGCGCAGGTACTTCTTGCGGTAGCCGCCGGTGAGCATGTCGCCGCCGAAGACCTCGTCCAGCGGCACACCCGAGGCGAGGACGGGGATCTGCGCGTCGTAGACGCGGTCGATGAAGGCGACGAGGCGGAGGGCGTCGGTCTGATCGGTCAGCGCGGTGACGTCGCGGAGCACGATCGCGTCCACGCCGTCGATGACCTTGATGTAGCGGGACGGGTGCACGGAGCCCAGGTGGTCGACGGCCGCGCGGAAGGCGTCGTCGGTGACGACCGCTCCGGAGGGCGCCTGCGCGAGCGCGGTCGAGATCTCCTCGTCCGTGCGCACGACGGCGTGGCCCTCGATGTCGCGGCGGCGGTAGTCGGTCCCGTCGATCCGCATGGTCTGGAAGTGCTCCGCCATCGCGTGGATCTCGCGGAGGAAGTCGGCCGCGGCGAACCGGCCCTCGCCCAGCGCGTTCGGCGGCGTGTTCGAGGTGGCCGCGATGCGGGTCCCGGAGGCGACGAGCTCGCCCAGCAGGCGGGTCATCAGCATCGTGTCGCCCGGATCGTCGAGCTCGAACTCGTCGATGCAGAGCAGCGCCGATCCCTTGAGGAGGGACACCGTCGCCGCATAGCCCAGCGCCCCCACGAGGGCCGTGTACTCGATGAACGTGCCGAAGTAGGTGCGGCCGGGCACCGCGTGCCAGATCGCCGCGAGGAGGTGCGTCTTGCCGACGCCGAAGCCGCCGTCGAGGTACACGCCGGGCTTCACCTCGGGCGCCTTCTTCCGGCCGAAGCCGAAGAACCCGCCGCCGCCCCGGGAGCCGCCGCCCGCGGCGAAGGCGCGCAGAGCCTCGACGGCCTCGGCCTGCGAGGGGTACTCCGGGTCCGGGCGGTAGCTCTCGAAGGTCGCGCCCTCGAACTGCCGGGGCGGTACGAGCGTCGAGGCGATCTCGTGACCGCTGATCTGCGGCGAGCGCGTCGTGAGGCTGCTCGTCGAACGGACGTCGTCGGGGATCACGCGCACCTCGCATCGTGCGTCCGGAGGGGGCCGGCCGCTCTGTCTGACTCTGCATCGAACCGTCCGGCCCGGCGCCGGAGGGCTCCCGGCTCTGTGTCGAACTCTTACGGCGCCTTCCGTGCACCCGCGCTCGGGGGCGCGTACTGTCGCTGAAGGGCGGGCTCCAGCGTAGCCCGCTCCTGGATTCACGCCCGCGCTCCGCGCACCACCCTGGAGGTCCTCCTTGTCCGTTGAACTCGATCCGTCGCCGAAGTTCGCCGCCTACGCGCACCCCGAACGACTCGTCAGCGGTGAGTGGCTCGAGCAACGGCTCGGCACCCCGGGTCTCGTGGTCGTCGAGTCCGACGAGGACGTCCTGCTGTACGAGACCGGCCACATCCCGGGATCGGTGAAGATCGACTGGCACACCGACCTCAACGACCCGGTCGAGCGCGACTACATCGACGGCGCGGCCTTCGCCGCCCTCCTCGGCGCCAAGGGCATCGCCCGCGACACGACCGTCGTCGTCTACGGCGACAAGAACAACTGGTGGGCCGCCTACGCCCTCTGGGTGTTCACCCTCTTCGGTCACGAGGACGTCCGTCTCCTGGACGGCGGCCGCGACAAGTGGATCGCCGACGGCCGCCCCGTCACGACGGACGCGTCCGCGCCCGACGCGGTCGAGTACCCCGTCGTCGAGCGCCGCGACGCGGACGTCCGCGCGTTCAAGGAGGACGTCCTCGCGCACTTCGGCAACCCGCTGATCGACGTCCGCTCCGCCGAGGAGTTCTCGGGCGAGCGCACCACGGCGCCGGCGTACCCGGAGGAGGGGGCACTGCGCGCGGGCCACATCCCGAGCGCGCAGAACGTGCCGTGGGGCAAGGCCGCCGCCGAGGACGGCACGTTCCGACCGCTGGACGAGCTGAACGGCATCTACCGCGACGGAGCCGGCCTGCAGGACGGCGACACCGTGATCGCCTACTGCCGCATCGGCGAGCGCTCGTCGCACACGTGGTTCGTGCTCACCCACCTCCTCGGCTTCGAGGGCGTCCGCAACTACGACGGCTCGTGGACCGAGTGGGGCAGCGCTGTGCGCGTCCCCATCGTCAAGGGCTCCGAGCCCGGCGAGGCCCCCGCGGCCCGCTGACCGTCGTCCAGGAGACCCCGACCGCTCCGCGGCCGGGGTCTCCTGCTCTGAGAGGATGGACGGGATGACTTCCGACGACCTGCTGCCCGCTGCTCTGCGCGACATCCGCGACGAGTTCCTCGCCCTCGAGAAGCCGGAGCGGCTGCAGCTCCTCCTCGAGTTCTCGAACGACCTCCCCGAGCTGCCCGAGCGCTACCGCGATCACCCGGATCTCTTCGAGCGGGTCGAGGAGTGCCAGTCCCCCGTCTTCATCGTCGTGGAGTTCGACGGCGACGTGATCCACCTGCACGCCACCGCGCCGCGGGAGGCTCCCACGACCCGTGGATTCGCCTCGATCCTCGCTCAGGGGCTCGACGCACTGACGCCGGAGCAGGTCCTGGCCGTCCCCGACGACTTCCCCCAGACGATCGGCCTGTCCGAGGCCGTCTCGCCGTTGCGCCTGCGCGGGATGAGCGCCCTGCTCGGCCGCACCAAGCGCCAGATCCGCGCCCACCTGGCCGCGTGATCCTCCAGCCGCTCGTCCCCGCGGGACCCGCGGTCCGCCTGGGGGACGACGGCGCCCGAGCGGCGGTCGAGGACGCGTACCGGCCCTCCGACTCGGTGCGCGTCCGACTGAACATGATCGCGAGCGTGAACGGCTCGAGCATCGGCTCGGACGGCACGAGCGAGACGCTCACCAATCGCGTCGACCGCACGATCCTCGGAGTGATCCGCGCGCAGGCGCAGGTGGTCCTCGTCGGCGCCGCGAGCGTCCGGGCCGAGGGCTACCGCGTCCCCCGGCGGGTCCCGCTGGCGATCGTCTCCTCGAGCGGCGATCTCGCCGGTCACCGGTTGGAGCTGCAAGAAGGTGCTCGTGTGCTCCTCCTCGTCCCCGAGTCGCTCCACTCTCCCGCCGCGGTCCCCGACGGTGCCGAGGTCGTGCACGTCCCCGCTCGGGACGGGC
The DNA here is from genome assembly GCF_017355185.1 of Rathayibacter sp. SD072. Classification (GTDB taxonomy): domain Bacteria; phylum Actinomycetota; class Actinomycetes; order Actinomycetales; family Microbacteriaceae; genus Rathayibacter. Next base: position 32,257 of record NZ_JADILJ010000025.1, on the reverse strand, counting down.
GGATGCGCGTCGAGGACGTGCTCGCCGCCCTGGCCGCGCTCGGTCTGGACCGCGTCGTCTGCGAGGGCGGCGCCTCGCTGTCCGGCCAGCTCCTCGCCTCCGGACTCGTGGACGAGATCTGCCTGACCACCGCTCCGCGCGTCGTCCTCCCCGGGCTGCCCGTCGCCGCGACCGGAGCGGTCGGCGACGACTCCTACTCGCTCGAGCGCCTCGCCGTCGACGACGCCGGCTTCACCTATGCGCGCTGGACGCGGACCCGCTGAGCGCCTGCCGCCGCAGCCAGCCCTCGACGGCCCGCTCCCAGCGGCCGGGGTCGTCGTTCCAGATCCTGGTGTGCCGAGCACCCTGCACCAGCACGAGCTCGACGAGATCGGGGCGCGCCGCCGCGAGCGCCTCGGAGGGCCCGCTCGGCACGAAGTCGTCGTCGACGCTGTGCAGGAGGAGGACCGGAGTCGTGAGCTCGTCGGCGCGGGACACGAGGTCGAGGTCCGCGAGCGGCACGACGGCGCTCTGCCCGGTGAGGGCGGTCGACAGCGGGCTCTGCATGGCGGTCAGGGCGAGCGCCGCGATCACCGGCGGGATCCCCCGCAGCCGCGCCTGGCCGCGCAGGGTCTCGTGCCAGTCGATGACCGGGGAGTCGAGGACGAGTCCGGCGATCAGGTGCCGCCGGGGCGAGCGCAGCACCGTCTGCAGGGCGATCGCCCCGCCCATCGACCAGCCCACGAGCACCACGTCGCGGGCGCCCCGCTCCTGGGCGAAGCGGATCGCGGCGTCCACGTCCCGCCATTCGGTGTCACCGAGGCCGTAGCGTCCGTCCGGGCTCGAGGGGGCGTCGCCGTCGTTGCGGTAGGAGACGACGAGGGAGGTCAGCCCTGCGCGGTGGAGGACCGGGACGCCGCGGAGCGTCTCCTCCCGGTGGGTGGCGCGGCCGTGCACGTGGATCGCCCACGTCGTCCCGTCGCCGCCCGGGAAGAGCCAGGCGGGCGCGGGGCCGTACTGGGTCGGGACCTGCTCCGCCGTGAACGGCACCTGCGTCTGGCGCGGCGACAGGAACAGCCAGCCGTTGATGCGCGCGCGGGCACCGGCGCGCAGCCGTCCCCGATCCACCGTCTCGAGCTCGCGCACGACCCTGCCCGCACCGGTGGCGAGGATCCGACCGACGCGGGCGTGGCCCCGGCCGCCGTCGAACCAGAGGCTGAAGCCGCCCTTCACGGTCGTCTCCGGCCCGGCCGCGAGGACGATCTCGCGCGCGTCGGGCCGTACGTCCAGGACTCTCGTGTCCTCGCTCCGTCGCGACGGCGGGATCACGACCCCGCGCAGGAAGGCGGTGACGAGGGCCGACGCCGCCAGGGCGAGCGTCGCGGCGAGAGCGGGCGGGGCGAGGAGAGCGAGCAGGAGGGCGCCGGTGCGCCGACCACCCTCCGCGGCGTGCCTGCGGGGATCGGGCATGCGGGAACTCTAGTCTTCGGAGCGTGCCCGACTTCCCAGCGCCGTCTCAGCCACCGGAGGAGTTCCGGGCCGCGACGGAGGCGATCCGCGCGGTCTCGACCCGCTCCGAGCTGACCGTGTCCGAGATCCCGTCGCCGACCGGGCTCGCTCCGTGGGCCCTCGCCCTGTCCGCCGATGTCGCCCCGCATCCGCACGGGCGCGACTCCGAGCTCGGCACCGGGCGCTTCATCCTCCTCTACGACCCCGAGGAGCCCGAGCAGTGGGGCGGCGCCTTCCGCGTCGTCTGCTTCGCGCAGGCACCGCTCGAGGTCGAGATCGGCACCGACCCGTTCCTCGCCGAGGTCGCCTGGTCGTGGCTGATCGATGCGCTCGACACCCGGGGTGCCGCCTACCACGCGGCGTCCGGCACGGCGACGAAGGTCCTCTCGACCGGATTCGGCGAGCTTTCCGCCCAGGGCGACGGCGCCCAGATCGAGATCCGCGCGTCCTGGAGTCCCGAGGATGCGCAGCTCGCCGCCCACGTGGAAGGCTGGGGTGAGCTGTTGTGCATGCTCGCGGGCCTCCCGCCCGTATCGAGCGACGGTGTGACCTCGCTCGCCTTCCGACGGAACAACCGTGACTGATTACCGCGTCCTCTCCACCCGCGACGAGTTCCTCGCCGCCGTCGACGCCCTCGCCGCTGGCGAGGGGCCCGTCGCGGTCGACGCCGAACGCGCCTCCGGCTTCACGTACTCGCAGCGCGCGTACCTCATCCAGGTGTACCGCCGCGGCGCCGGCGCGTTCCTCTTCGATCCTCCCGCGATCGGCCGGATGGATGCTCTGCAGGAGGTCATCGGCGACGAGGAGTGGGTGCTGCACGCCGCCAGCCAGGATCTCGCGTGCCTGCGCGAGGTGGGCCTGGACCCGACCCGCATCTTCGACACCGAGCTGGCGGCCCGCCTGCTGGGACTGGCGAAGGTGGGTCTCGGAGCGGTCGTCGAGGACCTGCTGGGCATCCACCTCGCCAAGGAGCACTCGGCGGCCGACTGGTCGACCCGTCCCCTCCCCCAGAGCTGGCTCGTCTACGCCGCGAAGGACGTCGAGCTCCTGGTCGACCTCCGCGACCGGATGGAGGAGATGCTCATCGAGGCGCGCAAGACCCGCATCGCGCGCGAGGAGTTCGAGGCCACCCTGGCCCGGCAGCCGAAGGCCGCCCTGGCCGACCCGTGGCGGCGGCTCTCGGGCATGCACTCGCTGCGCGGACTCCGCGCCCTCGCCGTCGCCCGTGAGCTCTGGCTGGCGCGGGACGCCTTCGCCCGGGAGCGCGACATCGCGCCCGGCCGCCTGATCCCCGACTCCTCGATCGTCGCGGTCGCCCGCAACATCCCCAGCAGCATCGGTCAGCTCTCGGGCCGCCGCGACTTCACCGGCCGCGCGAGCCGAGGCGAGGTGGAGCGCTGGTGGGCGGCGATCCAGCGCGGTCTGAGCACCGAGGACCTCCCCTCGGCCACCCGGCCCGCCGTCGAGACACTCCCTCCGCCCCGGGCGTGGGCCGATCGGAACCCCGCCGCCGATCTGCGGCTCAAGTCGGCCCGCGCCGTCGTCATCGAGATCGCCGAGCTGCTGTCGCTGCCCGTCGAGAACCTGCTCACGCCCGACCTGCTGCGCCGGCTGGCGTGGAATCCGCCGGAACCGCTGACGCCGGAGACCGTCGCCGCCGAGCTGACGCGGGGCGGAGCGCGCTCCTGGCAGATCGACGCGACGGCGGGTCCGCTCGTGACCGCGTTTGTGGAAGCCGCCCAAGCGCCCGAGGAGAGCACGGAAACCGCTTCGTAGGAAGCGGCAAAGGATTCCGGTCGAAGCCGTGCTCTTCCTACGATCGGGGCGACCGTGAGTTCCTGGGAGGCATTGTGGCCGAGAGATCCGAAGTCGTGTTCGTCGACGGAGTCCGTACTCCGTTCGGGCGTGCCGGCGAGAAGGGCATGTACTGGCAGACGCGGGCCGACGACCTTGTCGTGAAGGCCATGATCGGTCTGCTGGAGCGCAATCCGTCGCTCCCGAAGGATCGCGTCGACGACGTCGCGATCGCGGCGACCACGCAGCGGGGGGACCAGGGTCTGACCCTCGGGCGGACGACCGCGCTGCTCGCGGGGCTGCCCCGCAGCGTCCCCGGCTTCGCGATCGACCGGATGTGCGCCGGCGCGATGACCTCGGTGACGGCGACCGCGGGCGGCATCGCCTTCGGCGCGTACGACGTGGTGATCGCCGGCGGTGTCGAGCACATGGGGCGCCACCCCATGGGGTTCGACGCCGATCCCAACCCCCGCTTCCTGTCCGAGCGCCTCGTCGGCGACGAGGCGCTGAACATGGGGAAGACGGCGGAGAAGATCCACGACCGGTTCCCGCAGCTGACCAAGGAGCGCTCCGATCGCTACGCGCTGCGCAGCCAGCAGAAGCTCGCGGCGGCGTACGAGTCCGGCGACATCCAGCCCGACCTCATCCCCGTCGCCACTCGCAGCGCCTCCGGATGGGGCCTCGCCACCGCCGACGAGGCGCCCCGTCCTGAGACGACCCTCGAGGGGCTGGCGGGGCTCCGCACCCCGTTCCGCCCGCACGGGCGCGTGACCGCGGGCAACTCCTCCGGTCTGAACGACGGGGCGACCGTCTCGCTCCTCGCGAGCGCGGACGCGGCGAAGGAGCTCGGGCTCTCCACCAAGATGCGGCTCGTCAGCTTCGCCTTCGCCGGGGTAGAGCCGGAGATCATGGGCATCGGCCCCGTCCCCAGCACCGAGAAGGCGCTGCGCAAGGCCGGTCTCGGCATCGAGGACATCGGCCTCTTCGAGCTCAACGAGGCGTTCGCGGTGCAGGTGCTCTCGTTCCTCGACCACTTCGGCATCGACGACGACGACCCCCGGGTCAACGAGTACGGCGGAGCGATCGCCGTCGGCCATCCGCTCGCCTCCTCGGGCGTTCGCCTGATGATCCAGCTCGCGCGGCAGTTCGAGGCGCACCCGGAGGTGCGCTACGGGCTCACGGCGATGTGCGTCGGGCTCGGCCAGGGGGGAACCGTCGTCTGGGAGAACCCGCACTTCGACGGCAAGCGCGCACGACGGAAGGGACGCTGATCATGCTCGACGGTTTCGAGGACCTCGCAGACCTCACGGAGGGGGAGGTCGTCACCCACTCCTACGTGCGCGACGTCCGGCTCGCCAGCGGGCGCGTGCTCGCGCTCGTCACTCTCGACAACGACCGCGACCACACGCGGCCGAGCACCTTGGGTCCGGCGTCCCTGTTCGAGCTCGCCGACGTCCTGATCGCGCAGAAGGCGCGCGCGGCGGACGGGGAGATCCAGGGCGTCGCCCTGACCGGCAAGCCGTTCATCCTGGCCGCGGGCGCCGATCTGAGCAAGGTGGGCACCATCCCGAGCCGGGAGCTCGGCCGCCAGCTGGCTCGCCTCGGGCACCGCACCCTCGGCATGCTGTCCGACCTCGGTGTCCCCTCGTTCGTCTTCATCAACGGGCTGGCGCTGGGCGGCGGCACCGAGATCGCGCTGAACGCCGACTACCGGACCGTCGACGAGTCGATCCCCGCGCTGGGCCTGCCCGAGGTGTTCCTGGGCATCATCCCCGGGTGGGGTGGGACCTACCTGCTCCCGAATCTGATCGGCATCGAGAACGCTCTGAAGATCGTCGTCGAGAACCCGCTGAAGAACAATCGGACGATCAAGGGGCGGGAGGTGCTGGAGCTCGGCATCGCCGACGCGCTCTTCCCGTCGGCGTCGTTCCTCGAGGACTCGCTGCGCTGGGCCGACGGCGTCCTGGGCGGGACCGTGACCGTCTCGCGTCCCCATGCTCCCGGCCGGATCGAGCGGATGGTGAAGTGGGACGCCGCCATCGGCATCGCCCGCAAGCAGCTCGAGTCCCGCATCGGCACCGTCGCCGCTTCGCCCTACCGCGCGCTGGAACTCCTCAAGGGCGCGAAGACCGCCACCCGCGAGGAGGCGTTCGCCGCCGAGGACGAAGCCCTCGCGGATCTGATCTCGGGCGATCAGTTCCGGGCGAGCATCTACGCCTTCGACCTGGTGCAGAAGCGGGCCAAGCGGCCGGCCGGTGCTCCCGACAAGGCGATCGCCAAGCCCGTGACGAAGGTCGGAGTGATCGGCGCCGGCCTGATGGCCACCCAGTTCGCTCTCCTGTTCGTCCGACGCCTGCAGGTCCCGGTGGTCATCACCGACCTCGACCAGGAGCGGGTGGACAAGGGCGTGGCCACGATCGTCGGGGAGATCGACGCGCTGCTCGCGAAGGGGCGCCTCTCCCCCGACGACGCCAACCGCCTGCGCAGTCTCGTCACCGGCACGACGGATCGCTCCGAGTTCGCCGACGCGGACTGGGTGATCGAGGCGGTCTTCGAGGAGCTGTCGGTCAAGCAGGAGGTCTTCGCCGACATCGAGCGGTACGTGTCCTCCACGGCCGTCCTCGCGACCAACACCTCCTCGCTGTCCGTCGAGCGGATCGGAGAGCGTCTGGAGCACCCCGAGCGCCTCGTCGGCTTCCACTTCTTCAATCCGGTCGCCGTCATGCCGCTCATCGAGGTCGTGCGGACCCCGCTGACCGACGAGGAGACGCTCTCTACCGCCATGGTGACGGCGGCGAAGCTCAAGAAGAACGCCGTCATCACGCGGGACACCCCGGGTTTCGTCGTCAACCGCGTGCTCGCGAAAGTGCTCGGCGAGGCGATGCACGCGGTCGACACCGGCACGCCCTTCGAGGTGGTCGAGCAGTCGCTCGCGCCGTTCGGCCTGCCCATGACGCCGTTCGAGCTCCTCGAGCTGGTCGGGCTGAAGGTCGGAGCGCACGTGCTCGACACGCACCACGCGGCCTTCCCCGACCGCTTCTTCGAGAGCGCCAACCTGCACCGGCTGGCCGAGCTGGGCCACGTGTTCGAGCGCGATGCGAAGGGGCGGGTGAAGGGCGTCGACAAGCGGGCGGTGGCGATCGTCGCCGGCGGCTCCGACCCGATGACCGCGGAGGAGCTGCGCCTGCGCGTCGAGACCGGGCTCGCCGACGAGGTCAAGCGGATGCTGGACGACGACGTCGTGCACGCGGCCGAGGACATCGACCTCTGCCTGATCCTGGGCGCCGGCTACCCGTTCCAGATGGGAGGGCTGACGCCCTACCTCGACCGGGTCGGAGCGAGTGAGCGCGCGTTCGGCGACACGTTCCACCACCCGGTGATCCGCGGCGTCGACTGACGCCGCGCCCGATGACCGTCTCCGGCTCGCCGCCTCGCACGGTGAGCCGGAGGCGGTGCCGGCGCTGCGGGCGGCCGTCGAGGGTCGTGTCGGTGGTCCGTCGTACCGTGCCCGCATGACCCGCATCGTCTACTACGTCGCCTCCTCCCTCGACGGCTTCATCGCCGATCCCGACGACGACCTCGGCTGGCTCCTGCAGTTCGGCTTCGAGGCGTTCCAGGAGCACTACGACCGCTTCCTCGCGAGTGTGGGGGCCGTCGTGATGGGCTCCACCACCTACGAGTTCGTCCGTCGCGAGGGCGCCTGGCCCTATGATCTGCCGGCGTGGGTCCTGACCTCCGCCGAGCGTCCGCAGCCCGAGGGCGGTGAGGTCCGCTTCGCCTCCGGCGACGTCTCCGAGCTGCTGCCGGCCATCCGGGAGTCCGCCGGGGAGCGCGACGTCTGGATCGTGGGCGGCGGTGCCGTCGCCGCCCGCTTCGCCGAGGCCGGCGCGCTCGACGAGGTCAGGGTGACGGTCACGCCCGTCCTCCTCGGAGGCGGGCGGGCGCTCCTGCCGATGCGGCGCACCGAGCCCTTCGAGCTCGTGGGGTCGACGCCGTTCTCCGGCGGCGCGATCGAGCTCGTCTACCGGCTCTGACGCGGGTCCCACGACGACGGAGCCGCCCGGAGGCCGCCTCGCAGGTGATCCCTGCGCGACGGGCGCCGAGGGTCGATCCTCAGTCGGTGCGGGCTTCGTCGTGCGCCGCGGCTTCCTCGGGGAGCGGTCGAGCCACGGGGATCTTGCTGCCGAGCACCTGGGCGACCACGTCCCGAGCGATGTGCTGCGGGGTGAGACCGACGTCCTCGAGGATCTCCTCGCGCTTCGCGTGATCGAGGAACTGGTCCGGCAGCCCGAGCTCGGTGACGGCCGTGTCGACTCCCGCCTCGCGGAGGTCCTGCCGGATGCGGGTCCCGATGCCGCCCACGCGGACGCCGTCCTCGATCGAGACGACGAGGCGGTGCTCGCGTGCGAGCTCGATGATGCTCCGCGGGACGGGCACGACCCAGCGGGGGTCGACCACCGTGGCGCCGATGCCCTGGGCGGCGAGACGACGGGCGACGTCGAGGCCCATCGTCGCCATCGGTCCGACGGTCACGATCAGCACGTCCTGGCGCTCGGCACGCGAGAGCACGTCGACCCCGTCGTGCAGCCGCTCGAGAGCCTCGATCTCGTCGCCGACGTTGCCCTTCGAGAAGCGGACGACGGTGGGAGCGTCCGTCACTCCGACGGCCTCGCGGAGCTCCTCGCGGAGGCGGACCGAGTCGCGGGGAGCCGAGAGGCGGATGTTCGGGACGACCTGCAGGATCGCGAGATCCCACATCCCGTGGTGGCTCGGGCCGTCGGGTCCGGTGACCCCCGCGCGGTCGAGGACGAAGGTCACACCGGCCCGGTGGAGGGCCACGTCCATCAGCACCTGGTCGAAGGCGCGGTTCACGAAGGTCGCGTAGAGCGCGACGACGGGGTGCAACCCTCCGAACGCGAGGCCGGCGGCGGAGGTGACGGCGTGCTGCTCCGCGATGCCGACGTCGAAGACGCGATCGGGGTGCTTCTCGGCCATCTTGTGCAGTCCCACCGGCCGGAGCATCGCGGCCGTGATGCCGACGATCGTGGCGTCCTCGTCGGCGAGGGTCACGATCTCGTCGGCGAACACCGATGTCCACGAGCGGGCGCCGGGCGCGGCGAGCGGCTCCCCGGTCTCGGGGTCGATCTGGCCGACGGCGTGGAACTGGTCGGCGAGGTCGTCGACGGCCGGTCGGAAGCCCTTCCCCTTCTGCGTGATCGCGTGCACGATGACGGGCTGGCCGTAGTCCTTGGCCTGCTGGAGCGCCTCCTCCATCGCCGTCACGTCGTGCCCGTCGATCGGGCCGAGGTACTTGATGTCGAGGTTGGAGTAGAGGGCCTCGTTGTTGATGAAGCGGCTGAGGAAGCCGTGCATCCCGCCGCGGACCCCGCGGTAGACGGCGGCGGCAGGGCTGCCGAGCCGCTCGGAGACGGCGCGCGAGCCCCGGTGCAGCGTGCGGTAGCTGCGCTTGGTGCGCACTCCGTTGAGGAACCGGGCCATGCCGCCGATGGTGGGGGCGTAGGAGCGCCCGTTGTCGTTGACGACGATGACGAGACCGCGGGCGTTGTCGTCGCTGATGTTGTTCAGCGCCTCCCAGGTCATGCCGCCGGTGAGGGCACCGTCGCCCACCACCGCGACGACGTGCCGGTCGGTCTGGCCGGTCATCGTGAAGGCGCGCGAGATGCCGTCGGCCCAGGACAGGGAGCTGGACGCGTGCGAGCTCTCGACGATGTCGTGCGGCGACTCGGAGCGCTGCGGGTAGCCCGCCAGTCCGCCGCGCTGACGCAGGCCCGAGAAGTCCTGGCGGCCGGTCAGCAGCTTGTGCACGTACGACTGGTGGCCGGTGTCGAAGATGATCGCGTCGCGCGGCGAGTCGAAGACCCGGTGGATCGCGATCGTCGTCTCGACCACTCCGAGGTTCGGGCCGAGGTGACCGCCGGTCTTCGAGACCTCGCGCACCAGGAAGTCCCGGATCTCCTGCGCCAGGGCCTCGAGCTCGGAGCGGGTCAGGCGATCGAGGTCGCGCGGTCCGCCGATGGTCTCGAGAACAGCCATTCGCGCCGCCTTCCGGGGTCGATGAGAGGGAGTGGACGTCTGTCGAGTCTACGCACCGGGGCGCGCACGAACGCCTGTGCGCCTCCCCCTTGCGGGAAGGCGCACAGGCATGTCGGCTCTAGACGAGCGAGCGGAGGACGTACTGCAGGATGCCGCCGTTGCGGTAGTAGTCCGCCTCACCGGGGGTGTCGATGCGGACGACCGCCTCGAACTCGATCGGCTGCTTGCCTGCGGGCGAGTGCTCGGTCGGCTCGGCGACGACGTGCACCGTCTTGGGGGTGACACCCTCGTTCAGCGCCTCGATGCCCGAGATGCTGATCGACTCCGTGCCGTCGAGCCCGAGCGACGCCCAGGTCTCGCCGGCCGGGAACTGCAGCGGGATGACTCCCATGCCGATCAGGTTCGAGCGGTGGATCCGCTCGAAGCTCTCGACGATGACGGCCTTGACGCCGAGGAGGCTGGTGCCCTTCGCCGCCCAGTCGCGCGAGGAACCGGAGCCGTACTCCTTGCCGCCCAGGATGACGAGCGGCGTGCCCTCGGCCTGGTAGTTCTGCGACGCGTCGTAGATGAACGACTGGGGAGCGTCGGGCTGCGTGAAGTCGCGGGTGTAACCGCCCTCCACGCCGTCCAGCAGCTGGTTCTTCAGGCGGATGTTCGCGAACGTGCCGCGGATCATCACCTCGTGGTTGCCACGCCTGGACCCGTAGGAGTTGTAGTCCTTGCGGTCGACGCGGTGCTCGGCGAGGTACTGGCCGGCGGGGCTGTCGGCCTTGATCGAGCCGGCGGGGCTGATGTGGTCGGTCGTCACGGAGTCGCCGAGTTTGGCGAGCACGCGGGCCGAGGCGATGTCGGCGACCGGGGTGGTCTCCATCGTCATGCCGTCGAAGTACGGGGGCTTCCGGACGTAGGTCGACTCCTGGTCCCACTCGAACGTCGCGCCCTCGGGGGTCTGGAGCGAGCGCCAGCGCTCGTCGCCGTCGAACACGCCGCTGTACTGCGTGTCGAACATCGACTTGTCGATCGACGAGTCGATCGTCGCCTGCACCTCAGCCGCGTCGGGCCAGATGTCCTTGAGGAACACGTCGTTGCCGTCGCCGTCGGTGCCGAGGGCGTCGACCTCGAAGTCGAAGTTCATCGATCCGGCGAGGGCGTAGGCGATGACCAGCGGCGGGCTCGCCAGGTAGTTCATCTTGACGTCGGGGTTGATGCGGCCCTCGAAGTTGCGGTTGCCCGAGAGCACCGCCGTCACGGCGAGGTCGTTGTCCTGGACCGCGGCCGAGATCTCCTCGAGCAGCGGGCCGGAGTTGCCGATGCAGGTCGTGCAGCCGTAGCCGACGGTGTAGAAGCCGAGCGCCTCGAGCGACTCGGTCAGGCCGGCCTTCTCGTAGTAGTCGGTGACGACCTTCGACCCAGGCGCGAGGGTCGTCTTGACCCACGGCTTGGCCTTGAGGCCCTTCTGCGCCGCGTTGCGAGCGAGCAGGCCGGCGGCCAGCATCACGGAGGGGTTCGACGTGTTCGTGCACGAGGTGATCGCCGCGATGGCGACCGCGCCGTGGTCGATGGTGAAGGTCTCGCCGCGGTCGCCGAGCTCGACGGTCGTCGGCTTCGAGGCCGTGCTCGGTGCGTGCGAGCGGTGGATGTGCTCGTGCGTGCTGTGCTCGTCCTGCGGCTGGAGCTCGCCCGGGTCCGACGCGGGGAAGGACTCGGCGATGGTCAGGTCGACGATGTCGTGCGAGACGTCGGCGTAGTTGTTGAGGTCCGACTCGAACTGCGTCTTGGCCGAGGTCAGCTCGATGCGGTCCTGCGGGCGCTTCGGGCCGGCGATCGACGGGACGACGGTGCTGAGGTCGAGCTCGAGGTACTCGCTGAACACGGGCTCCACGTCGGCGTCGTGCCAGAGCTTCTGGAGCTTGGAGTACTGCTCGACCAGGGCGATCTGCTCGTCGCTGCGCCCGGTGAGGCGCAGGTAGTCGAGGGTCACGTCGTCGATCGGGAACATCGCGGCGGTCGAGCCGAACTCGGGGCTCATGTTGCCGATGGTGGCGCGGTTCGCGAGGGGGACCTCGGCGACGCCGGCTCCGTAGAACTCGACGAACTTGCCGACGACGCCGTGCTTGCGCAGCATCTCGGTGATGGTGAGCACGACGTCGGTCGCGGTGACGCCCGTCGGGATCGCGCCCGACAGCTTGAAGCCGACGACCTTCGGGATGAGCATCGAGACGGGCTGGCCGAGCATGGCCGCCTCGGCCTCGATGCCGCCGACGCCCCAGCCCAGCACGCCGAGGCCGTTGACCATCGTGGTGTGAGAGTCGGTGCCGACGCAGGTGTCGGGGTAGGCGCGCAGGACTCCGCCGACCTCGCGGGTCATGGTGACCCGGGCGAGGTACTCGATGTTGACCTGGTGCACGATGCCCGTTCCGGGCGGGACGACCTTGAAGTCGTCGAAGGCCGTCTGGCCCCAGCGCAGGAACTGGTACCGCTCGCCGTTGCGCTCGTACTCGAGCTCGACGTTGCGCTCGAGGGCGTCCTCGGTGCCGAACAGGTCGGCGATGACGGAGTGGTCGATGACCATCTCGGCCGGAGCCAGCGGATTGATCTTGTCGGGGTCGCCGCCGAGGGCCGCGACGGCCTCGCGCATGGTGGCGAGGTCGACGATGCAGGGAACGCCGGTGAAGTCCTGCATGACCACGCGCGCGGGCGTGAACTGGATCTCGGTGTCGGGCTCCGACTCCGGGACCCACTCGCCGAGCGCGCGGATGTGGTCGGCGGTGATGTTCGCGCCGTCCTCCGTGCGGAGGAGGTTCTCGAGCAGCACCTTCAGGCTGAACGGGAGCTTCTCGTGACCGGGGACCCGGTCGATGCGGAACACCTCGTAGTCGGTCTGCCCGACCTTCAGAGTGTCTTTCGATCCAAAGCTGTCTACCGCGGACACGTCGCCCTCTCCTTCGCTGACGTGGATCCCGCCGACGGGCGGACCCACATATCCGAGTCCATCTTGGCGACCGCGCAGAGCGGGCTCCACCAAGGAGGACCTAACACCGGTGCGTCGCCGCACCCGTTGCGCCCTGCGTCGGAGCGCGGGGCGGCCGGGAGCTATTTATCTCGACGTCGAGACAATTCTACGTCCTCGACCCGGCGGTCACGCACCCGGCGCGGCGACCTCGTCCTCGTCCTCGTCCCGTGCGCCGCGGTACTCCGCTCGGACCGCGAGGACCGTCAGCACGAGCAGCGGGGCGTACAGCGGGAGCCCGAGGACCAGCTTCCACGTGCCGAGGGCCGTGGTGTCCTCGGCGAGGAAGAGCGGGTACTGCACCGCGAGCCGCAGCAGGAACAGTCCCGCCCAGGCCAGGGTCAGTGCGGCGAACAGCCGTCGCTTGCGCTTGTCGTCGCGCCAGGCGGTCCCGTCGCCCATGAGGTACCCGGCCGCGACTCCGATGAGCGGCCAACGCACGAGCACGGACGCGAGGAAGACGAGTCCGTAGACCAGGTTCGTGATGAGTCCGGGGACGAAGTTGTCCACCGCCCGACCGGTGACGAGTGCCAGCGCCGCCGAGACGACGACCCCGAGGAGTCCGCCGACCGCCTGGATGACCGGGGTGCGGCCGAGGATGCGCGCCACGGTGAACAGGACGGCCATCCCCACCGAGGCGACGAGCGAGAGCACGAGCTCGCCGGTGACGGTGAACAGGAGCACGAAGGCGACGCCGGGGACGACGGCCTCGAGGATCCCGCGGACCCCGCCCATCGTGCGCAGCAGCGCGCGCCCGTCGAACGGCTCGCCGTCGGCGACGACCCCGAGACCGGAACGGCGCGCCGCCTGGGCGATGGCCTCCCCCACCTCGGGGCGGATCGGCTCCGGCTGCTGCTCGCGGTCGGGCGGGCTCTGCTCCATGCGGGTCAGCTCGCGCTCTGCTGCGTCTGACCGCCGGTGGGGACCTTCAGGGGGATGAGGTCGCGCGGGGGCATGGGGCCGGAGCCGCGTACGACGACGATGCTGCGGAACAGCTCCTCGACCGCCGCGGCGGCCTCCTGGTTCACCGCTCCCGCGCCGGCGATGACACCGCGCAGGAACCAGCGCGGTCCGTCGACGCCGACGAAGCGGGCGACACGGGACTCCCCTCCCGCGATCGGGAGCTGGGCGACGAGCTCGGGGCCGAACACGCCCTCGCGCTCGGCCGTGCGGCCGCCCTGCTTGGCGACCTGCTCGGCGATCTGGCCCCGGATCTCGTGCCACAGCCCGGAGGAGCGCGGCGCGGCGAACGGCTGCACCTGCAGAGTGGACCCCGCGTAGTCGAGACCGACGGCGATGACCCGCTTGGTCCCCTCCTCGACCTCGAGGCGGATGTGCATGCCCTCGCGCGGGAGGACCTTCACGCCGCCGAGGTCGATGTAGGGGCGCACGGGGTTGGCCTCGCGCTCGTCGAGCGGCCCCGCCTCGGCGCGATCGGCGGGCGCGGACTTCTCGAGGTCCTGTTCGACGACCTCCGCCGGTGCGTCCGGTCCTGTCGCTGCCTGGATGTCGCTCATGCGTTCTCCTTCGGAGTGCTGGTCGGGGAGGCGTCGTAGCCCGTCGATCCGAAGCCGCCGAGCCCGCGGACGGACTCGGGCAGCTCGTCGACCGGGGTGAAGCGCGCGCGGACGACGGGGACGATCACGAGCTGCGCGATCCGGTCGCCCGCCGTGACGCGGTACGCGCGCTCCGCGTCGGTGTTGAGCAGCGCCACCCGGATCTCGCCGCGGTAGCCCGCGTCGATCGTCCCGGGCGCGTTGACGATGGTGATGCCGTGCTTGAAGGCGAGTCCGCTGCGCGGGACCACGAAGCCGACATGGCCCTCGGGGAGGGCGATCGCCACTCCCGTGCCCACGCTGGCCCGCTCACCGGGCTCGAGGACGACGTCCTCGGTCGAGAGCAGATCGGCTCCGGCGTCCCCCGGGTGCGCGTAGCCGGGAAGGGTGTCCGCGCGGATCGCGACGTCGACGGATTCGTTCACGTGACGAGGGTAGACCAGTTGTCTGATGCAATAGGGACATGCAGTCGTACCGGGAGAGGCTCTGGCCCGCGCCGTGGCTCTTCGTCTCCACAGCCCTCGTGATCCCTGCCAGCATCCTGGTGTTCGCACCGATCGACCCGGTCGTCGGAGTCGTCGTCGCACTCGTCCTCTACGCGGGCTGCATCGGCGCCCTGCTGGCGCTCTCGCCGGTGATCGAGGTCGTCGACGGCGAGCTCCGCGCGGGGAGGGCGCACATCCCTCTGGAGCTGGTGGGCGAGCCCTCGTCGCACGAGGGCCGCGAGGCGTTCGCCGAGCGCGGACCGCGGCTGGACGCTCGCGCCTACCTCGTGATCCGGGGCTGGGTGCGCGACGTCGTGCGGGTGCCGATCGAGGATCCGCAGGACCCGACGCCGTACTGGCTGCTGTCGAGTCGTCGCCCGAACGACATCGTCGCCGCGATCCGGGGATCACGGCGACGGAGCGGTCGTCCTTCGGAGCGAGGAGAGGCCTAGGCGGCGCACTCCAGGCAGATCGGTCCGAGCTTCTCCTCGTGGTCGATCTGAGAGCGGTGCTTCACGAGGAAGCAGCTCACGCACGTGAATTCGTCCGCCTGGGGCGGAAGGACCACGACGTCCAGATCGAGGTCTGAGAGATCGGCTCCGGGCAGTTCGAATCCGCCCGGGTTGTCGGCGTCATCGACGTCGACGACTCCGGACATCTTGTCGGGGACTCGCTCCTTCAGGGCCTCGATCGACTCGGAGTCGTCATCGGTCTTGCGGGGGGCGTCGTAGTCCGTAGCCATTCCCATCCACTTCTTATATTCAGCTGTTCAACAAATCGGCGGGGACAGTGTGCATCAAGGCGGATCGATTCGCAAACCAAATGGATCCGTGGTTGACACCGCCTGTCAGCGCCTCCTTCCGCCCCAACTTTCGACCCGCCCGCGGTATTCCCGGGCATCGGGCGGAACCCGTGCCATCCTTGCCCCGTTCGCGTCCAGAAGGAGGTCCCGCACGATGATGGAACTGAAGGTGATCGGCGTCGAGAGCGGATCGCTCGTGCTCGTCTCCGACGGAGGCGAGCGGTTCTCGGTGCGGATCGACGAGACTCTGCAGAGCCAGCTGCGGCCGCGCGTCCACACCCTCCCGCCGCGCGAGAAGCGCGTCTCACCCCGCGAGATCCAGGCGCACATCCGTTCGGGCCTCTCCGCCGAGGAGGTCGCCGAGCTCACGGGCGCGCCCCTCGAGCACGTCCAGCGCTTCGAGGGTCCGGTCACCGCCGAGCGCGAGCACATCGTCGCCTCCGCGCTGTCGGTGCGCGTCTACACGAGCGCCGACCCCGATCCCCTCGAGGAGGGCACCCCCTTCGGCGACGTCATCCGCGAGCGCCTCGCCGCGCTGGGCGCCGAGGGCGAGCAGTGGTCGAGCTGGAAGGAGGAGGACGGCTGGGCCGTCAAGCTCCTGTTCCGCTCGGACGAGATCGACCACGACGCCCGCTGGCGCTTCGACCCCAAGAAGGCCGTCCTGTCGCCCCTGACTCCCGAGGCGACGACACTCTCGCAGCAGGGCGAGATCCGGCCCACCCTCATCCCGAGGCTCCGCGCCGTCATCCCCGCCGCGGTCGACGAGCTCGCGACGCGCTTCGACACCGACGCGTTCTCCCGGCCGTCCGAGCCCGAGCGCAGCTCCCGTGGCGAGCACCCCGCGTCCGGTCGCCCGACCGCCCTCCCGCACGCGCGCCCGTCGGCCGTCCGGACCTCCGACACCGAGCCGCAGCCGGCGCTGTCCGACACGCCGCGCGTGGTCTCGACCCTCCCTCGCCCCGTGTCGAGCACGACCGAGCAGCGCGAGCGCAATCTCAACGACACCGCCGATCTGCTCGACGCGCTCCGCCGCCGTCGCGGGGAGCGCGACCACGCGTCCTCTCTCCGGATCCGCGAGGAGCCGAAGCAGGAGGCTCCGACCGTCGAGAAGGCGCCGGAGCCCGAGCGCCCGGCTCCCGCCGCGCCTCCTGCGGCCGCCGCCCCTGCGAAGGAGCACGCACCGACCGGTACCCGGGGTGGATTCCGCCGTGGGCGCACGTCGATGCCCAGCTGGGACGAGATCGTCTTCGGGGCGCGCAGCGACGACTGATCGGGTGGAGGGTCTACAGGGCCCTTCACCCGCGACCGTCCCGCGGTCGTGGGGACGTCCGGATCGTGCACCGCCCGGGCGTCAGACGCCGTCGAGCGCTCCGAAGCCGATCAGCGGGACCTGGGTCTCCTCCGGGGTGAGCGAGCCGTGCTGGCCGATCATCGATCGACCCGACGAGTCCTCGGCGTCGTAATAGGCGATCGCCTTGCGCGCGGCGACGAACACGTCGCCCATTCGCTCCGCCGCGGGCGCGCCGATGTCGCCGAACCAGCCGCTCGCGGCGATCTCGGCCCGGGTCGCGATCCAGGCCCGCTCCCCCTCCGCATCGCGCCAGTGCGCTGCGACGCTCTCCGCGTCCGCCCCGGGCTCGAGGTGGAGCTGCAGGCAGCGAGGCTCCCCCGCCAGGTGCCGCACGCCCTCGAGCAGGGACCCGTGCTCGACGAGGACGTGGGAGGAGGCGGGGACGTCGAGCACACCGTGGTCAGCGGTGACGAGCGCGGCCTCCCGCGGTCCGAGACGCCGCGCGAAGGAGCCGACCTCGCCGTCGAGCAGCTCGAGCGCGGCGGTCCACTCCGGCGACTCCCACCCGCGCGCGTGCGCGGTCATGTCGAGCTCGGGGACGTAGAGGTACACGATGCGCCGGCCACCGGCGTCGAGGAGGTCGCGGGCCGCGGCGAAGCGCTCGGCGATGCTCCCGGCCGACCGGTACTCGGCGCCGCGGAGGATCGCGCGCGTCAGTCCTGAGCGGGCGTAGCGCGACGGGCCGATCACGCTCGCAGCGACCCCCTCGACGACGGCGCGCTCGAAGACGGTGGGGTGGGGCTGCCACTGCTCGGGCACCATGCCCTCGTCCCAGCCCGAGAGCTGATTGACGAGTCGATCGGCACCGCGGTCGAGGACCCGGTAGCCGACCATGCCGTGCCCGCCCGGCCGCAGACCCGTCGTCAGGCTCGCGAGTGCGGCCGCCGTCGTCGTCGGGAAGCCCGAGGGGATCGTCGTGGCGCGGGTGAGGGCGGGGGCGAGCGTGCGGGCGTGGCCCGACCGCTGCCTCAGGCTGGAGGCGCCCAGGCCGTCCACGAGCACCACGACGACGCGGTCGAGGCGGGGGGTTCCGAAGGCACCGCGTCGTCCGAGGATCGCATCGAGGGCCCCGGGGAGGACGTCGGCGAGGCTCCGCCGCCCGGCGGGGGCGGCGGGTAGCATGTGGGACATCGCGCTCAGTTTCGCACAGTGCTCCTCGCTCCGGGCGAGCCCCGCGGGCGGAGGTCCGAGCGGGGACGCCGTCCGGCGCCTCCCCGAGCACGACGGGTCCGGTGCGACGAGGCACTCGGGGCTCCTCGCCCGGTCGTCCCGGCCCGCGAGCCCCGTGCTGAGAGCGAGAGGCGCCACCCGGCGCCGTCGCCCTGCGCCCGCCACCGAAGTGAGTCATGAACGCCGCATCCCCCTCGTCCGGATCCACTCCGGCCGCACACTCCTCGCTGTCCGAGCGCATCGAGGACGTCGACGTCTCGACCGAGATGGAGGGGTCGTTCCTCGAGTACGCCTACTCGGTCATCTACTCGCGGGCGCTGCCCGATGCCCGCGACGGACTGAAGCCGGTGCAGCGCCGCATCCTCTACATGATGAGCGAGATGGGCCTGCGGCCGGACCACGGCCACGTCAAGTCGGCGCGGGTGACCGGCGAGGTCATGGGCAAGCTGCACCCGCACGGCGATGCCTCGATCTACGACTCGCTCGTGCGCCTCGCCCAGCCCTTCACCCTGCGGGTCCCCCTGGTCGACGGCCACGGCAACTTCGGCTCGCTCGACGACGGCCCCGCGGCCGCCCGCTACACCGAGGCGCGGCTCGCGCCCGCCGCCATGGCGATGACCGAGCACCTGGGCGAGGACGTCGTCGACTTCGTCCCCAACTACGACAACTCGCACCAGCAGCCCGAGGTCCTGCCGTCGGCGTTCCCGAACCTGCTGGTCAACGGCGCCAGCGGTATCGCGGTCGGCATGGCGACGAACATGGCGCCGCACAACCTGATCGAGGTGATCGGAGCGGCGCGGCACCTGATCGCCCACCCGGAGGCCTCGCTCGAGGACCTCATGTCCTTCGTGCCGGGTCCCGACTTCCCCAGCGGCGGGACGATCGTCGGTCTCGCCGGCGTGCGCGACGCCTACGCGACCGGGCGCGGGAGCTTCAAGACCCGGGCTCGGGTCTCCGTCGAGAGCATCACCGCCCGGAAGTCCGGGCTGGTCGTCACCGAGCTCCCCTACCTCGTCGGGGCCGAGAAGGTCATCGACAAGATCAAGGACGGCGTTCAGAACAAGAAGCTCAGCGGCATCTCGGACGTCACCGACCTCACGGACCGCGACAACGGCCTGCGTCTCGTGATCGGCATCAAGACGGGCTTCAGCCCGGAGGCGGTCCTCGAGCAGCTCTACCGCTACACGCCTCTCGAGGACGGCTTCGCGATCAACAACGTGGCCCTGGTCGACGGGCAGCCGCGCACGCTCGGACTCCGGGAGCTCCTCCAGGTCTACGTGGGCCACCGCGTCACCGTCGTGACCCGGCGGTCGCAGTACCGCCTCCGCAAGCGCCAGGAGCGCCTGCACCTCGTCGAGGGACTCCTCGTGGCCATCGTCGACATCGACGAGGTCATCCAGCTGATCCGCGCGAGCGACGACACCGCTGCGGCCAGAGCGCGCCTCATCGAGGTCTTCGACCTCAGCACGATCCAGGCCGATTACATCCTCGAGCTCCAGCTGCGCCGGCTGACGAGGTTCTCCCGGATCGAGCTCGAGACCGAGCGCGACACTCTTCTCGCCGAGATCGCCGAGCTGGAGGCGCTGCTCTCGAGCCGCAGCCGGATCGAGACGCTCGTGTCGGAGGAGCTGGACGACGTCGCGCAGCGCCTGGGCACCCCTCGTCGCACGCTCCTCACCGAGGCGCGCCCCTCCGTCGCGACCACCGGGCGCAAGACCGCCGCAGTACTCGAGATCGCCGACGTGCCGTGCCGGGTGCATCTCAGCACCACCGGCCGCATGGTCCGCGTCGACCGCGATCCCGAGGCGGCGGCGCAGCCGGTCAGGGCGAGCCGGCGCAGCAAGCACGACGCCGTCCTCAGCGCCCTCGACACGACGAGCCGCACCGACATCGGCGCCGTGACGAGCGCGGGACGACTGCTCCGCTTCTCCCCCGTCGACGTCCCCTCCGTCCCGTCGTCCTCCGTCCAGCTCGGCGCCGGCGTCCGCATGGCGGACTACCTCCCGGCGCTCGGCAAGGACGAGCGCGTGCTCGCTCTGGTGGCGCTCGACGACACGCGCCCGATCGCCCTCGGCACGCTCCAGGGAGTCGTGAAGAGGGTGTCGGCGGCCGAGCTGCAGAACCGGCCCGACGTCGAGCTCATCGCGCTCAAACCCAAGGACGCGGTCGTGGGAGCGGCGCCCGCCGGCGACGAGGACGAACTGGTCTTCGTCACCGGGGAGGCCCAGCTCCTGCGCTTCCCGGCGTCGGCGGTGCGGCCCCAGGGCCGGACAGCGGGGGGCATGGCGGGAGTCAAGCTCGGCGAGACCGACGAGGTCGTGCACTTCGCCGTGGTCGAGGCGGACGACCGCGAGGACGCGGTCGTCGCGACCGTCGCGGTCGACAGCTGGGCGCTGACCGGCACCGACACGGGCAGCGCGAAGGTCTCGCCGTTCTCGGAGTTCCCGTCCAAGGGCCGGGCGACCGGCGGTGTCCGCGCCCAGCGCTTCCTCAAGGGCGAGACGGCCCTCGGGGTCGCCTGGGTCGGTCCGGGCCCGGCGCACGCCCTCGAGGCCGACGGGTCCGTCGCGGCACTGCCGGAGTCCGGCATGAAGCGCGACGGATCGGGAGTGCCGCTCTCGGCTCCCGTGGCGACGATCGGCGCGGCTCCCGAGCTGCTCTGACCGCCGTCGGGCCCGGGACGGTCACACGTCGATGCGGTCGCGCGAGAGCGTCTCGGATCCGCGGACGATGAAGTCCTTCCGCGGCGCCACCTCGTTGCCCATCAGCAGCTCGAAGACCCGGCCCGCGTTCTCGGCGTCGGACACGCGGACTCGGCGCAGCGTGCGGCGGGCGCGGTCCATCGTCGTCGTGGCGAGCTGATCCGCATCCATCTCGCCGAGGCCCTTGTAGCGCTGGATCGGGTCCTGGAATCGCCGCCCCGCCTTCGCCAGGGCGGCGAGCACGCTCTGCAGCTCCTTCTCGGAGTACGTGTAGATCGTCTCGTTCGGCTTCTTGCCCGCGTTCATCACGACCACGCGGTGCAGCGGAGGCACGGCCGCGAACACCCGGCCCGCCTCGACCAGCGGCCGCATGTAGCGGAAGAACAGCGTGAGCAGGAGGGTGCGGATGTGCGCGCCGTCGACGTCGGCGTCGCTCATCAGGATGATCTTGCCGTAGCGCGCCACCGACAGGTCGAACGAGCGACCCGAGCCCGCGCCGATGACCTGGATCATCGAGGCGCACTCCGTGTTCGAGAGCATGTCGGCGACGCTCGCCTTCTGCACGTTCAGGATCTTGCCCCGGATCGGCAGCAGTGCCTGGTACTCGCTGTTGCGCGCGAGCTTCGCGGTGCCGAGGGCGGAGTCGCCCTCGACGATGAAGAGCTCGCTGTTCTCGACGTCGTTGCTGCGGCAGTCGACGAGCTTCGCGGGCAGCGACGACGATTCCAGCGCGTTCTTGCGGCGCTGCGTCTCCTTGTGCGCGCGCGCCGAGATGCGCGACTTCATCTCGGCGACGACCTTCTCGAGCAGCTGGGACATCTGCGTCTTGTCCTCGCGCTTCGCCGAGGAGAAGACGGCGCCGAGTGTCGAGCCGACCGTCTGCGCGACGATGGCGCGCACGGCGGGGGTGCCGAGGATCTCCTTCGTCTGGCCCTCGAACTGCGGCTCGGGGAGACGGACCGTGAGCACCGCCGTGAGGCCGGCGAGCACGTCGTCCTTCTCGACCTTGTCCGAGCCCGCCTTCAGCCGGCGCGCGTTCGCCTCGACCTGGGAGCGGAGCAGCTTGAGCAGTCCCTGCTCGAAGCCGGTCTGATGCGTGCCTCCCTTGGGCGTGGCGATGATGTTGACGAAGCTCCGCATCACCGTCTCGTAGCCGGTGCCCCAGCGCAGGGCGATGTCGACCTCGCAGCTGCGCTCCACCTCGGTGGACACCATGGCGCCACCCGGGGTGAGCACGGGGACGTTCTCGGTGAAGGTCCCGGTGCCGGTCAGACGGAGCACGTCGGTCACGGCGGAATCGGGCGCGAGGAACTCGACGAACTCCGAGATGCCGCCGTCGTAGCGGAACATCTCGGCGCGCCGCTCGTCCTCCCGGTCGTCGACGATGTCGAGGGTGAGCCCGGGAACCAGGAACGCCGTCTGCCGTGCGCGCGTGACGAGATCGTCCGTCTGGAAGGCCGCGCCCTTCGTGAAGATCTGGCGGTCGGCCCAGTAGCGCACGCGGGTGCCGGTGACTCCTCTCGCGACCTTGCCGACGACGGCGAGCTCCGAGCCGTTCTCGAAGGGCGTGAACGGCGCGTCCGGAGTGGGCTCCCCCGCATCCGCGAAGCGACCGGGCTCGCCGCGGTGGAACGACATGCGGTAGGTGCGGCCGTTGCGGTCGACCTCGACGTCGAGCCGCTCCGAGAGAGCGTTGACCACGGAGGCGCCCACACCGTGCAGGCCGCCCGAGGCCGCGTAGGAGCCGGAGCCGAACTTGCCGCCGGCGTGCAGCTTGGTGAAGACGACCTCGACACCGGACAGGCCGGTCTTGGGCTCGATGTCGACCGGGATCCCGCGCGCGCGGTCTCGCACCTCCACGCTGCCGTCGGCGTGGAGGACGACGCTGATCTCGGTGCCGTGCCCCGCGAGTGCCTCGTCGACGGAGTTGTCGATGATCTCCCACAGGCAGTGCATCAGGCCGCGTGAATCGGTCGAGCCGATGTACATGCCCGGCCGCTTCCGGACCGCCTCGAGGCCTTCCAGGACGGAGAGGTGCCGGGCGGAGTAGTCGGTGGAGGCCATTCCTCCAGTTTACTTTCGCGGAACCCTCACTCCGGGACGCGACCCGGGCGGTGCCCTGCACCGAGCGCCAGTGATCCGGCGGGCCTACGCGCACAGCGAAATGCCCTCCGATCGTCTCGGTGCGGAAACAATCGCGTGCTTGGATGGGTTCCACTAAGCAGAGATCGAAGACCGAGTGCAGGAGGCCAAGTCATGTCGACCACCGCAACCCCTACTGGCGTGGACGAGCTCGCGGGTGCCCACCAGCTCTCCGCTGCCGACCGCTGCGACAGCTGTGGAGCCCAGGCGTACATCCGCGTCGTCGTGAACAGCGGAGAACTGCTGTTCTGCGCCCACCACGGCAAGAAGTACCAGGAGAAGCTCTCCAGCATCGCTCAGAGCTGGCACGACGAGTCCGCGCGGCTCTTCGAGGAGCAGCGCCCCTGATCGTCCGGGCCACCGCCCCCGATCGGCCCGACGGACGCTGAGCGCGTCCTACAGGTCGACGCCGAGCCGCTTCGCGATGACCTCGCGGGCGGCTCGAGCTGTTTCATCGGCACGGACGAGACGCGGATCCACGACCGCGTACTCCAGGCCGTTGCGCTCGGCGATCCGCGTCAGGATCGCGTCGGCGAGCACCGGGTTCTTCGCGAGCAGCGGACCGTGCAGGTGTGTGCCCAGCAGTGATCCGGCGAGGTGGCCCTCGAGTCCCTCCCCGTCGCCGGTCCCGTGCAGGACACGACCGAGCACGGAGCCGGGGTCGATCCCCTCGAAGCGCCGCAGATGGTTCTCGAAGCCCACCAGGACGCCGGCGGGCGATTCGACGACCAGATCGTCGGTGGCGCGGGCGGCCGCGGGGACGGCGCGGCCCGGGAAGACGCCGATCCCCTGCACGATGCCCGACGCGGTCGCGAACGACTGCGCGAGCAGCTCCCAGCCCGCCCCGATCGCGACGAACTCGGTCCCGGAGTCGGCCCAGCCCCGCACGGTGGCATCGACGTCGCGGAGCACGTCGAGGACCCCCGGGAGGTCCTCATCGGCCCCGGTGCCGGCGACGAGCACGTCGGGACGGTCGCGGAAGTCGTCCCGGTGACGCAGCGGGACGAGGTCCGCATCGAGTCCGGCCCATCGCGCCCGAGCGACGAGGACGCGGGCGTTCGCCGCATCGCCGTTGCTGTCCAGGACGTCGGGGGCGAGCACGCCGATCCGCAGAGAGGTCACGAGGTCTCCTCGCGGTTGGAGGTGAGCTGGAGGTGAGCGCGGGTCCGGCGCATCGAGTCGGCGGAGAAGACGATCGTCTTGCGCCCGGTCGACGGTGCCGGCAGCGCCAGGAAGCCATCGAGTGCGCGGCCCAGATCCTCGTCGAGGGCGTCGATCGCGACTCCGTCGTACTGCAGGTGGAGCGCCGCCTCGTGGGCCTTGGATCCCGAGACCACGCGGACCCTTCCGAGGCCGGACGTGTCGACGGGCCAGAAGTACGAGGGATCCCGCACGTCGGAGCCGATGGCGAGCATGATCTGCTCGGTCCCCGTCGGGATCTCGGAGATGTTCAGCCGGTAGCTCGCCGGGTTCTGCACCAGGACGAACTCGACCTCCTGGCCGCGGACCACGACGACCTCTCCTCGTCCGAACACCGGAGCGATCGAGGAGAGGGCGGCGGAGGCGGTGTCCGCGTCGAAGCGGTCGCCGAGCACGGCGCGCGCGGTCGAGACGGCGGCGGCGGCGTCCACGGCGTAGTGGATCCCGCGCGCCGGGAGTCCGATGTCGAGCAGGACCCCGTCGCTCAAGATCTCGGCCGCCGCCCCGTTCGTAGCGGAGACGATCGTCGTCGCGCGGTCCGTTCCCGTCGCTGCCTCCGCCGCGTAGCCGAGTCCGCCGGGAGCGGCGGCGCGGACGGCCGGAGCGACTCCGTACCACTGCACCCGATCGGCGGGGAGGCTCGTCGCGATGTCGGCCACGTGGCGGTCGTCGGCGTTGAGCACGACCCGACCGGTCGCCCGCTCCGAGATCGAGGCGAGCATCCGCGCGACCATCGAGGGGTCGAAGAAGCGGTCGATCTGATCGACCACGACGTTGGTGAGCACGACGACGCGGGGGCGCATGCGGGGAGCGAGCCGCGCCCCGTGCCCCTCGTCCATCTCGAGGACGGCGATGTCCGCGTCGATGCGTCCCCGCAGGTCCGTCCGCTCCAGGAGGGCGGAGGTGAGGCCCTGCGCGATGTTGGCGGTCGACGGGTTGGTGAACACGCTCAGCCCGTGGGCGCGGAGGACGGCGACCAGCATCTTCGTGGTCGTCGACTTGCCGGCCGACCCGGTGACGACGACGAGCCCCTCGGGGAAGCCGTCGAGGACCGCGGGCAGGAACCCGGGAGCGACGCGGTTGACGACGAGCCCGGGCACGGCGGATCCTCCGCCGGGCTTCCGGAGGCGTGCCGCGAAGCGGGCGGCCCTCCCGAGGAGGACCGCCGGCGCGTAGCGGATCACCGGCCTACTCGAGGTAGTCGCGGAGCGACTGCGAGCGGGACGGGTGGCGGAGCTTCGCCATGGTCTTCGACTCGATCTGGCGGATGCGCTCGCGCGTCACGCCGAAGGTGTCCCCGATCTGATCGAGCGTCTTCGGCATGCCGTCGCCGAGGCCGAAGCGCATGCGGATCACGCCCGCCTCGCGCTCGGACAGGGAGTCGAGGAGCGACTCCAGCTGCTTCTGCAGCATGGTGAAGCCCACGGCGTCCGCCGGGACCACGGCCTCGGTGTCCTCGATGAGGTCGCCGAACTCGCTGTCGCCGTCCTCGCCCAGGGGCGTGTGCAGCGAGATCGGCTCGCGGCCGTACTTCTGCACCTCGATGACCTTCTCAGGGGTCATGTCGAGCTCGCGGGACAGTTCCTCCGGGGTGGGCTCGCGGCCCAGGTCCTGGAGCATCTGACGCTGGACGCGGGCCAGCTTGTTGATGACCTCGACCATGTGCACCGGGATGCGGATGGTGCGGGCCTGGTCGGCCATCGCGCGGGTGATCGCCTGGCGGATCCACCACGTCGCGTACGTCGAGAACTTGAAGCCCTTGGTGTAGTCGAACTTCTCGACCGCGCGGATCAGACCGAGGTTGCCCTCCTGGATCAGATCCAGGAACTGCATCCCGCGACCGGTGTAGCGCTTGGCGAGGCTGACCACGAGTCGGAGGTTCGCTCCGAGCAGGTGGCTCTTCGCCCGCTGCCCGTCCTTCGCGACCCAGCGGAGCTCGCGGACGAGCTCGGGGCTGAGATCGGTGGAGTTGGCGAGCTTGTCCTCGGCGAAGAGGCCCGCCTCGATGCGCATCGCGAGCTCGACCTCCTCGGCCGCGTTCAGGAGCGCGACCTTGCCGATCTGCTTGAGGTAGTCCTTGACCGGGTCGGCGGTGGCGCCGGTGATCGCCGTCGAGTAGACGGGGACCTCGTCGTCCTCGCCGCCGAAGGAGAGGACGAGCGCGCCGCTGGGGAGCGGGGCCTCGGGCGCGGCGGCGGGGGCCGCGGGGGCGTCCGCCGTCTCGGCGTCGTCCTTCGACTCGGTCTCGGGCTCCTCGACGACGGCGACGACCTCGGTCTCGTCCTCGTCGACCTCCTCGGGCTCGGCGGCCTCGGGCGAGTCCTCGTCCTCGACGGGCGCGGCGGCCTTGGTCGCGGCCCGGGCGCGCGGGGTCTTGGCCGCAGCGGGCTTGCGTGCGGCGGGCTTCTTGGTCGTCGTCGCGTCGTCGTCGACGGCGTCGAGCGTTGCGGTCTTGGTAGCTCTGGTGGCCATGGCGGCACCTCTCCATCCGTTGCGTCCCGGTTGCGAGCGGCTCCGGAGGGCGCCGTCCGTCGGTGGGCATTACGAGGACCCATGTCAAGTCGAGGACGTCGCACGCCCGACGTGGGCGTGGTGCTCCCTCGACCCGAACGGGTCCTATTGACAATTATTGCACGCCTGAGTAGTGCGGTCGCGCGCGGAGCCCCGGAGGACTCCGATCGATCGGTCGCGAGCCTCCGGTGCCGATCCCGTCGACCCGCTGCCCCGCCGCAGTGGAGCCGGTCGCTCGATCAGCGTCCGGGACGTCCTCGACGGAGGCGGTCACTCAGTGCAACCCAGAGAGGGGCCACCATTATTCCCTCGTCCTCCGCGAGCCGGCGCCTCGTCCGACGCCGCGCGCTGATCAGACCGACGACCCCGAGGCCCACGACGACGTACTGGACGCACCACGCGACGCGGAAGCTCTCCATCGAGTAGAGCCGGGCGGCGTCGCCGTCCGGACCCGCGAGCGCGTCGAGGATGAGCCCCATCGCGAACATCATCGTGAAGCTCGCCAGGAACCCGCCGACGTTGACCACGCCGTTGGCGGCGCCGAGGGCACGGGAGGGATTGAAGGTCCGGGCGAAGTCGAAGCCGATCATCGAACCGGGTCCCCCGGCGCCGATGACGATCAGCAGGAGGACGATCAGCCAGTACGGCGGTACGCCGGGCCAGAGCAGGACGACGGTCCACGCCACGCCCATGGTGGTGACGATCCCCAGCACGAGGTTGCTCCGCCGCATGGGATGCCGGGCGGTGAGCACTCCGAGGACGGGGCCGACCACGATGCCGGCGACGACGACGATCGTGAGGGTCGGCGCCGCGACGGCCGGCGGCAGTCCGATCGCGTAGACGAGGAACGGATAGCCCCAGAGCAGGGTGAAGACGGTTCCCGAGGACTGCGTCACGAAGTGCGACCAGAATCCCAGCTGGGTTCCCGGTCGACGCAGGCTCACGCCGAGCTGGGCGATGGTGGCCCGGAGTGTCGGCGGAGTCAGGACGATCGGCTCCGTGCGCGGCGGCAGATCGCTGATCAGGAGCAGCACTCCGAGGAAGGCGACGGCGCCCAGCGCCGCCGCGGAGAGGAACGCGGGCGTCCAGCCGACGGAGTGCAGGATCGCGGCGAACGGGAGGGCCGAGAGGATCTGCCCGATCTGCCCGATGTTGCCGATCCACTGCGACAGCTGCGGGACGATCGGGCCGCTGAACCACGCGACCGTCAAGCGGATGACGGAGGTGAAGATCGCCGCGTCGCCGGCACCCACGAGGATCCGCCCCACGATCGCGACTCCGATCGACGGGGCGAGGGCGAGCACGACCTGCCCGACCATCATGAGCGCCGTGCCGGAGAGGATGAGGGTCTTCGGCCCGAAGCGGTCGATCAGGATCCCGACCGGGATCTGCATCCCCGCGTAGACGATCAGCTGGACGACGGCCAGCGAGGAGAGCACCGCTGCAGCGACTCCGAAGCGCTCGGCGGCGTCGACTCCCGCGACGCCCAGAGTGGTGCGGTCCAGGACCGCCACCAGGTAGGCGAAGGCACCGGCTCCGAAGACGAACCACGCTCGACGAGATCGCACTCGTCCGATCCTACCGACGGCGGGTGGGCCCTAGGACGCGGCGGAGTCCTCGCCCGGGCGCCGGATCGCGAGGAACTTCTCGAGCTCGGCGGCCAGAGCATCCGCCGTGGGAACGGAGCCGTCCTCGTCGGTGAGCGGGGACCGGAGGCTCGTGCCCTCCATGTAGCTGTCGTGGCGCGACTCCAGAGCCGCGACGAGCTTCTGCAGCTCCTCGTTCCCCGCGACCTGCTCGTCCACCTTGGCGAGGAACTCGCGCCCGCTCTCGCGGAGGCGGTCGGTCGGGAAGATGAGGCCCGTCGAGGCCGAGATGCTCTCGAGCGCCGCCACGGCGGCCTGCGGGTACTCGGTGTCCGAGAGGTAGTGCGGGATGAGGAGCGCGAAGCCGACCGCCGGCATCCCGCGCTCGAAGAGACGGAGCTCGAGCAGGTGCAGGACGTTCGAGGGGATCTGCGTGTGCGGGCGCCAGACCGACATCGCCTCGACGAGGTCCTCGCGGTTGCCGCTGACCGTGACCCCGACGGGTCGCGTGTGCGGCACGGGCATCGGGATCGCGTGGACCCAGGTGGTGCTCGCGACCTCGAGCCGCTCGATGAGCGAGACCACGGCCCGCGTGAAGCGCTCCCACTGGAAGTCGGGCTCGAATCCGGTGAGCAGGAGGAACGGCTGGTGCAGCTCGTCGCGCGCGACCGAGAGGCGCAGGACGGCCGGGCGGTAGTCGGTCAGGTGGTCCTGATCGAACGTGATGATCGGCCGGCGAGCGCGGTAGTCCAGGAGCTGGTCCTGGTCGAAGGCGGCGATCGGGCGGTGCTCGAGGGTGTCGAGCAGGTACTCCCCCAGCTGTCCGACGGCGCCTCCGGCGTCGGTGAAGCCGGTCAGGCCGGCGACGAGGTGCAGCCCGCGCGGAACCTCGGAGAGGTCGCCCTCGATCTCGAACAGGTCTTCCGGATCCAGCATGCCTCTCACTGTAGACGGCACCCGTCGGGCCCCTGGCGAGCGGCGCTCGGCCCTGAGCGAACAGCGCCTAGCATTGCCGCCATGCCCCTCTCCTCTCTCGAGTACACGTCCGCGCCCGCCTCCGACATCGACACCGACGCCCTCGTCCTGGGCGTGGCGCCGGGCCCGGACGGGCCGCAGCTGCTCGGGGCGACGGGCTTCGAGGACCTGGTCGGCGCCCTCCCGGCGCTCGGCGCGACGGGGGCCGTCGACTCGATCCTGCGCGTGCCGTCGACCGGTCGCGCGGGCGTCGTCGTGCTCGTCGGCCTCGGCTCGGCGGAGCCGACCACCGACGCCCTCCGCGCCGCAGCGGGTCTCGCGGTGCGCACCCTGGCGGGGACCGCCTCCGTCGCGCTCGCCCTTCCCGCCACGACTCCGGAGGCACTCGCCGCCGTCGCCGAGGGCGCCGCCCTGGGCTCCTACTCGTTCACCGCCTTCCGCGGCACCACCGCCGCGACGGTGAAGACCCCCGTCGAGTCCGTCCTGCTCGTCTCGACCGAGGAGACGGCGGACCCCGCGATCCTCGAGCGCGCGCTGATCGTCGCCCGGGCTGTCGCCGAGGTCAAGGACCTCGTCAACACGCCGCCGTCTCACCTCTACCCGCAGACCCTCGCCGAGGCCGTCCAGGAGGGCGCCACCGGGCTGCCCCTCGAGGTCACCGTCTGGGACGAGGCGGCACTGGCCGAGGAGGGCTTCGGCGGCATCCTCGGAGTGGGCAGCGGCTCGACCCGGCCGCCGCGCCTGGTGAAGGTCTCCTACTCGCCGGAGGGAGCGACCGCCCACCTCGCGCTGGTGGGCAAGGGCATCACCTTCGACAGCGGCGGACTCTCGCTCAAGCCGCCGGCCTCGATGGTGGGGATGAAGTACGACATGACGGGCGCGGCGACCGTGTGGGCCGTCGCACGCGCCGTCGCGGAGCTCGCGCTCCCCGTCCGGGTGACCGCCTGGCTCTGCATCGCGGAGAACCTCCCCTCCGGCAGCGCCATCCGGCCCAACGACGTGCTGACGATCCGAGGCGGCACGACGGTCGAGGTCCTCAACACCGACGCCGAGGGGCGTCTCGTGCTCGCCGACGGGCTCGTCGCGGCGAGCGAGGAGCAGCCCGACGCGATCATCGACGTCGCGACCCTGACCGGAGCCGCGAGCGTCGCCCTGGGCAACCGCTACACGGGCGTCATGGGCGACGACGACTTCGCCGCCCGGGTCGTCGCCACCGCCGCCGACGCGGGCGAGCCCTTCTGGCAGATGCCCTTCCCGGCCGAGCTGCGCCCGCTCCTGAACTCCGACGTCGCCGACCTCGCGAACGTGAAGATCGGCAGCACGGCCGGCGGCATGCTGATCGCCGGGCACTTCCTGCGCGAGTTCATCGGCACCCGCGGGGAGGGCGAGGCCACGACCACCATCCCCTGGGCCCACCTCGACATCGCGGGTCCTGCCAACAACGCCGGAGGGGCCTACGGCTTCACGGCGGGCGGGCCGACGGGAGTCACCGTGCGGACGCTCGTGGCGCTGGCCGAGGGCTTCGCGAGCGCGTAGTAGGGTCGACGGGGCGGGAGATCCCGCCTCGTCCCCTCCTCCGCCGGTCCTGAGCGCTCCGCGCCGCGGCCCGCGGGAGACCGGGACCGCACGTCGCAAGGGAGTCACTGGGTGTCGGAAGAGAGCTACGACCTGGTCGTGCTCGGCGGGGGCAGCGGCGGTTACGCCGCCGCGCTGCGGGCGACTCAACTGGGGCTCAGCGTGGCTCTCGTCGAGCGGGACAAGCTCGGCGGCACCTGCCTCCACCGCGGTTGCGTCCCCACGAAAGCCCTGCTGCACGCCGCCGAGCTGGCGGACGGGGCGAAGGACGCGCAGAAGTACGGCGTCCTCGCGAGCTTCGAGGGCATCGACATCGCCGGCGTCACCCGGTACCGCCGGGGCGTGGTCGCCGGCAAGTACAAGGGCCTGCAGAGCCTCGTCTCCTCGCGCGGCATCACGGTCGTCGAGGGTGACGGCCGCCTGGCCGGCCCGAGGACGGTCGTCGTCGGCGAGCACGTCCTCCACGGCGGGTCGATCGTCGTCGCCACCGGCTCGGCCTCGCGGACCCTGCCCGGGATCGCGATCGGCGGTCGCGTCCTCACCAGCGACGAGGCCCTCGAGCTCGACCACGTGCCCGACCGGGTCGTCGTGCTCGGCGGCGGGGTCATCGGAGTCGAGTTCGCGAGCGTCTGGCGCTCCTTCGGCGCCGAGGTCACCATCGTCGAGGCGCTCCCCCACCTCGTGCCGAACGAGGACGAGAGCGCGAGCAAGCAGCTCGAGCGCGCCTTCCGCAAGCGCGGCATCTCCTTCCAGCTCGGCTCGCGCGTCTCCTCGGTCTCCCAGTCGGAGTCGGGCGTGAGCGTGAGCCTCGAGAGCGGAGCCGTGCTCGAGGGCGACGTGCTCCTGGTGGCGGTCGGCCGCGGTCCCGTCACCGCCGGCCTCGGCCTCGAGGAGGCGGGGGTCGCTCTCGATCGCGGCTACGTCGTGGCGGACGAGCGCCTGCAGACCTCCGTTCCGGGCGTCTACGCCGTGGGCGACATCGTGCCCGGTCTCCAGCTGGCCCATCGGAGCTTCCAGCAGGGCGTCTTCGTCGCCGAGGAGATCGCCGGCCTCGGCCCGCAGGTCGTCGCCGATGTCAACGTCCCGAAGGTCACCTACAGCGACCCGGAGGTCGCGTCGGTCGGACTCACCGAGGCGCTGGCCGTGGCCGAGTACGGTGCGGAGCGCATCGCGTCGTACGACTACAACCTGGGCGGGAACGCGCGCAGCACGATCCTCGGCACGAGCGGCTCGGTCAAGGTCGTCCGCGTCGTCGACGGCCCTGTCGTCGGCGTCCACATGGTCGGCGCCCGCGTCGGCGAGCTGATCGGGGAGGCCCAGCTCATCGTGAACTGGGAGGCGCAGCCCGAGGACGTCGCGCCCCTCGTGCACGCGCACCCCACTCAGAACGAGGCGCTCGGCGAGGCGCATCTCGCGCTGGCCGGGAAGCCGCTGCACGCCCTCTAGACCCACCGCGGGGGCGGCGACCCGTCGCTCCCGCTTCACTAAGCTGAACACTGCACGCACACGTCTTAAGGAGACAGGATCATGAGCGAATCCGTCAGCCTCCCGGCACTCGGAGAGAGTGTCACGGAAGGAACGGTCACCCGCTGGCTGAAGAACGTGGGGGATCGCGTCGAGGTCGACGAGCCCCTGCTGGAGGTGTCGACCGACAAGGTCGACACCGAGATCCCGTCGCCCGTCGCCGGTGTCATCGAGGAGATCCTCGTCCAGGAGGACGAGACCGTCGAGGTCGGCGCCGAGCTGGTCCGGATCGGCGACGGTTCCGCGTCGGCCGCCCCCGCCGAGCCCGAGGCCCCCGCGGCCGAGGAGGCTCCGGAGGTCCAGGCCGCCGAGACCGAGCCCACCGACGTCGC
>NZ_JADILJ010000024.1 GCF_017355185.1 Rathayibacter sp. SD072 | reverse complement strand
CCCCCCGGACGACAGCGTGAGCGTGATCCGCTCGGAGGAGCGGCTCAGCGCGACGACCGTCCGCACCGCCACCGAGAGGGTGCGGATCCGCAAGGTCGTCGTCACCGACGAGCGCACGATCACGGTGCAGCTGCGCCGCGAGGAGCTCGTGATCGAGCGCGAGCCGCTCGACGCCCCCCATCAGGCCGACGACTCCGAGCCGCCCGCGCCGATCACGCTCGTGCTCCACGCCGAGCAGCCGGTCCTCACCACCCGCATCGTGCCGACCGAGCGCGTGAGCGTGCTCGTCGACCGGATCGTGCAGATGCGGACCGTGACCGACTCCGTCGACAAGGAGCGCGTCGACGTGCAGACCTCGATCCGCGACCGGCTCGACGGCGACGCGGAGTAGCACCGCCGCTGGCCCGCCCGGGCGCACCGCCGGGACTCCCCTGTGCGATCTGCAGGGGATCCTCCGCGCTCCCCACCGCTCGATGCGGCGGCGAGCGCCTTCCCGCGCGGATCACCTGCAGACCGCGCGAGCACCCGCGGATCGCACGGCTACGGTGGCGGAATGACCCGCACCGAGACCCGCGCCCCGTGACGCCCGACAGCTGGTGGGGCGTCGCCCTCGCCGTGCTCGGCGGTCTCGCGCTGGTCTGGTGCGCCCTGCTCGCGGTGCTCTGGACCCAGCAGAAGCGGATGGGCCGATCGGTCGACTGGCGGGGGGCGCTGCGCCTCGTCCCCGACGTCGTGCGCCTGCTCCGCGCGCTCGTCCGGGACGACACGGTGCCGCGCTCCGTCCGCTGGTCGCTGATCGGGCTGCTGGGCTACCTGCTCCTCCCGATCGATCTGATCCCCGACGTGATCCCGGTGCTGGGGATCGCCGACGACGTGATCGTCGTCGCCCTCGTGCTGCGCTTCGCGATCCGCCGCTCGGGCACCGACGCGATCCGCCGGCACTGGAGCGGGACCCCGGAGGGACTCGCGGGCGTGCTCGCGCTCGCCAGGCCCTAGCTGCTCGGCTCCTCGTCCCCTCGGTGCGCCAGCAGCACCACGATGCGCCGCAGGTGCAGCGCGACGAGCACCCCGGGCCCGAGCGCGCTCCCCGCCGCCACCGAGCGCTCGTCGACCGCCTGCACGAGGATCCTGACCGCGCGGACCGCCTCGCCGAGCCGGCGGTGCGCCTCCGGGCTCGCGTCGCCGTGCCGGTCGATCGCGTCGCCGACGGCCCGGCAGGCCTCGGCGAGCGGATGCGTGAGCTCGGCGTCGAAACGCAGGGCGCCCGGCCGGTCCCACATCGTGTCGGCGAGCGCCGCCGTCAGGTCGCGCACGTGGAAGAGGATCGTGTCGAGCGCGGCCAGCCGGGCGTGGTCCGAGCGGGAGTCGCGGCGGTGCAGCAGTGCGCGCGGGTTGCCCTTGCGGCTCTCGTCCGCCTCGACCAGGGCGGCGCGCACGTCCTCCGACGTCGCGGCCAGCTCCTCCCCCGTGCTCGCCCACGACGACTGCTCGGGCGGCCACGGCTCGGCGAGCGCGACGGCCGTGTCGCGCAGCACCCCCGCGAGCCGCTCCTGGAACTCGTCGACGCGCGCCGACGCCGCCTCGCTCGTCAGCCCGGGCACCACGACCAGGTTCACGAGCAGCCCGACGACGACTCCGACCGCCATCTGCACCAGGTAGCCGAGCGAGTAGTCCTCGGCCCGCGCCCCGCCGATGATCAGCACGAACAGCGCCGCCATCGGCACGTACTCCTTGCCGGCGCCGAACCAGCCCGTGCCCGAGACGAGCACGCCGATCCCGACGATCAGCGGGATCGTCCACCACGTCGGCCCGACGGTCGCGACCACCAGCGCGGCCAGACCGATCCCGGTCGCCAGCCCGGCGAGCGTCTGCAGGCCGGTGCGGGCCGAGCCCATCAGCGTGGGGTACATGCTGACGAGCGCCCCGAGCGGCGCGTAGTAGGGGTACTGCTCGGCCACTCCGGGCACGTGCGGCGCGATCGCCCAGGCGAGGCCGACCGCGACGGCGGTCTTCGCAGCGAGCAGGAGTCGCGGCCCGGCCGTCGCGGCCCGCCACACCTGCACAGGTCGAGAGGTCACCAGGGGACCCTACGCGAGCGACCCGGGGTAGCGTCGAGGGGTGGAGACGGAGCACGGCGAGGAGCCCGAGGTCGCGGCCGATCACCTGGCTGCGGACCTGCAGTACACCCGGGGCGGCCGGCTCCGCGGACTCCTCGACGCCGCGCTGGGCGGTGGCGTGATCACCGTGTTCGATCTCGTCGTCACGCGCCTGGACACGGGCGGCGTCGTGATCCGCACCGCGGCCGACATCGGCGATCCCCACGACCTGCTCGGTCTGGTGCGGCTCGACCTCGAGACGACGACCACCGCGGAGTTCCTCGAGAAGTGGGGCCCGGAGTGAGTCGGAAGCCGGCGATCCTCGTCCCCGCCCTCGGCGTCCTGCTGCTGACCGCCGGAGTCGTCGTCGCTCTGGCGACTCCGCGCGAGATCTCGTTCGGCTGGTTCGCCTACGCCCCGCTGTCGGACAGCCTCTTCCCGCCGCCGGGGACGCTCCTCGTGCGCTGGGAGCAGCTCGTCGCCGCGGCGCTCGCCGCTCTCGGACTGCTCGTGCTCGCGTTCTGGGCCGGCACCCGGTGGGCGGCGCGCGGCGGGCGCCGTCGCGACGAAGGCTGAACGACTCAGGGACCACGGATCTCGCGCGGAACGCCCGCTGAGCCTCACTTCTGCAGGCCCGGAGCGCCGCCCTCAGCTCTCGACGACGGGCAGCTCCGCGCTCGCCACCACAGCGCCGCCGGTCGCGACGATCTCGACGGCGGCCACCGACTCGCGCAGCACCGCCGCGTTCATCTCGCAGTCGATCTCGACCGCGCTTCCGAGGAACGACCCCGACGCCAGGCGCTCGCCCGAGTCGGTCACCAGGACGAGGTCGAAGCTCTCCCCCGCGGTGAAGCCGGAGGCGCGCAGCACGGTCTCGGTGCCCCAGGTGTGGGCGATGACGGAGCCCTCGACGTCGATCGCCGACGACTCCTCGAAGGCGATCGTCTCGACCGCGCCGAGCGTGCCGGGCGGACCCGCGACGGGTCGCTCCTCCGTGCCCTGCAGCGCCGTCGCGCCGAGGGCGCCGATCGCGACGCACGCCGCAGCCGCTCCCACGGCGAGGGCTGCGCGGCGGACGCGATGGCGCGTCGGCGGCTGCTCAGCGAGGCCGAGCACACGCGAGCGGAGCGCGGCCGGGGCCTCCGGCTCCTCCCACCCGCCGATCGCTCCGAGGCCCTCGAGCACGACTCCGAAGGAGGCGAGCTCGCGATCGATCGCGGGGTCCTCGGACCGCAGGCGGTCGAGCTCGGCCGCCTCGCCCGCGGACAGCTCGCCCGCGAGCGCCGCGGCGATCAGCTCCTCGCGGCGTCCGCCGGACTGCTCGGTGCCTGTCATGGTCGCTCCTGGTCGGTCGGGTCGGTCGGGTCGGTCGAATCGGTGCCGTCGGGCGCCGCGAGGTGGTCGCGGAGCGCCCGCAGCGCGTAGAAGGCGCGGGTGCGCAGGGTCGCGACCGGCACCCCGGTCGCCGCGGACAGCTCGGAGTAGCTCTCGCCGCGGAGGTGGATCGCGACCACGACGGCGCGGTGCGGCTCCGAGAGCCGCGCGAGCGCCTCCGCCATCGCGAGCGGATCGAGGGGGTCGCGCTCGTCGCCGGGGACGTCCTCGAGCACGTCCGCCGCGACCAGGCGGGGCAGCCGCTGCATCGAGCGGTGGACGTCGACGACGACGTTCCGCGCGATCGCGAACAACCAGGTGCGCAGGCTGCCGCGCTCGGGCGAGTAGCTCGCCTGCGAGCGCCACGCCCTCAGGAACGTCTCCTGCACGCAGTCCTCGGCGAGTCCGCGGTCGCGCAGCGCGTTCACCGCGAAGCCGAGCAGGGCCGAGCCGTGCGCGTCGAAGGCCTCGGCGAGGTCGAAGCCGGTCCCGGGTCGGAGCCGGGCGACAGGGGCGGGCGCGCGATCGCGGTCGCGGGAGGACCGGGTCATCGCGGGCTCCTCGTGTCGTCGCGCCAGTGATGCCGCGGATGCCATCGGCACCTCCTCGATCGCGGACCGGTCGGTCCGTCGAGGGAGGTACGTCACTTCAGGACGCGGCGTTCATCCGGAGCGGATCCCGAGTCTACGAAGGATCCCTGAGCCGGATGCACGCCCGGCCGGCTCCGCCCGAGCGGCGCCGCGCGATTGGACACGCCCCTCCCTCTCCGGCATCCTGAACGTCATCACGAGACCCGGACCCGTCTCGCCTCCAGCTCCCGGACGACGGCGGACCCCCGCGTCTCCGGGATCGGGACGGGCCTCAGGGTCGAGCACGCGTTTCGGGTACGCCGCTCCGACCGGGCCGTCCCCGGGCGGGGTCGTCCAGGGTCGACCCCGCCCCCCACCCGACGGAGTCAGCGTCGGCGCGCGAACAGCCCGAGGCTGTACGCCAGCAGCAGCAGCGCCATCACTGCTCCGGACGCGACCGCCAGCGCCTCGGCGGCGCCCGTCACCAGCCCGAGCGCACCGAGCACGACGAGCAGCCCGCCCAGCAGCGCGAACATGCGCTCGTGGAACGCCCACGAGAAGGGCAGGAAGTGCAGTCCCACGACCAGCGCGATCAGGGCGGGGCGCAGCTCGCCGGCACCCGCCCCCTCGAGCAGGCGCGTGCCTGCGGCGATCAGCGCCAGCTCCCCGGCGACGCACGCGAGGTAGACGGCGATGCCGACGCGGCTCGGAGGGACGAACGGACCGAGATCCCGCGGGCGCGCGAAGAGGAACCAGAGCGTCGCGGCGATCACCGCCACCACCCCCACCCGGACGACGAGCGGCAGCGGCCCGGCGGGCGTGTACGAGAAGACGAACACCGCCGCACCGGCCAGCCCGATCAGGGCCCCCGTGCGGCGCGGGTCGGCGAAGACGGGAGGAGCGGTCATCCGGCGAGCCTCGCAGACGCCCGGGCGAGGCGGTAGGCCGGACCGCGCCGCCCTCCGGCGTCCGACCCGGCTGCTACCGTCCTCGACCATGACCCGCATCGCCCTCGAGGGCATCACCCTGCTCGCCGACGACGTGCAGGGGCTCGCCGCCTTCTTCGAGCGCGCGCTGGGCTTCGCCGTCGTCGTGCGGGAGGAGTCGTACGTGCAACTCGAGAACGAGGGCGTCCGCCTCGCCGTCTTCCACCGCGCCGGTCTCGGCGCGCACACCCGCGACCACCCCTCCTTCCGCGCACCGCGCGGCGGCCAGGCCGTGGAGCTCAACTTCGAGTGCGCGAGCGCGGCCGAGCTCCCGGAGGAGTTCGCCGCGATCGTCGCCGCCGGAGCCGTCGCGATCGCCGAACCGGTGCGTCAGGACTGGGGCCACCTCACCGGCTTCTTCGCCGATCCGGAGGGCAACATCCACTCGCTCTTCGCGGTCCTCCCGTCCGAGGGCTGACGCCTCACCCCGCGTGCCGCCCGCGGCGCCTCGCCGACCCGGGCCGCTCGCGGCGCCTCGCCGACCCGGGCCGCTCGACGAGCAGCAGCTGCAGCGCCAGCATCGCCAGCACCAGCAGGACGATCACCGGGAGCTCGGCGAGCGACCGGGGCTCCTTCTCGAACGTGACCGACGCGGTCGCGCCGCGCTCACCGGAGGGCGCCACGGTCACCACCGTGTGCCCGGGCGACGCCGACACGCTCACCGCCGCGTCGGCGCCTCCGACCGTGCCGAAGGTGTCCCGCGCGAGGTCGACGGTCACGGGCGCGGTCAGCCCCGCGGCGCCGCCGCCGAGCTGCGCCGGATCGCTCACCGTCACGGTCACCGTCCGCTCGTCCTCGTGCACGCTGACGAGCGCGCGGCCGTCGATCTCGCCCCAGGTCCGGCCGTCGGCGACGATCCGCTGGGGCTCGTCGCTCCACGTCACCGCGCTCACGGTGCCGCTCGAGCCGTCCCGGACCGCGCCGAGCTGCGCGGTGCTCGCCAGCACGTCGACGTCCGGGTCGAGCGCGTACGCCGCCGTCGCCGCCTCGTCGCTGCCGGGCAGCACGGTCCAGGCGTAGCCCGCGTCCGTCGGGTCGGTGCCGTGGTCGAGGGTCAGCGTGTCGAAGCGGGCGGCCGCCGGGGAGCGGTCCTCGCCCGACCACTCTCCCGACCGGGTCTCGTCGAGGGCGGTGACGGACGCCGGCTCGGGGAACACGTACCCGACCGACTCGCCCGATCCGGTGATCGACGCCCAGCGGGCGGTCGTCGTCGACGAGGAGCCCGCGGCCACCGGAGCACCGTCGACCCGCAGGACCGCGTCCTCACCCAGCGCGCGCCGGGAGTCCACGGTCGTCTCCACGCGCCGCGGCGCGCCGTCCCAGCCCGGGCCGGTCATCCCCGTCGACGTGATCCCGGAGCCCAGCGCCACGATCTCGTCGTCGAACGCGAACCACGCCTTCTGCGCGACGAGGCCGGTCGCCGGATCGCGGTGCACGAAGGCGGCGACTCCCGCCTCGGACGGCGTCGCGATGCTCCCGGCCGCGGATCCGGGGACCGTCTCGTTCCCGCCGTCTCCGGGCGCGCGCACGATCGTGTCCTCGGTCGTGCCCGGCACCCGGTAGGGGTCCGCCGTGGCCCAGTAGCCGCCGTCGTACTGCTCGGCGGCACCGGAGTAGAGGTACGTCGCCCCGTTCCCGGTGCTCCACCCCGTCCCGTTCTCCCCGCTCAGGGTCTCGAACCCGGCGATGCGCTCGCTCGACATCCCGACCGCGAAGGCCCAGTCGTCGGTGCTGCGGACGAAGCGGTCCATGCCGGTGAACGACACCGCGCCGGATCCGATCGGGGCCGGCTCGATCGCCGCGTCCTGGAGCACCAGCCGCGCGCGGACCACATCGGCCACTCCGCCCTGGGACTCGACGGTCGCGGCGCGGTCGCCGGCGCACTCGAGCCACGACTTCGCGAGGGCGCGCAGCCTCGACTGCAGAGCGGGCCCGGCGCTGTCGGCCAGCCGGAGCACGGCCGCCTGCACCCGCACCCCCGCCTCGGTGTCCTCCTGGTCGGCGCGGGCGATCTCCCGCCCGCGGACCGTCGACATCAGGGCTCCGCACCACGTCACGGGTCCGAACGCGTCCAGGACGCGATCGTGGATCGTCGACCCGTCCGGGCCGCGGATCGAGAAGGGCGAGCCGTCGAGCACCGAGTGCAGCTCGGCGAGCGTCTCGAGCATCGAGAGGCCGTAGCCCCCGGTGTACGCGAACACGCCGTGCTGCACGAACGAGCCGTCGGCGTGGAAGCCGTCACCGCCCGCAGCCGTCCGCAGCGCCGGCGCGACGGCCTCCACGGCCTCGCCGATCCGGTCCGGCTGCCCGAGCAGCACCGAGCGCAGCGCGAGCACCGAGGCGGACCAGACCCGGTTCGCCCCCGTGCGCTGGACGGAGTCCGAGAAGTGCGCGGCCGCCCCGAGGTACGCCCGCTCCTGCTCGTCCGAGAGGTCGTCGTGCAGCAGGGCCACGAGGTGGTTGAGCTCCCTCGGCACGCCGATCTCGGCCTGCCACCAGTGCGAGTCCGCGACGGTGCCCTCGTTGTAGCGGGTCGCGTGCAGCCGGTCGGCAGTGGCGACGACGTCCCGGATCAGCGCCCGGTCCTCGAAGAGGGACGAGCCGGGGGTCTTCACCGCCCGCGCCAGCACCACCAGGCGCTGGTACGCCCGCCACACCTCGATCATCGACTCCCCCGTCGAGAGGTCGGCCCACGGCTCGGTGCCCGCGGGGTCCAGCGCGGCCCGGTACGAGCGCGCCTGCTCGGCCACCCGTTCCGCCGCCGCCGACAGGTCGCCCACGGCGTCGCTCCCGGGCACCGTCCCGACGAGGCCCGCGACGATCCGCTCGCGCATCGCGTCGAGGTCGACGACCGGAGCGGACGCCGCCGGAGCGGGCGCCGCGGCCGCCGTCGTCGGCGCGAGGGCGAGCACGAGGAGGCCGGCCAGCACCGCCGCGACCGCTCGACGCGCGAGGGACCGGACGGGGTGGAGAGGAGTGCGAGCAGACATGGATCATCCCGGTGACGCCGCCGCGGTCGCCCTCGGGGGCGCGGACCTCGGTGCCCGCGGGCTGCGACGGCGCGTGCGTTCCGAGGGTATGCCGCTTCCACCGCGGGAGCGACTCGGACCCGCCTGCGCGAGGATCGACTCCGTGACCGTGTCGTTCGAGTGCCGCACCCGCTCCTCCCGCTCGCCCGCCGAGCTCTTCGACCTCGCCCGCGACATCGGCGTGCACACGGCCTCGCAGGCCGCCGCCGGCGAGCGGGCGGTGGGCGGAGTCGTCACCGGCCTGATCGGACCGGGCGAGGAGGTGACGTGGCGGGCCCGCCACTTCGGCCTCCCGTTCTCGCTCACGAGCCGCGTCACCGCGTTCGACGCCCCGCACCGCTTCGTCGACGAGCAGGTCCGCGGTCCCTTCGCCCGCTTCCGCCACGAGCACCTCTTCGAGGCGGACGGAGCAGGCTGCGTCATGACCGACCGGATCGAGTTCACCGCGCCGCTCGGCCCCCTCGGCCGGCTCGTCGAGCACACCGTCCTCGCGCGCCACCTGCGCCGCCTCATCGAGGAGCGCGGCCGCTTCCTCGCCGGGTCCGCCTGAGCGCGGGGCGCAGCCCGCACCCCCCGTCCGGAGCCGCTGTGAGAGCGCGACCCCGCCCTGCCGCTCCCCGCCGCACCGCCTGACTATGCTTGTCAGCACCTACGACCCGCGAGCCCTCGCCGGTCGCGGGCTCGCGACTCCGACGCCCGGGGACCGGAGGGGGTGCACATGGCCGACCGGCCCAACCTGCGCCACGTCGCCGCCGTCGCGGGCGTCTCGCACATGACGGTGTCGCGGGTGCTGAGCGGTCATCCCAACATCAAGGAGTCGACCCGGCAGAAGGTCCTCGAGGCGGTCGACGAGCTCAACTACCGGCCCAACATCGCGGCGCGCTCGCTGGTCACCCAGCGCACCGACCGCATCGGCGTGATGGTCGAGAGCGGAGCCGAGTTCGGCCCCTCGAGCACGCTGCGGGCGATCGAGCGCGCGGCCCGCGAGAAGGGCTACTCCATCACCTCGGTGGCCCTCCGCAGCGACGCCGACATGACGGCGGTCGACGCGATCAACCACCTCACCGGACTCGGGATCGACGCGCTCTGCGTCATCGCCCCGCGCTCCTCCTCCGTCGCGACGCTGCGCACCGTCCGGATCGGCGTGCCGACCCTGGTGGTCAAGTCCGACAAGGACCCCAACTTCCTCACCGTCTCGGTCGACCAGCAGGGCGGCATGGCCCAGGCGGTCGACCACCTCGCCTCGCTCGGGCACCGCGACGTGCTGCACATGTCCGGCCCCCTCGACTGGCTCGACGCGCGCGCCAGGGAGCGCGCCTTCCACACCCGCGCGAAGGCGTGGGGCATGCACGAGCGGCCGATCGTCGTGG
Source organism: Rathayibacter sp. SD072 (assembly GCF_017355185.1). Taxonomy (GTDB): domain Bacteria; phylum Actinomycetota; class Actinomycetes; order Actinomycetales; family Microbacteriaceae; genus Rathayibacter. The sequence goes on along the minus strand of NZ_JADILJ010000024.1, from coordinate 48,965 downwards.
GCGACTGGACCCCCGACTCCGGCTACGACTTCGCCACGAGCCTGCGCTCGGTCCCCGACTTCACCGCCATGGTCGTCGCGAACGACGAGATGGCGCTCGGAGTGATCCACGGCCTGGTCTCGCGCGGCATCCGGGTGCCCGAGGACGTCAGCATCGTGGGCTTCGACGACCTGCCGACCGCGCGGCACTTCCTCCCTCCGCTCACCACGGTGAAGCAGGACTTCGACAAGCTCGGCTCGACCGTCGCCGAGGTGATCCACGCCCGCATCCGCGGCCAGGAGATCCCGCAGCGCACGCGGATCCCCACCGAGCTGGTCGTGCGCGAGTCGACGGCGCCGCCCCGGTCGTGACCCTTCCGGGACCACCCCGGTCCCCGTGCTCGCGTATCATCGGCGGCACCCATCAGCGTCGAGGCAGGCACTCGCGCGCGACACGAACCGAGGGCGGCACGTGGCAGTTCAGTCGAGGACGACGGAGCGCGGAGCCGTTCCCGTGGTCGAGATGTCGGGCATCACCGTGTCGTTCGCGTCCGGCCGGGCCCTCGAGGACGTGCGCTTCCGCCTGTTCCCCGGCGAGATCCACGGCCTCATGGGCGAGAACGGCGCCGGCAAGTCGACCCTGATCAAGACCCTGACCGGCATCCACCGGCCCGAGGCCGGCGTGATCGTGATCGACGGAGTGGAGCGCAGCTTCACCGGCCCGGCCGACGCGAAATCCGCCGGCATCACCGCGGTGTTCCAGGACGAGCGGCTGACCGACAACCTCAGCATCGGCGAGAACATGATGATCGGCCACGAGATCCGCGGCCGCTTCGGCATCTCGTGGTCGCGCACCCATCAGCGCGCCGCCGAGATGCTCGGCGAGCTCGGCCTCGGCGACCTCGATCCGCGGCTCCCCCTCCGCTCGCTCTCGCCGGCGATCCGCCAGCTCGTCGCGATCAGCCGCGCCATGGTCGACCGGCCGCGCGTGCTCGTGCTCGACGAGCCCACCTCGAGCCTGGACCTCGGCGACGTCGCCCGTCTCTTCGCGGTGCTGCGGCGGCTGCGCGACGGAGGCGTCGCGATCCTCTTCGTGTCGCACTTCCTCGAGCAGGTCCTCACGCTGAGCGACCGCCTCACCGTGCTGCGCGACGGCAGCACCGTCGGCGAGTACCCGGCGCACTCCATGGACCGCGCCGAGCTGATCGCCAAGATGATCGGCAAGGACATCGACGCGCTGCGGCAGATCGGCTCCGATCGCCGCGAGCACCGCCGCCAGCCCAGCGGCCCGCCGATCTACCGGGCGTTCGGCCTCGGCCGCCGCGGAGCCGTCGCCCCGACCGATCTGGAGCTGCACCGCGGCGAGATCGTCGGCTTCGCGGGTCTGCGCGGCTCCGGGCGCACCGAGCTGGCGTCGCTGCTCAGCGGCGTCGACCGCGCCGACACCGGCCGCGTGCTGATCGACGGCGAGCCGGCGCTGATCACCGACCCGGGCTCCGGCCTGCGCAACCGCATCGCCCACTCGAGCGAGAACCGCCGCGAGGACGGCATCATCGGCGACCTCTCCCTCCGCGACAACATCGTGCTCGGCATCCAGGCGCTGCGCGGCTGGGCCCACCCCCTCTCAGCGGCCGAGACCGACGACCTCGTCTCGACGTACATCGAGGCGCTCAACATCACGCCGGCCGACCCGGACCTCCCGGTCAAGTACCTCTCCGGAGGCAACCAGCAGAAGGTGGTCCTGGCGCGCTGGCTCGCGACCAGGCCGCGGCTGCTCGTGCTCGACGAGCCCGCTCGCGGCATCGACGTGGCCTCGAAGGTCGAGATCCAGGCCCACATCTCGCAGCTCGCCAAGGAGGGCGTCTCGGTCGTCTACATCTCCTCCGAGCTCGAGGAGGTGGTGCGGCTCAGCGACCGCATCGTCGTGTTCAAGGACCGCGAGAAGATCGGCGAGGTCAGCAACGGCCCGTGGCTGACGGTCGACACGATCGTCGAGATGATCGCGGCCGACGCGGAGCCGGACGCGGACGAGGACGACGGGTACTGAGGCGGGTCCTCAGTCGCCGCCGGTCATCAGCCGCAGCGACGGCGCCCGGCCCTTCTCGATGTGGGTGAAGGCGATCGACTCGGCGAGCCGGTCGTTGCCCGCGAGGATCGCCTCGAGCAGGCCCTGGTGCTCGTCCGACTGCTGGTGCTGGTCGCGCGCCGACGTGAGGTAGAAGAGCCACGTCATCCGCCCGCTCACCGCGCGCATGAGCGACCCCAGGAGCGCGCTGCCGGCGAGGCCGGCGATCGCCTCGTGCACCACGGTGCTCGTCTCGGCGACCAGGAGCCAGTCCTCGCTGTCGAGCGCGCGGTGCTCGGCGGCGATCGCGTCGTGCAGCGGCGCGGGCGACACGCCCTCGGCCACGCGCCGAGCGGCGAGTCGGGCCGCCAGGGTCTCGAGGCTGAGGCGGACGTCGAAGAGCTCGGTCACGTCGGCGGCCGTCCACTCCGAGACCCGGGAGCTGCGCCGCGGGAGCGTGCGGACGAAGCCCTCGTTCTCGAGCTGCGGCACCGCCTCCCGGATGGGGAGGCGCGAGACGCTGAGCTCGCTCGCGAGCGCCGACTCGACGAGCCGGGAGCCCTGGGGGTACTGGCCCAGGATGATGCGGCGGCGCAGCGTGCGGTAGGTCTGCGCGGTCAGAGACTCCTCGGGGACGATGCCGGTCACGCGGGCCTCCTTCGCTCGGCTCCCCCTATTCAAGCGCGTCGGCGCGGGTGCGCCGGTCCGCGCGGTGCTCATCGGGCCGCCCGCGTCCGGACCTCGACGCCCCGTTCGGTGCGCACGGCGCGCTCGAGGACGTACGCGGCGGCCGCGAGATCCTGCAGTCCGATGCCGACGGAGTTGAACACGGTCACGTCGGCGGCACGGGCTCGACCGGGCGCTCGTCCGACGAGCACCTCGCCCAGCTCGGCGACGTCGGAGGCTCCCAGTCCCGACCGGCGGATGTTGTCCGACTCGGCGAAGGCGATGCCGCGGGTGTCGACGACGACCCGGTCGGCGCGCGAGAGGACCTCGGCGGCGAGCTCCCGGTAGCCGTGGCGCGGAGGCGATCCCACGGCGTTCACGTGCACGCCGTCGGCGAGCCAGGAGGCGTCGAGGAGGGGGTCGACCGACGGGGTCAGGGTGCAGACGACGTCCGCTCCGCGCACCGCCCGCTCGAGCCCGCTCGGCGCCGAGGCGGCGATGCCGTTGGCGACGAGCTCGGCGGCGAGGACCTGGGCGGAGGAGCCGGACGGCGACCAGACGCGGACCTCGTCGAGCTCGAGGACGGACCCGAGCGCGAGGGCGTGCTCACGCGCCAGGGGGCCGGCGCCCACGAGGGCGAGGACGCGGGAGTCGGGCCGGGCGAGCGTCCGCGTGGCCAGCGCCGACACGGCGGCGGTGCGCAGTCGCGTGAGGGCGCGGCCGTCGATCAGCGCGAGGCACTCGGCGGTCTCGCTCGAGTAGAGCGAGACCGTGGAGCGCTGCGCGGGGGCGCCCAGGGCGCGGTTGCGCGGGGAGTCGATCAGCAGCTTCACCGCGGCGAGGCCGAGGTAGGGGGCGGAGGCGCCCATGGGCACGACCGCGGGACCGTCGGCGCTGGTGTCGCCCGGGATCCGCAGCGCGTGCGGCACGGGCTGCACCGCGCCTCCGGTGGCGAGGGCGCGGTGCGCCGCCTCGAGGGCCGCCGTGAGACCGGGCCACTCGATGAGCTCCTCGCAGTCCTCGGACGTGATGATGCGTGTCGTCATGTGTTCCTCCTGGGGTCATTCTGTATGCAGAAAGGCGAGTCCGCGATCGATGCTCGCTACCGAGGTTGCAGGAGAGATGTATCCAGTCGACTGCTGGTGAGCTTTTCAAGGCCGGATTACCGGGACAGCGCGGGCCTGTTGCATCCAGGATGAGCGCCGCAGTGTTTACGCAGTCGAAACCTCCCGTGATGCAGAGGAAACACGAGAGCGCAATTCTGTATACCGCCAGCACCGACAGACCAGGAAGGGAGGTGACGTCGTGGGCCCCTACCTCGTCCGCCGGATCGCCCAGGGCGCGGCGACGATCCTCGCCGTCGTCACGATCGCGTTCGCCCTCGGCCGCCTCAGCGGCAGCCCCGCGGCGCTCCTGCTCACCGAGAACGCGACTCCCGAGCAGATCGCCGATCTGAACCACCGCCTCGGCTTCGACCTGCCGCTCTGGCAGCAGTACCTGAGCTACCTCGGCGGGCTGCTCACCGGCGACTTCGGCGACTCGTACCGGCAGACCGGGGTGTCCTCGATGGAGCTCGTCCTCGAGCGCCTGCCGGCCTCGCTCTCGCTCGGCGCGGTCGGGCTCCTCCTGGGCCTGGCGCTCGCCCTGATCGCCGGGGTCGTCATCCAGCTCACCCGGTCGCGCGGTCTGCGCGCGCTCTCGCTGGGCCTCGGATCGACGCGGCAGGCGATCCCGGACTTCTTCTTCGGGCTGCTGCTGGTGCTGGTCTTCTCAGTCTGGCTCGGCGCCCTCCCCTCGCTCGGCAACCGCGATCCGCTCGCGATCGTCATGCCGGCGCTCACCATCGCGACGGGTCAGTTCGTCCTCTACACGCGGCTGCTCGACAACGCGCTCACCGAGCAGTCGACCCAGGACTACGCCCGCACGGCCTCCGCCCGCGGCGAGAACCGGTTCCGCGTGGTGGTCGGGGAGCTCCTGCCCAACGCCCTCCTGCCGGTCCTGACGGTCGCGGGCATCAGCCTCGGCTCCTTCCTCGGCGGCCTCGTCATCGTCGAGAACGTGTTCGCCTGGCCCGGGATGGGGCAGCTGATGCTCGGAGCGGTCTACTCCCGCGACTTCCCCGTGGTGCAGTCCGGGCTCATCGTCGTGGCCGTCCTCTTCATCCTCGCCAACCTGCTCGTCGACCTCGTGTCCGGGCTCATCGACCCCCGAGTGAGGCTCGCGTGACCACCACCGAGATCATCCGCACCGGAGCCCTGCGGGCCGGCATCACGACGGCGTTCCTGCGCGGCCGCCGGGTCCCCGCTCTGCAGGCGCTCGGCGCCGTCATGGTCGGCTCCGTCGTCCTGTTCTCCCTCGCCTACCCGCTGCTCCCCGGCTACGCGCCGTTCGCGCAGGACCTCGCGCAGGTGCTGGCACCGCCCGGCACCTCCGGAGCGTGGCTGGGGACCGACGCACTCGGCCGCGACGTCGCCTCGAGGCTCGCTCTCGCCGGCCGGGTCACGCTGGGCATCGTCGTGCTCATCGTCGTCGTCAACAGCCTCGCCGGCATGGCGATCGGCACCTGGTCGGGCTACGTGGGCGGCCGCACCGACAACGTGCTGATGGGCCTCGCCGACATCCAGCTCGCGATGCCGGTGATCCTCGTGCTCATCGCCCTCGCCGCCTCGCTCGGCCCGAGCGTCTGGCTCATGATCGGCGTGCTCGCCGCCACCTACTGGGTCGGCTACGCGAGGGTCGCCCGGAGCACGGCGATGGCGCTGCGCGACCGCGACTTCGTCCTCGCGCCGCGGATCCAGGGGGCGGGCGGGCTCTGGACCGTGCGCCGCCACATCGTCCCGAACGTCGCCGTGCAGATGATGATCCTGGCCTCCAGCGACATCGGCGCGGTCATGCTGCTCACCTCGTCGTTCGACTTCCTCGGACTCGGGGTGCAGGCGCCGACGCCGAGCTGGGGACTGATGATCAGCGAGGGCCAGAACTACGTCCGCCAGGCTCCGCACCTGGCGATCGTGCCCGGCGTCGCGATCTTCCTCACGGTCGCCGGCACCAACCTCCTGAGCCAGCGCTTCACGGCCGAGGGCTCGGCCACCACCGTCCGCCGCACGTCCCGTCGATCCGTGAAGCGGAGCCTCCGATGACCGACTCCCCCCGCGCCGTGCTGCTCGAGGTCCGCGACCTCAGCGTCGGCTACTCCGATGAGCACGGCGACGTCGTGACCCTCGTCGACCGCATCTCCTTCACCCTGCACGAGCGCGAGGTCCTGTGCCTCGTCGGCGAATCGGGCTCGGGCAAGAGCGTCACGATGCTCGCCGTGCTCGGGCTCCTGCCCGCCGGGCTCGAGGTGCTCGGCGGCAGCGTCCGGTACCGCGGGCGCGACCTGCTCGGAATGCCCGAGCCGGAGCTGCGGGGCCTGCGCGGCAGCGAGCTCGCGATGGTGTTCCAGGACCCGATGACCGCGCTCAACCCCGTCAAGCGGGTGGGCGGCCAGATCGGCCGGGCGCTGCGCGTGCACGACCGGGCGCTGCGCCCCGCCGAGGTGCGCCGCCGCGTCACCGGGCTGCTCGCCGACGTCGGGGTCCCCGACCCGGCGCAGCGCGCGAAGGCGTACCCGCACCAGTGGTCGGGAGGGATGCGCCAGCGCGCGGTCATCGCGATGGCGATGGCGAACGAGCCGTCCGTCCTCATCGCCGACGAGCCGACGACCGCGCTCGACGTGACGATCCAGGCGCAGATCATGAGCGTGCTGGGCACCGCCCGGGCGAAGTCGGACGCGGCGATGATCCTGATCACCCACGACCTCGGACTCGTGGCCGAGGTCGCCGACTCCCTCTGCATCCTCTACTCCGGACGCGTCGTCGAGCGCGGATCGGTCTGGGACGTGTTCGCGCACCCGACCCACCCCTACACGGCCGGCCTGCTGGCCAGCCTGCTGTCGGCGGGCCGGGGCGGCGAGCGGGTCCACGCGATCCCCGGCTCCCCTCCGTCGCCGCAGAACCGCCCGCGGGGCTGCCCGTTCGCGCCGCGCTGCGAGCTGCCCGCGAAGTCCGACCTGTGCACGCAGCTCGAGCCCCTGCTCGTCGAGGTCGAGGACGGCCAGTGGTCGGCCTGCCACTTCGCCCGCCGCATGCCCCGCTCCGTCGAGGGGGTGCTCGCGTGAGCGCGCCGGTGCTGAAGGTCGACGACCTGCACGTCCGCTTCACGCAGAGGACGGGCCTGCGCTCGCGCCGGGTGGTCGAGGCCGTGAAGGGCGTGTCGTTCGAGCTGGGCCGCGGCGAGACCCTCGGGCTCGTCGGCGAGTCGGGCTGCGGCAAGTCGACGCTGGTGCGGACGATCTTCGGACTCACCCCCGCGGCCAGCGGATCGATCGAGGTGCTCGGGCACAGCCTCGACTCCCTCGGCCGCGGCGAGCGCCGGCGCCTGCAGAACCGCATGCAGCTCGTCTTCCAGGACCCCTACTCCGCCCTCGACCCGCGCCTGACCGCCCTCGAGATCGTGGGCGAGCCGCTGCGGATCGCCGGGCGCTACTCCCGCGACCGCGTCGTCTCGCTCCTCGAGGACGTGGGGCTCGGCACGGACGCCCTCGACAAGCGCCCCGCGCGGTTCTCGGGCGGGCAGCGCCAGCGCCTCGGCATCGCCCGGGCGCTCGCGCTCGAGCCCGACGTCCTGGTGCTCGACGAGCCCGTGTCGGCGCTCGACGTGTCGGTGCAGGCGCAGGTGATCAACCTGCTCAAGGACCTGCAGGCCGCGCGCGGACTCTCGTACCTCTTCATCGCCCACGACCTCGCGGTCGTCCGCTACCTCTCGGATCGCGTCGCGGTGATGAACCGCGGCGAGTTCGTCGAGGTCGGCGACCGCGACCAGGTCTTCGACGCTCCCGCCCACCCCTACACCCGCACCCTGCTCGACTCGATCCCGCTCTCGGACCCGCGCCTGCGCGCCGACGCTCCCGCTGCACGCCCCACCGACCCCAGGAAGACACGCTCATGACCAGGAACCGGGCCACGCCCTTCATCGCCCTCACGACGCTCGCGCTCTCGATCGCCGCCCTCACGGGCTGCTCGGGCGCCGGCAGCGCCGCGGCCGACCGCGACATCGTCATCGGCCAGGTGGCCGAGCCCGAGGGGGCACCCGACCCGATCATGGACGGGTCGCTCGCGGGCTACAACTACTACTACAACGTCTTCGACCAGCTCACGAAGCTCGACGCCGACGGAGCGATCGAGCCCTCGCTGGCGACGGAGTGGACGCCGAGCGAGGACCTCACGACCTGGACGTACACGCTCCGCGACGACGCCGTCTTCTCGAACGGCGACCCGGTGACCGCGGGCGACGTGGCCTTCACCTACGACACGATCCTGGCCTCGCCCGACTCCGACAACCTCGGCTACATGGGGGTCCTGGAGTCGGTCGAGGCGCCGGACGACACCACCGTCGTGTTCACGCTGAACGCGCCGTTCTCGCCGTGGCCCTCGATCACCACGGCCGTCTCGATCGTGCCGGAGTCGGTCTACACCGAGCTGGGGTCCGAGGGCTTCGCCGCGGCCCCCGTCGGCAGCGGTCCCTTCCGCTTCGTCAGCTACACCCGCGGCGTCGAGTACGTGATCGAGCGGAACCCCGACTACTGGGGCGAGGAGCCCGAGGTCGAGACGGTGACCTTCCAGACCGTCGGCGACGCCGACGCCCGCCTGAACGGCGTGTCCTCCGGCAGCCTCGACATCGCCCTCCTCTCGCCCAACCAGGTCGACTCGGCCGGGGGCAGCGGAGTGGAGGTCGCGTCGCGCACGTCGAACGGCGTCACCTTCCTCGGGATCAACTCGACCACGGGTCCGCTCGCCGACGCCCGGGTCCGCCAGGCGATCCGGCTGGCGATCGACTCGCAGGCTCTCGTCGACGGCGTGCTCAGCGGGCGGGCGGTGGCGAACGACCAGATCGTCGCTCCGGACGTCGCCGGCCACGCCGACCTCGAGCCCTCCGAGTACGACCCGGCCGCCGCCGAGGCGCTGCTGGCCGAGGCCGGCTACTCGGGCGAGACCATCCCGCTGCAGTACGCGACGGAGGGGCGCATCCCGCTCTCGTCCGAGATCGCGCAGGCGATCGTCGGCTACCTCGAGGCGGTCGGCCTGAGCGTCGAGCTGAAGGGCACCGACCAGGCGAGCCTGTCGAACATCATCTACGGCACGGTCTCGGTCGAGGGCCTCTACCTCAACACCTGGGCGCCGTCGACGATGGACGGCGACATGCCCGCGACGAACCTCTTCGCCGGCGGCCAGAACGACTACGCGAAGTCCCCCGAGACCGCCGCCCTCGTCGAGGAGCAGCGCACCGTCACGGGCGACGAGCGCGACGCCGTCTTCGCCCGTCTGGCGCAGACGAACCTCGACCAGGCGTACATCGTGCCGCTGTTCACTCCGGACGCCGACTACGCCCTGGCGCCCGGGCTCGAGTGGACGCCTCGCGCCGACGGCGAGTACGTGCTGAGCGACGTGGCGTTCGCCGACTGACCCGGGGCGGCGCGTTCCGGCCCGTGGCCCTCGGGTCACGGGCCGGAACGCGCCGCGCCCTCCCCTGCTGACCGAGCGGCCTGGCGGGCGCATCGAGATCCACCTCGCCCGAACCCACCCCCGGCAGCGCGATCCGCGGGCAGCGGCGGGTCTCGGACACGCCCGTGCCAGGCTGCTCCCCCGCCCGCAGGCCGATCCCCACCTCCCGCACTCTGAAAGGCTTCCCGCATGCCGAACTCCACGCTCCTGCACGACGTCCGCCCGTGGGGCGGCGAGGCCCGTGACGTCCTGGTCGACGAGACCGGGATCCGCGCTGTCAGCCCGGTCGGCGCCGCGGTCGTCGAGGGCGAGGGCGCCGCGGTCGTCGACGGTCGCGGCGGAGTGCTCGTCCCCTCCTTCTCGGACGTGCACGTGCACCTCGACTCGACCCGGCTCGGCCTGCCGTTCCGCCCGCGCACCGGCGAGGAGGGCCGCTGGGGCCGCATCATGAACGACCGGGCGCACTGGCGCAGCGCCGAGGCGCCCGTCGCCGAGCGGGCGACCTCGACGCTCGCGACGATGATCGCGAAGGGCGCGACCCGCGTCAGGAGCCACGCGCAGGTCGACGCCGACTCCGGCCTCGAGAAGTTCCAGGGCGTGCTCGCGGCCCGCGAGGCGCACCGCGAGCGCTCGGACGTCGAGATCGTCGTCTTCCCGCAGGTCGGCGTCTTCGTCGAGCCCGGAGTCGTCGCCCTGCTCGACGAGGCGCTGTCGCTGGGCGGGGACCTGCTGGGCGGCATCGACCCGTGCGAGATCGACCGCGATCCCGTCCGCCACCTCGACGCGGTCTTCGCCCTCGCCGAGAAGCACGGCGTCGGCCTCGACATCCACCTGCACGAGCGCGGCGCGCTGGGCCTGTTCTCGATGGACCTGATCGCCGAGCGGATCGAAGCGCTCGGTCTGCAGGGCCGCGTCTCGATCTCGCACGCGTTCGCCCTCGCCTCGCCCGACCGCGGAGTCGCCGCCGCGATCGAGCGACTCGCCTCGCTCGACGTCGCTCTCACGACCATCGCCCCCGGCCACGGCGCCGAGCTGCCGCTGCTCGATCTGCTGGCCGCCGGGGTCCGCGTCGGACTCGGGATGGACGGCCAGCGCGACTACTGGTCGCCCTGGGGCACCGGCGACATGCTCGAGCGCACCTTCCTGCTCGCGCACGGCCAGGGCTTCGACGACGACGTCGACATCGAGCACGCCCTCACCGTGGCCACCTGGGGCGGCGCCACGGTGATCGACCCGTCGCTCCGGCGCCTCGGCGACGTCGCCGATCGGCCGGGACTCGCGGTGGGCGACCCGTCAGAGCTCGTCGTGCTGCGCGGGGACACCCCGACCGCGGCGGTGATGGACCGGGATCCCGACCGGCTCGTGGTGCACCGCGGCGCGGTCGTGGCGTCGGGGGGCGCGCTGGTGTGAGCGCGCGAGCGCCGGGTCGGCTCGGGGTGCGCTCAGCTCGGGCGCCTGAACGGCTCGGGCGCGCGCTCCTCCCCAGGGCGCCCGCGTCCGATCCGTCCCCCGCTCACCGCCGGGCGGACACGGAGGTCGGTGGTCTCGTGTTGACTCGTGGACATGAGAGAAACTCGAGAAGACGATCCCTCCGAGACGGCGCTCGCGGAGGTGAGGGAGCGCGGTGATCGCGCCGGCGCGCTCGCGCGCTCCGCGGCTCCGGTCCTGCTGGCGGCGGCCGAGGAGCTGCACGCGGGGTACCGGGCGGCACTCGCGCACCCGGAGGCGTTCGCCCGGGGCCTGTCGCGCAGCGAGACCGACGAGCTGGTGGAGCGGTCGATCCGAGCGGAGTTCGCGGTCGCACTGGGCGTGTCCGAGCGGGTCGCGTCGCGCGAGCTCGACGAGGCGCAGCTGCTGGTCGAGGAGCTGCCGTGCACGCGGGCCGCGCTGGCCGCAGCGCTCATCCGCTGGGAGGCGGGACGGCTGATCTGCGCCGTCGCGCGGACCCTTCCCTCCTCCTCCCGGGCGGTCTTCGACGAGCGGGCGGCGGGGCTCGCCGTCTCGATGACCCCCACCCAGCTGCGCCGCGCCGTCGCGCGGCTCCGCGAGGAGGTGCACGAGGAGCCCCTCGAGCGGCGGCACGTCCGCGCTCGCGAGGACAGGGCGGTCTGGGTCGTGCCCGAGGTCGACGGCATGGCGACCCTGTGCGCGCTCCTCCCGGCACCGGTCGCGCTGGGCGCGTTCGCCCGCCTGGATCGCATCGCGCGGACCCTCCGCGACGGCGCCCCCGGGAGCGACGTCCAGCAGGACGATGCCGGCGCGGAGACCGACGAGCGCACGCTCTCGCAGCTGCGGGCCGACGCGCTCGCCGACCTGCTCTGCGACGGTGACGTCTCCGGCACCGCCCCGACCGAGGAGGGGGTCGTCGCCTCCCGCGCCTTCGTGCCGGGGGTGCGCGCCGAGGTGCGCCTCACGATCGCCGCGAGCACCGCCGCGGGCCTCGACGATGCTCCGGCCGACCTCGACGGCTACGGACCGATCCCCGCCCGTGCCGCGCGGGAACTGGTGGGCGCGGCGGCCTCCTTCACCCGGGTCCTGGTCGATCCGGTGTCCGGCGGTGTCGCGTCCGTCGGCCGCACCCACCGGGTCCCGCCCGCTCGGATGCGGCTCCACCTGCAGCTGAGGGATCGGACGTGCCGCTTCCCCGGCTGCACCCGCTCCGCCGCCACCGCCGAGGCCGACCACACGATCGAGTGGCGCCACGGCGGCGAGACCGCGCTCGACAACCTCGCCTCGCTCTGCGTCGCCCACCACCACGTCCGACACGGCGATCGCTGGACCTACGTCCTGCATCCCGACGGCACCGCCGACTGGACCACTCCCACCGGACGGCGCGTCACCACCCGTCCGACCCCGATCCCCGGCGCTCCTCGCGCGTTCTCGGGCGGGCCGAGGTTCGAGGACGCCCCGCCGCCGTTCTGACCGGTCGGCTCCCGCGACGGCGAGGCGCGACGGCGAGGGCGACGGCGGCGAGAGGCGGCCACGCGAGGCGAGGCGACGGAGAGGCAGCGACGGGCGGCGAGAGGCGGCGGCGGCGAAGTGGAGCGGCGGTGGCAGAGAGAGGCGGCGAGGGGCCGCGGCAGAGAGACGCGGCGAGCCGCGGCGGCGGAATCTAACGGCGAAGTGCAGCAGCGCGACCCGGCAGCGGGGTGCGGGGCCGCAACGGCGCCGCCGGGAGGAGCGAGCCCTCCGCACCGGGGTACCGGATCGTTACACGGCAGCGCGAGGACGCTGTTGCGTCACAACTTTTGTTCACGGTAACATCCGAGCAGAGGACGCGATCACTCGGCGTCCACAGCACATCCTGCACTCACTGCACCTCGGGCCGCTAGGCCCGACCACCACCGGGCCTTCGCGCCCACCCCATCCCGGGCGCTCTTCGGCGCGCCCGCGGTCTCAAGGAGGAGACACATGTCCACGAAGAGGCGTATCGGCCAGTTCCTGGGTTTCGCAGCGGTCGGCGCGATGGCGTTCGGCCTCGCAGGCTGCTCCGGCGGCGACTCGGAGGCGGGAGCCGGCGGCGAGGGCGACCTGACCACCATCGGATTCGTGGCCGTCGGCCCCGAGGGCGCGTGGCGCCAGGCGAACGAGACCAACATCGAGGACACGTTCACCGAGGAGGCCGGCTACGAGCTCAAGTACGCCCCCGCCACCAACGGCGACCAGAAGTCCCAGATCGACTCCTTCACGTCGTTCGTCGACGAGGGCGTCGACATCATCCTGCTGTCGGCCACCGAGGGCTCCGGCTGGGAGGACTCGCTCGAGCGCGCTCAGGAGGCCGAGATCCCGGTCATCCTGATCGACCGCGGCATCGAGCCGGACGACTCCGACCTCTACGTCACCCGCATCGCGCCCGACAACATCGCGGTCAGCACCTCGGTCGCCGACTGGGCCACCACGACCTTCCCCGACGGCGCGAACTACTTCACGCTCGAGGGCCCCGCGGGCGTCTCGGTCGTCAACGAGCGCAACGAGGGCTGGGACGAGGTCATCGGCGCCGACTCGAAGTTCGTGAAGCTCGGCGCGCAGACCGCCAACTGGTCGACCGAAGAGGCGAAGAGCGTCTTCGAGACCGTCCTGAAGTCGAACAACAACGACGTCCAGCTCGTCTTCGCCCAGAACGACGAGATGGGCCTCGGCGCCGTCCAGGCCGTCCAGGAGGCCGGCCTCACCCCCGGCACCGACGTCAAGATCGCCACGATCGACGGCACCAAGAACGCGCTGCAGGCCCTGGCCGACGGCGAGCTCAGCTTCGTCGCCGAGTACAACCCGCTGTTCGGCGAGACCGCCCTCGACGCCGTCGAGAAGACGCTGGCCGGCGAGACCGTCGAGTCCTCCATCGTCGTCCCGAGCGAGACCTTCGACTCGCCCGAGGTGGCCGCCGAGGTCCTGCCCGACCGCAAGTTCTAGGGCCCGACCGCAGCCCTAGGGCTCACACCCTCCCCTGCGGAACACGCGGGGCCCGGACGATCTCCGGGCCCCGCGTCTCCGTCCCTCGGCGTCACCGCTTCCGGTCCGCCCTGCTCGAGAACGGAAGGACGCGACATGACAGGCTCGCCTCCGATCGTCGAGATGAAGAACATCTCGATCAGCTTCCCCGGTGTCAAAGCGCTCGACGGCGTCGACTTCCGCCTCTTCCCGGGCGAGGTCCACACGCTCATGGGCGAGAACGGCGCCGGCAAGTCCACGCTCATCAAGGCCCTGACCGGCGTCTACCGCATCGACAGCGGCGAGATCCTGGTCGGCGGCTCCCCCAAGCGCCTCAGCGGCACCGCCGACGCGCAGGCGGCCGGCATCTCGACGGTGTACCAGGAGGTGAACCTGGTCACGAACCTCTCCATCGGCGAGAACGTGATGCTCGGCTACGAGGTCCGCGGCCCCTTCGGCATCAACTGGAAGGCCACGCACGCGGCGGCGAAGGTCGCCCTCGGCAAGCTCGGGCTCGACCACCTCAACACGCGCCAGTCGCTCTCCTCGCTCTCGATCGCGATGCAGCAGCTGGTCGCGATCAGCCGCTCGACGGTGAGCGACTCGAAGGTCCTCATCCTCGACGAGCCGACCTCGAGCCTGGACGCGAACGAGGTCGAGAACCTCTTCACCGTCATCCGGCGCCTGCGGGCCGAGGGCGTCGCGATCCTCTTCGTCTCGCACTTCCTCGACCAGGTGTACGCGATCAGCGACCGCCTGACCGTGCTGCGCAACGGCACCTTCATCGGCGAGTACCTCACGCCCGACCTCGACCGCACCTCGCTCATCTCGAAGATGATCGGCAAGGACATCGCGGCGCTGCGCTCCCTCGACTCCGAGCGCGAGAACAGCGACCACCTCTACCGCGACGCGCCGCTCTACACGGCCAAGGGGATCGGCCGGAAGGGCTCGATCGAGCCCACCGACCTCACCCTGCACCGCGGAGAGGTCGTCGGATTCGCCGGGCTCCTCGGCTCCGGCCGGACCGAGCTCGCGCGCCTGATCTACGGCGTCGACAAGCCCGAGACGGGCGAGATCACGTTGCACGGCAAGAAGATCGACGTGCCGACGCCCACCGCGGGCCTCGCGCACAAGATCGCGTTCTCGAGCGAGAACCGCCGCGACGAGGGAATCATCCGCGACCTCTCGGTCCGCGAGAACCTGATCCTCGCGGTCCAGGCCAAGCGCGGCTGGGCCCGTCCCCTCTCCAAGAAGGAGAAGGACGACATCGTCGCGAAGTACCTGGTCGAGCTCAACGTCCGCCCGGCCGACCCCGATCGCCCGATCAGCAAGCTCTCCGGAGGCAACCAGCAGAAGGTCCTCCTGGGCCGCTGGCTCGCCACGCACCCCGAGATCCTCATCCTGGACGAGCCCACCCGCGGCATCGACGTCGGCGCCAAGGCCGAGATCCAGGAGAAGGTCGTCGCGCTCGCCGGCGAGGGCGTCGCCGTGATCTTCATCTCCTCCGAGCTCGACGAGGTGGTCCGCCTGAGCGACCGCATCATCGTGCTCAAGGATCACCGGGTCATCGCCGAGATCCTCAACGGACCCGCGGTGACAGCGGAGTCCATCGTCACTACCATCGCCGCAGAGGGAGTCGTCGACGAGGACGTCGTCGTTCTCGAAGGCGCCACGCAGGAGGCCGCATCATGAGCAGCGACACCCGAGCCGGCAGGACCTCGTTCCTGACCGGTCTCATCCGGAGGCAGTGGTTCTGGGGAGCGGTCGCGATCGTCCTCCTCCTGCTGATCAACGTCGTCAAGGACCCGGGCTACCTCGCGGTATCGATGAGCCCCACCACCGGCTACCTCGTCGGCAACGTCATCGACATCGCCCGAGCGTCGGCTCCGATCCTCATGATCGCCGTCGGCATGTGCCTGGTCGTCGCGACCGGCGGCATCGACCTCTCGGTCGGCTCGATCATGGTCGTCGCCGGAGCCGTCTCGATGGAGTTCCTGAACGCCCAGGGCGCCCCCGACTCCCTCGGCGCCGCGGCCGCCGCCTTCGGCCTCGCGCTGCTCGTCAGCGCGGTGCTCGGAGCGGTCAACGGCGTGCTCGTCTCGGTGGTGGGCCTCCAGCCCTTCATCAGCACGCTCGTCGTGATGCTCGCCGGCCGCGGCCTCGCCAAGGTGATCACCGGCGGCCAGAACACCGCCGCCACCAACGAGCCGTTCCGCTGGCTCGCCAACGGCTACGTCTTCGGTCTCCCCGTGGTCTTCCTCCTCGCCATCGCCATCGTCGTCGCGGTCGGCCTCCTGGTCCGCCGCAGCGCGCTGGGCCTCATGATCGAGGCCATCGGCATGGACGCCAAGGCCGCCCGCCTCGCGGGCATCAACCGCCGCGGCCTCCTGCTCACCGCCTACATCAGCAGCGGCGTGCTGGCCGGAGTGGCGGGCGTGTTCGCCACCGCGAGCGTCATGACCGTCGACACCTCCCGCACCGGGTACCAGCTCGAGCTCGACGCGATCCTCGCGGTCGTCATCGGCGGCACGTCGCTTGCGGGCGGCAAGTTCAACATCGCCGGAGCCGCGGTCGGAGCGATCCTGATCGCGACCCTCGACAAGACCGTGGTCTTCCTCGGCGTCTCCTCCTCCGCGACGCCGGCCTTCAAGGCGATCGTGATCGTCGCTCTCTGCCTCCTGCAGTCCGAGCGCGTCCGCTCCGCCTTCTCCCACCGTCGCGAAGCGCGTCGTCGCGCCCCGCAGAAAGAGGCGATCCCCGCATGAGCGCCCTGCTGACCCGCTCCGCCCCTCCGGCGAGCTCCGAGCGCACGAGCGCCCGGTCCTTCTTCAGCCAGCACCTCGACAAGCTGCCGACCCTCGCGGCGCTCGTCATCTTCGTCGGCATGATCGTCTACGGCGAGGCGGCCTACGGCCGGATCCTCCAGGCGAGCACGCTGTCGAACCTCCTGGTCAACAACGCGCACCTGATCATCCTCGCGGTGGGGCTCACCTTCGTGATCCTGACCGGCGGCATCGACCTCTCGGTCGGCGCCGTGATCGCCTTCAGCAGCGTCAGCGGCGTTCTGCTGATCAACGCCGGCTGGAACCCCTGGATCGTCATGGTCCTGATGATCGTCATCGGCTCCGCGTTCGGCCTGATCTCGGGCATCCTGATCCAGTACTTCGACGTCCAGCCGTTCATCGCGACGCTGGCGATGATGTTCCTGGCGCGGGGGCTCGCCTCGATGCTGAGCACCGTGCCCGAGCGCCTCCCCGAGGACTCGGCGGTGCTCTCGCTCGCCACCCCGATCAAGCTGATCGACGGGCCCAAGGTCAACGACTTCGTCATCAGCCCGGGCGTCGTCATCGCGCTGCTCGTCGTGGCCGGGGCGTTCTTCGTCCTGCACCGCACGCGGCTCGGCCGCACGGTCTACGCGATGGGCGGCTCCGAGCAGTCGGCGGCGCTCATGGGCCTCCCGGTCCTGCGGACCAAGCTCTCGATCTACGTGATCAGCGGCACGCTCGCCGGTCTCGCCGGAGTGGTCTACACGGCCCGCCTCGGCAGCGCCCAGAACATCACCGGCACCGGATGGGAGCTCGACGCGATCGCGGCGACCGTCATCGGCGGCACGCTGCTGACCGGAGGCGTCGGCTTCGTGCTCGGCTCGGTCGTCGGCGCGCTGGTCCTGGGTCTGATGAACGTCCTGATCACCCGCGACGGCGGCATCCCGCCCGAGGCGACCACGATCATCACCGGCGGCATCCTCCTCGTGTTCGTCCTCCTGCAGCGCGCCGTGATGCGGCGCAGCAGGACGTAGCGCGCACCCTCCACGCACCGACTCGGACGGCACCCTCGAGCCCCTCACGGGTCCGGGGGTGCCGTTCGTCGTTGTGCTGCGAGCGCTGCGGATCCGAGTGCGCCGGAGGTGCCCGCACCCCTTCACGTTGACGTCAACATCGTGTTACCGTGAACACGCCGACGTGTGTCGGCCCCCTCCACTCAGCAATGGTGCCGACCTAGGAGCAAGCGCGATGAAGCCCTTCCTACGACCCCTCGTCATGGCGACAGCCGTGGCCCTGGCGGTCCCCCTCCTCTCCTCGCCGCCCGCCCAGGCCGCCGCGAACCCCGAGAACCTCGTCCTGCGCTACCAGCTGACCGAGACCAGCGGCACCGTCGCCGTCGACAGCTCGGGCAGGAACCGCAACGGCACGATCGTCGGCGGAGCGACCCCGGGCGGCGACGCGGGCCTGCGGCTCGACGGCACCGACGACCACGTGAAGCTGCCCGACGACGTCCTCGCCGGGCTGAACTCGATCACCGTCAGCACCGAGGTGCTGGTGCGCCCCGAGCAGACGGGCAACTACTTCGTCTACGGGCTCGGCACCGCCGCGACGAGCAACTCCGGCGCCGGCTACCTCGCCACCCTGGCCGACAACCGGTACCGCACCACGATCACGCCGAGCAACTGGCAGGGCGAGCAGAACGTCGAGACCGCGTCGCCGCTCTCCCGCGGCGTCTGGAAGACCCTCACCTACACGCTCGACGACGCGAGCGACACCGCGCGCCTCTACCTCGACGGCAGCCAGGTCGCCGTGAAGACGGGAGTCACCACGACCCCCGCCTCGATCGGCGGCGGCACGACCACCGCGAACTTCATCGGCCGCTCCAACTACGCCGCCGACCGCACGCTCGCCGGCAGCGTGCGCGACTTCCGCATCTACGACAACGCGCTCACCGCCGCCGAGGTCGCCGCCCTGCAGCCGACCGCGGCGACGAAGGCCGCCCGCGACGCGTCCGCGCTGGCGCTCGGCGACCTCTCGGCCGTCCAGGCGAACCTCGCACTGCCCACGACGGGCGCCAACGGATCCACGATCACGTGGGCCTCGAGCGCTCCGCAGACGATCTCGACGAGCGGAGTCGTCACCCGGCCCGCCGCCTCCGCGGGCAACGCGACCGTCACCCTGACCGCGACGATCACGAGCGGCTCCGAGTCGCGCACGAAGGCGTTCACCGCCACCGTGCTCTCGCAGGCCGGCGACCAGCAGGTCGTCGACGCGGCCGCCGCCGGCCTCGCGATCCCGGACCTCGGCGACGTGCGCGGCAACATCACGATCCCCGCGGCTCCCGCCGGCACGTCGATCAGCTGGACCTCCAGCGACCCGGCCGTGATCTCGACCACCGGAGTCGTCACCCGCCAGTCCGCCGACCGCACCGTCACGCTCCGCGCCACGGTCACCAAGAACTCGGCCACCGCCACGCGCGACCTCGTCGCCACCGTGCGCGCCTCGAAGGAGCTCGGCGCTCTCGAGGGCTACGCCTTCGCGTACTTCACCGGCAACAGCGTCGAGGGCGAGAACATCTTCTTCGCCGCGAGCAAGGGCAACGACGCCCTGGCCTGGGACGAGCTCAACGGCGGGCAGCCGACGCTGACCTCGACGTTCGGCGAGAAGGGCCTGCGCGACCCGTTCCTCCTCCGCTCCCCCGAGGGCGACACCTTCTACCTGATCGCGACCGACCTCTCCATCGGCCGCAACGGCGACTGGGACCGCTCGCAGCGCCAGGGCAGCCGCTACCTCGAGGTCTGGGAGTCGCACGACCTCGTGAACTGGTCCGAGCAGCGCCACGTGCTGGTCTCGCCCGAGACCGCCGGCAACACCTGGGCGCCCGAGGCGCACTGGGACGCGAGCATCGGCGCGTACGTCGTCTACTGGGCCTCGAAGCTCTACGCCGAGAACGACCCGAACCACACCGGCAACGTGAACAACGTCATGATGTACGCCACCACCCGCGATTTCACGACCTTCAGCACCCCGCAGGTCTGGCAGAACACCTCGCGCATCGACTCCACGGTGCTCGAGCAGAACGGCACCTTCCACCGCTTCACGAAGGACGAGGGCGCGAGCGGCACCGGCTGCTCCGACATCATCCAGGAGAAGTCGACGTCGCTCCGCGCGCCGCTCACCGGCTGGACCACCGTCGACAGCTGCATCGGCCGCGACGCCGGCACCGGCGCCGTCGAGGGCCCCACCGCCTTCGCCGCCAACCCCGGCGACGTCAACGGGCAGACGAACTACCTCTTCGTCGACGAGTACGGCGGACGCGGCTACATCCCGCTGCAGACCGCCGACCTGAACGCGCCGAACTGGCAGGTCGCCCCGGACTACGACCTCCCCGCCAGCCCGCGCCACGGCACGGTGCTCCCGGTGACGGCCACCGAGCTCGCCGCGCTGCGTGCGGCCGAGCCCGCCGGACCGACCCCGGTCACCGCGAACGCGGCCGGCGAGATCCTCCGCTACTCCTTCGACAACGGCTCGGGCACGGCGCTCGAGGACGTCTCGGGCAACGACCGCGACGGCACGATCGTCGGCGGCGCGGCCTGGAGGTCCGGCGCCCTCGCGTTCGACGGCGTCGACGACCACGTCGACCTGCCGGACGACGTCCTGGCCGGAGTCGAGGACATCACGATCGAGGCCGAGGTGAAGATCGACCCCGCCCAGGGCACGCCGTACTTCCTCTACGGACTCGGCAACTCGTCGAACAACGCCGGCGACGGCTACCTGTTCACCACGGGCAACGCGTACCGCACGAGCATCGCCTCCGGGAACTACACGACCGAGCAGACCGCGAGCTCCGGCTCGAACCTGCCCCGCGGGCAGTGGGCGAAGCTGACCTACACGCTCTCGAACGGCACCGCCACGATCTACCTGAACGGGGCGAAGGTCGCGACGAAGACCGGAGTCACCACCGTGCCGGCGGACCTCGGCGGCGGACGCACCACGGCGAACCACCTCGGCCGCTCGCTCTACGGCGGCGACAAGCTCTTCACGGGCGAGTACCGCGAGTTCGCGCTCTGGAACCGCGCCCTCACCGAGAGCGAGGTGCTGACCCGCTCCGGGTCGGCCGACCAGATCGCCGGAGTCTCGCTCACCACGCCCGACGTGCTGAAGGTCGCTCCGATCGTCGACTCGGCCGCCCGCACCGTCGTCTTCCCCGTGAAGCCCGGCACCGACCGCTCGAAGCTGGCCCCCGTGTTCGCCACGGCGACCGGCACCACCGCCTCCCCCGCCTCCGGCACCGTCCGAGACCTGCGCACCCCCGTCACCTACACGCTGACCGCAGCGGGCGGCGCGACCGCGACCTGGACGATGAAGGCGATCGAGATGAGGAGCCCCGTGCTCCCCGGTCTCTACGCCGACCCCAGCATCGTGGCGTTCGGCGACACCTTCTACATCTACGCGACGACCGACGGCACCCCGGGCTGGGGCGGCAAGGAGTTCTTCGTCTGGTCGTCGAAGGATCTCGTCGACTGGACCCGCTCCGAGAAGCCGTTCCTGACCCTCGACGGGGCGAACGGCAACGTTCCCTGGGCCGTCGGCAACGCCTGGGCGCCGACGATCATCGAGAAGGGCGGGAAGTACTACTTCTACTTCTCGGGCCACAACGCGTCGCTGAACCGCAAGACGATCGGAGTCGCCGTCGCCGACAGCCCCGTCGGTCCCTTCACCGCGCAGCCCACCGCGATGATCACCAACGGCGAGTCCGTGACGTCCGGTCAGGCCATCGACCCGGCCGCGTTCACCGACCCGGCCACCGGCAAGAGCTACCTCTTCTGGGGCAACGGCTCGCCCGTGTACGGCGAGCTCTCGGACGACATGCTCTCGATCAAGGCCGGCACCATCAAGCGGATGAGCGGCCTGACCGACTACCGCGAGGGCAGCTTCGTCAACTACCGCCAGGGGCTCTACCACCTGACCTACTCCATCGACGACACCGGCTCCGAGAACTACAAGGTGGGCTACGCCACGTCGACGAGCGTCGACGGCCCGTGGACCTACCGCGGCGTGATCCTCGAGAAGAACCCGGCGCTGGGGATCCTCGCCACCGGCCACGACTCGATCGTCAACGTCCCCGGCACCGACGACTGGTACATCGCCTACCACCGCTTCGCGATCCCGGGCGGCGACGGCACCCACCGCGAGACCACGATCGACCGCGTCACCTTCGACGCGACGACCGGGCTGATGCAGAAGGTGACGCCGACGCTCGAGAGCGTGCCCGCCCAGACCATCACCGACCCCGCGCCGCTGCGAGCGGCGATCACGGGCACGGCGACCGTCGGCAGCACGCTGACCGCGACCGCCTCCTCCCCCTGGACCGCCACGGCGTACCAGTGGAAGCGCGGCGGAGTGGACATCGCCGGCGCGACCGCGTCGTCGTACGTCCTCACCGCCGCCGACCGCGGCACCGTGGTCTCGGTCGCGGTGACGGCGACGAAGCCCGGATGGTCCCCGGCCACGGCGAGCGCGCAGACCGGCGCGGTCACCGGGGCCTCCGGGATCGTCGGAGCGACGACCACGACCAGCACCCGCTGCGTCGCGGGGAAGATCGTGGTCACCGTGACCGCGACCAATCCGAACGCCTTCCCGGTGAAGACGACGATCACCACGGCCCACGGCTCCAAGTCCTTCGCCGAGGTCGGCGCCGGGAAGACCGTCACGGCGGCCTTCACCGCCCGCACGGCGAGCGTCCCGGCCGGTGAGGCCACCACCACCTCCACGGCGTTCGTCGCGGGCAAGCCCGCCTCGGCGACCACCACGACCCCCACCTCCGCGGCCAGCTGCGGCTGACCACGGGATCCGACCGACACACAGAACCGCGGCGGCGACGGCGCCGCCGCGGAGAACGGAGAACACCCGCAATGAACACCCGATCGCTCCTGATCCGCACCACCGCCGGCCTCGCCGGTGGCCTGCTCCTGCTCGGCACCGCCGGGACCGCGATGGCGGCCGAACTCGAGTACGGCAACGACGACGTCGACGTCAACGTCGACATCGCCCCTCTGCCCGGAGGAGGCGCGCTCTCGATGACCGTCGCCGGCACCTCCGCAGAACTGGTCGAGAGCGGCTCCACCGCCGTGATCCGCCAGTTCACCGGCACCCTCCCCACCGTCACGGTGACCGACACCCGCGATCCCGCCGACATCCCCGCCACCCCCGGCTGGTACGTCGTCGGAACCGCGTCCGACTTCACCAACGCCGAGGGCGACGTCATCGGCGCCGAGAACCTCGGCTGGCAGCCGAACGTCATCGACGGAGGCGACACCGGACTCGTCGCCGAGGGCGACCGCGTCGACACCGCGATCGACGAGGGCCCGAACAACGTCGGCCTCGTCGACAAGGAGCTCCTGTTCCTCACGAACGAGTCCGCGGAGGTGGCTCCCACCGGGCCTTTCACCGCGAACGCCGACCTGTTCCTCCGCACCGAGCCCACCGTCGAAGCCGGCGAGTACTCCTCCACCCTCACCCTGTCGCTCTTCGAGTGACCCGTGGGAGGCGCGGCCGGGCATCCGCTCGGCCGCGCCTCCTGTTCTGCACGTGACATCCTGGGATTCTCATGACCGATCAGCGACGATCCTCCCTCCGCCCGCGCGCCGCGCTCCTGGCCCTCCTCGCTCTGGCCGTCGCCGCACCCGCCCTGGCCGCGGCCCCGCCCGCCTCGGCCGAGACCGCCGGTGACGTCTCCTGGGCCATGCGCCCCGCCTCCGACGGCGCACCGGACAAGCGCTCGTGGATCGAGCTCGAGCTCGATCCGGGCGCCGAGGTGCAGGAGGAGGCCGCGGTCAGCAACCTCAGCACCCAGACGGTGACCTTCCGCATCACCGCGGCCGACGGCTACTTCACCGACACCGGCCGCTTCAGCATGCTGCCGTCGTCCGAGCCCTCCGTCGAGGCGGGCACCTGGATCGACGCCCCCGAGTCCGTCACGGTGGACCCGGGCGCGACGGCCGTCGTGCCCTTCACGGTCACTGTTCCCGAGGACGCCGAGCCGGGCGATCACGCCGCCGGCATCGCCGCCTCGATCACCTCCGTCGGCACCGAGGAGGGCGGCGCCTCCGTGGGCGTCGAGAGCCGGGTCGGCTTCCGCGTGATGACCCGCGTGAGCGGAGAGGTCTCCCCCGGCCTCACCGTCGAGAACGTGCGGAGCGACTACCGCCTCGACTGGAACCCGCTGCACCCCGGATCCGTGGCCGTCGATGCCGAGATCGTCAACACCGGCAACGTCCGGCTGCTGCTCGACGGCACGGTCAGCGCCGGCGGTGCCTCCGCCCCGCTCGTGCCCGAGGAGGCGACGCAGCAGGAGCTGCTCCCGGGCGACCGCCGCACCGTCTCGGTCGTGCTCGACGGCGTCTGGCCCCTCTTCGCGGTCGGAGTCGACTTCACCGTCGCCCCGACGGTCGTCACCCCGTCGGAGGAGCTCGTGGAGATCGCCCCGGTCTCGCAGTCGGCGACCGTGACGGCGATCCCCGTGCCGCAGCTCCTCTCGCTGCTCGGCGTGCTGCTGATCCTCGGCGCCCTGTTCGCCGGCCGCCTCCGCTCGCGCCGCCGCGTCGAGGAGCTCGTCCGCGAGGCCAAGGAGGAGGGCCTGCGCGAGGGCGCGCTGGGCACGAAGGCGTGAGCGCCGAGACATGAGCACCGAAGACGATGCCCGGCGGATCGCGCTCGCGCTGCCCGGCGTCCAGGAGCGCACCTCCTACGGCACGCCCGCCTGGTACGCCGGTCGCTCGATCTTCGCGCGACTGCTCGAGACGCCCGGCGACCTGCTCTGCTGGTGCGCCGATCTCGCCGAGCGCGAGGCGCTGCTGCACCGCGACCCGGAGACGTTCACGACGACTCCGCACTACGACGGGCACGCGAGCGTGATCGTACGCCTGGAGAGCATCCCGGTCGGGGACCTCGAGCAGGTGCTGCACGAGGCGTTCCGCGCCCGCCCCCCGAAGAGGCTGCTCGGCGACCTGTGAGGGCGGCGTCCTCGCACGAGAGGTCGCCGGCCGCTAAGCGGGGTCAGGGGGTGGCGCGTGCCTCCATCACGGCGTGCGCGAGATCGATCGGGACGCCCAGCGGATGCGTCGTGAGCGGCACCACCAGCCGCTGCCGCTGCGGCCCGACCGCGACGGAGACCGTGGCCTCCTCACCGTCCCGGACCACCGATGCGTAGTGCAGACCGGGCACCTCCTCCGCCATGTTGCTCTCGAGGAGGGCGAGGTCGTAGAGCAGGATCCGCCAGTGCCCGTGCACGGAGGCGTCCGGGTAGCTCGACCAGCTCCTCTCGCTGACGGGCCGGAGATCCAGGTGCGGACGGAGCGCCCTGTAGAGCCCGTCGGCGCTGATGAAGGCCGGAACATCGACGGATCGTCGCGAGGCGAGGGCGAGCCCGGTCGAGTCGTCGGTGAAGGTGATGCCCTCGACGAGGATGCAGCCCTCGACCTGGGAGTCCTCCAGCCGCGTCAGCTCGGCGAGGAGGTCGCCGCGGAACGTCGCACCGCGGGGAAGAGAGGGAACAGCTGACACCTGTGGTGCTCCGATCATCGGTGACCGCCGCCTGCACCGGACGAGGGACGATCCGCCCCACGGTACGGGGTGGCCGCGCCCGGCCGCCTGCGCCGCGGGCCGGTCGGCGCGAGACGACGCGGGCTGTCCGCCACCTGTCGGCGGGCTGTTGACCCCTGCGAAAGGGGTCGCCTAGGCTGGCCGGACCGCCAGGGAAAACGCATTCCAGCACCCTGGTCCATCGATGCCGAGGGATTCAATGCCGAATTCGTTCCTACGTCCGCGCGCGACCTCGTCCGGTCACGCTCCTTCCCGGCGGGCGGTGCGCTCCGGCGTCTGCCTCGCCCTCGTCGCCGGCGTCTCGCTCGCCGCGGCGATCCCCGCCTCGGCCGCGCCGCTCAACGCCGCGTCCGGCAACCCCGTCCTCACCGCGCAGCTCGAGGACCTCGACCGCGGCGTCGTGGCGCTCGCCTCGCCCGACGGAGGGGTCTTCGTCAGCTGGCGCCTGCTGGCGACCGAGGTCACCGGCTCCTCCGACAGCGGCATGATCGGCGCCGATTTCGCCGTCTTCCGCGGAGCGGAGAAGGTCGGAGTCGTCACCGACAGCACCAACCTGCACGATGCCGACGGTGCTCCAGGCGACGAGTACCGCGTCGTGCCGATCGTCGACGGCGAGCCGGGCGAGCCCAGCGCGCCCGCCACCGCGTCGGCCGACGCCTTCGAGACCCTGCCGCTGCAGAAGCCCGCCGACGGAGTCACTCCGGCCGGCGAGGCGTACACCTACAGCGCCAACGACATGAGCGTCGGCGACATGGACGGCGACGGCGACTACGAGTACGTCGTGAAGTGGTACCCCTCGAACGCGAAGGACGTCTCGCAGAAGGGCTACACCGGCAGCACCTACCTCGACACCTACGAGGCCGACGGCACGCTGCTGCACCGCATCGACCTGGGCGTCAACATCCGCTCGGGTGCGCACTACACGCAGTTCACGGTCTCGGACTTCGACGGCGACGGCCGCTCCGAGATCATGACCAAGACCGCGCCCGGCACCCGGGTGCTGCCCGGCGGCGACGCCTCCGAGGCGGAGTCGATCACTCTGCTGCCCGAGGACGTCGCGGCCGGCGTCACCGCCGACGACGACTACCGGATGTCCGCCGCCGACTACCGCGAGCACCTCGTCGGGGTCTTCCAGGGCTGGGGCGAGCGCGAGGAGGTGACGAGCGGGCAGTGGCCCGCGACCCTCGAGGAGGCGTTCGGCACCGCTCCGACGCACGAGTACCCGCTCGACCGCGCCGGCGCCGAGGAGCTCGTCGACTACTTCATCGACGTCTACGCGCCCAGCCGCAGCGACCGCAACGACCTCACCACCTTCGAGGGCTTCGTGCTCACCGGGCCCGAGTACCTCACCGTGTTCGACGGCGAGACCGGAGCCGAGCTCGAGACCGCGGCCTACGAGCCTGGTCGCGGGGACGACGGCCTGCTCTGGGGCGACTACGCCATGTCGCGCATCGAGCCGGGCAACCGCGTCGACCGCTTCCTCGCCGGAGTCGCGTCGTTCGACGGAGAGACCCACTCGGCCGTCTTCGCCCGCGGCTACTACACGCGCGCCGTCGTCGTGGCCTACGACTGGGACGGCCGCGAGCTGACCCAGCGCTGGAAGGCCGACAGCGGTCACGTGCCGATGACGAACCCGTTCAACGACGGCCCGCACGGCCGCGAGGGCACGAGCGAGGAGTGGGGCCGCCTGACCACGCAGGGCTTCCACTCGCTCAGCGCGGCCGATGTCGACGGCGACGGGCGCCAGGAGATCGTCTACGGCTCCGCCACCCTCGACGACGACGGCAGCCTCCTCTACAGCTCTTACGACACCCTGCCCGAGGGCAGCGCGGACCCGGGCGTCGAGGCCAAGCTCGGCCACGGCGACGCGATGCACGTCACGGACATCGATCCCGCGAACCCCGGTCTCGAGATCTTCACGGTGCACGAGGGCGGCGCCTACGCCCCCTACGGCTACGCGATGCGCGACGCCGCCACCGGCGAGCTGCTCTTCGGCGGCTACACCGGCAAGGACACCGGTCGCGGCATGATCGGCGACATCGACCCGGCCGTGCCGGGCCAGGAGGTCTGGGCGGTCGGCGAGTTCTCGAGCAGCGGCGAGCCGCTCTCGGACACGCAGCCGGGCACCAACCAGAGCATCCGCTGGGCGGCCGACATGACCACGCAGATCGTCGCGAGCACGACGATGCAGGACGCCACTCCGGTCACCCCGACGATCGTCACGGGCGACGGAGAAGTGCTGCTCTCGGCCGACGGCACGGTCACGAACAACGGCACCAAGGGCAACCCGTCGCTGGTCGCGGATGTGCTGGGCGACTGGCGCGAGGAGCTCCTGCTGCCGACCGCCGACTCGAGCGCGATCCGCGTCTACTCGAGCACCGAGGTCACCGACCGCAAGCTGACGACGCTCATGCACGACCCGCAGTACCGGGTCGAGGTCGCGCGCCAGAACACGGCGTACAACCAGCCGTCGTACACCTCGTACGGGCTGGCGAGCGACATCGACTGGTCGACCGTGCCGGTGCTCGCGCAGCCGGGGACCCCGGGGCCGAGTCCGGAGCCGACGACCGCGCCGACCACGGAGCCCACCACCCAGCCCACTCCCGGACCGACCGCGGAGCCGACTCCCGAGCCGACTGCGACCGCGCCGTCCCCGCAGCCGACGCACACGGCGCCCGGCGGCCCGCACAGCGGGTCGGGCTCCGGCTCGAACACGGGCTCCGGCACCGGCCTGGCCTCGACGGGCGTCGATCTGTCGCTCCTCCCGGCCGGGGTGCTCGCGCTCCTGCTCGGCGGTGCGGCCCTGCTGGTGCACTCCCGCCGCCGCTCCTCGAGCACGGACTGACACCGTGCCCCAGATCGGCATCCGCGACGTCGCCGCCCGCGCCGGCGTCTCGGTGACCACCGCCTCGTACGCGCTGAACCGCCCCGAGCGGGTCTCCAGCGCGGCGATGGCGGCGGTCGCCGACGCGGTCGCCGAGCTGGGGTACATCCCGAACGTGGCGGCGCGGCAGCTGCGGGCGGGCAAGAGCATGGCGGTCGGAATGGCCGTCGTGAACCTGGGCAACCCGTTCTACGCCGAGCTCGCGCTCGGGGCGGAGCACGGCGCCGAGGAGGCGGGCTACTCCCTCGTCCTCGGCGCCACCCAGGACTCGGCCGCGCGCGAGCTGCGCTACCTCGACCTCTTCGCCCGCCAGCGGGTCGACGGGGTGCTGCTCGCTCCGATCGCCTCCTCGCTCGACCACCTCGACGCGTTCGCGCAGCGGGGCGTGCCGGTCGTGCTGGTCGACCAGGTCGACCCGCGGGGCAGGCTGCTGTCGGTCGCGCTCGACGATGTCCTGGGCGGCCGGACGGCGGCCGAGCACCTGCTCGCGAGCGGGTGCCGACGCCTGCTGTTCCTCGGCGGGACCTTCCGGATCCCCCAGGTACGCGACCGCTTCGAGGGGTTCGTCGAGGCGGTCCGGCCCTCCAGTGCCGCGTTCTCCTCGATCGAGACGGTGTCGATGGGCCCCGGGCTGGGGCGCGAGCTGGGCGAGCGGATCCTGGCCATGCCCGCCGACGAGCGGCCCGACGGGATCTTCGCCGCCAACGACGAGCTCGCGCTGGGCGTCATGCAGAGCCTGGTCCGCGGCGGAGTCTCGATCCCGGGCGAGATCGCGATCGTCGGCTACGACGACATCCCGTTCGCCGACGCGGCCGTCGTGCCGCTGACCTCGGTGCGCCAGCCCACCCACCGCATGGGCGAGTGCGCGGCCCAGCTGCTGATCGCGGCGATCCGCGGCGACGCGGACGTGCGGTCGGCGGGCTTCGAGCCCGAGCTGATCGTGCGGGCGTCGACGCGCGCGGTGCGCTGACGCGCACCTCCGCCGCCACCACCCCTCCGAGCGGGCTCGCCGACCTGCCAGGATCGCCGGGCGACCTCTCCCACCGCGACCACCGCGGATCCGCCTCCCCGCACCCTCGAGGAGCTCGGCGCGGGCGTCTGCACCGGTGGCGTGGTCGCACGCCGATGAGCGGCCCCGCGTCCTCCTCGCGACGCGAGCGGATCGAGCGCCGAGCGACGCTCGCGATCTGCCTGCCGGTGGTCGCGGGTGCTCTGGCACTGCTCGCCGTCGGCCGCGCCCGCTGGGCGGCCGCGCTCTGCGGGCTGATCCTGGGCGGGGTGCTCTGGTACCTCCTCCGACGCGCGTCCCGACTGACGGAGCGTCGGCTCAGCGCGCTCCTGCCCGCAGCGGTGCTGTTCTCGGCCCGAGATCACGAGTCGACGAGCGACACGGGGGCGAAGGACCTCACCGACCGTCTCGAGACGCAGGCTCCGCGCTCTGCGTCCTCGATGTACTACGTGCTCTCCGTGAACGACGAGCGGATCGCGGTGTGGACCGACGAGAACCCGCCGCGGCCGCTGGACTTCCTGCTCGTCTCCCCCACGCTCCTGTTCTGGCCCACGCTCCTGTTCTGGCGCGGGCCGCGTACGAGCGCGCGGTCGTGGCCGCCGCCGAGATCACGGCGCGGCTGCCCGGCTGACCCCCGCCGCACGACGTGGCAGGATGCGACGGTGCGCATCCTCGTCCCCGTCGACCGTCCCTGGGAGATCGTGGGCGGCAGTGAGGACGACGGACGGCTGACGGACGTGTCGGTCGCGTTCGACGGCGTCGTGCTGCGGACCATGGAGCGCACCGGGACGCGGTGGGTGCGCGGCGTCGTCCTGGGGACCCGCACGGATCGCGTGAGCACCGCGACGCTGGCCGTCGAGGGCCTGCTGTTCGAGACGACGGTGTTCGCCGGGTCCCGGGCCGAGAACCGCGCGACGATGGAGGCGGTCTCGACGCGGTCGACGACGCTCGCCGCGACCGGAGGCGACTGGGAGCCGCTCGACGTCGACGGCACGACGTTCGCGCTGTCGGCGATCCGCTTCGACGCGGGCTTCGCGGCGAGCGCCGACCTCGGGCCGCGCGTCCTCGCCGCGTGGAGCGCCGATGCCTCCGTGCAGCTGCCCGCGCTGACGCTGGTCGACGCGCCGGTCTGAGCGCGAGCGCTCGGGACGGGCAAGTGACCCAGCGGCGGGGACACGCGGTCACGACGACGAGGACTAACGTCGGGCTCGCCGGCTCCCCGACGTCGCGCGATCACCTGGGATCGCCGCGGACGCACCGTCGGCACCCGAGCGGATCAGGGCCGATCCGCCCGATCGAGCTCGACGTCTGGACCGACCGTGACAGCTGCGCGCACCGCCCTCGCCATCCTCCTCGCGCCCGTGCTGCTGGCGGGAGTCCTCTCGGCCGCCGCGCCCGCTGCCGCGGCGGCACCGCTGCCCGCCTCCTCGACGATCCTGTCGTCGACGGCCCTGGCGGCCGACTACTACCGCCCGATGATCACTCTCGCGCCTCCGCTGAGCCTCCCCGGCTGGTCGTGGGCGACCTTCGCGCAGGGCGAGAACGCGCTCTACGCCCAGACCCGCGAGCCGGCCTACCTCGCGGACGGCATGACCTGGGGAGGCCTCACCTCGTGGAAGATCTCGACCTCCGGACTGGATCCCGACGACCTCAAGGCCGGCCAGGTCCACCACTCCCTCAACGCCTCCGATCCGCGCGCCTCGCTGACCTCGATGGACGCCCGGATGGCGCAGGGCCTGGCGACCCTCCCGATCGACCAGTACGACTGGTCGGACGCGCACTTCATGGGCCTCGCCAACTGGGCCTACTGGTCGGAGCGCACGGGCGACCCGGCCTACCTCGACAAGATGGACGCCCTCTACCGGTGGTCGCGCGACGAAGGCGGTCTCAGCGACCGCTGCGCGGGTGCAGCGGTCCCGCAGCCCGGGCTCTTCGACGCCGCGGAGGGACTCTGGTACCGGGACTGCCGGTACGTCGGCGCCACCGACTCCAGCGGCGGCAAGGTCTTCTGGGGACGCGGCAACGCCTGGGTGATGGCCGGCATGGCCGACGTGATCGCAGCGCTGCCCGCCGGAGACTCCCGCGCCGATCCCTACGAGGACATGCTTCGGACGATGGCCGCCCGCATGATCGGGCTGCAGGGCTCGGACGGACTCTGGCGATCGAGCCTGCTGAACACCGCCCTCTTCCCTGCTCCCGAGACCAGCGTCACCGCGCTCACCGCCTACGCCCTCGCCGCCGGGATCTCGTCCGGAACCCTCGACCGGGCGACGTACCTGCCGTCCGTCACCCGGGCGTGGGAGGGACTGACCACCGTCTCGCTGCAGCCGAGCGGTTTCGTGAGCGGCTGCCAGGCCGTCGGGTTCCAGCCCGCGCGGAACTACACGGCCGCCGCTCCCCGGACCGCGCCGACAGCCGCCTCGACCGGCACTCTGCTCACCGACTCTCCCCCCTTCTGCGTGGGAGCGTTCCTGCTCGCCGGGAGCGCGATCGCGGCGCTGAACCCGGGAACGACGCCGACGCCGACACCGACGCCCACTGCGACCGCGACGGCGACGGCCGCACCCAGCACCACGCCCTCGGCGACCCCGACGTCGACCGCGCCCGCAGCGCCGGACACCGTCAAGCCGAAGGTCGTCCTGCTCGCTCCGCAGGCGAACGCGACGGTGTCGGGCACGGTCGCACTCACCGCGACGGCGACCGATGCCTCCGGTATCCACAGCATGAGCTTCTACCTCGGCTCGACGGCGATCGGGCGAGGCGTCCCTGGCGCGAACGGCAGCTACACCTACTCGTTCGACTCGAGGGCGTACGCCGACGGCTCGTACCAGATGACCGCCAAGGCGAAGGATCCCGCCCGCAACACGGGTGTCAGCCCGACCGTCCGCTTCACCATCGCCAACGCGGCTCCCACCGCCACGCCGACGCCGACCCGCACGCCGACCGCCACGGCGACGCCCACCCGCACGCCGACCGCCACGCCGACGCCGACGCCGACGCCGACTCTCACGCCCCGGCCGACCGCCACGCCGGCTCCCGGCACCAACGGACCCGGGCGGTACCAGAACACGTCCTCCGCCGTCGCGTACTCGGGCACGTGGACGGCTCTGAGCGCCGCCGCCGACGACGGAGGCGGCTCCGCCTACAGCTCCGAGTCCACCGCATCGGCGACGCTGACGTTCACCGGGACCGGAGTGCAGTGGATCAGCCGGCTCTCGCCGTCCGGGGGGATCAACGAGGTCTTCGTCGACGGCGTGAAGGTCGCCCGGATCGACCGGTACAGCAGCACGACGAAGTACCGGCAGACGGTGTGGACCAGTGCCGCACTGCCCGCCGGAGTGCACACCGTCTCGATCCGGAGCACCGCCGACCGCAATCCCGCGGCCCGGGGACGGACCCTGCTCCTGGACGCGTTCCTGGTCACCGGCTGAGCGCCGGAGCGCACTACTGGTACGTGACCAGGTCCGGCAGCGGCGACACGTCCGCCATGGTCTGGGCGGGGGTGAGCATCGGCAGGTCCTCGTCGTAGAAGTTCTTCCAGCCCCAGGCGAAGTCCTCCGGAGCGTCGCGGTGCAGCGCGTTCCAGGTGGCCTGCTTGTCCGGCTGCGCCCCCTGGCCGTCGACGTGCACGAGGAACTCGAGCTCGGGGCGGTCGCGGCGGATGCTCGAGCGGTCCTGCAGCATCGACGAGCGGAACTGGTGCAGCACGAGCATCTTCGGCGGGAGCCCGGCGTCGCGCACGAGGTCGGCGAGCCACGTCGTGACGCTGTCGACCTCGGCGGCCGAGACGCGGCCGATCTGCACGAGCGGCACCTCGTCGGGGGCGAGCCGCCACTCCGGATCCAGGGCGAGGCCCACGTTCGGCAGCCGCAGGAGCTCCTCGTAAGCGCGGGCCTGCGTCAGGAAGTCGGAGCGGCCCGGCTGCAGGTCGAGCACGACGTACATGCCGGCCGCCGCCGCCGCGTCGATGTAGGGGCGGATGCCGTCGGCCGGCAGCTCGTTGGAGTAGTCGCCGTCGCCGCCCGCACTGCCCGCCGCGACCGTCGTGATGATCTCGAGGCTCGGCACGACCTGCAGCGGAGTGAGCGCGCGGTACGGCTCGGCGACGGTCGCGGCGCGCTCGATGGTCGCCTCCAGGCCCTGCTCGCCGAGGATCCCGAGCACCGGGGCGCCCGGAGTGCCGTAGATCGCCACGAACAGGTGCCCGCCGAACAGGCGCTGCCCGCCGCCCGGCAGCTGCCAGCCGGTCGCAGCGGCCCGGAGGGACCACTCCGGCGCGGTCTGCGCGGCGAGCCCGGCACCCAGCAGCAGGGTCGCCGTCGGGGCGGCCTCGGCCACGGCCGTGACCGCGGCTCCCGAGGCGAGGAGATCGGCGCCCTCGACGAGCGTCACCGGCACCCCGGCGGCGCGGGCCGTCGCGAGCGCGGGCACGTCGGCGTCGACCGGCTGCGCGAGCGCGAGGACGCCTGTGGGCGGCTCCGCTCGCTCGGGCACGGCGCCGAAGGGCGGCTCGGCCGACGGACCGGGGGCGAACCCGGCGAGGTCGGCGATCGCGAGAGCCGACACCTCGACTCCGGTGGCCTCGGCGACCGCCTCGGGCGTCGCCTCCGTCTGCACGGTCTCGATGTCCGCGGGTGCCGCGACCGAGCCGACGGCGATCACCCGCGAGGTGCCCAGGCGAGCGAGCTCGGCGTCGAGCGGCCCCGGCGCGGGGGAAGCGGAGGCGGACGCGGCGGCCGGCGCCACCAGCAGCGGCACGCCCCACGTGATCGCGAGCTGCGCGGCGAGGACCACCGACGCCGGCGCCTCCTCGACGACGACGACCAGCGGGGCGCTCGTGAACAATGCGGCGCTGGTCGCGGCGGCATCCGCGGCGAGCACGACGGGCCCGGCGGGCGCCGCGGTCGTGGTCCGAGGGCGCTGAGCGGTGTCGGACGGCTGCCGCTCACCGCCGTCGGCGCCGGGGGTGCAGGCGCTCAGCAGCGGCAGGACCGGCAGCGCGGTCAGACCGAGCACGATCCCGCGCCGCGACAGCGCGCCTCTCGTGCGGGTGCGACGGGCGTCGGATGACATGGCGGTTCCCTCCGGTCCGAGCCGGGCGGCTCGTCAGCGCTCCCCTCTACTCTCGCAGGAGGGTGCGGCAGAGCCGCGCAGGCTCGGACCGGACGGCGCCGGGTCGTGCCTAGACCGTGCGCGGCGCCTCGGCGAGGTTCGCCTCGAGCTCCGCGCTCGACTGGCGCACGCCGTACGCGGGGCGGTCGCGCTCGACGCGCCACGACTCCGACAGCGGAGTGACGGTCACGGTGTCGAAGCCGAGCCGGTCGTAGAGGTCGGTCACGAAGTGCAGCGCCTCGGGGTAGTCGCTCGACGCGACGAGCGCGCGACGCTGCGGGTCGCCCGCGGGGAAGCCGTCGGTCGTGATGTCGGCGGCCATGATGTGGTTGAACGCCTTCACGATCTTCGACTCCGGCAGGTGCGCCTGCGCCATCTCGGCCGTCGTGGTCTCGCCGCGGTCGAGCGCCTCGATGCGCCCGTCGCGCTCGAAGTAGTAGTTGTTCGTGTCGAGCACGATCTTGCCCGCGAGCGGCGCGACCGGCACCTGGTCGAGGTTCTTCAGCGGCACCGTCACGACGGCGACGTCCGCCGCCTCGGCGGCCTCCTGAGCGGTCGCGGCGCGCGCCTTCGGGCCGAGCTCCGCGATGATGTCCGCGAGGGTCTCGGGTCCGCGGGAGTTCGCGATCACCACGTCGTCGCCCTGGCCGATGACCGCGCGGGCGATCTGGCTGCCGATGTTGCCTGCTCCGATGATTCCGTAAGTCGTCATACGGGCTTCAACGCGCAGGGTCCGGAGGTGTTCCCGATCCCGGGGATCTTCCACCCGGCACCCAGGGTCAGCGCGAGTGGGCCTCCGCCGACAGCCGCACGGCCAGTGCCGCGAACACCAGGCAGCCCAGCGCCGGCACGACGAGCGGAGCGAGCTGCCACGCCGACACGACGGTCATCAGCAGCCCTCCGGCCAGCAGAGCGGAGCCGCGCACGTCGCGCACCGAGCGCCGCGCCGCCGCGCGGACGAGCGCCCCCCAGCGCGCCCCCGGCTCCCAGTCGGTGGCGGCGACGAGCACCACGACCGCGATCGCGGCGAGCAGCAGGGTGCAGACGACCGCGACCGCGACTCCGCCGGGCAGCACGCCCGACGAGATCAGCACGAGGTCGGCTCCGAGCACCAGCGCGGCCAGCGCGACACCCGCGCCCACCGGCAGCACCCGGACGAATCCGGCACGCACGTCGGCCCACACCAGCGCGAGCCCGGTCGCCTCGGCCAGCACGAAGCGGCGGAGGTGGCGGATGCCCACGGCCAGCGCGAGCGGGATCGTGACGACCCCCAGGGAGACGACCGCGACGATCAGCCCCGTGAACAGGACCTCCGCGAGGAGGGCGAAGCGGTCGGCGGCGCCGGGCCAGCGCAGCCTGCTGCCGTCGGCCGCCGCGCGCCGGGCCGACGCCGTCGCGCGCGAGCGCCGCTTCGACTCCCCTCGCTGGAGCGTCATGTCAGCCCTTCAGACCCTGCGTCGCGACCCCGTCGACGAGGAAGCGCTGGAAGATGATGAAGAAGATCAGCACCGGGAGCAGCGCCAGCACCGAGACGGCGATCGTCGCTCCGTAGTCGGACGCCGAGGTCTGGTCGTTGTAGACGCGCAGCGCCAGCGGCAGCGGCTGCTTGTCGGGGGTGTTCAGGTAGAGCAGCGGGCCGAGGAAGTCGTTCCAGCTCCAGATGAACGCGAAGATCGACGACGTGATCAGCGCGGGGCGGATCAGCGGGATCGTGATCGAGCCGAAGATCCGGACGTGGCCGGCCCCGTCGATCCGCGCGGCCTCGTCGAGCTCGCGGGGCAGGTTGCGGATGAACTGCACCATCAGGAAGACGAAGAACGCCTCCGTCGCCAGGAACTTCCCGATCAGCAGCGGCCAGTAGGTGTCCATCATGCCGAGCGTGCGGAAGATCGTGTACTGCGGGATCAGCAGCACGTGCATCGGCAGCAGCAGCGTGCCGATCATCAGCGCGAAGTAGAGCGGACGGCCGCGGAAGTCGAGCCGCGCGAAGGCGTAGGCCGCCATCGACGACGAGATCACGACTCCGATGACCGACCCGACCGCGAGGATCGTGGAGTTGAGGAAGAACTGCCAGAGCGGCACTCCTCCCACCCCCGCGAAGACCTTCACGAAGTTGTCGATCGTGGGGTTCTGCGGCAGGAGCGAGGTCTGACCGCCGAACTCGCTGTTCGGCTTGAACGCCGCGGCGCCCATCCAGACCAGCGGGTAGAGGACGATCGCCGTCAGGGCGATCATCGCGACGATCCAGACGATCGTCGCCGGCTTCGGGCGCTTGCGGGCGGGACGCCTGCGCGGCGCCGGCTCGGTCAGCACCTGGGTGTCGGCCGAGGGCAGGGTGGTGTCGAACGTGGTCATCGCGTGTCTCCCGAGTAGTGCACCCAGCTCTTCTGAGTCTTGAAGAGGACGAAGGCGAGGATCCCGACGAACAGCAGGAGGACCCAGGCCATCGCGGACGCGTAGCCCATCTGGTTGTTCGTGAACGCACGGGTGTAGAGGTACACCGTGTAGAAGTTGGTCGCTCCGGCGGGGCCGCCGGTGCCGTTGCCGATGATGTACGCCGAGGCGAAGACCTGGAACGCGTTGATCATCTCGAGCAGCAGGTTGAAGAAGATGACCGGCGAGAGCATCGGCAGGGTGACGCTCTTGAACTTGCGCCAGGGTCCCGCGCCGTCCATCATCGCGGCCTCGTAGAGCTCGGCCGGGACCTGCTTGAGACCGGCCAGGAAGATGACCATCGGGGCGCCGAACTGCCACACCGCGAGGATGATCATCATCGGCAGGATGAGGGCCGGCACGCCGACCCAGCCGCCGAAGTCCATGCCGAAGACCTGCAGACCGGAGTCGACGGGGCCGTCGGTCGAGAACATCGCGCGCCAGACGATCGCGATGCTGACGCTCGCGCCGATCAGCGACGGAGCGTAGAAGGCCGAGCGGAAGAACCCGGTGCCCTTGGCGGAGTAGTTGAGCAGCATCGCGACGAGCAGCGCCGCGGCGAGCTTGATCGGCGTCCCGACGAACACGTAGGCGAGGGTCAGCTGCACCGACTGGAGGAACTTCGGATCGCCGATCAGGCGCTCGAAGTTGGCCAGGCCGACCCACTCCGGCGCCGTGAAGAGGTTGTAGTCGGTGAACGCGAAGTAGAGGGACATCAGCATCGGGCCGAGCGTGAGCCCGACGAAGCCGATGAGCCAGGGGGACAGGAAGGCGTATCCGGCCAGGGTGTCCCGCTTCGGGCGGCGCCGCGGCCCGTCACCGGCCGGACGAGGAGTGCTCGTCCGGCCGGCGGTGGGCGCGACGCGACCGGCTGCGGCGGTGCCGCTCGGGGTCGACGTCGTCGTCATGAGAGATGCCTTTCCTGGCCGTCTAGGGGATCAGTTGTCGAGCGTGACGGCGGTCTCGTCGAAGAACTGCTGGACCGCCTCGTCGACGCTCACGGCGCCGAGGCCGAGGCTGGTGCCCAGGTCGAGGAAGTTCGCCTCGATGGCGCCGTAGCCGGCGACCGGAGCGGCCGGGGCCTCTCCGATGCGGTCCGAGACCGACTCGAGGTAGTCCGCGACCTGCTTGTCGGGGCCCTCGAGGTTCGCGCCCTCGAGCTGCGCCGACGAGGCCGGGATGCCGAGCGTGGCGCCGAAGATCTCGCCGACCTCGGGGCTGTTGATGAGGAAGTCGAGGAACGTCGCCGCGGCCTCGGGGTGCTCGGTGGCCGAGGAGATCGCCTGCATCAGGCCGACCTTCTGGTAGAGGTCCTTCGACCCCTCGTCGGCGGTGGGCGGAGCGGTCATGACGATCTCGGAGGCTCCCGAGTCGCCGATGTAGCCGCCGAGGAAGTTGCTCCAGCTCATCTCGCTGGAGGCGATGCCGGCGCCGAAGCCGGACTTGGGCAGCAGCTCCTGGAGGCGCGCGGCCGGCACGCCGGTCGTGGTGCGCATCTCGTCGCCCTGCTCCCAGAACGCCGCGAGGTCGTCCTCGGAGAAGCCGAGCTCGCCGTCCTCGGTGAACAGCTCCTTGCCCTCGGCGCGCAGCTGCAGCTCGAAGTTCTGGATGCGGCCGGTGTAGTCGGTGCCGCCGTAGACGGCGCCGCCGGTCTTCTCGGTGACGTCCGCGACGTAGGCCGCGTAGTCCTCCCAGCTCCCGCCGCCCGCGTAGGGCTCGAGGCCGTTCGCGGTGAGGAGGTCCTGGTTCTGGAAGACCGCCCAGGCGCTGTAGCCGGTCGGGATCGCGTAGGTCGCGCCGTCGAGCTCGCCGGTGGCGAGGAGGTCGTCCGAGATGGTGGTCTCGTCGACGACGCCGCCGAAGTACTCGCTGAGGTCGCCCAGCAGGCCGTTGTCGCCGTACTGGCGGAGGTAGGTGTAGTCGAACTGCATCACGTCGGGGAGTCCGCCGCCGGCGGCCTCGGTCTGGCGCTTCTCCCAGTAGCCGGGGTAGTCCGTGAAGGTGGAGTTGATCGTGATGTTCGGGTACTCCTCCTCGAACAGCGCGATGGCCTGGTCGTAGCGGGCGGCCCGGTCGTCGTTGCCCCAGAAGGTGTAGTCGAGCGTGATCTCCTCGTCGGGGTCGACGGTGGAGGAGCCGGAGGCACCCCCTCCGGAGCATGCCGTCAGGCTGATCGCGGCGGCGGCGGCGATCGCCGCGGCGGCGAGTCGTGTGCGCTTGGTGCTGAACATCATCGTCCTCTCGTGAACTTCCTCGTTCCAGTCCCGGAGCATTCGAGGAGAACCTACCCGACATCTGTCGGGGGTTCGCATCGGCATGTGAAACGTTCCGGGAAAGCGTTTGCCCTACGATAGGTTCGATATCGGATGGACGTCAAGTAGCGGATCCGCGGCACCGTCGCCGCACCGCGGAAGGAGACCCCGATGCCCCAGTTCGACCTGCCCCTCGAGCTCCTCGAGGAGTACGCGCCCGAACTCGCAGAGCCCGAGGGCTTCGCGGAGTTCTGGCGCAGCACCGTGGCCGAGGCCCGCGCCCTCGCGACCGAGCCCGTCCTCGAGCAGGTCGACGCCGGATTCCCGCTGCTGGACACCTTCGACGTCACGTTCTCGGGCTGGGGCGGCCACCCCATCCGCGCCTGGCTGATCCTCCCGCGCGGCATCGAGGGGCCCCTCCCCGCCCTCGTGAGCTACATCGGCTACGGCGGCGGGCGCGGGCACCTCACCGAGTGGACCACCATGAGCGCCGCCGGCTACGCGCACCTCGTGATGGACACCCGCGGTCAGGGCACCGGCCACCGCACCGGCGACACCCCCGACCCGGTCGGCAGCGGACCGCACGCCAACGGCTTCATGACCCAGGGCATCGCCTCGCCCGAGGAGTACTACTACCGCCGCGTCTTCACCGACGCGGTGCGCGCGCTCGACGTGCTGCGGGCGCACCCGGCCGTCGATCCGTCGCGCGTCGCGATCTCGGGCGGCAGCCAGGGCGGCGGCATCTGCCTCGCCGTCGCGGGCATCCTCGGGATGCTCGACGAGTCGGACTCCGCGCAGGCCGCGGTCATCGACGTGCCGTTCCTCAGCCACATGCGCCACGCCACGCGGATCATCGACACGATGCCCTACGGCGAGATCGTGAAGTACCTGCGGATCCACCGCGGCTCCGAGGAGCGCGTCTTCGCCACGCTCGCCTACTTCGACGGCACGTCCTTCGCTCCGCACGCGCGGATCCCCGCGATGTTCTCGGTGGGCCTGCTCGACGACATCTGCCCGCCCTCGACGGTGTACGCCTCCTACAACCGCTACACCGGCCCGCGCGAGATGCGGATCTACCCGTACAACGGGCACGAGCAGGGCGAGGCGTTCCAGATCGCGGAGCACATCGCGTTCCTGGGGCGTCAGCTGGGCTGAGGGGTCAGGGGGACGCCCTCCGCAACCCGAGCAACCGCAGGAGATGATTCGCGTTACCGCCACAACCCGAATTACCGCCCGAGATGATTCGGGTTACGGCCACAACCCGAATCACCGCCCGAGATGATTCGGGTCAGGGCCGCACCCCGAGACATCACGCGTGATGATCCTGGTCACGGCTCGATGGGCGACACCTCGAGCCCGGCGCACTCCCGCACACCCGTTGGTTTGTGACGTCGCGCGTCGGCAGCCCGGACGCTCTCCGGGGAGCGTCGGGCACTATCGTGCCCATGACCCGCCAGATCCGCTTCAACGCCTTCGACATGAACTGCGTCGCCCACCAGTCCTCCGGCATGTGGCGCCACCCCCAGGACCAGTCCTGGCGCTACAAGGACCTCTCGTACTGGACCGAGCTCGCGAAGCTCCTCGAGCGCGGCACCTTCGACGGCATCTTCATCGCCGACGTCCTCGGCACCTACGACGTGTACGGAGGCTCCAACGAGGCCGCCATCCGCCACGGCGCGCAGGTCCCCGTCAACGACCCGATCCTGCTCGTGTCGGCGATGGCCGCCGCGACCGAGCACCTCGGCTTCGGCATCACCGCCGGCACCGCCTACGAGCACCCGTACCCGTTCGCGCGCCGCATGTCGACGCTCGACCACCTGACCAAGGGCCGCGTCGGCTGGAACGTCGTCACCGGCTACCTGCCCAGCGCCGCGCGCAACATGGGCCACGAGGACCAGCTGGAGCACGACGACCGCTACGACGTGGCCGACGAGTACCTCGAGGTGCTCTACAAGCTGTGGGAGGGCTCGTGGGAGGACGACGCGGTCATCCGCGACCGCGACTCCGGAGTCTTCACCGACCCGTCGAAGGTGCACGAGATCGGGCACCGCGGCAAGAACTTCACCGTGCCCGGCATCCACCTCTCGGAGCCGTCGCTGCAGCGCACCCCGGTGATCTACCAGGCCGGGGCGTCGCCGCGCGGCATCCGCTTCGCGGCGGGCAACGCGGAGGCGATCTTCGTCGCGTCCTCGACGAAGGCCGGCCTGAAGGCCACGGTCTCGAGGATCCGCGACGCGCTCGAAGCCGCGGGCCGCGACCGCTACTCCGCCAAGATCTACACGCTGCTGACGATCATCACCGCCGAGACGAGCGAGGCCGCGCACGAGAAGCACCGCGACTTCCTCTCGTACACGAGCGAGGAGGGCGCGCTGGTCTTCATGTCGGGCTGGATGGGCATCGACCTCTCGCAGTACGACCTCGACGAGCCGATCGGCAACGTGAAGAGCAACGCGATCCAGTCGGCCGTCGCCAACTTCCAGGAGGCGAACGAGGACGGCAGCGAGTGGAAGGTCCGCGACATCGCGAAGCTCAGCGTGATCGGCGGACTCGGCCCGTTCGTCGTCGGCTCGCCGACGGAGGTGGCGGACCACCTGCAGGAGTGGGTCGAGGACACCGACGTCGACGGCTTCAACCTCGCCTACGCGATCACGCCGGGCACCTTCGAGGACGTCGTGGAGTTCATCGTGCCGGAGCTGCGCCGCCGCGGCGCGTACCCCGACGAGTACGTCGAGGGGAGCCTCCGCAACAAGCTGCACGGGCGCGGCGACCGCCTGCCGTCCGAGCACCTGGGCGCGGGCTTCCGGTACCAGGCGACGCCGGCCTGACCCGCGGATCGCCTCCGGCTGGCGCGTCCTGGCGAGCCGGAGGCGGTCCTCAGTCGGCGTCGCAGCCCAGCACTCCCCCGTCGACCCTGAGCACCGCCGCGCGCACGTGGCTCCGGCGCCGCGAGCGGTCGGCCGGGGCGTCCGCCAGCTCGGCCCCGTCCCACCCCGGATGGGTGAAGTACACGATCAGCGCCGACTCCTCGTCGAGCGGCACGACATCCGCATGGCGCCCCACGACCGGCCGATCCCCGAGCCGCTCCGGCGCCGTCAGGATCAGCCCCTGCCGCTCCCAGCCGCCGACTCCGTCGGGCGAGGAGTGCACGGCCAGCCCGCGCCACTCGTCGGTGATCATCCAGTACCGCCCGCCGAGCACGAACACCTTGGGCCCCTCGTGCGGCCGGCCGCCGATCGCGAGCCCCTCGACGCGCCACGACTCCGGATCGAACGGGTCGTCCGACACCGCCGCCCACGTCGTCGAGTGCTGCTCCTCGTCCTTGTACCAGAGCCGCCAGCGGCCGTCTCCGCACCGGGCGATCGCCGCGTCGATGACCCGGTCCGAGCCGACGTCGATCGTGCCCAGGCGCCGCCACGAGACCAGGTCGTCGCTCGCGAACTGCACGAGCGAGGCGCGGCCGGTCCAGTCCGGGCGCACGCCCTCGATCCAGCTCAGCGTCATCAGGTAGCGGCCGTCGATCCGCACGATGTCGGGCGCCCACTGCGTCGACGGGTCCGGAGCGCCGGCGGGATCGAGGCCGTCGACCGTGCCCGCGTACCGCCACGACGCGCCGTCCGCCGACTCCGCGACGCCGATCCGCGTGCCGTGCACCCACTCGACGCCCGGCAGATCGAGGGCGGCCCGGCGCTGCGTGTAGAACAGGCGCCACGAGCCGTCGGGCGCCGGCACGACGACGGGGTCGGTCGGGCCGTCGAGCAGCGGATCCTCGTAGGGGGTGCTGAAGGCGTCGGGGCGCAGCGCCGTCACCAGGCGGACCCGATCGCGGTGGCGTCGAGCTCGCCGTCGGCGACGAGCACCTGCCAGCGCCAGCGCGCCGACTCGGCGGGCGGCAGTGTCCAGACCTCGTGGAAGAAAGGCGCCGCGCACAGCATCGGGGTGCCCTCGCTGCGCACGAACCACGGAGTCGGCGCCACCGGGTTCCCGGGATCGGCGCGCATCGCGACGGTGACGCCCGCGCCGACCAGCGCGAGCCACTCCTCCGATCGGCCCATCGCCTCGCCGCTCTCGCCGTGCGGAGCGAGCACGCGGGCGCCCTCGAGGCGCGGTGCGGCACGGAGGAACAGCCCGCCGTAGCCCGCGCCCGGCCGCCCGGCCGTGGTCGGCGAGCCGAATCCGAGCGGACGGTCGGTCAGCGACGTCCACTCGCTGACGACCTCGAGCACCGTCGCGGTCGCCCCCTCGTGCACACTCAAGCGTCGCTCCTCCTCGAGGAACCGCCGGCCGTGCGCGTCGTACCAGCCCAGGCGCAGGCGCACCGAGTCGTGCTCGCGGGTCACCGACTCGACGAGCTGCGAGCCGTTGTTGTCGAGCTGCCGGTAGCCGTCGCCGGTGACCCAGGTGACGCCGCCCCAGAGGTTGATCTCGTCGGGGTCGTCGCCGACGCGGATGTTCGACACCGCGAGCGAGAGGCCGTGGTGCCAGTCGTGATCCGGCGGGCGCAGGTCGGAGACGACGACACCGGAGGGGGTGCGCAGCGGATGCACGAAGGGCCGCGGCGACTCGACGTGGCGCGGTGCGTCCTCCGCGAGCACGAGCGTCCCGAGGCCGGCG
Source organism: Rathayibacter sp. SD072 (assembly GCF_017355185.1). Taxonomy (GTDB): domain Bacteria; phylum Actinomycetota; class Actinomycetes; order Actinomycetales; family Microbacteriaceae; genus Rathayibacter. Next base: position 5,616 of record NZ_JADILJ010000024.1, on the reverse strand, counting down.
GCGAGCTCGACGGCGCTCACGGGCGTTGGTCCTGCACGGCGGCGCGCATCGGGCCCCGGAGCGCGGGATCGGCCAGCTCGTCGATCCGCACCGGTCGGCCGCGGCTGCTCGAGAGGTACAGCGCCGCGACGATCTCGAGCGAGCGGGCCGGTCCGGAGGCGACGTCGGGCAGCGGGCCGCCTGTCGCGATCGCGTCGTACACGGCGTCGAGGTACGGCGCATGGCCGCTCGGCACGTCCTCGCCGTCGGGGAACGCCCAGGCCTCCGCCTCCTCGGGCGCGACCTCGCGCGACGGGGTGATGCGCCAGTGGGTGCGGCCGTGGCCGTAGAGGTGCTCGACCTCGATCGTGGCGCGCTCGGTGTCGAGGCGGATCGCGCTGACCTCGCGCGGCGAGACCGCCGACGTGAGCACCGAGGCGACGGCTCCCGAGGCGAACCGCAGCACTGCGGTCGAGACGTCCTCGGTCTCGATGTCGCGCGCCTCGCGCCAGGCCTGGCCGGTCACCTCGACCACGTCGCCGACGAGGTGCGCGAGCAGGTCGATCTGGTGGATGCCGTGGCCGAGCGTGGTGCCGCCGCCCTCGGATTCCCAGGTGCCGCGCCAGGGCACGGCGAAGTAGGCGGGGTCGCGGTACCAGAGGGTGTCGCAGCGGGCGACGAGCACCCGGCCGAGCGCTCCGGAGTCGAGCAGCCGCTTCACGTGCGCGGCGGCGGTGCCGGTGCGCTGCTGGAAGACCACGGCGAGGAGGCGACCGGCGGCGTCGGCCGCGGCGGTCATCCGATCGACCTCGGCGAGCGAGAGCGCCGGCGGCTTCTCGACGACGACGTGCGCGTCCCGCGCGAAGGCCGCCTCGGCCTGGGCCGCGTGGACCGCGGGCGGGGTGCAGAGGTGCACGACGTCGACCTCGGGCAGGTCGTCGATGCTCGTGCCGTGCGCGGCGATGCCGTAGCGCTCGGCGAACTCGGCGGCGCGGGCCGGATCGGTGTCGACGGCCGCGACGATCCGCACGTCGGCGCGGGTGGCGAGGGCCTGCGCGTGGAGGTGGGCGACCGCGCCCGTCCCGACGAGGGCGGCGCGGAGGAGGGGTGCGGCGGTCATGGCGTCCTAGCGGCGATCGACGGTGATGCGGAGTCCCGATGCTACCCGGGATCATCGGCCGGTGGAAAGCGCATTCCCACCGCGCCCGGACAGCTGAGGGCCGGGGCGGCGTTCACAACGAAGGAAGGATTCACGTCCGCCGCTCGGATCACGCGGATAGCGGGGGGCTCTCCCGCATCCTTCCTTCGTTGTGAACGCGTCGAGCGGTCAGCCCGGGAACGCCTCCGTGTACAGCGCCGCGAGCTCGGGCGAGTCCTCGCCGCTCAGCCCGCACGTCGAGATCACGCCGTCGCGGGTCGCGAGCAGGTAGGTCGACCCCTCGTCGAACCGCAGCGGCTCGCCGTCGATCGCCGTGCCGCCGCCCTGCGTGGCGGTGACCGTGTCGCCGACGTCGCCGTGCAGCACGTCGAGGACCGACAGGGTGACGACGTCGCCGTCGATCCCGGTCGCCTCGGCGCGGAAGGCGGTGTCGGAGTCGGCGATCGCCTCGGCGGTGACCACGGCGCACATCGCGCTGAGGCCGCTGCCGGCCGGCGGCTGGTCGAGGCGGGTCGGCGCGGAACCGGGGCCGAGCGCGAGGGTCAGCGCGACGGCGGCGGCCGCGAGCCCTCCGGCGAGCGCGCCTAGTCCGGCGAAGAGGGGCGCCCGGCGACGGGCGGCCGGGCGGGCGGGAGTGATGGCGGGCTTCTGGGTCATGGCGTCCTCCGCGATGGCGTGCTGGGCGAGTCGGGCGAGCTGGTCGTCGCGCAGGGGCGCGAGCGACGAGGCGGGGTCGGCGGCGCGGATCAGCCGGCGCAGCTCCTGCGCGTCAGGATCGGTCATCGTCCGCTCCCCTCCTCTTCCCCTGCATGTCCGGCGGCGCCGCCGGTCTTACTCCAGAGAGCCGCGAATCTGGCGCGGGCCCGGTGCAGCCGCACCGAGACGGCGCCCGGAGTCGCTCCGAGGACCTGCGCGATCTCGCGGGGCGCGAGCTCCTCCCACACCGAGAGCCGGAGCAGCTCGGCGTCGGCGGGCGTCAGCTGCGCGAGCACGCGCGAGACGGCGTCGGCGGTGCCGTCGTCGACCTCCGGCCCGGTCTCGCGGGGCGGATCGACGACCAGGATGCGGTGCGCCAGCCTGTCCTGCCGGCGGCGGCCTCGCTCGGCGTTGGCGAGCTGCAGGCGCGCGACCCCGATCGCCCAGGCGATCTCCTCCTCGGGCACGGCGTCGATCCGCCGCCAGAGCACGATCATCGTCTCGGACAGGACATCGTCGGCCGTCGCCTCGTCGGTCCGGCGGCGGAGGTAGCGGCGCACCGGATCCGCGGTCCGGGCCACGAGCGCCTCGAACCGCTCTCGTCGCTCGTCATCGGGAGGCATCTGCACAGTCTTCCCTGTCCGGCGCGGGCGGGATCCTTACCGGAGTCGAGGACGCCCCGCTCCGCTGGTCGAGTAGCCCCGCAGGGGCGTACTGAGACCCGCGCTGCCCGGGAGAACGGCACACTGCCGCATCCTCAGCGCACGGGAATCTCGAGACGCCCGCAGGGCGGGCTGCTCGATCAGCACGCGGGCCCGGACGCACGAGCACCCCGCCGCAGTGCGCGACGGGGTGCTCGGAGTGCGTGGAGCCGGGGCTCAGCTCTCGAATGTGGCGTCGAGGGTGATCTCGACTCCGGTCAGCGCCTTCGAGACCGGGCACGTGGCCTTGGCCTCGTCGGCCGCCTTGAGGAACGCGGCCTCGTCGATGCCGGAGACCTCTCCGCTGACGACGAGGTGGATCCCGGTCAGCTTGAAGCCGCCCGCGGAGTCCGGGCCGAGCGAGACGTCGGCGCGGACGTCGAGGGCCTCGACGGTGCCGCCGGCCTGCCCGAGCACGGCCGAGAACTGCATGGCGTAGCAGGCGGAGTGCGCGGCGCCGAGGAGCTCCTCGGGACTGGTGGCGCCGTTGGCGTCGTCAGCGGCGCGCTTGGGGAACGAGACGTCGTAGGTGCCGAGCTTCGAGCTCGAGAGCTCGACCTGGCCCTCGCCGGTCTCGAGCGAGCCGTTCCAGGCGGTGCGTGCAGAACGAGTGGGCATGGTTCCTCCTCAAGAAGACGGGGAGAGCAGTAGAACGACCGTTCTCCCCTGATGACACGAGCCTACGAGCACCGCGCACCCCGCTGCAACCACCCTGTGGAATGCACAGCGAGATGCCGGTTCGGTGCGCGGGGCGCCGTGCACCGGAGGGGCATCTCGCGGATCAGTGCAGGACCTTCAGCCCGATCACGCAGGCCACGATGCCGACCACCAGCAGGGTGCGCACGAGCGAGAAGCCCTCGCCGCCGAAGAACATGCCGTACAGCACGGTCAGCGAGGCCCCGATCCCGACCCACACCGCGTAGGCGGTGCCGGTGGGCAGCTCGCGCATCGCGTAGGCGAGCCCGGCCATGCTGGCCACCACCGCGACACCGAAGACGGCGGTCGGACCCACACGGGTGAAACCCTCCGACCTGCCGAGGGCGGTGGCCCACACGGCTTCGAGGACTCCCGAGACGACGAGGACGATCCAGGACATGACGACTCCTACCGAGTCAGTCCTGTCGCTGTCCGGGTACTGCTCCCTCGTCCGGTCGCCGTCATCGGCTGTCCCCCATTCTGCCGAACGAGGCTGGGCGGACCGTGTGCAGGGAGCTCAGCGCGGCTGCGCCGGGTTCGTCGGATCGCCGTGCGACGGCGGGTTGATCGGCGGACCGGAAGTGGCGGGCGAGACCTTCGAGCCCGTCGACCCCTGCGAGACCTCGGGCAGCACCTCCGGAACACGGCCGGCGGGTTCGGCGCCCTCTCGGAGCTGCGCGAGTCGCGAGCGGAGGATCGTGGTGATCGGCGCGCGGTCCCCGTGCGCCTCCTCGTAGCTCAGCAGGGCGACGACGCCCTCCTCGTCCAGGGGGCGGATGCGCTCGGCGATCGTGCCGAGCGGGATGTCGTTCCAGTCGGGCAGCGGCAGCTCCTCGCGGGAGGGTTCGGTCGACATGGTGCTCCTTCCGTTCCCGACCATCCCAGCAACTCCGCGCGACGGACTGTAGGGGCTTGACCCCTGCTCAGGACCCCAGGCGCCCCGTGAGTCGACGGTGGAAGCCCGTGCTGCGCTCGTCCAGCCCCTCGATCGACACGGTCGCCCCGTGGTCGCGGTACTTCGTCTCGATCGAGTCGAGCGCGGCGACCGTCGAGGCGTCCCAGATCTGCGCGTGCCGGAGGTCGACCACCACGTGCGCGGGGTCGTCGGCGTAGGCGAAGCGGTCGACCAGGTCGTTGCTGCTGCCGAAGAAGAGCGGACCGGTGACGTCGTAGCGCACCGACCCGCCGTCCTCCGCGACGACGCGCTCGACCGCGATCACGTGGGCGACCCGGCGGGCGAACAGGATCATGGCCAGCACCACTCCCACCAGCACGCCGAGCGCGAGGTTGTCGGTCGCCACCACGACGACCACCGTGACCACCATCACGAGCGTCTCCGGGAGCGGCATCCTCCGCAGCGTCGACGGACGGAGGCTGTGCCAGTCGACCGTCGTGATCGCCACGATCATCATCACCGCGGCGAGCGCCACCATCGGGATCCGGCCCATCAGCGAGCTCAGACCAGTGACGAGCGCCAGGAGGAACACGCCGGCGACGACGGTCGAGATACGGGTCCGCGCGCGGCCGGTCTTCACGTTCAGCACGGTCTGCCCGATCATCGCGCAGCCCGCGATGCCGCCGTAGAAGCCCGCGAGGATGTTCGAGACGCCCAGCGCCCACGACTCGCGGCCCTTGTGCGACGGGGTGTCCGTCATCTCGTCGACGAGCTTCGCCGTCAGCAGGGTCTCCATGAGCCCCACGAACGCCACGCTCAGCGCGGTCGGCAGGATCAGCTGCAGCGTCTCGAGCGTGAGCGGCACCAGGAACGGGGTGATGCCGGGCAGCTGGCCGGTGAGCGGCCCCTCGTCGGCGACGTCGGGAACGACGAGCCCCGCGACGATCACCGCGGTGGTCACCACGACGATCGCGACGAGCGGAGCCGGCACCGCCCGCGTGAAGCGCGGCAGCACCAGGATGATCGCGATCGTCACCGCGAAGAGCACGTACGCGACCCACGGCACCCCGATCACGTGCGGCACCTGCGCGAGGAAGATCAGGATCCCCAGCGCGTTGACGAAGCCGATCATCACCGAGCGCGGGATGAACCGCATCAGCCGCGCGAGGCCCGCGAGGCCGAACACGATCTGGATCACTCCCGCCAGGATCACGGTCGGGAGCACGTACTGCACTCCGTTCTCGCTCACGAGCGGGGCGATGACGAGCGCGACGGATCCGGCGGCCGCCGTTATCACTCCGGGCCGCCCGCCCAGGATCGACATGGTGAGCGCGAGCACGATCGACGAGACCAGGCTGACCATCGGATCCACGCCCGCGACGACCGAGAACGAGATCACCTCGGGCACGAGGGCGAGTGTCGTCACCATGCCGGCGAGGACCTCGCGCGAGAGCTGCCGCGGCGAGCGCAGGGCATCGAGCACGGTGACG
>NZ_JADILJ010000023.1 GCF_017355185.1 Rathayibacter sp. SD072 | reverse complement strand
CCGGCCCGCGCGCCGCGACGATCGGTTCGGGCACCCCGCTCCGGATGTACTACAGTGTCATGGTGCCCGATCGGGAGGTCGGCACGGATCTCCGGGTCAGCGGCGGATGAGCCGCGAATCCGGGGCTGTAGCTTAGTGGTAAAGCCTCTGTCTTCCAAACAGATGATGCGAGTTCGATTCTCGTCAGCCCCTCCCTCACATCGAAGAGCCCCTGCTGATCGCAGGGGCTCTTCGCGTTCCTGCCCGTGGCGTCGGCGCGGAAGCTCTACGCGACGTCCACCGCCCCGCGGTGCAGCTCGGCGAGGGCGAGGTACGACTCCGCGTTCCTGCGGATGCCTGCGCGCTCCTCCTCCGTCAGCTCACGGCGCACCTTCGCCGGCACCCCGGCGACGAGCGAGCCCTGCGGGATCACCGACCCCTCGAGCACGACCGCTCCGGCGGCGACGAGGGACCCGGATCCGATGACCGCGCCGTTCAGGACGGTCGCGTTCATGCCGACCAGGACATCGTCCTCGAGAGTGCAGCCGTGCAGCACCGCGTTGTGCCCGACCGAGACCCCCGCTCCGATGACCGCATCGGAGCCGGCGTCGACGTGGACGACCACGCCGTCCTGGAGGTTGCTCCCCGCGCCGATCCTGATGGCGGCGCTCTCGGCCCGGAGGACCGCGCCGTACCAGACGCTCGCGCGCTCTCCGAGTCCGACGTCGCCGACGAGGACGGCGCCCGGGGCCGCCCAGGAGGTCGCGGCGAGACGCGGAGTGCGCCCCGAGCCGAGTCCGAGGAGGCGAGGGCCTCGCGCGCCCGTGTCCGTCATGACGACCGGTCCTCTCGTTCGACGACGTCTTCCCGGGCATCCTCCCACTTCGCCCGAGGTGGTCCGCCACCGGCATCTGCTGGACAGCCGCTGGGAAAGCGGTCGCTGTGTCATCGGTGGGGGTTCGCGGGGATCCGCATCGCTCGCCTATCGTGACGGGGTCCGGGGGTCCGCCCGGGCAGGCACAGGGGGACGACGGAATGGGTTCGATCAAGCGCGGTGGCCTGCTGGCCGCCCTGGCGGCACTCGTGGTGCTGCCGATGGCGGTCTCCGGAGCGGGGAGCGCCGCGGTCGCCGCGACGGACACCATCCGGCCCACCGTCTCCATCACCGCCCCCGGCGACGGCGCGACCGTCTCGGGCACGACCGCGTTCCGAGCGGCCGCCGCCGATGCCGTCGGCGTGACGCAGGTCTCGTTCTGGTCCGGCACGACACGGCTCGGATACGCGGTGAAGGACGCCGCCGGGTGGTCGCTCCCGCTCGACACCCGGGTGCTCGGCACCGGGATCAGGCCGATCACGGCCAAGGCACGGGACGCCGCGGGGAACATCGGCACGAGCGCCGCGATCCGCGTGACGGCGTCGGCGAGCTCCCCGACCCCGTCCTCGTCACCCACGCCGATCGGCACGGCGGCGCCGCAGCCGACCAGCACTCCCGGACCCGCGCCGACCGCCACCGCGTCCGCGACGCCTCGGCCGACGGCGCCCTCCGGCCCGGACACCGTGAAGCCGACGACGGCCATCACCGCTCCCGCGAACGGCTCCACCGTCTCCGGCCCCGTGACCTGGATCGCCACGGCCTCCGACGCCGTCGGCGTCACGGCCGTGTCCTTCTGGGAGGGCTCGACCCGGCTCGGCAACGCCGTGCAGCGGCCGAGCGGGGACTGGGGGCTCACCACCTCCGCGACGGCCCTCCCGGCCGGTCCGCACACCGTCATCACGAAGGCTCGCGACGCCGCGGGCAACATCGGCAGCAGCGCGGCCGTGCGGATCACGGTCTCCTCGACCCCTGTCCCGTCTGCGACTCCGACACCCACGCGCACCCCGGCGCCGACCGCGAGTCCGACGGCCACTCCGACCGCGACGCCGACGGCCACTCCGACCGCGACCGCGACGCCGAGCCCGACGACGACGCCCGCCCCTCCCGCGGCGGGGGTCCCGGCGCCCCTGGCCGCCTGGGACTTCACGGAGCCCAGCGGTCCCTACTACTCGACGGCCGGCGACCTCCCGCTCCTGCAGGCGGGCAAGACCGTCGCGACCCGTGCGGCGACGCCCTGGGGCACCGGAGTGAACATGACCGGGACCAGCTTCCTGCGCGTTCCGGCGGAGAACGCGGGGCGCCTGACGATCGGCAGGACAGGGAACGCGGTCACGGTCGCCACCTGGGTCTACATGACCGACAGCAGCACCGGCTACGTGGCGGGTGCGTGGAACGAGCACGGCACCGTCCAGGGCCGCTCGTACGGGCTCTTCTACGACCTCGGCCTCTACGGCGGTGACGAGCGGAGCGTGTTCCACGTCTCGAGGACGGGCGGACCTACCCCCGGCTACCCCTACTCGCGCGACTACTCCGCCTCGGGGAACCTGTTCACGCGCAACGTGTGGCAGCTGCACGTCGGGACCTACGACGGCACGTACGCCACGTCCTACCTCGACGGCAGCGCGGTCGCGTACCCGCGGTTCGTCGACAACCAGAGGAACACGTACGCGAAGAACCCCTATTACTACCCGGACGGCCTGAACCCCAAGGCGGCGGACTTCACCGTCGGGGCCGTCGAGCTGACGTCGGGCCCGGGCAACTACGCGAAGGGGACCTTCGCCAAGGTCCGGGTCTGGGATCGTGCGCTCACCCCGGATCAGGTGCGGGCTCTCTACGAGGCGGAGCGGGGCGCGGTCGTCGGCGGCTGACGCCGGGCGCCCGCGCGGCCGGGGCGAGCTGTGAGGCTGCTCTCGGGGTGTCCCCGGTACGGGCTCAGCGAGGGGAAAGGGGGTCCGTAGACTCCGATGATCAGTGGCTGGGACGAGGACCGTCCCGATGACTTACGAGCGGAGCACACGGTGGGGAACGCCTCAGGTCGACGAGGCCGACTCGCGACGGTCCTGGTCCTCGCGCTCGTCGCGGCCGCCTTCACCGCCCCCGGGAGCGCCGCGCTGGCTCCGGCGTCCTCGGCGGCCGCCGCGGGGGACGCGGTGAAGCCGATCGTCTCGCTCCTCGCGCCGACGAGAGGTGCCGTGGTCTCGGGCACGACGACGTTCCTCGCCTCCGCGAAGGACGACGTCGCGGTGACCCAGGTGTCGTTCTGGGAGGGCTCGAAGCGCCTCGGCTACGGCGTGGCGGGATCCGAGGGCTGGACTCTGCCGATCGACACCCGGTCCTTCCCCGCCGGGTCGCACGTCTTCGTGGCGAAGGCGCGCGATGCGGCGGGCAACATCGGGAGCAGCGCCTCGGTCACGGTGACCGTCTCGCAGACCGGAGCGAGCCCGTCGCCCGAGCTGTCGACGGCCTCACCGGCTCCGTCCGTGCCGACGAGCACTCCGTCCACGGCCTCGCCCGCGCCGACGAGCACTCCGCCCGATCCAGCGGCATCTCCGACACCTCCCCCCACCACCGCGTCCGCTGCGCCGACCGCGACCCCCGCGCCTCCGAGCGGCAGCTCACCGGCACCCGACCCCGTGCCGACCTCGTCGCCGACGCGCGCACCGGAGCCGTCCTCGTCCACCGCTCCCCCACTGCCGGACGTGGTCAAGCCGCTCGCGGTCATCACCACTCCGAAGGACGGCGCGACCGTCGCGGGCAGTGCGACCCTGGTCGCGACCGCCACGGACGCGCACGGCGTGACGAACCTCTCGTTCTGGTCGGGCACGACCCGGCTCGGGAACGCCACCGCCGATGCCGGCGGCGCGTGGACGCTCGTCACCCCCGCGACCGCCCTCGCCCCGGGCAGGCACGTCCTCGTCGCGAAGGCGCGGGACGCCGCGGGCAACATCGGCAGCAGTCGCAGCGTCACGATCGAGGCGGTCGCCGTCCAGACAGCTCCGTCTGCGAGCCCGGGCCCGGGCAGCACCGCGACGCCGACCGCGACGGCGACGACTCCCGGATCCTCGGCCGCTCCGACCGCGGACCCACCGGTCGTCGTCACTCCCACTGCGGCTCCTCCCGCCGCCACCACCGCGCCGACGTCCGCACCGAGCCCGACGCCCAGCGGCGAGGGTCCGCCCGCCCCGATCGCGACGCCGTCGCCCACGCCGATCGCGACCCCCACCGCGACCCCGGAGGCCACGTCGACGCCCAGCGCGACTCCGAGCGACGAGCCGACCGCCCCGGGGACGTCCGGTCCGATCGTGCCTCCGACTCCCATCGTCACCACCGAGCCGACCCCCGAGCCGACGCCGATCGTCTCTCCGCCGGCGACCCCCGATCCGACTCCGTCGCCCACCGCGACCCCCGACCCGACTCCGTCGCCCACCGCGACCCCTTCGCCGACTCCGACCGGATCGCCGACCCCGCCGCCCTCGACCACCGCCCCGGGATCCCCTCCCCTGGCCGCCTGGGACTTCAGTGAGCCGTTCGCCCCGTACTACTCCACGAGCGGGGATCTGCCGCTCCTGCAGGCGGGGCGCACCTCGGCGACCCGGGCGACCACGCCGTGGGGAACAGGGGTGACGATGACGGGCACGAGCTACCTGCGCATCCCGGCCGCGCAGACCGGGCGCCTGACGATCGGCGCCACGGGGAACGCGGTCTCGGTCGCGAGCTGGGTCCGGATGGCCGACCTGGACACCGGCTTCGTCGCGGGCTCCTGGAAGGAGACCGCGGCGGGACCCACGCGCTCGTACGGGCTGTTCTACGACCTGGGGACGTACGGCGGGAACGAGCGAGCGGCCTTCCACGTCTCGCGCTCCGGCGGTCCGACGCCGGGCTACCCGTACTCGCGCGACTACGCCGCCTCGGGCAGCACCTTCACCCGGAACGTCTGGCAGCTGCACGTCGGCACCTACGACGGCGCCGCCGCGGTCTCGTACCTCGACGGCGCGGCGGTGGCCTACCCCTCGTACACCGACAGCACCGGCGCCTCGTACGCCAAGAACCCGTATCTCTTCCCCGACGGGCTCAATCCGGTGCCCGGCGACTTCACCGTCGGCGGGGTCGAGCTCACGAGGGGGCCGGGCAACTACGCGATCGGCACCCTCGCGAAGGTCCGGGTCTGGGATCGTGCGCTCAGCGCCGACGAGGTGCGCGCCCTCTACGAGGCGGAGCGCCCGACGAGCCTCCTCGGCTGAGGCCGCCCGTCAGCGACCGGCGCGGAGCCAGGCCAGCACGGCCAGGACCCGCCGGTGGTCCGACCCGGAGTCCTCCAGGCCGAGCTTCTGGAAGATCGCCGTGACGTTCTTCTCGACCGCGCCCACTCCGATGAAGAGGGAGGAGGCGATGCCCGCGTTCGTGCGCCCCTGGGCCATCGCCTCGAGCACCTCGCGCTCGCGCGGAGTCAGCGAGGCGAGGGGATCGCGCTGGCGCTGCAGGAGGGAGGCGACGACGTGCGGATCCAGGACCGTCCCGCCCGCCGCGACGCGCTCGACGGCGTCGCGCAGCTCGTCGACCGACGCGACCCTGTCCTTGAGGAGGTAGCCCATACCGCCCTCCCCCGATCCGAGGAGCTCGTGCGCGTAGGTCACCTCGACGTACTGGCTCAGGAGCAGCACGGCGACCGAGGGGTGGGCGCTGCGGATCCCGATCGCGGCGCGCACGCCTTCGTCGCGGAAGGTCGGCGGCATCCGCACGTCGAGGACCGCCACATCGATGGACGCGGGGTCCTCGGCGAGCCGGGCGACGAGGCCCTCGGCGTCCCCGAACGAACCGACGACGGAGAGACCCGCGTCCTCGAAGAGGCGGACGAGCCCTTCGCGCAGGAGGACGGAGTCCTCGGCGACGGCGACGCGGATCACGGAGGAGGAGGGCACTCCCTCAGCCTAGGGCGGCGGATCCGTCAGCCCGGGCTCGCGGCGTCCCGCGCCCGGAAGGGCACATGGACCCCGATGGTCGTCCCTCCCCCGATCGGCGAGTCCACGCGCAGCACGCCGCGAAGTCCCCGAAGCCTTCCCTCGACGCCCTCGAGACCGTGACCGGGCACGGCGCCCGCGCCGCCGACTCCGTCGTCGATCACCCACGCGTCGAGCCACCGCTCGCCGGTCGTGCGCGCCTCGCGCACGTCGAGGTGGACGCGCACCCGCTGCGCGGAGGCGTGCTTCGTCGCGTTGGCGAGCAGCTCGGCGACGACGAAGTAGACGCTGCGCTCGACCTCCGGCGGCACTCCCTCGACCGGGCGGTCGACCAGGACGTCCACCGGCACCGGGCTGAGTGCGGCGAGGGAGTGCACGGCGGCCTCGAATCCGCGGTCCTGCAGGATCGGCGGCGCCACTCCCCGGGACAGCGCACGCAGCTCGTCGAGCGCGGTGCGCACGTGCTCGCGGGCCTGCGCGAGGAGTGCGACGGCCGACTCCGGATCCGACACGACACGGCGCTCCGCCGAGGCCAGATCCATCTGGACGCGGATGAGGCGCTGCTGCGGTCCGTCGTGGATGTCGCGCTCGAGTCGACGCAGCTCCCGGTCCTCGGCGGCGACCGCGGCGCCGCGCGAGGCGCTCAGCTCCTCGACCTCGCGCTGGAGCGCCTCCGATCCCCAGGGGCCGAGCAGGAGCCGGTCGACGAGGTACCGCGCGAGGGTGAGACCGCGGGTGGCGAAGGGGAGCGTCGAGACGAAGAGAACGACCACCGCGATCGCCGCGAGGGTCACGAGCACGGCCGGCGGCTCCGGCACTCCGAGCAGCGAGGCCGCTCGCGAGACGATCCAGCGGGCAGCGGTGGCCGAGCCCGCACCCGAGCCGTCCAGCGCCGACACCAGGGTGCCGACGCCGGCCCAGGTCCAGAGGGCGAGGACGGCGCCGAACACGACGGCCAGCAGAGGAGCGACGACCAGTGCGTGCAGCAGCGCGAGCCAGTAGTGGCCGTCGATGACAGGCCCGTAGAGAGCGTGGGTCGCGGGAGCGACACCGGGCGGGGCCCGACGCGTGCGCGGCTCGGGGATGTCGGGCCGGCCGGCGATCCGGTTGATCCCCCGGGTCCCGCGCGCGAAGAAGCGGGCGACGATCAGGGCGACCGGGAGGAAGACCAGCCCGATCAGCACGCCGATCAGTCCCAGCGCCGCGACCAGGGCGAGACCGACCGCGAGCGCTCCTGCGAGGGTGAACGGGACGGCGATCACGAGCGCGAGGGCCTCCCTCGGCACGTCGCGCCACAGACGGAGGTACGCGCGGGTCGCCTCCGCGAGCGGTGTCGTCGCGGCGCTCATCCGACCTCCTCCGCGCCCGACCTCGGAGCGGAGCGCGTCTTCGAGCGTATCGGCGCGACGTCGCGTGGACCCGGGGGCGGACCCCCGTTGCGTGCCGAGGGACGGCCCCTGAAGCCCAGGCCAGCCTGTCCTTCACCCGCGTTAGCGGAGCCTCCGCTTCCTTGCGGCGGCGCGGCTGCGGCGTACAGTTGACGATCAGTCACCCCCTCTCGAAAGGACCCGATCGATGTCCACTGCATCCGTCACGTCGCTCACCTCGTCGAACCCGGATGTCGCATCCGGAGTCGCTCAGTTCCTCAGCCCCGTCGTCGTCGAGATGACCGCGCTGGCCGTCAACGGCAAGCAGGCGCACTGGCACGTCCGCGGTGCCAACTTCATCGGGGTCCACGAGCTCCTCGACACGATCGTCGCCCACTCGATCGAGTGGGCCGACCTCGCGGCGGAGCGCGTCGTCGCCCTCGGCCTCCCGGTCGACGCCCGCATCCAGACCGTCGCCTCCGCGACGAGGACGCAGCCGCTCACCCCCGGCTTCCAGCGCTCCGAGATCGCCATCGTCGAGATCATCACCCAGATGGACGTCGCGATCGCCACGGTCAACACCGCCATCGCCGAGCTCGCCGAGATCGACGCGAGCAGCCAGGACGTCGCCATCGAGATCGGCCGCGGTCTCGAGAAGGACCGCTGGTTCCTCTTCGCCCACGTCAGCGAGAGCTGAGCCCCGCTCCCTCACCGCCTCCACGGCCCGCTCGATCCTCGGATCGGCGGGCCGTCGGCGTTCGCGCACTCAGCTCCAGTGCGTGAAGCGCCCGGCCAGGAGGGTGGCCGTAACGGGCATCCCGCGCAGCTGCTCGGGGGTGGCCGTGAGCGGATCGCGCTCGACGACGACCAGATCCGCGGCATCCCCCGCCTGCGGCTGCAGCCGGCGCACCCGGGTGGAGGCGGTGATCGCCTCCTGCACGCTCAGCCGCTGCTCGGGGTGCCAGGGCTCGTCGCCGGGCCGGGCCCTGGCCACGGCAGCCGCCATCGCGACCCACGGGTCCAGCGGAGCCACGGGCGCGTCCGAGCCGAGCACGACGGTCGCTCCGGAGTCGATCAGTGACCGCAGCGCGAACGCCCGCCCGGTGCGCCCCGCCCAGTAGCGGTCGGCGACGTCGCGGTCGTCCAGAGCGTGCTCGGGCTGCACTCCGGCGACGACGCCGAGGCGGGCGAACCGCGGGATGTCGGCGTCCGCCAGCAGCTGCGCGTGCTCGATCCGCCCGCCGCCGACCCGGCCGAGCGCGTCGAGTGCGACCGCGGCCGCCGCATCGCCGATGGCGTGCACGGTCGGGCGGATCCCGGCGGCCACGGCGCGGTGCAGGAGGGCGTCGAGCTCGTCGGGGTCGACGGTCAGGACCCCGCGGCCGCCGTCGGCACCGGAGTAGGGGTGGTCGCAGTACGCCGTCCGGGTGTTGAGGGAGCCGTCGATCAGGACCTTGAGCGGACCCATCCGGAGAAGGCCCTCTCCCCCGACGAGCTCGTCGCCGGTCCGCAGCCCCGCCTCGATCGCCCGATCGAGGTCGTCGCGGTAGACGCCCGTCTCCACTCGGAGGGACCGGATGCCCTGTGCGACGCGACGCGGCCAGTCGCCGATGTTCCACCGCATCTCGAGGTCGACGACACCGACGACTCCGCGCGAGGCGGCCTGCCGGGCCGCCGCGTCGACCAGGTCGTCGAGCTCCGCGTCCGTCATCGCGCCGAGCGCCGCCACGAGTTCGAAGCACGCCTCCTCGCGCAGGAGGTCGTCCGTCCACGGCACCGAGTAGCGGCGGAGGGCGGCCGAGTTCAGCCAGGCCGAGTGGAGGTCCCCGCCCACCAGCACCACCGGGCGGTCGGGAGCGACCAGGTCCAGCAGCGCGGTCGACGGGACATCGGGCCACAGAGCGTCCCGGTAGCCGAATCCGACGAGGGTCGGCACCGCCCCGGCGGGCGACACGGCGAGACGATCGCGGACCGCCGCGGCGACGTCGTCCGCGGTGCCGGCGCTCGAGACGTCCAGCCGCGGCGCCGTCATGGACCACTGGGAGAAGTGCACGTGCTCGTCCCAGAGCCCCGGCAGGAGCCAGCGGCCGTCGAGCTCGTGGACTTCGGCGGCCGGGTCGTCGACGGCCCCGACCGCGTCGATCCGGCCCTCTCGCACCAGGACGTCGACGGGCTCCGCCGAGCCGAGCAGTCTCGCTCCGCGCAGGAGCAGTGGTGCGCTCATCGCGCGTCCGTCTCGCTCACGACTGGCACACCGGGCACCAGTAGAGCTTGCGCGCGCCGATCTCCTCGAGCAGGACGTTCGTGCCGCAGACCCGGCAGGGCAGCCCTTCCCGCTTGTAGACGTAGTTGCGCTCGGCGCGGCTGCGGACGGCCTTCGAACGCTCCGTCGCGGTGAGCCCGCGCCGGGTGATCATCATCCCCGTGCGGATCCCGTCCTCCAGCAGCAGCGCCCAGTCGGCCCAGAGCTCGTTCGCGAGCTCGAGCGGCACCTGCTTGCCGGGAGTGTGGGGGTCGAGGGCCGCGCGGTAGAGCAGCTCCGCCCGGTAGATGTTGCCGATGCCGCTGACGACGGATTGATCCATCAGCACGAGGCCGACCGGGGTCGCGGTCTTGCGCAGCCTCGTCACGAAGCGGTCGCGGGCGGCGTCGGAGTCGTCCGCGGCCGGGTCCGGGCCCAGACGCGCGAGCAGCGTCTCGACCTGCGACGGGTCCATCACCTCGCAGGCTGTCGGACCGCGGAGGTCGGCGACCGTCTCCTCCGTCTGCAGGCGCACACGGACCGCCCCGATCGGCGGGGGCGGGAACTCGTCGAGATCGGTGTCGGTCTCGTGCTCGGTCTCGGAGAGGCGGACGGCGCGGCGTCGCCGCGGAGCACCGATGCTGCTGCCCGCCTTCCCGTCGGGGAAGAGCGGCGAGACGTGCCCGAGGAAGTCCCACGCCCCGTAGAGGCCGAGATGGACGTGCAGGAGCAGATCGCCGTCGAAGCGCAGCAGGAGGTGCTTGCCGACCGCCGTGGACTCCAGGACCGTCCGCCCGTCGAGAACGGCGGCGCCCTCGGCGAAGCGGCCCTGCGGACTGCTCACCGCGACGGCGTGCCCGACCACGTCGCGCTCGAACTGGAGCGCGATGCGGTGGACGGAGTGCCCCTCCGGCACCTAGAGGCTCTTCGCGCTCGAGTCGACGACGCGGCCGACGATGTCGCCGGTCGCCTCGTACTCGGCGAGCTGGGCGATGCGGCGCACGTGGCGCTCCTCGAAGGTGAAGGGCTCGGCGACGAACGCGTCGATGAAGCCCGTGGCCTCGTCGACGGTGTGCTGGCGCGCGCCGATCGAGATCACGTTGGCGTCGTTGTGCTGGCGGGCGAGCACGGCGGTGCTGAGGTTCCAGACCAGGGCGGCGCGGACGCCGGCGACCTTGTTCGCGGCGATCTGCTCGCCGTTCCCGGAACCGCCGAAGACGACTCCGAGCGCCTGGACGCCGGCCTCCTGGTCGCGGACGACCGCGGCGGCGGCGTTGATGCAGAACGAGGGGTAGTCGTCGAGCGGGTCGTACGACGTCGGGCCGTGGTCGACGACCTCGTGCCCGGCCGCACCGAGGTGCTCGATCAGGTGCCGGCTGAAGTCCAGCCCGGCGTGGTCCGTTGCGATGTGGATGCGCACGCGCTCGTCCTTTGAGAGTGCCGAATCGATGCCCGCTCGAGCGGGCCGGGAGTCAGAGTACCGCCCGGGGAGGGCGGCGGACCTCAGTCGAACTGCGGGTCGCGGGTCCGCGAGCGCTTGAGCTCGAAGAAGCCGTCGTACGAGGCGGCGGCGACGATGCCGTCCCAGAGGGTCAGCGCCTGCTCGCCGCGCGGAGCGGGCGAGAGGACGGGCCCGAAGAAGGCGACGTCTCCGATGGCGATGACGGGGGTGCCGACGTCCTGGCCGACACGGTCGATGCCCTCGAAGTGCGAGGCGCGCATCGGGGCGTCGTACTCGTCGGAGTCCGCGTAGGCGGCCAGCTCGGCGGGCAGCCCGAGCTCCTGGAGGGACTCCGCGATGACGGCATCGACGTCGGTGCGGCCGCCCACGTGGATCCGGGTGCCCAGCGCGTCGTAGAGCGGCTTGACCTTCTCGCGGCCCTCGCGCTCGCCCACGGCGGCGACGAGGCGCGTGTAGCGCAGCGCCCGCGGGAGGAAGCTGCGGTACGAGTCGTCGACGTCCTTGTCCTCGTTCAGGACCGCGAGGCTCATGATGCGCCACGTGACGTCGAGGTCACGGGCCGGAGTCACCTCGTCGACGAAGCGGGAGGTCATCCAGGCCCAGGGGCAGGAGGGGTCGAACCAGAAATCCACGGAGGTCATGCCCTCACGTTACGCCGCCGTCCGCACCCCCGGTGCGCCTGAGCGCCGCTCGGGTGCGACCGGGCGCCGCGGCCCTAGGCTGGATCGTCGGCGCCCGCACCCCGGCGCCCACCGGCCGCGCCCGAGACGAACGGATGGAGCACCCCGTGCCAGGAGACAACCTCACCCGGACCGAAGCGCAGGAGCGCGCTTCGCTGATCCAGGTCATCGACTACGACGTCACCCTCGACCTCACCCGGGGAGCCGAGACGTTCCTCAGCACGACGACCGTGCGCTTCACCGCGAGCGAGGGCGCCTCGTCCTTCATCGACGCGATCACGAGCGCGGTCCACTCGGTGGTGCTGAACGGCGTCGAGCTCGACCCCGCCGACGTCGCCGACGGCGTCCGCATCCGCCTCGACTCGCTCGCGGCCGAGAACGAGCTCACCGTCGTCGCCGACGCGCTGTACACGAACACCGGCGAGGGCCTGCACCGCTTCGTCGACCCCGTCGACGGCGAGGTGTACCTGTACTCGCAGTTCGAGGTGCCGGACTCGCGGCGCATGTTCGCCGTGTTCGAGCAGCCCGACCTCAAGGCGGCGTTCCGCTTCACGGTCACCGCGCCCTCCGCCTGGCAGGTCGTCTCGAACCAGCCGACGCCCGAGCCGGTCCCGACCGGCGAGGGAACCGCGACCTGGAGCTTCGAGCCCACCCCGCGCATCTCGTCCTACATCACCGCCCTCATCGCGGGCCCGTACGTCGTGGAGCGCGACTCGCTCGTCTCCTCCGACGGCCGCACGGTGCCGCTGGGCGTCTTCGCCCGCGCCTCGCTCGCGCCGCACCTCGACGCCGACTACGTCTTCGAGAAGACCAAGCAGGGCTTCGCCTTCTACGAGGAGAAGTTCGGGGTCCCGTACCCGTTCGACAAGTACGACCAGCTCTTCGTCCCCGAGTTCAACGCCGGAGCGATGGAGAACGCCGGAGCCGTCACGTTCACCGAGACGTACGTGTTCCGCTCGAAGGTCACCGACGCGATCAAGGAGCGCCGGGTCGTCACGATCCTGCACGAGCTCGCGCACATGTGGTTCGGCGACCTCGTCACGATGAAGTGGTGGAACGACCTCTGGCTGAACGAGTCGTTCGCCGAGTACGCCTCCACTCTCGCGACCGCCGAGGCGACGGAGTGGACCGAGGCGTGGACGACCTTCGCCGCCATGGAGAAGAGCTGGGCCTACCGGCAGGACCAGCTCCCCTCCACCCACCCGATCGTCGCGACCATCAACGACCTCGAGGACGTGCAGGTCAACTTCGACGGCATCACCTACGCCAAGGGCGCCTCGGTGCTGAAGCAGCTGGTGGCCTGGGTCGGCGAGGAGGAGTTCCTCGCCGGAGTGCACGAGTACTTCGTCAAGCACGCCTTCTCGAACACCGAGCTGAACGACCTGCTGGTCGAGCTGGAGGCCACGAGCGGCCGCGACCTGTCGGAGTGGTCGGCGCAGTGGCTCGAGACGGCCGGCGTCAACACGCTCCGCCCCGAGATCGTCGTCGACGAGTCCGGCTCCATCGCCTCCTTCGCGATCCTGCAGAGCGCCGTCGAGGAGTACCCGACGATCCGCCCGCACCGCCTCGCGATCGGCCTCTACGACTTCGAGGGCGACCGTCTCGTGCGTGTCGACCGCCTCGAGCTCGACGTCGACGGCGAGCGGACCGAGGTTCCGGAGCTCATCGGACGCACGCGTCCCGCTCTCGTGCTTCTGAACGACGACGACCTGGCGTACGCGAAGATCCGTCTCGACGACGCCTCGCTCGCCGTCGCGATCGAGCACCTCGCGAGCATCGAGAGCCCGCTCGCGCGCTCGCTGGTCTGGGGGTCCGCCTGGGACGCGACGCGCGACGCCGAGTCCGCTCCGCGCGACTTCGTCCGCCTGGTGCTGGGCAACATCGCCACCGAGACGGAGTCGACCACGCTGCGCACCGTGCTCGGCCAGCTGGTCACGACCGCCACGCAGTACGTGGCCCCCGAGCACCGCGAGACGACCGTCGCGGAGGTCGGCGACCGGCTCTGGAGCCTGGCGCAGAGCGCCGCGGCCGGGAGCGACGCCCAGTTCCAGTTCGTCAAGTTCTTCGCGGCCGTGGCCTCGACGCCGACTCACCTCGACGCTGTCGATTCTCTCCGCAGCGGAGCCGCCGCGCTCGAGGGCCTCGAGATCGACACGGACCTCTCGTGGGAGCTCCTGATCGCGCTCGTCGCCGGCGGTCGCGCGGGCACCGACGAGATCGACTCCGCGCTGGCCGCCGACAACACGGCGACCGGACAGCAGTCGGCCGCGCACGCCCGCGCCGCCCTGCCCACGGCCGAGGCCAAGCGCGCGGCCTGGGAGTCGGTCACGACCGACGACTCCGCACCGAACACGATCGTCCGGTCGACCGGCCTGGGCTTCCAGCGCACGGCCGACCCGCGTCTGCTCGACGCGATGGTGCCGGTCTACTTCGGAGCCCTCCGGTCGCTGTGGGAGGCGAAGAGCTACAAGATCGCCGAGTACCTCGTCGTCGGCTTCTACCCGGCCGCTGAGCCCTCTCAGGCGATCGTCGACGCCACTCGGGAGTGGCTCGACGCGAACCCCGAGGTCCCGGCGCTGCGCCGTCTGGTGATCGAGAACCTGGCGGGCGTCGAGCGGGCGCTCCGGGCCCAGGAGCGCGACGCGCGCTGATCCCCGGCAGGAGCTGATCGGCCTCGGAGGGGGCGTCGGAGCGATCCGGCGCCCCCTCCGTCGTGCCTACTGCTCCGGCACCGCTCGTCGGGGCTCGCCGTCGTACTGCGAGAGCGGCCGGATCAGCGCGTTGGCACCGCGCTGCTCGATGACGTGCGCGGTCCAGCCCACGACCCGGGCGGCGACGAACAGCGGAGTGAAGACCGCGGTGTCGAAGCCCATCAGCCGGTACGCCGGGCCGGAGGGGTAGTCGAGGTTCGGCAGGATCCCGGTCCGCTCCGCCATCGCCTCGGCGAGGGCGTCGTACAGCTCGACCAGGTCGGTCCGGCCCTCGTGCTCGGCGAGTCGGCGCATCGCGGCGTCCATCGTCGGCACGCGGGAGTCCCCCGACTTGTAGACCCGGTGCCCGAAGCCCATCACCTTGCCCCGGGCGGCGAGCACCGTCGAGAGCCACTCCTCGGACCGGGCGCGGGAGTCCGGTCCGACTCCGATCTCGTCGAGGACGTGCAGCACCGCCTCGTTCGCGCCGCCGTGCAGCGGGCCCTTCAGCGCCCCGATCGCGGCCGTCACGGCGGAGTGCAGATCGGACAGCGTCGAGGTCACGACCCGGGCGGTGAAGGTCGAGGCGTTGAACGAGTGCTCGGCGTAGAGGATCAGCGAGACGCGGAACGCGTCGATCACCACGTCGTCCGGGATCTCGCCGAAGGTCGTCCAGAGGAAGTTCCGGCAGTAGTCGAGGTCGTCGCGCGGAGGGACGGGCTCCTGTCCGCGCCGCCGCCGCTGGGCGTACGCGACGATCCCGGGCAGAGCGGCCCAGAGCCGCACCGAGCGCTCCAGGATGTCCTCCGGGCCGGAGGCGTCCGGCTCCGGATCGAGCGTGCCGAGGACGCTCACCGCGGTGCGCACGATGTCCATCGGATGGGCGCCGAGCGGCAGCAGGTCGACGACCGACCGGACGGCCGGATCCAGGGCGCGGTGCGAGCGCTCGAGCGCCGAGAGCGCTGCCGACTCGTCCGGGGAGGGCAGCTCGCCGTGCCAGAGGAGCCAGGCGACGTCCTCGAACGATCGCGAGGCGGCGAGCTCCTGCACGGGGTACCCGCGGTAGAGCAGGGAGTTCGACTCCGGGTCCACCTTCGACACCGCCGTGGTGTCGACCACGACCCCCGCGAGCCCCTTCCTGATGTCCTGACTCGTCGTGCTCATGCGTCGCTCCTTCGCGAGACGGACCCGGCGCGGCGCTGCACCGGGGAGTGCGGGCGCTCAGGCGCCGTAGTGGTCGGCCAGGCTGAAGTCGAAGACGCCGTCGTCGAACCGGCCGTAGGCTTCGTAGTCGAGCAGCTCGTAGAGCTCGGCCCGGGTCTGCATCCGCGGCACCTCCGAGCGGAGCGATCCCTCGGCCTTCAGCGCGTCGAGCGCTCTCATCGCCGCGCCCATCGCGATGCGCAGGAGCGACACGGGGTAGATCACGATGCTGACCCCCACGTCGGCGAGCTGCTGCGTGGTGAAGAGCTCGCTCTTGCCGAACTCGGTCATGTTCGCGAGCACGGGCACGTCGACGGCGGCGCGCACGGCCTCGAACTCGCTGAGATCGCGCATGGCCTCGGGGAAGATCGCATCCGCTCCCGCGTCGACCAGGCGCTTCGCCCGGTCGATCGCCGACTGCAGGCCCTCGAGCGCCCGGATGTCCGTGCGCGCCATGATGACGAGGTCCGGATCGCGACGCGCGTCGACCGCGGCCGCGATGCGGCGGACGGAGGTGCTCTCGTCGACGACCGCCTTGCCGTCGAGGTGCCCGCACCGCTTCGGATTGACCTGGTCCTCGATGTGCAGGCCGGCGACTCCGGCGTCCTCGAGCATCTGCACGGTGCGGGCGACGTTCAGCGGCTCGCCGAAGCCCGTGTCGGCGTCGACCAGGACGGGCAGGTCGGTCATCCGGGCGATCTGCTGCCCGCGACCTGCCACCTCCGACAGTGTCGTGAGACCGATGTCCGGCAGTCCGAGCTCGGCCGACAGCACCGCCCCCGACACGTAGACGCCGTCGAAGCCCTTCTCCTGGATCAGGCGGGCCGACAGCGGGGTGAACGCGCCGGGCAGCTGGAGCAGCTCGCCCGTGGCCAGACGCTCGCGGAAGAGCCGGCGCTTGTCGGCGGGGGTCCGGGTCGAGTGCAGCAACGGAGGTCCTTCCCTCGGCGGGCCGTGCTCCGACCCTGTCCTCGAATCTATACACCTCCCGCGATCCGGGGGCCGGGACCACGGGACCGGTCAGGAGGCGTCGCGTAGCCTGGACGGGTCATGCTGCTCTTCGAGACCTCCACCCCGAATCCCGTCTCCGCCACCATCTCGTTCTTCGACACCCCCGTCTTCTGGAAGAGCGTCGCGGTCCTCGCGATCGTGCTCGGGGCCCTGATCGCCAGGGTCATCGCGCACTTCCTCGTCGGCCGCGTCGTCGACCAGATCGTCTCGGGCGTGAAGAGGCGCCAGCGCGTCGAGGACACCCAGTCGATCGCGGCCTCGCCGCTCGCCGCCGTCCGCGTCGTGCAGCGCACCCGCACCCTCGGCTCGATCCTGAACAACATCAGCTCGATCCTGATCGTCGTCATCGCGCTCGTGATGATCGTCAACACGATCGACCAATCGCTGATCGGCTCGTTCGCCCTGCTGACCGCGGCGCTCGGCGCCGGCCTCGGCTTCGGCGCCCAGAACATCGTCAAAGACGTGCTCAACGGCCTGTTCATGGTCGCGGAGGATCAGCTCGGCGTGGGAGACGTCGTGGACACGGGGCAGGCGACCGGAGTCGTCGAGGCCGTGGGCGTCCGCATCACGCAGATCCGCGACGTCAACGGCACGCTGTGGTTCGTCCGCAACGGCGAGATCACACGGGTCGGCAACATGTCGCAGGGGTGGTCCCGCGTCATCATCGATCTCGCCGTGCCGTACGAGACGGATCTGGAGCAGGTGCAGAGCACCGTCCTGGCCACAGCGAACGAACTCGCGGCCAGCAGCCGCTGGCGCGCGCGCATCATCGACAAGCCCGAGCTCTGGGGCCTGGAGTCGATCGCCGACGACGCCCTCGTGGTGCGCCTCGTGATCAAGACGCGCACGACCGCCAAGGACGACGTCGCGCGCGAGCTGCGACTGCGGCTGAAGCGGGCGCTCGACGCCCTCGACGTGAAGCTGCCGTCGCTGAACGCTGTCGTGCTGAGCGGCTTCGAGGGGGCGACCAGCGTCGGCGGTGCGAAGCCGCCGCGGACCACCCCGTCGCCCACCGTCACCACGGAGCACGGCAAGCCCGTCCGGCTCCCCCGCGCTCTGCGCCCGCGTCCCCGCGACGGCGACGCCACTCCCCCGACGGAAGGACCCCGCTCGTGAGCGGACTGCAGATCGGCGGCACACCACCGCTCCGGAGCTTCTGGGAGCACGTGGGCGGCCGTCCGACCTTCGAGCGCCTGGTGCGCCGGTTCTACGAGGGCGTGCGCGAGGACGACGTGCTCTGGCCGATGTACCCCGAGCACGACCTCGAGGGGGCGATCCAGCGCCTGACCGGCTTCCTGGAGCAGTACTGGGGCGGGCCGACGGCCTACAGCCAGGAGCGCGGGCACCCGCGGCTGAGGATGCGCCATCAGCCGTTCCGCGTGAATCCGGAGGCCCGCGACCGGTGGCTCCTGCACATGCGAGTCGCCGTCGACGAGCTCGAGCTGGCACCGGCGGACGACGCTCTGCTGTGGGACTACCTGGAGCGCGCCGCGCACGCCATGGTCAACACCTTCGAGGAGTAGGCCGGACTACGCGGGGGTGCGGACCAGCACGTGCCCCCGACGCGAGGTGAGGCGCCGCCACGGACCGCTCTCGAGGAGGGCGACCGGGTCGTCGGCACCGAGGAAGCCCAGCGCGAAGAGCGCGAAGGCGGCGCCGGCCGGCACGTCCTCCAGCCCGTCGAGCGGTCGTCCCCAGACCGAGGAGCGCACGCGGCCGACGATCTGCTCACCGGTCGCCGAGCCCACGGCCGCCGCGATCTCGTCGATGCCGTCGCGCGCCACCTTCTCGAGGAACACCGGATCGACCGGCTCCCGTCGCAGCCAGCCGCCGCGGGGCGGCGCGATGCCGGCCCAGGCGCCCGCGGTGGCGTCGTCGCCGTCGGGCAGCGTCACCGGCTTGCCGTCGGCTCCGCCCGGCTCCCACTGCAGGCGCGCGAGGCGGTCCGAGAGAGCGCGGATCGGGATCACCCGGTCGAAGCCGGCGGGCTGCTCGAGCGCGAACACGCGGAGCCCGAGGACCGTCGAGGAGCGGTCGAGGATCCCGCGGGGCTGCAGGATCGCGGTGTAGGCGGCCAGGACGTGATCGTCGGCGACGAGCCGCACCGCGCCGTCGTCGACGCGGGCGGATCGGCCGAGGAAGACCCGCAGATCCGAGAGGCTGGGCGGATCGGCGAGGGAGAAGGACGCAGTCATCGCATCGATAAACTTACCTCGCCGCTCGACCCACCCGCCGACATCCGGAGGCACCGTGCCCGATCCCCTGTCCTCGTTCCTCACCGCGCTCGATCTGACGGACACGGGGGCGCGGACCAGCGAGGACATCTTCACGGGTCCGTCGCAGTGGATGCCCGAGGGGCGCGTCTTCGGGGGCCAGGTCCTCGCGCAGTCGCTGATCGCGGCCGGTCGGACCGTCCAGGAGCGCAGCGTGCACTCGATGCACGGCTACTTCCTCCGTCCCGGCGATGTGAACCTCCCCATCACCTTCTCGGTCGACCGGATCCACGACGGACGCTCGTTCTGCACCCGGCGCACGCAGGCCTACCAGAACGGTGCGCCGATCCTCTCGATGATCGCGTCCTTCCAGACGGAGGACGAAGGGCTGGACCACCAGGCCCCGATGCCCGAGGGCGTGCCCGATCCGGAGTCGCTCCCGAGCACGGCCGACGTCCTGGCGGGCGTCGACCACCCGGTCGGCAGCTTCTGGGCGACCCAGCGGCCGTTCGACGTGCGTCACGTCGAGCAGCCCGTCTACCTGCGCGCCGACCCGGATCGCGTCGCGCACCAGAGCGTCTGGATGCGCTCCCTCGGCGCGCTGCCGGACGACCCGATGCTGCACCGCGCGGCTCTCGCGTACGCGAGCGACTACACGATCCTGGAGTCGACCCTCCGTCGGCACGGCGCGGCGTGGGTCACCCCGGGGTTGCGGATCGCCAGCCTGGACCACGCGATGTGGTGGCACCGTCCGGCCCGGGTCGACGAGTGGCTGCTCTACGTCCAGGAGGCGCCGAGCGCATCGGGCGGCCGAGGGCTCTCGCTCGGCCGCATCTACTCCCGCGACGGCCTGCTGGTCGCGAGCGTCGCCCAGGAGGGCATGGTGCGCGTCCCGCTGCACTGAGCGGGACGCGCGCGCTCAGCCGCGCTTCGAGAACTGCACGGGCTCGTCGACGTACGGCGCCCAGACCTCGCGCAGCTCGTCGGGGATGCGCTCCGGCCGTCCGGTCGCCGCGGTCACCATGACGAGCGTGGTCGCGGCCTTGGTGTAGAGCACCCGGGGCTCGACGCCGGCGGGCGAGTACAGCTCGTAGCAGATCTCGAGGCTGGCGCCTCCCATCCGCCCGATCCACATCTCGATGTCGAGCGGGGCGCGCATGTACGGGATCGGAGCGAGGTACTCGATCTCCTGACGGGCGATCAGGCTGATCGTGCGCGCGCCGGGTCGCGCATCGAGCACCGCCGTCGCCATCCCCGCCGTGCCCGGGGAGTCCGGCCGCCAGAAGGCCTGGATGCGCGCCTCCTCGAGCAGGCGCAGCATCTCGGCGTTGTTGACGTGCGCGTAGGCGTCGAAGTCCGACCAGCGCAGGGGGATGGCGACGTGCAGGCGCATCAGTCGCGCGTGAGCTTGCGGTAGGCGGAGCGGTGCGGCTTCGCGGCGTCGGGGCCGAGGCGCTCGATCTTGTTCTCCTCGTACGCCTCGAAGTTGCCCTCGAACCAGTACCAGTTCGCCGGGTCCTCCTCCGTGCCCTCGTAGGACAGGATGTGGGTCGCGATCCGGTCCAGGAACCACCGGTCGTGGGTGATGACCACGGCGCAGCCCGGGAACTCCAGCAGAGCGTTCTCGAGGCTGCCCAGGGTCTCGACGTCGAGGTCGTTGGTGGGCTCGTCGAGCAGGAGCAGGTTGCCTCCCTGCTTGAGGGTCAGCGCGAGATTGAGGCGGTTGCGCTCTCCACCAGAGAGGACGCCCGCCTTCTTCTGCTGGTCCGGGCCCTTGAAGCCGAACTGCGAGACGTAGGCGCGCGAGGGGATCTCGGTCTTCCCGACCGTGATGTAGTCGTGCCCGTCCGAGACGACCTCCCACAGGTTCTTGTTGGGGTCGATGCCGCCGCGGCTCTGGTCGACGTACGAGATGTCGACCGTCTCGCCGATCTTCAGGTCGCCGCCGTCGAGGGGCTCGAAGCCGACGATCGTCTTGAAGAGCGTCGTCTTGCCCACGCCGTTCGGGCCGATGACGCCGACGATGCCGTTGCGCGGGAGGGTGAAGCTGAGGTCGTCGATGAGCACGCGCTCGCCGAACGACTTGTGCAGCTTCTTCGCGTCGATGACCTGCGCGCCGAGGCGGGGCCCGACGGGGATCACGATCTCCTCGAAGTCGAGCACGCGCGTCTTCTCGGCCTCCGACGCCATCTCCTCGTAGCGGGCGAGGCGCGCCTTGGACTTGGCCTGACGGCCCTTCGCGTTGCTGCGGACCCACTCGAGTTCGGTGGTGAGGCGCTTGGCGAGCTTGGCGTCCTTCTTGCCCTGGACCTCCAGGCGCGCGCGCTTCTTCTCGAGGTAGGTCGAGTAGTTGCCCTCGTAGGGGTAGAGGTGGCCGCGGTCGACCTCGGCGATCCACTCCGCGACGTTGTCGAGGAAGTACCGGTCGTGGGTCACGGCGAGAACGGCGCCGGGGTACTTCGAGAGGAACTGCTCGAGCCAGAGCACGCTCTCGGCGTCGAGGTGGTTGGTGGGCTCGTCGAGCAGCAGCAGGTCGGGCTTCTGCAGGAGGAGCTTGGTCAGCGCCACTCGGCGCTTCTCTCCTCCGGAGAGGTTCGTGACGAGCGAGTCGCCCGGGGGCGTGCGCAGTGCGTCCATCGCCTGCTCGAGCTGGGAGTCGAGGTCCCACGCGTCGGCGGCGTCGATGGCTTCCTGGAGGGTCCCCATCTCGGCCAGCAGAGTGTCGAAGTCGGCGTCCGGATCGGCCATGGCCAGCGAGATCTCGTTGAACCGGTCGATCTTGCCCTTGATCTCGCCCACGCCCTCCTGGACGTTCTCGAGCACGGTCTTCGTCTCGTCGAGCTCGGGCTCCTGCATGAGGATGCCGACGGAGTAGCCCGGGCTCAGCCGCGCCTCGCCGTTGCTCGGGGTGTCGAGCCCGGCCATGATCTTGAGGATCGTCGACTTGCCGGCGCCGTTCGGGCCGACCACGCCGATCTTCGCGCCCGGCAGGAACGACATCGTGACGTCGTCCAGGATCAGCTTGTCGCCGACCGCCTTGCGGGCGCGCACCATCGAGTAAATGTATTCAGCCACTTCTGTCCCTCAACCGCTCGTACGTTCTCGGAGCCCCGCGTTCCGCCGGACCCACCCCGTGACCGGGAGATCCTCGGCCGGACGTCGGCCTCCGTTCGTCAGCGCGCGCAGGCGTGACCGGAGGCCCGGGCCGACTCCAGGGTACCGGCTGGGAGCGCGCGGATCAGCCCTGGAGCGGGACCGTCCGACCGACCAGGCAGGCGCCCGTGGCGATGGGTGCCGCGACGACGGCGTGGACCCCGTCGCTCTTGGGCCCGTACTGCCCGAGGAGGCACGACTCGCCCAGCTTCACCGAGACGACGACGGTGTCCGCATCCAGGCCGATCGACGTCTCGTCGGCGGTGAGCTGCATCGACTCCTTCGCGAAGCCGCCGGCGACGAGAGCATCCACGACACTCGTGCCGGGCGCCTCGGCGTCCGCCGCGACGACCGCGTCGATGACCTGCTCGAAGTAGGGGAGGTTCTCCTCGGCGGTGCCGCCGGGGACGAGCGCCGCGGCCGCGGGCGCCTGCGGGGCCTCGCTCGTCGACTGCGGCGAGGACGACGCCGAGGGCTGCTCGGGGGCGGCCGGTGCGGTGCAGCCCGCCAGGAGCAGACCGGCCGCGACGACGGCGGCGAAACGCCCTGCCCGATCGGCGACCGCGATCCGTGTGCTCACTCGGCTCCCTCCGACGGCTGCGCATCTCGCGCCGGACGCACCGCTCAGAACGGGGCGTCGACCGATTCTACCGAGGGCTCGGACGGAGAGGTCGCCGCTCCCCAGTCCCCGCCCGCCGGCCCTCCGGCCGCCTTCGGCGCCTCCTCGCTCCACGCTTCGGGAGCCGTGGGAGCGGCCACCGGAGCCGAGCGCCCGACCGTCTTGGTGTACCGCGTCGTCCCCCAGGCGAGGTCGTGGCCGATGCCCTCGGCCGTCAGCGCGACGTCGGTCCCCGACTTGCCCCCGCTCTCCCAGGAGCGCACGGTGAGCCGGCCGGTGACGACCACGCGGTCGCCGCGGGCGAGTGAGGCGAGCGCGTTGCCCGCCAGCCCGTTGAAGGCGTTGACCGTGTACCAGTTCGTCGCGCCGTCGACCCAGCGCTGCTCGGCGCGGTCGTAGCGGCGCTGCGCCGAGGCGAGGCGGAAGCTCGCCATCGTCGTGCCGTTCGCGGTGTCGATGCTGCGCGGATCGGTGCCGATGACTCCGATGAGCGTGAGGGTGTCGGTCATGGTGTGTCCTCTCGTCGGTGGTCGCGGTCGCGACCGGAGCGGCACCCGGGCGGAGGGGGCTGGTACCGCCCGGATGCCGTGAGGACAGTGTGGTGACGGCGGGCCCGCCTCCGAGGTGGAGACGGGCACGTCTGTGGAGAAGCGGCGGGATCAGCGCCTGGGGAGGACCGCTAGGAGGCGGTGATGTACTTCGAGTACGACTTGCGGATCTTGTTCACCTTGGGGAGGGCGACGGCGAGGCAGTAGCCCTGGCCCGGGTTCTTGGCGAAGAAGTCCTGGTGGTAGTCCTCGGCCGGGTAGTAGACGCCGAGCGGCGAGATCTCGGTGACGATCGAGCCGTCCCACCACTCCGACGCGCGGTCGCGGGCGGCCTCGAACAGTTCCTTCTCCTCGTCGGTGGAGTAGTACATGGCCGACCGGTACTGGGTTCCGACGTCGTTGCCCTGGCGGTTGAGCTGACGCGGGTCGTGGAGGGTGAAGAAGACGTCCAGGATCACCTGCTCCGGGATGACGTCCGGGTCGAACGTGACGGCGACGGCCTCGGCGTGGCCGGTGCGGCCCGTGCAGACGTCCTCGTAGTCGGGATCGACGGTGGATCCGCCGGTGTAGCCGGAGACGACGTCGCTCACCCCGTCGAGGACGCGGTAGACGGCATCGAGGCACCAGAAGCATCCTCCGGCGAGTACGAATGTGCGCATGTGCGTGTGACTCACTTCCTGTCGCGGCGACACGTCCGGGGCGCCGGGCGCGTCACCTGAGTCAACACCCTGCCGCGTCGAGGCATTCCGCGGCCGCGGGCGGCTGGCATAGAGTCCAGGAGTGAGCTACGACGCCGCCCCCGACCGCTACGACGCCATGGACTACCGACGCGTGGGACGGAGCGGGCTCAAGTTGCCCGCCCTCTCCCTCGGCCTCTGGCACAACTTCGGATCCGACCGCCCTCTCGACACCCAGCGCGCGATCCTGCGCCGCGCCTTCGATCTGGGCATCACCCACTTCGATCTGGCCAACAACTACGGCCCGCCCTACGGCGCCGCCGAGACCGCCTTCGGCCGGATCTTCGCCGAGGACCTGCGCCCCTACCGCGACGAGATCGTCCTCTCGTCCAAGGCCGGCTACGACATGTGGCCCGGCCCGTACGGCGACGGGGGCTCGCGCAAGTACCTGCTCTCCTCCCTCGATCAGAGCCTCGAGCGCCTCGGCGTGGACTACGTCGACGTCTTCTACTCGCACCGCCCGGATCCCGAGACGCCGATCGAGGAGACCATGGGGGCGCTCGCCTCCGCCGTCCAGCAGGGCAAGGCCCTGTACGTCGGCATCTCGAACTACGACCCCGAGCAGACCCGTGCCGCCGAGGCCGCTCTCGCAGCCAGCGGGGTGCCCCTCCTGATCCACCAGCCCCGCTACTCCATGTTCGACCGGCACATCGAGGACGGCCTCTTCCCCGTCCTCGACGAGCTCGGCACAGGGTGCATCGTGTTCTCCCCGCTGGCGCAGGGTCTCCTGACGGACCGCTACCTCGACGGGACCGTTCCGGACGGATCGCGCGCCGCGACCTCGCGCTTCCTCTCCTCGGACCGGATCGACGAGGACTACCTCGCCCGTGCGCGCGGACTGAACGCGATCGCGGAGGGTCGCGGCCAGACGCTCGCGCAGCTCGCGCTGAGCTGGGTCCTCCGGGTGCCGACGGTGACGAGCGCGGTGATCGGCGCCTCGAGCGTCGCGCAGCTCGAGCAGAACGTCGCCGCCCTGGCAGCCGGGCCGCTGACCGTCTCCGAGACCGCCGCGATCGAGGAGTTCGCCGTGCACGGGACCGCTCTGCGCTGATCCCCGGGGACCGGCGGGGATGTCGGTGGTCGCTCGTAGTCTGCGAGAGCACCTCGGCCGGTGGGTGCTCCCCGATCCGAGCAGGAGGAACCGATGTCCCTGTCCACTCTGCACGCGACCCGCACTCCCCCGAGGCTGACCCGGGTGAACGGGCGCCTCTGGCGGGTGAGCACCGCCTCCGGCGCGATCGTCGGCCACATCGAGCTGGTCGACGATCCGCAGGGCGAGAAGTACCGCGCGCGACTGCTGCGAGCGGGGATGCCCGCCGGCGCCCAGCTGGGCGAGTTCTGGAGCGTCGATGACGCGATCGAGGTCTTCCGGGTCGCATGATCCGGCCGATCGGCGGGCGGTCGGCGCGGCGATGGCCCGCCGTTGCAGGGTCGGGCTAACGTTCGGCACATGCAGTGGTGGAACGAATTCGTGAACTGGATCCAGACGACGGACGGGCACCGGTCGGTGTTCCTCGCCGCGATCATCCTGCTCGCGGTGGTGATCGGAGTGGTCATCACGGCGGCCGTCTTCCGGGCGTCCATCGCCAGGTTGATCCGGCAGCAGGAGCACGAGCGCAAGAACGCGGTCATCGCGACTCTCATCGATGCCGCCGTGGACGCCTCCGCCTGGAACGTGCTCAGCCAGTCGGAGCGCATCCTGAGCGACCGCGCGTCGGCCCAGGCCGAGACGCATCTGCGCCTGCTCCCCATCAAGGGCTCCGGAGTCGCGGCCAACTGGGCCGCCCACGAACTCGCCGATCTCAAGCACTCCTCCGCGACGGGCGGCTACCAGACCCAGGCGAGCGTGGGCGAGTTCCGCGATCGTCTCGTCCTGTGGCGCGACAAGCCCGGGCGGGCGCGGAAGGCGTTCCTCGCGGACCTCGAGCGCTGGCGCTTCTCGGAGACCTCGAAGGGCGAGACGTCGAAGGGCGAGGCTCCGAAGGGAGAGGCCGCGGGCGCGCCCTCGTCGACCCGTACGGCGGCGCCGGAGCCCGAGAGGACCACTCCGGCCGGTCCCGTGATCGTCGGATCGACGGAGGGCGCCACCGACTACCAGCGTCCGGTCACGCCGCCCACGATCGTCCTGCCGCCCGCGTCCGAGAACGCCGCGAACGACGAAACGCGCCGACTTCTGGCCGATGTCGACCGCCTCGACGTCCCCTCCCGCGAGCGCCCGGTCGAGGAGCTCCCGCCGGTCGAGCGCGAGCAGGAGTCCGCTGCACCGACCGCCGTGGTGCCCGCAGACGACGACCGTCCGGACGAGGCCCGCAACACCGCCACCGCGCGTCCGGCGGACTGACCGCCCGTCCTGCAGAAAGGGCCCCGACCGCTGATGCGGTCGGGGCCCTTTCCTTGGTGCGGGTCATACGTCTTCAGCTGTGCGCGTCACGTGCACGCGCAACCCGGCCGACCAGTACGGCGAGGGGCGCCGCGATGATCGTCCACGCAACCGCGATTCCAGCGAGAATGGCGAGGAGCAGCATGGTCGTACCTCCGTTCGTTACGTCGTTGTAATTCCGGACACCCCCAGACTAGGTGTCCCCAGACAAGCAGAACGGTCAAACCTCGAAAACACGCCGATGTTGCCCCGGAAATCGCAGTGTGTTAGAGCGCGAAGTGGACTTCACGCCACCCTTCAGGGGGCAGGAGTGGCCGCACCCGGCAGCACGGGACGCGGGCGGCCGTCGGGCCGCGGCCGAGACCGCACGGGGACGCGGACTCTTCGAGCGATCGCCGCTCGAAAGTTCTCGGACCCGGATGATGTGCCCCCGGCAGGAATCGAACCTGCGGCCAAGAGATTAGAAGGCTCCTGCTCTATCCGCTGAGCTACGGGGGCGTCCGTCCTCCAGAGTACCCGGGGTCGCCCACGAGGACCGCGAGCGACGCGGAGCGGGTCAGCCCTGGACGAGTCCGATGACGCCGACCACGAGAGAGATCGCAGCCAGGAGCAGCGAGACGCCGATGAGGACCGTGTGGACGCGGAGGAACGTCGTCGCGCGCCCCGAGGCGTCGCGCGCACGCGGATCCTTGCGGACCCGACGGAGGAACGGCGGCCAGACCACCGCGTTCCACACGGCGTTGGCGATCAGGATCCAGCAGACGAGCGTCATCACGGGAGTCGATCCTACGAGGCGCTCGAGGCCGCCGTGTCGGCGCCCGCGGATAGACTTCCCGGCATGAGTAGCGCCCCCGACCGTCTTGTGTGGATCGACTGCGAGATGACGGGACTCGACCTCTCGGTCGACGAGCTCGTCGAGATCGCCGTCGTCGTCACCGACTTCGACCTCGAGCCCCTCGACGAGGGCCTCTCGATCGTCATCAAGCCCGACGCGTCCGCGCTGGAGAGCATGGGCGACTTCGTCCGCACCATGCACCGGACCTCGGGCCTGCTCGAGGAGATCCCCTCCGGGATGAGCGTGGCCGAGGCCGAGTACCAGGTGCTCGAGTACGTCCTCAAGCACGTGCCGAGCGAGCAGCACGCCCCGCTCGCCGGCAACACCATCGGCACCGACCGCGCGTTCCTCGCCAAGTTCATGCCGCGGCTCGACGGGCACCTGCACTACCGCAATGTCGACGTGTCGACGATCAAGGAGCTCGCCCGCCGCTGGTACCCGCGGATCTACTTCAACGCGCCGAAGAAGCACGGCGGTCACCGCGCCCTCGCCGACATCCTCGAGAGCATTAGGGAGCTCCGCTACTACCGCAAGGCGGCCTTCGTGGCCGAGCCCGGCCCGACCACCGCCGACGTGCAGGCCGTCTCGGCCGCCGTCGTGGACGAGTTCGCCTCTCGGATGTAGTAGTCTCGTACAGTTGCTTCGAGAGGGACACCCTCTCGGAACACCGTCCTGGTGGGTATAGCTCAGTTGGCAGAGCGCCTGGTTGTGGTCTAGGAGGTCGCGGGTTCGAGCCCCGTTACTCACCCCAGGAGGGCCCGGAGTCATCGACTCCGGGCCCTTTCTTCTTCAGCAGGAGGCGCCGATGCTCGATCTGGACGAGGACGCGTTCGAGAGCCTCGTGGTCGCCGAGCTCGACGCCCTGCCGGACGACATGGTCGACGGACTCGAGAACGTGGTGTTCGTGGTGGAGGACCGCCCCGAGGACGGGTCCCTCGATCTCCTCGGCGTCTACGACGGAGTCGCCCTCACCGAGCGCGAGCGCTACGGCTTCGGCGAGATGCCGGACCGCATCGTGCTGTTCCGCGAGCCGCACCTCGCCGCGTGCGCGACCCTGGACGAGTTGCGCGACGAGATCCACGTGACGCTCGTCCACGAGATCGCGCACTTCTACGGCATCGACGACGACCGGCTGCACGAGCTCGGCTGGGCCTGACCGAGCGGGATCAGCCGCTGCTGTCCAGGATCAGGTCGGCACCCTCGTGCGGCCGCTCGCGCTCGCGGTAGCGCCGGAACTGCTCGTCCCACTCGTCCCAGTGCGCCTCGAAGAGCGCACCGTCGCGGCGGAGCGCACGGCGTCGCCGCTCGACGTCGTCCGTCTCGATCCAGAGGGTCAGGTCGGCGACGGCCCTGCTCGCCGTGGACGCGGTACCGCAGCCCTCCACGAGGAGGAGCCGCTCGCGCACCTGCACCGGCCCGCCGGACGTCCCGCTCGCCCAGTTCCAGGGCCGCCACCGCCCTCCTCCGTGGAGCGCGTGCGGGCGGACGAGCCGACGGGCGACGTCGTCGACGGCTCGCTCCAACCCCGACCATCCCGGGTAGAGGTCGTCCATCCGCACCAGCACCGAGTCGGGCGCCCCGGGCACCGCTCGCAGCTGCCCGAGAAGGTCCTGGGCGAAGGTCGACTTGCCCGAGCCGCTCGGGCCGTCGACGAGGACGGTCCGAGCGCGCCTGTCCACGAGACGCCGCGCGAGCGCCCGCGCGGTCGTCGTCGTCAGGCGCTCAGCCACGGAGCACGAAGCTCCAGGTGCCGGCGACCAGCGCCGCGGTCACGGAGAGTCCGGCGATCACCACTCCGCCCAGGACCAGCAGCACGTCTCCGCCGCCGAAGCGGGACACCCGGGCCCAGGTCCGGGGCGTCTGCGCTCCGAAGCCCTTCGCCTCCATCGCCGTCGCCAGCCTGCTCCCCCGCCGGATGGCGAGCACCAGGAGGGAGAACGTCCGGCCGGCGAGGCTCCGCAGGGCGTGCACCGGTCCACGCCCGTCGGCCACTCCGCGCGCGCGACGAGCCATCGACAGGGTCCTCCAGTCCTCGACGAGCAGGCCGACCAGTCGCATGCCCGCCAGACCGCCGAGCACGAAGCGCGAGGGGAGGCGGAGGATCTGTGCGAGACCGTCCGCGAGGTCGGTCGGGTCGGTGGTCGCGATCAGCACCACGCTGGGCAGACCGATCGCGAGCACGCGCAGGGTGATGGCCCCTCCGAGCGCCAGCGACCCCTCGGTGACGCTCACGAACAGGAACTCCGCTAGGAGGGCTCCGCTGTCGCGACCGTAGAGGACGGTGGTCATGCCCGCGAGGGGCGCGGCGATCAGCACCGGCGCGGTGCGGCGGAGGAGATCGCCGAGGCGCAGCCCCGCGAAGGGCAGGACCAGCAGCTCGAGCGCCAGAGCGGTCGCGGCCGACACCGAGTCGAGGGTGAGGACGAGGACGACCGCGATCACGAGGCTCGCGAGCAGCTTCGCGACGGGATTCGCTCGAGCGATCCGCCCCCGGGCGGGGAGCGCCGTGAGGAGCGTCATCGCGGGACTCCTTCCTGAGCACCGAGCGGCACGACGGCGTCGGCCAGGGCGCTCACGAGGTGCTCGTCGTGGGTGACGGCGAGGATCGCGCGGCCCTCGGTGCGGAGCTCGGCCAGCAGGTCGATCACCACGTCCCAGGTGCGGCGGTCCTGGCCGAAGGTCGGCTCGTCGAGGACGACGACCGCGGGGCGGCGCACCAGGGCGGAGGCGACGGCGAGCCGGCGCTTCTCGCCCCCGGAGAGGGTGAAGGGGTTGGCATCGGCCAGGGTCGACAGCCCGAGCCGGTCGAGCATCGCGTCGGCCCGGGCGCGCTCCGACGCGTTCCGCGTGCCCAGGTGCAGCTCCTGCCGCACCCGCGCCGTCAGGAACTGGTGCTCGGGCTCCTGGAAGACCATCGCGACGCGGTCGGCGAGCTCGGCGGAGCGCCAGCGGTGCGGGTGCCGTGACGCTCCGGCACGCACCGCGTCCGAGGCGACGACCTCCCCGTCGGCGGGCGGCAGGAGTCCGGCGAGCGTGAGTGCGAGCGTCGACTTCCCCGCTCCGTTGGGGCCCAGCACGGCGGTGACCCGCCCCTCGGCGATCTCGAGATCGAGTCCGGAGGCGATCAGGGGCGGACGGCGCACGCCGAAGACCGGACGCGCCAGCGCGAGGGCGGAGGTGCGCAACGCGGCCGCGGTGGATCCCTCCGGGCCGTGGCGGCGCGCCGGGACCTCCCCCGGCAGCCAGACCCCCGCCGTGACGAGCACCTCGCGCGCGTCGACGAGCACGGTCGCGGGGGCGCCGTCGGCGATCACGGTTCCGTCCGCACCCAGCACCACGACCCGGTCGACGAGGTCGATCCAGACGTCCACGCGGTGCTCGACGACGACGAGGGTCGCTCCCGAGCCCTCCGTGCTCCGCTCGACGGCGTCGCGCACCTCGCGGACGCCGACCGGATCGAGGTTGGCCGTCGGCTCGTCCAGCAGGAGGAGCCTCGGTCGCATGGCCAGCACGCCCGCGAGGGCGAGCCGCTGCTTCTGCCCGCCCGACAGAGCCGATGTCGAGCGGTCGAGCGGCACGTCGAGCCCGACGTCCTCGAGAGCCTGCCGCACGCGCTCCGGGATCTCGGCCGCGGGGACGCCGAGGTTCTCGCACGCGAAGCCGACATCGTCGCCCACCCGCGCCAGCACGGCCTGGGTGTCCGGATCCTGCAGCACCAGACCCGCCACCCCGCGGCGCCGGAGGGGGGACTCGCCGTCGAGGGTCAGCTCACCGGCCGACGCGCCGTCCTCCTCGCCGCCGAGGACTCCGGCGAGAGCGTGCAGCAGAGTGCTCTTGCCCGCACCGGAGGGGCCGAGGAGCAGCACGCGCTCCCCCGGCCCGATCTCGAGGTCGAGCCCGGACACGGCCGACCGCGAGCGCCCGGCGTGCCGCCAGCTCCAGCCGCGCGCCGAGACGGCGGCACCGCTCATCGAGCGCCCGCGCCGGCTGCATCGATCACCCTGCCCTCGCGCCCCGAGGCGAAGCGGTCGAGGGCGCCGGAAGCGGCCAGTCCACGGACGGCGAGCCAGGGCAGGAGCCCCGCGAGGACGATGCCGGACACGATCGAGGAGACGATGTAGACGGTGGCGAAGAGTCCGTCCACACCCGCGTACCAGACGATCAGGTCGTTGATCGCGAGGGCGAGACCCGCACCGGCGCCGGCGAGCAGCGCCACGATCGGCCGACCGCTGCGGTACAGGAAGAGCGCGAAGATGAGCTCGGCGCCCAGTCCCTGGACCAGTCCGGACAGCAGGACCAGGTAGCCCCACTGGGTGCCGATCAGCGCGGAGACGACCGCGGCGACCAGCTCGGTGTAGAGCGCGGCACCGGGCTTGCGGATGATGAGGCCGCCCAGGACGCCGGCGAAGAGCCAGCCGCCGCCGAGGATCCCGCCGAGTCCGGGGAGGAACTCGAAGGCGAGGCCGAGGACGTTGGTCGCGAGGCCCCAGGCCCAGAAGACGATGCCGCTCGCGACGGCGACGACGCTCGCCACGACGATGTCGACGACGCGCCAGCGGAGATCGCGGCGCCGGGTGGTGGGAAGGGTGGAGTTCTGCACTGACGTGCCCTTTCGTGGAAGCGAATGGAGGGCACGGGTAGGAAGAGGAGATCGAAACGTTCCTTCGCTGGCATGACCCAGATCAGGTTCGACGGTCGAAGGCTGCGTGCCTTCCTCTCAGTCCGGTGCACCGGACTCCCGTGTTCGTCAGCAATCATAGACAGCATGTCGTGGTCGGTGGTCGTCGTTCTCGCCGTCGTGCTGCTGGTCCTGCTCCACGCGCTCCTGTGGCAGAGGCGTCGGCGCATCCGGCGCGAGCTGCTGGGCTCCGGGACGCGCGTGCAGGGGCGCGTGCTCCCCGACGGCGCATCGATGCCGGGCGCACGCGGCAGCCATGCCGGGCGGCTGCTCGTCTCGTACCGCCTCGAGAACGGCGAGGAGCGACGCGCCCTGAAGGTCCCCCAGCGTCGGGGAGACGCCTGGATGGCCGGTGAGCCGGTCGCCGTCGTCTACGATCCGCGACACCCGGGCGACGCCGAGCGACTGATCGTCGGATTCGGCCGCACGCAGAAGAAGTGGTTCACCGCTCGCCCTCAGCGCATGCGCTGAGGACCAGGACGCCGCTCAGCGCCTTCGCTGAGGACCACGACGCCGCTCAGCGCCTGCGCTGAGGACGGCGCGACCGCCTACTTCTTGAGTGCGCGGACGAGACGGGCGAGAGCCTTGCCGGTGACCCAGACGAAGGGGATGCCCACGGCCAGGACCGACACGATGTTGGGCTGGAAGCGCAGTCCGAGGTCGTCCTTGATGTAGGCCCCGATCGGGACGACGGCACCGCCGCCACCACCGCCGCCGCCCTCCTGGCCCTCCTCGGAGCCGCTGCCGCCGCCGAAGCCGAACCAGCGGAGTGCGACGGGCACCATCGTGGCGCCGTCGACGTCCACGGGCTCCCCGTAGATCGTCGCGGCTCCCGCGGAGGTGACTTTGTCGGCCAGGGACACGGCGATGTTGGGCATGCCCGAACGCTACTCCCGGGCTCGACGGGGGGACAACCGCCGCGCGGGCTCGCTCAGGACTCCCCCACCCCGGTCACCGGGGCAGCGGTCATACTCGACGGATGCCGCAGCGCCCCCGCCGACGTCACCCTCTCCGGGCGGCCGTCGTCGTGGGTGCGAGCGCCGTGCTCGCGGCGTTCCTCGCCGTCCATCGGCTGCTGCCGGAGTCGGCGGGCTGGCTCTCCGTGCTCGAGACCGCGATCCCGTGGACCGGCCTCGTCGTCCTCCTGCTGATCACCGCGGCCGTCGGCCTGCGCTCGCGCGCCGCGGGGGCCGCTGCCACTGTGCTCGCGACCGTCTACGGCGTGCTCGTGCTGCCGGTGGCCGTGCCCGGCCCCCTCGTGCGCTCGGGATCCTTCACCGTCGTCAGCCAGAACATCGCCGCGAGTGCGGACGCGGGTGCCCTGGCCCTCGAGCTCGCCTCGCGGGAGCCCGACGTGATCGCTCTCCAGGAGCTCGACGGCGACGCGCGCGACGCGGTGGACGCGGAGCTGTCCGGGACCTACCCGCACTCCTTCGTCGTCGGCACCGTCGGCGTGTGGAGCCGGGAGGAGCTGTCGAACGCGGAGCCGCTCGACCTCGGGTTGGGCTGGGACCGCGCCCTCGCGGTCGACATCGGGACGACGGTCGGCTCGACCCGGCTCTTCGTCGTCCACCTGGCCTCGTTCCGCCTCGGCGACCACGAGGAGCGGGACGTGATGCTCGGCGGACTGGCGGACGTCCTCGCTCAGGACGAGTCGGAGCGCACCCTGGTGATCGGCGACTTCAACACGGCTCCCGACGACCACCTCCTCGCCCCGGTCCTCGAGCAGGCAGCACTCGTGCGGACCTCGGGGATCGGCTTCCCCGCCACGTGGCCCGCGCTGCTCCCGCTCGTGAGCCTCGATCACGCTCTCGCCGACGGCGTCCCCGCCTCGACCGTGGAGGTGCTGCCGCCGAACGGGTCGGACCACCGGCCCGTCAGTCTGACGATCGGCTCCGCGTAGCGAGGCTGTCGCTGAGGTCGATCCCCTTCGCCGACTCCGGTGCCGAGCGGGACAGCAGCGATGCGGGACGCACGGCCCCCGACCCGAACCGCGCCGCGACTCCGTCGACCGCGAGCTCGGCGTCGCGCCAGTCGTCGGAGTCGTTCCAGAGCGAGAAGGCGACCTCGTCGCCGTCGACGAGCTGCTCGCCGCGCACGCCGATCAGGCGGACCGGTCGGCGCAGGGGGTTCGCCGCCTCGAGCAGTGCGGACGAGGCCTCGTAGAGCACCCGCGCCACGTCGGTGGCCTCGGGCAGCGTGCGGGACCGGGTGAGCGTGCTGAAGTCGCCGAAGCGGACCTTGACGGCGACCGTGCGGCACCGCACGCCCGAGCGGCGCAGGCGCACCGCCACCTTGTCGCACAGTCGCAGCAGCTCCCGACGCACCAGTTCGGGATCGGCGACGTCGTCGGCGAAGGTGATCTCGTGACCCGCGCTCTTCTCGACCTGGCGGGTGTCGACCGGCCGCGGGTCGACTCCGTTCGAGAGGGCGTGCAGCCGACGCCCGGTCGCGTCGCCGAGCGAGCCGATCAGCACGGGCAGCGGGGTCGAGGCGACGTCGGCGACCGTCCGCAGTCCGCGCTTGAGCAGCGCCTCCTCGGTGCTCGCTCCGACGCCCCAGAGCGCGCTCACGGGGAGCGGGTCGAGGAACTCGCGCACGCCGTCGGAGGGGACGACCAGGAGGCCGTCGGGCTTGGAGCGGCCGGAGGCGAGCTTGGCGACGAACTTGGTGCTCGCGATGCCGACGGAGCAGGTCAACCCGAGCTCGGAGTGCACCCGCTCGCGGATCGCGGTGCCGATCGCGAAGGGCGAGCCGGAGATCCGGCGGGCACCGGCCACGTCGAGGAAGGCCTCGTCGATGCTCAGGCGCTCGACCAGCGGGGTGAAGGAGTCGAAGATCGCCATCACGCGACGCGACGCCTCGCGGTAGCGGTCCATGTGCGGTTCGAGGACCACCGCGTGCGGGCACTTGCGGAGGGCGACGGCCATCGGCATCGCGGAGTTCACCCCGAACCGACGCGCCTCGTAGGTCGCCGCCGTCACGACGGACCGCGAGCCGATGTGCCCGACGATCACCGGGCGGCCGCGGAGATCGGGACGCTCGAGGAGCTCGACCGACGCGAAGAACGCATCCATGTCGATGTGCATGATGCTGGCGCCCGGGTCGTCGACGGGCTCGATCGTGACCTGCCGCCCGCTGCCGTCCTGTTTGCTCACGTACCGTCCTGCCCGCTGCGCCGTTCCCTCCTGCCATGCTCGCACGCACCCCCGACATCGTGGACCCGAGCGGTCGGCGACCGCTCCGAGGGAATGGCGCGGGGCCGCCGCCGGTTGTCCCGAGCACCGACGACGACGCTCCGGAGAAGACATGACGCACGAGCCCGCCTCCCCCACCGCCACCGAGATGAGCCGCTGGCTCGACCTCCAGCAGCGCGCCCACGCCGCCTTCGAGAGCCGCCTGGCCGCCGTCGAGGACTGGTCCGCCCCGACTCCCGACACCGAGTGGGACACCCGCGCGCTGGTGCTGCACGTGGTCCGCGAGCAGCAGCGGGCGCACACGCTCCTGTCCGGCGGGGACGAGTCCCCGATCCGCCTGGAGCCCGTCGCCAGCGATCTCCGCAGCGAGTGGACCCGCGTCACCGCCGACGCGCGCGCCTCCGCCGCGTCCGCCCACCCCGACGCGGTCCTGCGCCTCGGACGCGACTCCGTCACGGCGCTCGAGCTGGTCCGGGAGCAGGTCTCGGACGTCACGATCCACACGTGGGACCTGGCGCGCGCGACCGGGGCGGACGAGACCCTCGACGAGGAGCTCGTCGCGGCCGTCTGGGAGCTCTTCGCCCCGCAGGAGGACACCCTGCGGGCCAGTGGGCTGTTCGCCGCGCCGGTGCCCGTCGGCGAGGACGCGCCGCTGCAGCGCCGCCTGCTCGCGATCACCGGGCGCGACGACCGCCTCGCAGCCTGAACGCCGCTCCCATCCGCCGCGGGCAGGATGAGGGGACCACCGCTCGCGCGGACGAGGAGAGGGGCCCAGCGCCCCGACGAGGAGAGGAACGACCATGACACGCGTCGCCGTCATCGGAGCCCACGGCAAGGTCGGGCAGCAGATCCTGCACCTGCTGTACGACGCCGGGCACGAGTCCGTCGGAGTGATCCGCAATCCCGAGCACGCCGAGGACATCGTGCGCCTGGGCGGCGAGCCGCTCGTGCACGACCTCGAGAGCTCGACACCGGAGGAGTTCGCCGCACTGCTCGAGGGCGTCGACGCCCTCGTCTTCTCGGCCGGCGCCGGCCCGGACTCGGGCATCGAGCGCAAGCGCACCGTCGACTTCGGCGCCTCGGTCCTCAGCCAGGAGGCCGCCGCCGCCGCCGGGATCCGCCGCTTCGTGCAGATCAGCGCGATCGGAGTGGACGAGCCGCTCGCGGACGACACCGAGGAGGTCTGGCGCGCCTACGTCGAGGCCAAGCGCGACGCCGACACCGCGCTGAAGGCCACCGACCTCGACTGGACGATCCTCCGGCCCGGCGGACTCACGACCGACGAGGGCACCGGCCGCATCGCGCTGGGCGAGGAGGTCGAGCGCGGCAGCATCCCCCGCGAGGACGTCGCCGCCGTCGTGGTCGCCGTCCTCGAGCAGCCGTCCTCGATCGGGCGGACCTGGGAGCTGGTCTCGGGCGACGTGCCCATCGAGGACGCCGTCGCGCAGACCGCCTGACCACTCCGGGCCGGCGTCCGCCCTCGGGGCGGCGCCGGCCCGTGCACCTAGAGTGGTGCGGGTGAGCAGCCACGCGCCCCGTCCCTGGATCCGGAGCTACGCACCCGGCGTGCCGACCGAGCTGGAGCCTCCCGAGGGCTCGCTCCTCGACATCGTCACGGAGTCGGCCGAGCGCTATCCCGAGAAGGTGGCCCTCGAGTTCTTCGGCCGGTCCACCAGCTACGCGCAGCTGGCCGACGACGTGGAGCGCGTCGCGGAGGGTCTGCGCCGACTCGGCGTCCGCGAGGGCGATCCGGTCGCGCTCATCCTGCCCAACTGCCCTCAGCACGTGATCGCCTTCTACGCGGTCCTCCGGCTGGGGGCTGTCGTCGTGGAGCACAACCCGCTCTACACGCCGCGGGAGCTGCGCCACCAGTTCGAGGACCATGGAGCCCGCGTCGCCATCGCGTGGGACCGCGTGGCGCCCCTGGTGCAGGAGCTGCCCGCCGACCTCGGGGTCGA
The DNA here is from genome assembly GCF_017355185.1 of Rathayibacter sp. SD072. Taxonomy (GTDB): domain Bacteria; phylum Actinomycetota; class Actinomycetes; order Actinomycetales; family Microbacteriaceae; genus Rathayibacter. The sequence continues at coordinate 21,668 of NZ_JADILJ010000023.1, read as the reverse complement.
GACCGTGGTCGCGGTCGACCTCACGCGCGCCATGCCCGCTCCGATGCGCGCGGCTCTCCGCCTGCCGATCCGCAAGGCACGGGAATCGCGGGCCGCGCTGACCGGACGCGTGCGCGGCGCCGTGGAGTGGGACTCCCTGCTCCGCCGCAGGATCGATCCCGCCCATCCCCGGCCCACTGCAGACGACCTCGCGGTGATCCAGTACACGAGCGGCACCACCGGAACGCCCAAGGGTGCCGAGCTCACCCACCGCAACCTCACCGCCAACGCGGCGCAGTCGCGCGCATGGGTGCCGCAGGTGCGTCGGGGCGACTGCGTCGTCTACGCGGTCCTGCCCATGTTCCACGCCTACGGGCTCACCCTCTGCCTCACGTTCGCGATGAGCATGGGGGCGCGCCTCGTGCTGTTCCCCAAGTTCGACCCGGACCTCGTGCTGAAGGTCGTGCGGAAGCACCCGGCGACGTTCCTCCCCGCCGTTCCCCCGATCGCCGAGCGCCTGGCCGCCCGGGCCCGGGAGAAGGGCGTCTCGCTGCAGGGCATCGAGATCGCGATCTCGGGCGCGATGCCGCTCGACCCGTCGCTGGTCGCCCGCTTCGAGGAGCAGACCGGCGGCACGCTCGTCGAGGGGTACGGACTGTCGGAGACCTCTCCGGTGCTCATGGCCAATCCCGTCAGCACCTCGCGCCGTGCAGGCACCGTGGGTCTGCCGTTGCCCGGGACGGACGTCCGCATCGTCGATCCCGAGAATTCGACCGTCGACGTCGCCCCCGGGGAGCAGGGCGAGCTGATCGTGCGCGGACCGCAGGTGTTCCGCGGCTACCACCGCAAGCCCGAGGAGACCGCCGACGCGTTCACGAGCGAGGGCTGGTTCCGCACGGGCGACATCGCCACGATCGACGAGGACGGCTTCGTCAGCCTCGTCGACCGCATCAAGGAGCTGATCATCACCGGCGGCTTCAACGTCTCGCCGTCCGAGGTGGAGGAGGTGCTGCGCCGGCTCCCGTCCGTGCACGACGCGGCCGTCGTGGGACTGCCCGACGCGCGCAGCGGCGAGATCGTCGCCGCGGCCGTCGTCCTCGAGCCCGGCGCGGACTTCGACGAGGCCCACGCCCGGGCCGTGGTCCGGGAGGCGCTGACTCCGTACAAGGTGCCGAAGCGGATCGTCGTCATCGACGAGCTGCCGACGAACATGATCGGCAAGGTGCTGCGCCGCGAGGTGAAGGCCCGCCTCGTCGACGAGAGCTGAACCTCCCGGCGGGACGGCGCGAGGCCCCCGGTTCCGCTCGCGCGGGCCGGGGGCCTCGTCGTTCGCCCTGGGGCGCGGCCGGGTCAGATGTCGAATCCGCCGAAGTCGCCGCCGCCGAAGTCGCCACCGCCCCCGAAGTCCCCGCCGTAGTCGCCACCGCCGTCGGCTCCGGCTCCGGCGTCGCCGCCCTCGGCTCCAGCGTCGCCGCCCTCACCGCCGTCGCCGCCCTCACCGCCGTCGCCGCCCTCACCACCCGCGTACTCGCCGCCGGCGTCCGGGAGGAACGCACCGGCGATCGCGGATCCGATCGCGAAGCCCGCGATGGTGCCGAGCATCGACGAGGCGAGGACCCCGCCGAAGCCCATGCCTCCGGCGCCCATCGCGCCGCCCTGACCGCCGGCGAAGCGGCGCTCCATGAAGCCGGGCTGGCGCAGCTCGCTCCGCGTGGCCGACTGTGCGAGGGCCTGGGGGTCGTCGCTGCGCGGCGCGTCGCCCACGGGAGCGCCCTCGCTGAGCTCGCGGAAGACCTGCTTGCGCTGCTCGGGGGTCAGCTGCTCGAAGGCCTCGCGGTGCACCTGTTCGAGCGCTTCGGGCGGGGCTGTGCGGAGCAGATAGCGGTAGCGCTCGATCGCGATGTCGTCCTCGCTGCGGGCAGGACGGCCGGGCGGGGTGCCGTACGCAGGCTGCCGCCCGTTGGCCGCCGCGCCGTAGCCGGAGTCGCGTCGCGCGTCCTCGGGGCGCTCCTCGCGCCCCAGCAGTCGGTCCAGGAATCCCATGATCTCCTCCTCGGCGCCGCCGGGAGGCGGTCGCACACCGCCACCGTAGGCCCCGCGCACCCACGTGTCCTGAGCATCCGCTCAGTGCACGCTCCACGCGGGGCCGCCGTCGGTCACTTCTTCGGGATGACGATCCACATGATGAGGTAAGCGATGATCTGCGGGCCGGGGAGCAGGCAGGAGAGCACGAAGAGGAGTCGGACGAGGAACGGGCTCCAGCCGAAGCGGTTCGCGAGTCCGACGCAGACGCCGGCGATGATCTTGCCCTGACGAGGGCGAACGAGAGTGGACATGACTCCACTCTGGCGCAGGGCCGCTGGGAGCGGCATCCGGGGAACCCCCGAGAGACGAGTGCGCCACCCCGAGATCAGCCGGGCGGGCGTCGATCCGGGGAGGTCGCCGCCGGGCTTCGGAGGAAAGCCGCCGCTCGGTCGGCATCGCCCTGGGGCCAGACCACGCGGAAGCGCTCGAAGACGACCCGGTCGAGGGGCGACTCCGGGTCCTCGCGGGCGAAGTACCGGCGATGCCCCTGCAGCCACGACTCCCGGGAGCGGTCGCCCTCCCCCTCGGCCCAGGCGAACACGTCGTCGACCGAGTCGAGCGGAGCGACCCGCACCTCGTCGCTGCGCAGCACGAGGCGGGGGACGCCCGCGCCGTCGCAGACGATCCAGTGGTCCCCCGCCGCGGGAACGGGCTCCTGGCCGACGAGCGACGCGGTGGCCGTCTTGACCCCGCGCCGGACCAGCTCGAGGAGTTCGTCCGCGAGCTGGACGGAGTCGCCGAACGACTCGACGGGAGGCAGGGGCGAGGGCCCGGAGCCGGGGTACTCGGACCACAGTCGCCGAGCCGCCTCGAGGTCGGGCTCGGGCAGCGGGGTGCGCTCGGGCTCGTCCGGCAGGACGGCGAGGAGGTTCGCGCCGGCCAGGGCGGCCGGATCCTCAGGGTGGTTGTCGGGTGTCTCGACCTCGTCGAACGGCCAGCGGGTGAGGAGCCAGCGCCGCGTGAACGCGTCGAGCTCCTCCTCCACCCGGGAGCCGCGCAGCTCGGGCACCACCCACCAAGACGCCGACGCGGTCCGCCCCGGCCCGGGGACGACGCTCAGCGCGCCGATCGCTGTGGTCCAGGTCTCGTCGACCAGGAGGAAGGCGTGCACGCGTCCGTCCCGGGCAGCGGACTCGAGGGAGCGGAGCGCACGGACGTCGTCCTCGGGCTCGGCGGCCTCGGAGCCCTCGGGGAGGAGCGCCGCGAGCCACGCCCGCCGCTCCCCGATCACTCCGCGGAGCAGCTCGGCATCGCTGGACACCAGCGGACGCAGGAAGCCTCCGCTCGGCAGATCGAGCCGCGCGGGAACGGAGGAGACCTCGGGCTCGTCGCTCATCGTCTCCTCCGCTCCTCGCGCACCGGCTCAGCCGGCGGCGCGCTCCAGCACCAGCTCGCGCACGCGAGCGGCGTCGGCCTGGCCCTTCATGGCCTTCATCACGGCGCCGATCACGGCACCGGCCGCCTGCACCTTGCCGTCGCGGATCTTGGCGAGCACGTCGGGCTGCGAGGCCAGGGCCGTGTCGATGGCCGCGATGAGCGCTCCGTCATCCGAGACGACGGCGAGCCCGCGAGCGTCGACGACCTCCTGGGGCGTGCCCTCGCCGGCGACGACGCCCTGCAGCACCTCGCGGGCGAGGCGGTCGGTGAGCGTCCCGCTCTCGACGAGCCCGGCCAGCTCGGCCACCTGCGTCGGCGTGACGAGCGCGGACGGATCCTGACCCGCCGCGTTGGCGAGCCGAGCGACTTCCCCGGTCCACCACTTGCGGGCGGCCTGCGGAGTCGCTCCGGCGGCGACCGTCTCGGTGATCTCGACGAGCAGACCGCTGTTCGCGACGTCCTGGAACTCGAGGTCGGTGAAGCCCCAGTCGGCCTTGAGGCGGCGACGGCGGGCGGCCGGCTTCTCGGGGAGCGCGGCGCGCAGCTCCTCGATCAGTTCCGGCGAGGGTACGACCGGCAGCAGGTCGGGCTCCGGGAAGTAGCGGTAGTCGTCCGCGTCGCTCTTGGGGCGACCGGCCGAGGTGCGGCCGGTGTCCTCGTGCCAGTGGCGCGTCTCCTGCGTGATCGTGCCGCCGGCGGCGAGGATCGCCGCCTGGCGCTGGATCTCGTAGCGGACCGCGCGCTCGACGGAGCGGAGGGAGTTGACGTTCTTCGTCTCGGTGCGGGTGCCGAGCTTCTCCTGGCCCCAGGGGCGGAGCGAGACGTTGGCGTCGCAGCGGAGGTTGCCGCGCTCCATCTTCGCGTCGGAGATCCCGAGCGCGAGGACGATGTCGCGGATGGTCGCCACGTAGGCCTTGGCGAACTCCGGGGCGTTCTTCCCGGCACCGAAGATCGGCTTGGTGACGATCTCGACGAGGGGGACGCCCGCGCGGTTGTAGTCGACGAGCGAGTACTCGGCACCCTGGATGCGGCCGGTGGACCCGCCGACGTGCGTCAGCTTGCCGGCGTCCTCCTCCATGTGCGCGCGCTCGATCGGGATGTCGACGAGCGTGCCGTCGGCCAGCTCGACCTCGACCGAGCCCTCGAACGCGATCGGCTCGTCGAACTGCGAGATCTGGTAGTTCTTCGCGAGGTCAGGGTAGAAGTAGTTCTTCCGGGCGAAGCGGCTCGACGGCGCGATCGAGCAGCCGAGGGCCAGCCCCAGGCTGATCGAGTACCGGACGGCCTGCTCGTTGACGACCGGGAGCGAACCCGGGAGCCCGAGGTCGACCGGGGTGACGTTCGTGTTCGGCTCGGAGCCGAACTCGTTCGGCGCGTCCGAGAACATCTTGGTCTTCGTGTTGAGCTCGATGTGCACCTCGAAGCCGAGGACCGGCTCGAAGCGCTCGAAGACCTCGTCGTAGTCCATGAGCTCGGGGACGGACGTGTGCGCGGAGGCCATCAGACGGCACCTTCCTCGGAGGCGAACTGCTCGGCGGGAGCGAGATCGGGGGCCTTCGCGAGGAGCGGGTGACCCCAGTGCTCCTCGAGCAGGGCCTCGAGCGCTCCACCGACGGTGTAGAGACGGACGTCCTCGCGGGCGGGGGCGAGGAACTGGATGCCGACCGGCAGCCCGTCCTCGTCGGCGAGTCCCGCGGGAACGGAGATGCCGGGGATGCCGGCGAGGTTGGCGGGAATGGTCGCGATGTCGCCGCGGTACATCGCCAGCGGATCGTCGAGCTTCTCGCCGAGACGGTAGGCGGTGGTCGGCGCGGTCGGCGACGCGATGACGTCCACGGAGGCGAACGCCGCGTCGAAGTCGCGCTGGACGAGCGTGCGCACCTTCTGGGCGCTGCCGTAGTAGGCGTCGTAGTAGCCGGCCGAGAGCGCGTAGGTGCCGAGGATGATGCGGCGCTTGACCTCGGGTCCGAAGCCCTGCTCACGGGTGGCCGCCATGACCTGCTCGACCGTGCCGCCGCCCTTCGGGGTGACCCGGAGGCCGAAGCGGACGGAGTCGAACTTCGCGAGGTTGCTGGACGCCTCAGCCGGCAGGATCAAGTAGTAGGCGGCGACCGCGTGCTCGATGCTCGGGGCGCTCACCTCGACGATCTCGGCTCCGGCCTTCTCGAGCACCGCGAGGGCCTCGTGGAAGCGCGCGAGGACACCGGGCTGGAAGCCCTCGCCGCCGTCGAGCTCCTTGAGGACGCCGATGCGCATCCCCGTGACGTCGGCGCGGCGCACCGCGTCGGCGAAGGAGGGCCAGGTGTCGCGGAGGGAGGTGGAGTCGCGCGGGTCGTGCCCGGCGATCACGTCGTGCAGCAGGGCGGAATCGAGGACGGTCCGCGAGACGGGGCCGATCTGGTCGAGGCTCGACGCGAGTGCGATCGCTCCGTAGCGCGAGACGCCGCCGTAGGTCGGCTTGACGCCGACGGTGCCGGTGACGTGCGCGGGCTGGCGGATCGAGCCACCGGTGTCGGAACCGAGGGCGAGCGGCGCCTCGTAGCTCGCGACGGCCGCGGCGGAGCCTCCGCCGGAGCCGCCGGGGATGCGATCGAGGTCCCACGGGTTGTGCGTGGGTCCGTACGCGGAGCGCTCGGTGGTCGAGCCCATCGCGAACTCGTCCATGTTGGTCTTGCCGATCGGCACCAGCCCGGCGGCGCGGACCTTCGTCATGACGGTCGCGTCGTACGGCGGGCGCCAGCCCTCGAGGATCCGCGAGCCGCTGGTGGTCGGCATGTCGTTCGTGACGATGACGTCCTTGACGGCCAGCGGGATCCCGGCGAGCGAGTGGAGGGACTCCCCCGCTGCGCGGCGGCGGTCGATCTCGGCGGCGGTGCCGACCGCGGCCTCCTCGGCCACGTGCAGGAACGCGTGCACCGCGGAGTCGACCGACGCGATGCGGTCGAGGTGCGCGCGGGTCGCCTCCGTGGACGAGATCGACCCGTCGACGAGCCTCTCGGAGAGCGCCGAGGCGCTCAGGCGGATGATCTCCTGGCCGTGCGCGCTCACTGCTCCTCCCCCAGGATCGCGGACACCTGGAAGCGGCTGCCGTCGTGCTCGGGGGCGCCGGAGAGGGCCTGCTCGCGGGTGAGCGTCTCGCCGACCACGTCGGGGCGGAAGACGTTCTCGAGCGGGATGGGGTGGCTGGTCGCCGGGACGTCGGGGGTGGCGACGGCCTGGACCGCGGCCACGGAGTCGACGATCTGGCCGAGCTCCCGCGTCATGTTCTGGATCTCCTCGGGTGTGAGGTCGATCCTGGCCAGCTGGGCCAGATGGGCGACCGTCTCGGCCGTGATCTCGGACATTCGTCTCCATCGGTGGTTCGTGAGGATGCGGCGACCAGTCTACCGAGCGGCTCCCGGCCGCCCGGCCAGGGCGCACGGCCCCGACCACGCGGCCGCAGCAGCGATCGGGCCGTCCGCCCGGTGCTCAGGCGGTCTCGGCGGGGGGCTCCTCGGCGGCGGGCGCCGACCCTCCGGCGACGGGCTCCCGAGCGGCGGCGTCCTCAGCGGCGAGGTCCTCGGCGACCGCCCCCTCGGGCTCCTCCGCTTCGGGGAGGGCGATCGCGGCGGGCCCCTCGGTCACGAGCAGGTGGAACTGCGCCGCGTCGATGATCCGCACGCCGAGCTGCTCCGCCTTGCCGAGCTTGCTCCCGGCTCCCGGTCCGGCCGCGACGTAGTCGGTCTTCTTGGACACGCTCGAGCCGGCCTTGCCGCCCGCCTGCATGATCGCCTCCAGAGCGCCCTCGCGCGAGTAGCCCTCGAGGGACCCGGTCGCGACGACGGTGAGCCCGGCGAGAACGCCGCCCGCCGCCTCCGCTGCTCCCGGACCGGGGTGGCCCGGGGTCGAGAACCGCACTCCCGCGGCCGCCCAGCGGTCGACGATCTCGCGGTGCCAGTCGACGTCGAACCAGTCGAGGAGGGCGTCGGCGATGATGCCGCCCACCCCGTCGACGGCCGCGAGCTCGTCGCGGCTCGCCCCCCGGATCGCGTCGAGCGAGCCGAAGTATCCCGCGAGCGCCCGAGCGGCCACGGGCCCGACGTGCCGGATGCTCAGCGAGACGAGCAGTCGCCACAGCTCCTTCGTCTTCGCCCTGTCGATGTTCTCGATCAGGCGCGTCGCGTTCGTGGACGGGACCGAGGTCTCGTCGCCGGCGAAGACGGACGCGGCCGGATCGAACGGCCCGTCCTTCGCGACCTGCCGCTTGCGCTGGAAGGGCCGGACGACCTTGGGCCGCCCGGCGGCGTCGAGCTTCTCGAGACCGGTCTCGGAGTCGCGGACGACGACCTCGATCGGGAAGAGGTCCGCGAGGGTGAGCTCGAACAGGCCCGCCTCGGTGCGCAGCGGAGGCTCCGCCGGGACGAGCGGCTGCGTCAGCGCGGCGGCGCTCACCTCGCCGAGCGCTTCGATGTCGAGGGCACCGCGGCCGCCGATGTGCTCGACGCGCCCGCGCACCTGGGCGGGGCAGGACTCGGCGTTCGGGCAGCGCAGGTCGACGTCGCCCTCCTTGGAGGGGGCGAGGGTCGTGCCGCACTCCGGGCAGGCCGTCGGCATCACGAACTCGCGCTCGGAGCCGTCGCGCAGCTCGACGACCGGCCCGAGCACCTCGGGGATCACGTCACCGGCCTTGCGCAGCACCACGGTGTCGCCGATCAGCACGCCCTTGACCTTCACGACATCGGCATTGTGCAGCGTGGCCTGGCGCACCTCGGAGCCCGCCACTTTGACCTTCTGCATCACGGCGAACGGAGTGGCACGACCCGTGCGGCCGACGCTCACCACGATGTCGAGCAGCTTCGTGTGCACCTCCTCGGGCGGGTACTTGTAGGCGATGGCCCAGCGCGGGGCACGACTGGTGGCGCCGAGCTCGTCGTGCAGGGCGAGCTCGTCGACCTTGACGACCACTCCGTCGATCTCGTGCTCGACCGAGTGCCGCTCGCGACCGTGCTTCTCGACGAAGGCGAGAACGTCGTCGACCGACTCGGAGACGCGGTTGTGCGCACTGACCGGGAGGCCCCACGAGGCGAGGAGTCCGTAGACCTCGGACTGCGCCGCCACCGGCGGATCGGGCCAGGCGCCGAGGCCGTGCACGTAGAGCGCGAGGGACTGCACCCGCGCCTCGCCGGCCCGCAGATCGAGGCCCGACTTCTTGTCGAGCTGCTGGCGCAGGCCGCCGCTCGCCGCGTTGCGCGGGTTGGCGAAGGTCGGGAAGCGGCGCAGCGCGCTGTCGCGGGCCTTCTCCTCCTCGAACGGCTTGCGGGTCGCCTCCGGGCGCGCCGCCCAGCGGGCCCGCGACTCCTCGACGGCCTCCTCGCGCAGCCGCTCCTGCAGCGCGTTGAGCTCGGCGAAGGCCTTCACCGGGATGAAGACCTCGCCGCGCACCTCGACGAGGGCCGGGTGGCCCTCCCCCGAGAGGTGCTCCGGGATGCCGGCCAGCCGCACCGCGTTCACGGTGACGTCCTCGCCGGTGCGGCCGTCGCCGCGGGTGGCGGCGGTGACGAGACGACCGTGCTCGTAGCGGAGCGAGATGGCGAGCCCGTCGATCTTCAGCTCGGTGAGCCACGAGATCGCGCGGCCCGCGGACGCGACCGTCTTCTCGCACCACTCGCGCAGCTCGTCGGCCGAGAACACGTTGTCGAGCGACAGCATCCGCTCGGCGTGGTCGATCGGAGCGAGGCCCGCGGCCGCTATCCCGCCGACGGTCACGGTCGGGGAGTCCTCGGTGGCGAGCTCGGGGTGCTCGGCCTCGAGCGCGGCCAGCTCGCGCACCAGGGCGTCGTACTCGGCGTCCGAGAGCACCGAGGCGTCGGCCGCGTAGTAGTTCTCGCTCGCGGTGCGGATCCGCTCGCGCAGCTCGTCGACCCGCTGACCGACTGGGACGTCGGCGGCCATCAGAGCGCGCCCACGAGGTCGGCGGCGACGGTGCGGTCGATCGTGCACTGGCCGAGGACGCGCGTGCCGAGGTAGACGACGGCGGTCTGCCCGGGAGCGACGCCGTCGAGCGGGGAGTCGGGGGTGATCACGAGCTCGACACTGCCATCGACCTCCGACACCACGGCGGTGGCCGGCACCGGATCCGCATGCGCGCGGATCTGCACGTCGCAGCGGAAGGGGGTGGCGGCGTCCTCGGGCGCTGCGCCGGCCCAGGTGAACCGGGAGCCGGCGATCCGCCCGATGCGCAGGGCCTCGCGCGGACCCACGACCACCTCGTTGGTCTTCGGCCGCACCTCGAGCACGAAGCGGGGTCGCCCGTCGGCGGCCGGCACTCCGAGGCGGAGTCCCCGCCGCTGGCCCACGGTGTACCCGTGCGCGCCCTCGTGCGCGCCGACCACCGCTCCGTCGCGGTCGACGATCGGGCCCGACTCCGGAGCGACGCGCTCGGAGAGCCAGCCGCGGGTGTCGCCGTCGGGGATGAAGCAGATGTCGTAGCTGTCGGGCTTGTTCGCGACGCTCAGACCCCGAGCGGCGGCCTCGGCGCGCACGACCGCCTTCGACGGCGTCGTCCCGAGCGGGAACATCGAGTGGGCGAGCTGCTCGGCGGTCAGCACACCCAGTACGTAGGACTGGTCCTTCGCCTCGTCGCTGGCGCGGTGAAGCTCGCGGCCGCCGTCCGGCAGGATGACGAGCGACGCGTAGTGGCCGGTGCAGACGGCGTCGAAGCCGAGGTCGAGCGCCTTCTCGAGCAGGGCGGCGAACTTGATCCGCTCGTTGCAGCGCATGCACGGGTTGGGCGTCCGGCCCGCGGAGTACTCGGCCACGAAGTCGTCGACGACGTCGAGCTTGAAGCGCTCCGAGAAGTCCCAGACGTAGTAGGGGATGCCGAGGACGTTCGCGGCGCGCTGCGCGTCCATCGAGTCCTCGATCGTGCAGCAGCCTCGGCTGCCCGTCCGGAGCGTGCCCGGCATGCGGCTGAGCGCGAGGTGGACGCCGACCACGTCGTGCCCCGCCTCCACTGCCCGGGCCGCGGCCACCGCCGAGTCCACTCCACCACTCATCGCCGCGAGAACCTTCACCGTCCGAGTCTACGAGCGGGCGGGCGGCGCGCGCAGTCCGAGCACTCAGGTCGCGGGCAGGACCGCCCGGTTCGAGAGGCCGGCGCGGGCCGCCCGCGTGTAGGCCGCGGGGAGAGCCGCGAGCACCGCGTCGATGTCGGCGTCGGTCGTGGTGCGGCCGAGGGTCAGCCGCAGGACGCCCCTGGCCTCGTCCTCGCTCCGGCCGAGGGCCATCACGACGTGGGAGGGCTCGGGGATCCCCGCGGTGCAGGCGGAGCCCGTCGACACGGAGACGCCGGCCATGTCGAGCAGGAGGAGGAGGGAGTCGCCCTGGGCGCCGGGGAACGCGAGGTGCGCGTTGTTCGCCACGCGGCGTCCGGAGTCGACGGCGGGACCGGTGAGGCTCGCCCCCGGCACCGCCGCGAGCACGCCCGCGACGAGTCGGTCGCGGAGGGCGGCCAGGCGCACCGACTCCGAGGCGATCTCGGCCGACGCCTCCGCGGCCGCCGCGGCGAACGCGGCCGCTCCCGGCACGTCCTGCGTGCCGGAGCGGACGCCGCGCTGCTGGCCGCCGCCGTGCAGGATCGGGACGACCCGGGCGTCCCGGGCGAGCACGAGCGCCCCGGTCGCGACCGGCCCGCCGACCTTGTGCCCGGAGACGCTGACCGCCGCGAGCCCCGCTCCCCCGCCCGAGCCGGAGGCGCGGCGCACCGCGCGGACATCCAGGGGCAGGTGGCCGAACGCGGCGACGGCGTCCAGATGCAGCGGCACGCCCGCCGACGCGCAGACGGCGGCGAGCTCGACGACCGGGGCGATCGTGCCGATCTCGTTGTTGACCCACAGTGCCGAGACCAGGGCGACGGAGGAGGGGTCGCGGGCGATCGCGGCCGCCAGCACCTCCGGCAGCAGCACCCCCTCGGCATCGAGCGGGAGCCACTCGACGTCCGCCCCCTCGTGACGGGCGAGCCACTCGACGCTGTCGATCGTGGCGTGGTGCTCGCCGGCCGGCACCAGGATGCGCCGCCTCGTCGCGTCCTCGCTCCGGCGCTGCCAGTAGAGGCCCTTGAGCGCGAGATTGATGGCCTCGGTGCCCCCCGCGGTCAGGATCACCTCGATCGGCTCGCAGCCCAGAGCGTCGGCGAGGACCTGGCGGGCGTCCTCGAGCCGGCGGCGCGCCTCCTGGCCGGCGCCGTGCACCGACGACGGGTTGCCGGAGTGCCGGGACGCCTCGACGAAGGCGGCGAGCGCCGCGGGTCGCAGCGGAGTCGTCGCGGCGTGGTCGAGGTAGATCACCGCTGTCCCCCGTCCGCGTGCGGCCGCGGAGGAGGTCTCCGGGCCTTCACTACTGTAAGTCGCATGAACTCTCACGACCCTCTGTCCCGGCTCGGCGTGAGGGTGGACGCGGAGGGCGGCGAGCTGCGCGTGTGGTCGGCGAACGCGAGCGCGATCGACCTCCTGCTCTACGACGAGAAGGACCCCGCCTGGGTCACCCGCACCGTGCCGCTCGCGCGCGGCGAGGACGACGTGTGGTCCGCCCGGTCCGCCCTGCTGAGCATCGGCCGCCGGTACGCGATCCGGGTGGATGGTCCCGAGGGTCCGCGCCACCGCTTCGATCCGCGCACCGCCCTCCTCGAGCCGTACTCGAAGGGACTGCTCCGGGTCGCCGAGAACGAGTGGCGCTCGGTCGTCGTCGACGACTCCTTCGACTGGGGCTCCTCCGCGAAGCCGCGCACTCCGCTGGACCGCACCGTGATCTACGAGGCGCACGTGAAGGGACTGACGAAGCTCAACACGGCTCTGCCCGTCGAGCTCCGCGGCACCTACGCGGGGCTGGCGCACGAGTCGACGGTGTCCTCGCTCCTGGAGCTCGGAGTGACGGCCGTCGAGCTGCTGCCGGTGCACGCCTTCGTCTCGGAGCAGCGCCTGCTGCGTCAGGGCCTGACGAACTACTGGGGCTACAACACGCTGAACTTCTTCAGCCCGCACGCCGCCTACGCCTCCCCCTCCGCTCAGCGCGGCGGACCGACGGCCGTGCTCCGCGAGTTCAAGGGCATGGTGAAGCTGCTGCACGAGGCCGGGCTCGAGGTGATCCTCGACGTCGTCTACAACCACACGGCCGAGGAGGGTCCGAACGGCCCGCGCTCGAGTCTGCGCGGCATCGACGACGCGAGCTGGTACCGCCAGACCGACGAGGGCCACTACGTCGATGTCACCGGCTGCGGCAACACGATCGACTTCGGGCGGCCCGTCGCGCAGCGCATGGTGCTCGACTCCCTCCGGTACTGGTCCTCCGAGGTCGGCATCGACGGCTTCCGGCTCGACCTGGCCGCGACGCTCGGCCGCGACGAGAACGCTCACTTCCGCTCCGATCACCCGCTGCTCGTCGCCGCGGTCGAGGACCCGGAGCTCGCCGACGTCAAGATGATCGCGGAGCCGTGGGACGTGGGCATGGGCGGCTGGCAGACGGGGAACTTCCCGACCGGCTGGTCGGAGTGGAACGACCGCTACCGCGACCGGGTCCGCAACTTCTGGCTGTCGGACATCGACTACGCCCGCCGCGCCGGCACGGCCCCCGTCGGCATCGGCGGCTTCGCCACCCGACTGACCGGGTCCTCCAACACGTTCTCGACCGAGCGCGGACCGCTCGCCTCCGTCAATTTCGTCACCGCGCACGACGGTTTCACCCTCGCCGATCTGGTCTCGTACAACGTCAAGCACAACATCGGCAACGGCGAGTCGAATCGGGACGGGTCGGACAACAACCGCTCCTTCAACCACGGTTTCGAAGGGCCCACTCCCGACGAGGGCGTCACGCTCGCGCGCCGCAAGGCCATGCGCAATCTGCTGGGCACGCTCCTGCTCTCGGCCGGAGTGCCGATGATCACCGCGGGCGACGAGTTCGGCCGCAGTCAGCGCGGCAACAACAACGCCTACTGCCAGGACTCCGACCTCACCTGGCTCCGCTGGGACAGCCGCAGCGACTGGCAGCTCGACCTGCGCGAGCACACCCGCGCTCTGATCCGGCTCCGCCGCGAGCACCCGGCGCTGCGACCCTCCCGCTACGGCAGGGAGGGCGAGGTGACGCCGAGCGCGAGCACGATGCACTGGTTCGACGTGCACGGCCGGCGGATGTCCGAGCACGACTGGACCTCGGCCGAGAACCGGACGATGCAGTACCTCGCCACCTCCACCCCCGAGACCGAGGAGCTGGACCGGGTGCTGCTCGTGGTTCACGGCGTCGAGCACGAGACGAGCGTCGTGCTCGCCGAGAGCGAGGGCGTGACCGGGTACACCCGCCTCTGGAACAGCGACGAGGCCGTGCCCCTCGAGCACGGCGAGACGTTCGAGCCCGGGCAGGTCATCCGCGTCGCGGGGACGTCGATGCAGCTGTTCGCGGCGCACGGAGCGATGACCGGGGAAGCCGGCTGATGGCGGCCAGGAGCGGCCCCGGCACGCCGGCGACCGTCGCGCTGACGACGGCCGGCATCCCGTTCACGCCGCGCGAGTACCGCCACGACCCGTCCACGACCAGCTACGGCACCGAGGCGGCCGAGGCGCTCGGCGTCGAGCCCGACCGCGTCTTCAAGACGCTGCTGGCCGATGTCGACGGCGAGCTCGTCGTCGGCGTCGTGCCGGTCACCGGATCGCTCGATCTCAAGGAGCTCGCGGCGGCGGTCGGCGGCAAGAAGGCCGCGATGGCCGACCCGGCTCTCGCGCAGCGCCGCACCGGCTACGTGCTCGGCGGCATCTCGCCGATCGGCCAGAAGACGCGCCACCGCACGGTGCTCGACGAGACAGCCGAGCTCTTCGACACGGTCCTCGTCTCGGGCGGGCGCCGTGGCTTCGACATCGAACTCGCCCCGGCCGACCTGATCGCGGCGACCGGGGCGATCACGGCCGCCATCGGCCGCTGACGCCTCAGCCGGCGGCCGCGACCAGCCCGAGCTCCGCCGCGCGGGCGAGCAGACGGTGCTTCGGGACGACCCGGACGGTGTAGCCGAAGGTGCCGCTGCGATCGAGCTCCACCACACCGGCGTAGGGGGTCCTGCCGACCGCGTCGGCGGGGACGACCGCTCCGGCGGCCTCGGCGACCTCGAGGTCCTGACTGCGCACATCGGTGAGCGAGCCGTCCGACGCGGTCGTGCCGTAGACGACCTGCACCGTGACATCCTCGGGCGCGAGATCGCCGAGCAGGACCCCGGCGCGCACCGCCAGCCGATCACCGCGCTGCGGGACCGCGTCGATCCCGCCCGACTCGACCGAGGCGACCGCCACTCCCGGCCATCCGGCGCGGACGCGCGACTTCCACGCCGACAGCTCCTTCGCGGGCTCGAAGTGGTCGACGGCGACCTCGCGGCCCGCCTCGGCCGCCGGCCGGTAGAGGGCGTCGACGTACTGCTGCACCATCCGCTCGGCCGACAGCTCGGGCGAGAGCGTCGCCAAGGTGTGCCGGATCGAGCGGACCCAGCGCCTCGGGACGCCGTCGTGGTCGCGCTCGTAGAACCGCGGCACGACCTCCGTCTCGAGCAGCTCGTACAGTGCATCGGCCTCGAGGGTGTCGCGCGCCTCGGGGTCGAGGGCGCGATCGGAGGAGGGGATCGCCCAGCCGTTCTCGCCGTCGAAGTACTCGTTCCACCAGCCGTCGAGGATCGACAGGTTCAGCGAGCCGTTCAGCGCCGCCTTCATGCCGGAGGTGCCGCAGGCCTCGAGCGGGCGCAGCGGGTTGTTCAGCCACACGTCGGTGCCCGGGTAGAGCAGCTGCGCCATGGCGATGTCGTAGTCGGGGAGGAAGACGATGCGGCGCCGGACGTCCGCCTCCTGAGCGAAGCGGACGAGACGCTGGATCAGCCGCTTGCCCTCCTCGTCGGCCGGATGCGACTTGCCCGCGATCACGATCTGGATCGGGTGCTCGGGATGCGTGAGCAGCGCGCGCAGCCGCTCCGGGTCGTGGAGCATCAGCGTCAGGCGCTTGTACGTCGGCACGCGACGGGCGAATCCGATCGTCAGCACGTCCGGGTCCAGGAGCTCGTCGAGCCAGGCCGGGGGCAGGCCGCCCGGGTTCTGCTCGGCCCAGGAGCGCGCGGCGCGGATCCGGGCGTCGCGGACGAGCTGCTCGCGCATCGTGCGCCTTGCCGCCCAGAGGTCGTAGTCGCTGAGCGCGCCCGAGGACCAGTCGGCCCGTGTGGTGTCCTCAGTGCCCAGCCGCTCGCGGGCCAGGGACGTCAGGACGGGGTCGGTCCAGGTCGGCGCGTGCACGCCGTTGGTGACCGATCCGATGGGCACCTCGGCGGTGTCGAAACCGGGCCACAGCCCCGAGAACATGCCGCGGCTGACCTCGCCGTGCAGCTGGGAGACGCCGTTGGAGCGCTGCGCGAGGCGCAGCCCCATGACCGCCATGTTGAACATCCGCTCGGAGCCGCCGTCGTACGACTCCGCCCCCAGGGCGAGCACGTCGTCGACCTGGACGCCCGGCAGGAGCTCGGTCGAGAAGTACTCCCGCACCAGCGACAGGTCGAACCGGTCGATGCCGGCCGGCACGGGGGTGTGCGTCGTGAAGACGGTCCCCGCCCTGACCACCTGGAGCGCCTCGTCGAACGCGAGCCCCGAGCCGATCAGGCCCGAGATGCGCTCGAGCCCCTGGAAGCCCGCGTGACCCTCGTTGGTGTGGAACACCTCCGGCAGCGCGGTCCCCGACACCTCGGCCCAGAGCTCGAGCGCGCGGACGCCGCCGATGCCCAGCAGGAGCTCCTGCAGCAGCCTGTTCTCGCCTCCGCCGCCGTAGAGGCGGTCGGTGACCGAGCGGAGCGAGTCCTCGTTCTCGGGGATGTCGGTGTCGAGCAGGAGCAGCGTCACCCGGCCGACCTCGGCCCGCCAGACGCGGGCGTAGAGCGCTCGGCCCTCGGGCAGCGCCAGCACGATCCGGGCGGCCGAGCCGTCGGCGAGGCGGACGACGCGCAGCGGCAGCCCGTCGGGGTCGAGGGAGGGGTAGGACTCGATCTGCCAGCCGTCGGCCGAGAGGCCCTGCGAGAAGTAGCCCGAGCGGTAGAAGAGGCCGACACCCGTCAGTGGGACTCCGAGGTCGGACGACGCCTTGAGGTGGTCGCCCGCGAGGATCCCGAGACCGCCGGAGTACTGGGGCAGCGCGGCCGCGATGCCGAACTCGGGCGAGAAGTAGGCGATGGAGCGCGGGGCCGTCGCGGGCAGCGACTGGTACCAACGCGGCTCGCTCCGGTAGCGCTCGAGCTCCTCGCGCAGCCGCCACGCGTCCTCGACGAAGCCGCGGTCGCCGGCGAGCTCGGCGAGGCGCTCGGGGCTGACCGCGCCGAGCAGAGCGGTGGGGTCGGCTCCCCCGCGGCGCCAGAGCTCGGGATCCACGCGCTCGAACAGGCGGCGGGTGGGCTCGTGCCAGGCCCAGCGCAGGTTCCCGGCCAGCTCGCCGAGAGCGGCGAGCTCGGGCGGCAGGACCGATCGGACGGTGAAACGACGGATGGCCTTCACGGGACTCCTCGACTCTCCGCGGACCCCGGCGTGCACGGGCGCAGAGCGCCGGGCTCTCGCGCGCTCGCACACCCTAGCGGACCGGATCGGCCCGCGAGCGGACTCGTCGCGGGCTTCCGCGCGGCGCATTTGCACAGGGCTGCGGGCGGGCGCAACCGGCATGCCGATGCGCGCCGGGGTCGCTACTGTCGTGACGTGGCTCAGACACCTTTCGGCACGTCCTCACACGGCAAAGACGCACGGCGAGCGGCCCGCGGCCGTCCCGCCCCGACCGAGCAGGCGGTGACGCCTCCCGAACCCGCGCCCGTCGCGGAGCAGCAGGCACCGCCCGCGGTACAGGCACCGGTCCCGGCGGGCAGCGGCTACCGCACCCGCGCGGAGCGCATCCCGATCATCGACCCGCAGCCGAGGCTCGAGGACGACCGCTGGCCCGCGAAGGCGTTCGTCGGCGAGGTCGTCCCGTTCGCCGCCACCGCGTTCCGCGAGGGCCACGACCTCATCGGCGTGGACCTCCTCCTGACCTCGCCCTCCGGCGCCGAGTCGCAGCACCGCATGGCGCTCCTCGCCACCGGCACCGACCGGTACGGACGCCTGGTGCTCCTGGACGCCGAAGGCGACTGGACCTACCGCATCCGCTCGTTCGCCGACGACTGGGCGACCTGGCTGCACACCGCCGAGATCAAGATCCCGGCCGGTCTCGACATCGACGTGACCTTCGCGGTCGGCGCTCAGCTGCTCGGAACGGCGGCCGACGACGCCACGCGCTCCGGCGCCGAGCGCTCGCTGCTCGCCGAGGCCGCCTCGAGCGTCGGCGACACCTCGCTGTCCCCGGAGGAGCGACTCGCCGCCGCCGAGGACGCGGCGGTCCACGGCGCTCTCGCCCAGCGTCCGGTGATGAGCCTCTCGAGCCTCTCCGAGCCGCGCACCGTGCACGTGGAGCGCACCCGGGCGGGCGTCGGCGCCTGGTACGAGTTCTTCCCCCGCTCCGAGGGCGCCGTGCGCCACGAGGACGGCACCGTCGCGAGCGGCACGTTCCGCACGGCGGCGAAGCGCCTCCCGGCCGTCGCGGCCATGGGCTTCGATGTGCTCTACCTGCCGCCGATCCACCCGATCGGGCGCACCTTCCGCAAGGGGCCCAACAACACGCTGGACGCCGGCCCCTCCGACCCCGGCTCGCCCTGGGCGATCGGCGCGGCCGAGGGCGGGCACGACGCGATCCACCCGGACCTCGGCACGGTCGAGGACTTCACCGCGTTCCACGACGCCGTGAAGGAGGCGGGCCTCGAGCTCGCCCTCGACTTCGCCCTGCAGGCGTCGCCCGACCACCCGTGGGTGACGAGCCACCCGGAGTGGTTCACGACGCTCCCCGACGGCACCATCGCCTACGCCGAGAACCCGCCGAAGAAGTACCAGGACATCTATCCGATCAACTTCGACAACGACCCCCAGGGCATCCGCCAGGAGTCGCTGCGGATCCTGCGCCACTGGATCTCGCTCGGGGTGAAGATCTTCCGCGTCGACAACCCGCACACGAAGCCGCTCGACTTCTGGGAGTGGATCATCCACGAGGTCAACGCCGAGCACCCGGACGTCGTCTTCCTCGCGGAGGCGTTCACCCGGCCGGCGATCATGCGCGCTCTGGGCAAGGTGGGCTTCCAGCAGTCGTACTCGTACTTCACCTGGCGCAACACCAAGGAGGAGCTCGCCGAGTTCTTCACGAGCATCTCGCACGAGACGGCCGACTACATGCGGCCGAACCTCTTCGTGAACACGCCGGACATCCTCACCGAGTACCTGCAGTACGGCGGCCCGGCGGCGTACAAGGTGCGTGCGGCCCTCGCCGCGACGGCCTCGCCGCTCTGGGGCGTCTACGCCGGCTACGAGCTCGTCGAGAACGTCGCCCGTCCGGGCGCCGAGGAGAACATCGACAACGAGAAGTTCGAGTACAAGACGCGCGACTGGGAGGCGGCCGAGGCCTCCGGACGCTCGCTCGCGCCGTACATCATGCGGCTCAACGAGATCCGGAAGGCCCACCCGGCGCTCGCGCAGCGTCGCAACCTCCAGGTGCACGGCAGCGACGACGACGCGATCATCGTCTACACGAAGCACCTGCAGAAGGAGTTCACGGGGACAGGCACGGCCGACACCCTGATCGTCGTGGTCAACACCGACCCGCACTCCGCCCGCGAGACGACGGTGCACCTCGACCTCCCCTCCCTGGGGCTCGAGTGGGGGGACAGCTACGAGGTCGAGGACCTGATCACCGGGGCCGTCTGGACCTGGTCGAGCGACAACTACGTGCGCCTGGACTCCTTCGTCGAGCCGGTGCACATCCTGAGCGTGAAGGCGGACGAGCGATGAGCGGCACTGTTCCCGGCGGAGACGTCCCCACCCCGGCCGACGAGGCCGGACTCGAGCCGCGTGCCGAGTCGGTCGTGACCACGGGCACGAGCTCGGCGACGACCACCGGCACCGGCATCGACGGGGCGCCGGTCCCGGCCGCGGCGACCGGATCGGACGACGCGCCGGACGGCGGCGCCTCCGTCGACGGTCCGCAGGTGGCGGACGGCGCGTCCGGCGCGGCTGATTCCGACTCCGTGATCGAGGGCTCCGCCGCGATCGAGCTCCCCGTGATCGAGGAGTGGATCCTGCAGCAGCTCGCGACGGGCAGCAACGCGCTCCCCCACCACGTGCTCGGACAGCACGTGGTCGCGGCGCCGGGCGTCGTGGATCCGGTGACGGTCGTGCGCGTGCGCCGCCCGCTCGCCGAGAAGGTCGTCGCCGTGCTCTCCACCGGAGCGCGCGTCGAGCTGACCCACCTGCACGACGGCATCTGGCAGGGCTTCCACATCCTCGGCCCGCAGCCGTACACGATCGAGGCGCGCTACGGCGACGGCGGCGAGTGGACCGCGGAGGATCCCTACCGGTTCACCAAGACGGTCGGCGACTTCGACCTCTACCTGATCGGCGAGGGCCGCCACGAGCGGCTCTGGGAGGCTCTCGGTGCACGGCACCGCGAGCACGAGGGCGTCTGGGGCACGTCGTTCTCGGTCTGGGCACCGCACGCCCAGGCCGTGCGCGTCGTCGGCGACTTCAACGACTGGAGCGGCGAGGGCCACTCCCTCCGCAACCTCGGGGTCACCGGCGTCTGGGAGATCTTCGTCCCGGGTCTCGAGCCCGGTGCCCCGTACAAGTTCGACCTGCTCTCGCGGGACGGCCGCTGGGTCCGCAAGGCGGACCCGATGGCGCGGTCCACGGAGGTCCCGCCCGCGACCGCCTCGCGGATCCCGGTCTCGCACCACGAGTGGAGCGACTCCGCGTGGATGGAGCAGCGCGCCGCTGTCGACCCGCACGGGCAGGCGCTCAGCGTCTACGAGATCCACCTCGGCTCCTGGCGCCCCGGCCTGGGCTACCGCGACCTCGCGGATCCGCTGATCGAGTACGTGACCGAGCTGGGCTTCACCCACGTGGAGTTCATGCCGCTCGCCGAGCACCCCTTCGGCGGTTCGTGGGGCTACCAGGTCACCGGCTACTACGCGGCCTCCAGCCGCTTCGGCACCGCCGACGACCTCAAGTACCTGATCGACCGGCTGCACCAGGCCGGCATCGGCGTCATCGTCGACTGGGTCCCCGGACACTTCCCCAAGGACGACTTCGCGCTCGCCCGCTTCGACGGCGAGCCGCTCTACGAGCACCCGGACTGGCGCCGTGGCGAGCAGATGGACTGGGGCACCTACGTCTTCGACTTCGGTCACACGCAGGTCCGCAACTTCCTCGTCGCGAACGCGCTCTACTGGCTCGAGGAGTTCCACGTCGACGGACTGCGCGTCGACGCCGTGGCATCGATGCTCTACCTCGACTACTCCCGCAAGGAGGGCGAGTGGCTGCCGAACGAGCACGGCGGACGCGAGCACCTCGAGGCGATCAGCTTCCTGCAGGAGGTGAACGCCACGGCCTACAAGCTCTACCCCGGCATCATGATGATCGCCGAGGAGTCGACGAGCTGGCCGGGCGTCACCCAGCCCACCGTCTCGGGCGGGCTCGGCTTCGGGCTCAAGTGGAACATGGGCTGGATGCACGACTCGCTGGACTACATGGCGAACGACCCGCTGTGGCGCCAGTACCACCTGGGCGAGATCACCTTCTCGTTCGTCTACGCGTTCAGCGAGAACTTCGTCCTGCCGATCAGCCACGACGAGGTCGTGCACGGCAAGGGCTCGCTGATCCAGAAGATGCCCGGCGACCACTGGCAGCAGCGGGCGAACCTGCGGGCCTACCTCGCCTTCATGTGGGCGCACCCGGGCAAGCAGCTGCTGTTCATGGGCCAGGAGTTCGGCCAGTACTCCGAGTGGTCGGAGGAGCGGGGCCTGGACTGGTGGATCCTCGACCAGCCCGCTCACCGCGGCCTCTTCGACCTGGTCGGCGCTCTGAACCGCGTCTACCGCGAGTCGCCGCAGTTCTGGGAGCTCGACTTCGACCAGGCCGGCTTCGAGTGGATCGACGGCGGCTCGGCCGCTCCGAACGTCATCTCGTTCCTGCGCAAGGACAAGCAGGGCCGACCCGTCGCGGTGATCGTCAACTTCTCGGGGTCGCCGGTGCACGGCTACCGCGTGAGCCTGCCGGTCGCCGGTCGCTGGGAGGAGCTGCTGAACACGGACGCCGAGATCTACGGCGGTTCGGGAGTGGGCAACTTCGGCT
>NZ_JADILJ010000022.1 GCF_017355185.1 Rathayibacter sp. SD072 | reverse complement strand
TACTGCCCGGGCCGCGCGCGGTCGGGCCGGGCGCGGGCACTAGGGGGCGGGAGGCGCGACAGCGCCCTCCGCCTCCGCGCGGCCGCCGACGCGTGGATGGGGCTCGCGCTCGAGGAGGCCCGCCGCGCCGCGAGCTGGGGCGACGTGCCCGTGGGGGCGGTGGTCGTCGACTCCGTCGGCCGCGTGGTGGGGCGCGGGCGCAACGAGCGCGAGCTGCGCACCGATCCGACCGCGCACGCCGAGGTCGTGGCGCTGCGGGACGCGGCGGCTGCCCGCGGCGACTGGCAGCTCACGGGGTGCACGCTGGTGGTCACCCTCGAGCCGTGCGTGATGTGCGCCGGAGCGATCCTGGCCGCGCGCGTCGACCGCGTCGTGTTCGGCGCGTGGGACGAGAAGGCGGGAGCGGTGGGCTCGCTGCACGACCTGCTCCGCGACCGCAGGCACACGCACGTCGCCGAGGTGTACCCGGGGCTCCGCGCCCCGGAGAGCACGGCCCTGCTCCTCGACTTCTTCCGCGCGCGGCGCTGAGGCGCTGCACACTCGAGGAGCCGCGCTCAGTCGCGGGAGTGCCCCGCGAGCCACTCCGCGAGCACGAGCCCGGTCGCCTCGCGCATCCGCTCGAAGCGCCCCTCGCGCACGTCGTCGCCGAGCTGGGTCGCGGTGTAGCCCGCTGCGGCCGCGTAGTCGGCGTCGCCCTCGAGCCAGCGACCGGCCATCGCACCGGTGAGCTCCGGGTGGAACTGCACGCCGAGCAGCCACTCGTCGATGCCGAAGGCCTCGACCTCGTAGGCCGCGGAGGAGGCGAGGAGCGTCGTGCCGGCGGGGAGGGCGAAGGTGTCGCCGTGCCACTGCATGACGGGCACGCCCGCGACGTGGCGCAGCGGCGACCGCATCCCCTCGGCGGTGGGCTCGATCGAGCGGAACCCGACCTCGCGGGTCGGACCAGGATGCACGTCCGTGCCGAGGGCGGCGGCGATCAGCTGAGCGCCGAAGCAGATGCCCAGCGTCGGGCGTCGGTGGTGCAGCCGGTCCTGCAGCAGGGCGATCTCGGGCGCGATGAAGGGATGGCGGGCGGTCTCGTAGACGCCGGCACTGGATCCGAGGGTGATCACCAGGTCCGGCTCGTCGAGGTCGACGGAGCCCAGGTCGGTGCCGGCCAGAGCGTCGACGCTCCAGCCCTGCTCCCGGAGGATCGGCTCGAGGACCCCCAGGCCCGCTCCCCGCTCGTTGACGATCGCCAGTGCGCGCGGCACCTCAGCCGACGCTCTCGCGCGAAGGGATCGGGGGTCGGGCGGTGTCAGCGCCTGCTCGGGCGACGGGGGCTCCACCGGCATCGGATGCGCTCACGTGGTCTCCTCGGGGATCCGGGGTGGTGCCGGTCGGTGGTCGGATCATCCTAGGGTCCCGCCGGTCGGGCGAGGACCCCTGCGGCCGTCACCGCGAGCGCGTCGGGCTGCGAGGCCGCTTCGTAGGATGGGCGGGTGACCGACGACACCGTGCTGCTTCCCTCCATCGCCGTGCTCGGCCTGGGCTCGATGGGCGGTGCGATCCTCAGCGGTCTGCTCGCGCCCGGCGTCCGCATCGAGGGCGGAGTCCGGGTGACGAACCGCGACGCCGCGAAGGCCGCCGCGTGGAAGGACCACCCCGTGGTCACCGCGTTCGCGACCGAGGACGACGCCGAGGCGAACCGCCGGGCCGTCGCGGGCGCCTCCGTCGTCCTCGTCGCCGTGAAGCCGCACATGGTGCCGGCGCTGCTGGAGGAGATCGCTGGGTCGCTCGCTCCGGGCACGGTCGTCGTCAGCGTCGCGGCGGGGGTCACGGTCGCGACGTTCGAGGGCCGCCTGCCGGCCGGTGTGCCCGTGCTGCGCTCGATGCCGAACACGCCCGCGGTCGTCGGCCGGGCAGTCACGGGGCTGAGCGCGGGGACGCGGTCGAGCGACGAGGACCTCGCGCTCGTGCGCCGCCTCTTCGAGACCGTCGGCGAGGTGGTCGAGGTGCCGGAGTCGCAGCTCGACGCGCTCTCGACCATCTCGGGATCCGGGCCGGCCTACGTCTTCCTCCTGATCGAGGAGCTGATCGCGGCGGCCGTCGCCAAGGGCTTCACGCCCGAGCAGGCCGCGACCATGGTGACCGGCACGTTCCTCGGTGCGGCCGAGCTCCTCGTGCACTCCGGTGAGGAGCCCGCCGAGTTGCGCCGCCGGGTCACGAGCCCGAACGGCACCACCGAGCGCGCGATCGCCGTGCTGCAGGAGGCTGATCTGGCGTCGCTCTTCACCCAGGCGACGGACGCGGCGCTCGCCCGAGCGCGCGAGCTCGCCGCCTCCTGAGACAGCGAGGTCCGGCCCTACGAGCCCAGGGCCGCGAAGCGCTCGATGTCGCTCGGGGTGCCGCTGACCACGATCAGGTCGTGGTTCGAGACCACCGTCTGCTCGGTGGCGTAGGTGAACGGCTTGCCCGGGCTCTTGACGCCCACGACGGTGACGCGGTGCTTGCGGCGCACTCCCGACTCGGTGAGCGTGAGGCCCCGGATGGGCTTGGGCGGGTACATCTTCGCGAGCACGAAGTCGTCGTCGAACTCGATGAAGTCGAGCATGCGGCCCGAGACGAGGTGCGCGACGCGCTCGCCGGCTTCGGCCTCGGGGTAGATGACGTGGTTGGCGCCGATGCGCTCGAGGATCTTGCCGTGCGAGCGCGAGATCGCCTTCGCCCAGATCTGCGGGATCTTGAGGTCGACCAGGTTCGCGGTGATGAGGACGGAGGCCTCGATCGAGGACCCGACGGCGACGACGGCGACCTGGAAGTCCTGGGCGCCGATCTGCGCGAGCGCATCGAGCGAGCGCGCATCCGCCTGGACGGCGTGGGTCACGCGCTCGGACCACTTCTGCACGAGCCCGGCGTCGGCGTCGACGGCGAGCACCTCGCGGTCGAGTCGGTCGAGCTGGCCGGCCGTGGCGGCACCGAAGCGCCCGAGGCCGATCACCAGCACCGGGGCGTCGTACCTGATGCGGTCAACCAACGATGGGCCTCTCTTCCGGTCGTCTGAACAACTGCCTCCGCTGACTCGCGGCGAGCGCGGCGGCGAGAGTCACGGTACCAACGCGGCCCATGAACATCGTCAGCGCCAGCACGTAGACGCCGGACGGCGGGAGCTCCGCGGTGAGCCCGGTCGACAGCCCCGACGTCGCGAACGCCGAGATCACGTCGAACAGCACGTGGTCGAGGGAGGCCTTCGTGATGTGCAGGATGACCACCGACGAGATGGCGACGGTCGTCGCCCCCCACAGCACGACCGAGACGCCCAGGCGCAGGACGTCGTTGGGGATCCGGCGGCCGAACGCCTCCATGTCGTTGGTGCCGCGGGCCTCCGCGAACGCGGCGAGGAACAGGATCGCGAGCGTCGTGACCTTGATCCCGCCCGCGGTCGAGGCCGAGCCGCCGCCGATGAACATCAGCATGTCGGTGACGAGCAGGCTGGAGCCGTTCAGATCGGGGATGACGATGGTCGAGAAGCCGCCCGACCGGGTCATCGTCGAGAGGAAGAACGACTGGAAGACGGTGTCGCCCGCGTCGAGCACGCCGAACGTCTTCGGGTTGTCGAACTCGAGCACGATGTAGAGCGCCGCTCCGGCGACCAGCAGGATCAGCGAGGTGACGAGCGTGAGCTTGACGTGCACCGACCACTTGCGCGGGCGGCGCCAGCCGCGCGAGAAGGCGTAGATGACGGGGAAGCCGATCGAGCCGAGGAAGACGCCGATCATCAGGATCCCGAGGAACCAGTAGTCGTCCTGGAACGGGGTGAGCCCGGCGGCGTTCGGCGAGAACCCGGTGTTGGTGAACGCCATCGCCGAGTAGTAGAAGGAGTGCCACACCGCCTCGCCGATCGGGATCCCGTCGATCAGCATCCGCGGGAACAGCAGGAGGGCGACGACGATCTCGATCACGGCGGCGCTCACGGCCACCGTGGTGAGCAGCCCGCCGATCTCGCCGAGCCGCACCGCCTGGCCCTCGGCGACGGGGCCCGAGTGGATCCGCAGCGGGTTCGAGTCGCTCGCGACCATGAGCTTGGCGCGGAGGCCGAGGCGGCGCGAGACGGCCATGCCCATGATCGACGCCAGCGTGAGCACGCCGAGGGCGCCGATGTTGACGCCGATGAAGATGATCGAGTGGCCGAACGCCGACCAGTGGGTCGCCATGTCGACCGTGGCCAGGCCCGTGACGCAGATGACCGACATGGCGGTGAAGAACGCGTCGTGCAGCGGAGTGACCTCGCCGGCGGTCGTCGACACCGGCAAGGAGAAGAGGAGCGTGAAGACGAGGATCAGCGCCGAGAAGATGAGGATCGCGAAGCGCGAGGGGGAGCGGCCGGCGAAGTCGTCGATGAGGTCGCGGGCCCGTTCGAAGCCCGACCACGGGGAGACGGGCGAGACCCCGACGGGGCTGCGGAACTGCTGGCGAATGACCACGGCGGATCCTCCACTCGATCGCGGCCATGCTACCCGCTCGCCGCGCCGCCCTCGGGGCGCCGGGTCGGGGCGGGGGAGCGACGGCCCGCGACGCGGTGCGGAGGGCTGACTACCCTGGGCGCATGCCAGACATCTTCGCGGTGATCGCCGACGGCACCCGCCGCGACATCCTCTCCCTCCTGCTCGAGCAGCGGGAGGCGGGCGCGACCGGCATCAGCGTCTCGCAGATCGTCGCGCGGCTCGAGCTCAGCCAGCCGACCGTGTCCAAGCACCTGAAGGTGCTGCGCGAGGCGGGGCTCGTGAGCGTCCGCGAGAGCGGGCAGCACCGCTTCTACGCCCTGCAGTACGCGCCGCTCGAGGTCGTCGAGGACTGGCTGCTGCCGTTCCTCGAGGCCGACGCCGTCGACGAGCCGGCGCTGCTGGACGCGGCGGCCGCAGCCCGGGCGGAGTCGCTGGGCCGGGCGCTCGCGGAGCGCACGCACCAGGTCACCGCGGTGGTGCAGGACATTCAGCGCGGTGTCAGCGAGGGGGCGACGAAGGTGGCGGAGGCGCTGCGCATCCGCAAGTGACGCGTGTCGTGCCGGTCGTCGACGGGTGGTCTGCTAGGCGCGTGACCCGGCCGCCCGCTCGGTCGTGTAAGCTCGCGTGAGGCATTTTCTCGTAAGCGGCCGTCCGTCGGGCGGTCGACCCCCCTGAACGTTGTGAGGTCTTCGTGGGTTCTGTTATCAAGAAGCGTCGCAAGCGTATGGCGAAGAAGAAGCACCGCAAGCTGCTTCGCAAGACTCGTCACCAGCGTCGCAACAAGAAGTAGGCCGAGGCCTCCTTCCCCTTCGAGCGTCCGCTCCCATCCGGGATCGGGCGCTCGTCTGCGTTGCGGGCACGCGCGCCAGGCCGTCCGGGTCTCGAGTGCCGCTCCTCTAAACTGGGAGCATGGTGGACGTCGCGCTGACTCTTGTGGGCAAGCCCGGCTGCCATCTGTGCGACGACGCCCGCGCGGTGGTGCAGCAGGTCCTCGCGGACCTCGAGCACGATCCTGCGGCTCCGGCCGTCTCGCTGTCCGAGGTCTCGATCCTGGACGACGCCGAGTTGCACGAGCGGTTCGTCGAGGAGATCCCGGTCCTCCTGATCGACGGCTGCGTCCACAACTACTGGCGCATCGACCCGATCCGCCTCCGCAGAGCACTCCTGGAGCACGCATGACCATCCGCCACGTCGTCGCCTGGAAGCTGAACGCCGTCGACCCCGCCCAGCGGGCCGAGCACACCGAGCAGATCTCGGACGCCCTGCGCAGCCTCCTGCCGATCATCCCCGAGATCGAGTCGATGACGATCGGGAAGAACTCGCTGTTCCTGAAGGACAACTTCGACATGGTCCTCATCGCGGACTACGCCGACGCCGACGCGCTGAACGCGTACGTCGAGCACCCCGACCACCGCCGCGTCGCGGGGTTCATCCGCCCGCTGGTCCGCGAGCGTGCCTGCGTCGACTTCGAGGTCTGAACCTCTCCGCGACCGCTCCGACACGGTCGTCGTGATGCGATCGTTGTAGCCGACCCCGCAGAAGGGGGACGGATCGGCCGGTGACGGCGCGCCCATCCCGCATAGTCTCTTTCCCGGGGACGCCTGTCCCCGTTTCCGGGGTGCAGGCTGCGTCTCGCGGGGGAGGAACATCCATGTCACGTCAGCGTCGCCGCACCGCGGCTTCCGCGCTCGTCCTGGCGGCACTCGTCGCGGGACTCGCGCTGCCGGCCTCCGCGCAGGCGGCCGAGCTGAACCTCGGGGGTGCCGCGCCCGCGGTAACGGCGACAACGCCCGATCCGGGCGCCGGTGCCGAGCCGCCGCCGCTGGGCGGCGTGGGGCAGCCGCCTGCGGAGGAGCAGCCGCCCGCGGAAGAGGAGCCGCCCGCGGAAGAGGAGCCGCCCGTCGAGGAGGAGCCGAGCGCTCCGACGGTGCCCGGAGTCCCGGACCAGCCGACGACCCCCGATGTTCCTGGCCTGCCCGAGCAGCCTGCACCGCAGCCGGAGCCGACGACAGCGCCGCAGCAGCCTTCGCAGCCGAGTCAGCCTTCGCAGCCGAATCAGCCTGCGCAGCCGAATCAGCCTGCGCAGCCGAATCAGCCTGCGCAGCCGAATCAGCCCGCGCAGCCGAACCAGCCTGCGCAGCCGAACCAGCCGCAGCGGCCGGCGCAGCAGCCCCAGGGGGCGACCGGCGGCACGGCGACGACCGAGGCCGGGTCGAGTGCCCCGCGCTCCTCCGCTCCGGGCCGCACGCTCCTCTCGACGTCGGCCGCCGATCCTGCCGCCGCTCCCGCGCCCGCCGCGGAGGGCCAGCCGGCCGGCGAGGCGACCGCTCCCGCCGTCTCCGTGTACCTCACGCGCGACGCGGGCGTGGACCCGGGCGCGCTGACCGTCGACCTGGCCCGCTTCTACGGGGTCGGCGCGGCGTACGCGGGCTTCCAGCGCGAGGAGACCGCCACGGCGGTCCTCCGCGCTCCCTCGGGCACCGAGACTCCGCTGACCGTCGAGGGCCGCCAGGACGGCGAGACGACCAGCACCGGCTCGACCGTGGTTCCCGCCGCCGCGCTCTCCTCGATCGGCGCCTACACGGTGCAGGTCACCGGCGACCGCGGCTCCTCGGCCTCGACCACGTTCTCGCTGGCGGCCTCGACGGCGCCCGGCGTGCTCGTCGAGCCGCGCGAGTCCACCAGCAGCGAGGCGGGCTCGCCCCGCGGCGCCGTCTGGGGCTTCGGCCCGATCGAGAGCGTGTCGGTCGGCGCGTTCACGACGACCGGCGTCCGTGCCGAGCTCGCCGCCGGAGCGCTGTCGGTCCGGGTCGACGCGCTCGGCTGGTCCGACCTCGCGCTCGGCGACGCGATCGTGAAGGAGCCCACGGCCGAGGTGTACTGCATCGTGGCCGTCGGCTCCGTCTCGGGACGCACCGCCGCGGTGACGATCGCCTACCCCGAGAGCGGCTCCTCCGTCGAGGTGCCGGACGCGTCGCAGGTCTGCGGCATCGCGATCACGACCGCCAAGTCGGGTCTGGTCTCGCCCGCCTCGGCGGACGGCACCGGCGGGCTCTCCGCCGGCGTCGGCCTCACCATCGGGGCGGGCCTGCTGGTCGCGATCCTGCTCGCCGGTCTCGTGACCGCCGTCGTGCTGCGCCGCCGCCGCGAGAACAGCGACCTCCTCATCGGCGGTCCGCTGCCGCACCAGCCGCAGGAGTGATCCCGCGGCACGGGTGATCGGAGCCGGCGCGAGCGCCGGGCAGGACGCGGAACGCCCGCGGGACGACGAGGTCCCGCGGGCGTTCCGTTCGTGCGACGTCAGGCGCCGCGTCACTCCGCCGCGCTGAAGCGCAGCAGGATCGTGCGGGCCTCGGGCCGCAGCTGGAAGTCGGGCCAGACGTCCGGGCCGCACGCCCGGGAGCCGAGGCCGTGCTGGGCGGCGTCGATCGTGAGGACCGAGCGGGTCGGCTGCGGCAGCTCGTGCGGGTGCTGCGCGGCGGAGATCTCCTGCGGAGTGTGCCGGGCGAGCGTGAATCCGGGCAGGCGTCCGTGCAGGTCGCGCGCCGTCTCGATCCGGAGGCGCGGCGACCCCGCCTCGGCGAGCACCAGTTCGCGCACGGAGGAGCGGTGCCCGCTCTCCTGCGGTCGCGCGTACGGGGTCGTCAGCGCGTCGATCCCGGCCGAGAAGCGGCCCACGCGGGCGGCGCGGAGGCTGTCGGGGTAGGACTCGAGCGGCCCGGTGCCGAACCAGTCGGCGCGGTCGATCGAGGCGGGCAGCTCGAAGGTGAGCCCGAGGCGCGGCCAGACGATGTCCCAGCGGCCGGTCGGCACGAGGTCGGCGCGGAGGATGACGGCGTCGCCGTCGGCCGTCCAGTGCTCGTCGAGCAGCAGGGCCGCGTCGAGGTCGGCGGCCGAGAGCCGGGTGCGGCGGCGGAGGCCGTCCGAGGTGTCGAGGCTCTCGAGGCGGGGGACGAGGCGGTCCAGGCCCGCCTCGCGCCAGCGGACGGCCGAGGACGGAGCGGGCACGCCGCGTCCGTCGCCCGCGTTCGGGTCGCCGCTGACGTACGCCGGGAATCCGGCGCCCTCGTCGTTGTCGGTGGGCGCGCGCCACAGCTCGGCGCGCGGACCGTCGACGGCGAGACCGGCCAGCGAGCGCAGCCGTCCGCCGCCGAAGCGCGCCACGGCGAGGGCCGCGTCGTCGCCCAGGGCGCCGCCGCGGCGGGCGCGCACCCAGACGGGCTGCGGTGCCGCGGCCGAGAGGCGGCGCTGCGCGGTGTGCACGACGTGCCCCTCGGGGGCCCAGGCGGTCGCGGCGGCGAGCACGACGTCGACGCTCAGCCAGGTCTCCCCGGTGCCCGCGACCTCGACCGCGGGCAGCGGCACGGTCGCTGAGCCGCCCGCGGCGATCACTCCGGTCTCGAGCACGCCCTCGGCGGTGAGCCGGCCGTCGACCTCCGTCCGCCACAGCACGCGCAGGTCGGCGGTGGAGGCGTCGTGGCGGCGGTTCTCGACGACGACGGAGTCCTCGTCGAGGCGCGTGCGCACGGGCGCGACGATCTGCTTCCACTCGAACAGGCCGGGGCTCGGCGTGCTGTCCGAGAGGACCATGCCGTCCATCACGAAGTTGCCGTCGTGGACGACCTCGCCGAAGTCGCCGCCGTAGGCCCAGTACTCGACACCGTCGGCGGTGCGGGCGCGGAGCCCGTGGTCGCGCCACTCCCAGACGAAGCCGCCGTGCAGGCGCGGGTAGCGCTCGACGAGGTCCTCGTACTGGTCGATCGCGCCGGGTCCGTTGCCCATGGCGTGCACGTACTCGCAGAGCAGGAACGGCTTGGAGCGCTGGCGCGCGGACTCGCCGGGGGAGCAGCCGAGCAGGGTGGTGCGCGACGCGTCGTCGCCGATCTGCTCGGTCTCGGGCACCGAGGAGTACATCCGCGAGTACACATCGGTGTAGGCGCCGGTGTAGTCGCCCTCGTAGTGCACCGGGCGCTCGGGGTCGCGGCCGTGCACCCACGCCGACATGGCGGCGAGGTTCGCGCCGGTGCCGGCCTCGTTGCCGAGCGACCAGAGCACGATGCTCGGGTGGTTCTTGTCGCGCTCGACGGTGCGCTCGATGCGGTCGAGGTACGCCTCGCGCCAGGCGGGGTCGTCGCTCGGGTTGCCGGCCCAGCCCCAGCGCTCGAAGCCGTGCGTCTCGAGGTCGCACTCGAGGATCACCCAGAAGCCGAGCTCGTCGGCGAGGTCGAGCAGCCGCGGGTGCGGCGGGTAGTGACTGGTGCGGATCGCGTTGACGTTGAACCGCTTCATCAGCGCGAGGTCCTCGCGGGCGGAGTCCTCGTCGAAGGCGCGCCCGCGGTCGGGGTGCGTCTCGTGCCGGTTCACGCCGTGGAAGACGACGCGCTCGCCGTTCACCAGGAAGCGGTCGCCGCGGATCTCGACCGTGCGGAAGCCCAGGCGGAGTGAGACGGTCTCGCCGGTGGAGGCGATCTCGGCGTCGTAGAGGCGCGGCGCCTCCGCCGACCACGGCTCGACGGCGTCCAGGGCGATCGGAGCGACGTCGTCGGCGCTCGCCCACTCGACGTCGACGCCGAGCTCGGGGACGCGCAGGACGACGGGGAACGCCGCGGGCGACGCGGTCAGCTCGGCGTCGATCGTGCCCGTGCCCTCCGAGTACCCGGTGCGGACCCAGACGTCCTCGAGTCCGCCGACGGGGCGGGCGAGCAGGTGCACCGAGCGGAAGATCCCCGGCAGCCACCACTGGTCCTGGTCCTCGACGTAGCTCGACGCCGACCACTGGTGCACGCGCACCACGACGAGGTTCTCTCCCGGGCGCACGGCCTCGGTGACGTCGAACTCCTGCGCGAGGCGGCTGCCGGATCCGATGCCGATCTCGACGCCGTTGACCCACACCCGGTAGCGCGACTCGACCCCGTCGAAGCGCAGGACGACCGCCTCGGCGTCGCCCCACGACTCCGGGACCTCGATCGTGCGGCGGTAGTCGCCGGTGGGGTTCTCGTCCGGCACGAAGGGCGGCTCGGTCGCGAAGGGGAACTGCACGTTCGTGTAGGCGGGGAGGCCGTAGCGGCCGTCGCCCTGCAGCACCCAGTGCGCGGGCACCGGGATCGAGTCCCAGGCGGAGTCGTCGAAGGACTCGGAGCCGACGTCGTCCACTCCCTCGCCCTCGGGGAGCACGTCGAGTCCGCCGAGGGTGCCGGGCGCGGCCGGCAGCAGGCGGAAGCGCCACTGCCCGTCGAGCGCGATCGAGGGGGCGTCGGAGTGGAGCCACGAGCGGGCCCGGCGGCGCAGGCCCCGCCCGGGGCCGGTGTCGGTGAGGTAGTGCTCGGGAGTCGAGGTCGGGGTCACTTCACGGAGCCTTCCGTCAGGCCGCCGCGCCGGAGCGCTGCGGCGCCGCGCGCCTCTGAGCATCCGAGCGGAGTCGAGCCGTCACGTCGTCGTGGGGGGACGCCTCCGCCTCGTGCGGCTGCGCCGTCTCGGACGCTAGCACAATCTCGAGTAGACACTCGAATTTCGGTCCTCACATGGTGATGATCGAGATCACCGTCGGCCCCAGGACCGCGATGAAGAGGACCGGCAGGATGAACAGCATGAGCGGGAAGAGGATGTTGACGGGGATCTTCATCGCCTTCTCCTCCGCGCGCATCCGGCGCTTCAGCCGCATCTCCTTCGCCTGCGTCCGCAGCACCCCGCTGACCGAGACTCCGTAGACGTCGGCCTGCACGATCGCGCGGACGAAGCTGCGCAGGTCGGGCACCGACGTCCGCAGCTCCAGTGCGCGGTAGGCGTCGCGCCGCGTCATGCCGACGCGCATGTCCTGCAGGGTGCGCACCAGCTCCTCGGCGAGAGGGCCCTTGCCGTTGTCGCCCGCCCGGGCCATCGCGGCCTCGAAGCCCAGTCCGGCCTCGACGGCGATCAGCATCTGGTCGAGGGTATCCGGGAGCTCGAGGGCGATCGCGGCCTGCCGCTCGAGCCCGCGGCTGTGCAGGAGCAGGTCGGGCACGAAGTACGCCACGACCACCACCACGACGAGGAGCAGGACGAGGATCGGCGGCGGCTGGCGCGCGATGACGAGGGCGGCGGCGCCGGCGGCGAGGAGCATCAGGAGCGGCTTCGCGAGGATCACCCGGCCCAGCGGCCAGGAGGCGGGACGGCCGGCGTGCGCGTGCAGCCGGTCGAGCCGGCGGAGCGCACCGGGCAGCAGCAGCCTCCCCGCGATCCGCTCCAGTCGATCGGCGGCCGAGCGGGTGTCGACCGCCTCCTGGACGAGCCCCTGCATCAGGTTGCGGCGAGCGGCGCTGCGCTCGGCCCCCGCGGGTGCCAGGGCGGCGAAGAGCAGGGGCAGTGCCGCCAGCAGGCACAGGGTGGCGAGGAGCACGATCCGGTCCCTCTCAGAACTTGAAGCTGATGACGCGGCGCATCCAGAGGCCGCCGATGAGGAACATGATCGCGGCGACCACCATCAGCACGTAGCCCAGCCAGTGCTCGGTGAACTTGCCCACGTAGCTCGGGCTGGTCAGGCTCAGGACGCCCAGGACCACGAACGGCAGCGCCATCAGGATGTAGACGGACATCTTGCCCTCGGCCGCGAGGGCCGAGACCTGGCGGCGGATCTGGTTGCGCTCGCGGATCGTGTCGCCCACCTGGTCGAGCACCTCGGCCAGGTCGCCGCCCACCTCGCGGTGGATGCCGATCGCCTGCCCGACCCAGCTGAGGTCCTCGCTCCGCATCCGCTCGGCGGTCTGGGCCAGGGACACGTTCAGGTCGCGGCCGAGGCGGGTCTCGTTCACGATGCGCGCGAACTCCTCCGCCGTCGGCGCCTCCGACTCGCGCGAGGCGGCGTCGATCGCGCGGAGCAGGGAGTGACCGGCGCGCAGCCCGCTCGCGAGCAGCTGGAGGGTGCCGTCGAGCTGGTCGGCGAACCGGCGCCGACGGCGATCGGCGAGGATCCGCAGGAGGGCGACGGTGACGCCCAGGACGACCGCCACGAGCAGGACGCCGAGGAGAGCGGAGCCGGCGAGCAGCCCGAGCAGGAAGGCCACGACGGACGCCGCCGACACCAGGATCAGCAGTTCGGAGGGCGACTGCGACAGCCCCGCCTCGCGCAGCGCGTCGGCGAGACGCTCGGCCCAGCCCCGCCGCGTCAGCGCCGCCGAGATCGCCTCGCTCGTCGAGCGGGTCAGCTGCGAGAGCCCGGAGTCGCCGGCGCCGGCGTCGGGACGCCGCCGCTCGACGGGGAGCCGCGGAGTGGAGGAGCCGAAGACCCCGAAGACCACGACGAGCACGGCCGCGTAGCAGAGCACGACCCCCAGGACCGCGATCATCGGCGCTCGCCGGGGACCGGCAGGGCGAAGACCCGCGGCGACACCTCGATGCCCAGCTCGGTGAAGCGGTCGAGGAAGCGGGGCCGCACCCCGGTCGCGACCGGGCCGCCGAGGATCCGGCCCGAGGAGTCGACTCCGGCGTAGTCGAAGACGAAGGCGTCCTGCAGCACGACCACATCGCCCTCCATGCCCTGCACCTCGGTCACGTGCGTGACGCGCCGGCTGCCGTCGCGCATGCGGGTGAGCTGCACGATGACGTCGACCGCCGAGGCGATCTGCTCGCGGATCGCGCGGAGGGGGAGGTCCATCCCCGCCATCAGCACGAGGGTCTCGAGCCGAGAGATCGCGTCGCGCGGCGAGTTGGAGTGGACGGTCGAGAGCGAGCCGTCGTGACCGGTGTTCATGGCCTGCAGCATGTCGAGCGCCTCGCCGCCGCGGCACTCGCCGACCACGATGCGGTCGGGCCGCATGCGGAGGGAGTTGCGCAGCAGCTCGCGGATCGAGACCTCGCCGCGCCCCTCGATGTTCGCCGGTCGGCTCTCGAGCCGCACCACGTGCGACTGCTGGAGCTGCAGCTCCACCGCGTCCTCGATCGTGATGATGCGCTCGCCGTGCGGGATGAAGGAGGAGAGGACGTTGAGCAGGGTCGTCTTGCCCGTGCCGGTGCCGCCCGACACGATGATGTTGAGGTGCGCGCGCACGCACGCGTCGAGCAGCTCGGCCATCTCGGACGTCACCGAGCCGAAGCCGATGAGATCCGACACGGTGAGCGGGTCGCGGGAGAACTTGCGGATGGTGAGCGACGACCCGTTCACGGCGAGGGGCGGGATGACGGCGTTCACGCGCGAGCCGTCCTCGAGCCGGGCGTCGACCAGCGGGGACGACTCGTCGATGCGGCGCCCGACCCGGGTGACGATCTTCTCGATCACCGCGCGCAGCTGCGCCTCCGAGCGGAACCGCGTGCCGCTCAGGGTCAGCCGGCCTCCGCGCTCGACGAAGATCTGCTCGTGCCCGTTGACCATGATCTCGGTGAGTGTCGGGTCGTCGAGGAGGGGCTGCAGCGGTCCGAAGCCGAGCACGTCGTCGGCGATCTGGGCGACGAGGCGCTGACGCTCCTCGGGGGTGAGCGGGGCGGACTCGGCGTCCACGATCTCGCCCAGGATGTCGCGCGCCTGCCCGAGCAGGTCCGACTCCGCGAGCGTGGGGTCGTTCAGCCGCGAGCCCATCCGGCGGAAGAGCTCGTCGCCGACCCTGCTCTTGAGGGCGAGCAGTCCGTCGACCCGCTCGCGCTCGTCCTGCTGCCGGTCCGTCTCGGGATCAGGAGCGGGAGCGGGCTCGGGGGCGGGCGGCGCTGCGGCGACGGGCTCGTACGGCGCGTCGCGCGCGGCGTGCCGGGAGGCGAGGCGTTCGGCGAGGCTCACTGGATCCTGACCCTTCTCTGCTGTGCGGCTCCGTCGCCGCCGGTGAACGCGCCCGCGAGCCGGGTCAGCAGCACGGCCGCTCGGGAGCGGCGCTTGGCGAGGAGCAGCGGTCGACCCGTGTTGGTCGCGAGCGCGAGGTCGGCCGAGCGGGGCAGGACCGCGGTGACCGACATGCGGACCGTGGCCTCGATGTCCTTCACCGTGATGCCCGACTTCTTCTCGGCGAGGTTGACGACCAGGTGGCGGTTCTCGGGCAGGAGGCCCAGCTCCTCGAGCACGGTCAGCTCGCGGCGGAGCCCTCGGACCCCGGGGACGTCCATCGCCGTGACGAAAAGCGCGTCGGTCGCCACCTCGAGGGCGGCGAGCGTGTGATCGGTGAGCCCGGCCGAGGTGTCGACGACGACGGTGGCGAAGTCGGACGAGAGCTGCCGCAGCAGGTGCGTCACCGCCTCGGACGAGATGCGGTCGGCGTCGGCGGGGTCGATCGGAGCGGCGAGGGAGTAGAAGCCCGCCTCGTGCACGGACAGGTAGGCCTTGAGCACCAGCAGGTCCGAGGATGCGGCCGGGCCGACCGCGTCGCGGAGGGTGTGCACCGGATCCAGGCCCAGCGCGCTCGCGACGTCGCCGAACTGGGCGTCGAGGTCGACGAGGACGGTCGAGAGCGGAGCGGCACTGCCGAGGGCGACGGCCAGATTGACCGAGAGCGTGGTCTTGCCCACCCCGCCCTTGGGCGAGAGGACGACGATGACCTTCTTCTCCCGACCGCCGCGGGGGGCCGTGGGACGATCGCCGATCCGCGCCTGCGCGGCCCGGCTCGATCGGCGGATCACGTCGCCGAGGGAGTCGTCGTCGGCGTCGGGGGAGAGGACGTCCCGGATGCCGGCCCTCATCGCGGCGACCGCGAGGTCGGGATCGGGCTCGGCGACGAGGACGAGCGTGATCCGCGGGAAGGCGGTGTCGAGGGCGGCCGCGAAGCGCAGCGCCGTCTCGCGCTCGATGCCGGGGCCGATCAGGACCACGTCGACCGGGTCCTCGCCGGGGGGCGGGAGGATCGCCTCGGGACGCAGCCCGGTGGCGGACGCGGGGAGCGCAATGACCCCGGAGTCGTCGTCGACGAGGGCGGCGGTCACGCGGTCGACGAAGGGGGCGGCGTCGGTCACCGCGAGGAAGCGGGTCACTGGAGGAGCTCCTCGGGCGTGATGATGCGGGTGCCGTTCGAATCCGTGCCCTCCGGCTGCTTCGTCAGCCAGATCGACGCGTACTGCGCCGCGTTCACGAGGAGCTCCGCGTCGGCTCCGTTCACGGCGAGTGTCACGTAGACGGACGCGGGAGGTATGGGCACGGTTCCGCTGGTGTCGCCCTCCGCCGTCGTGCCCAGTCCCTGCAGCGTCGTCACGAGGACCTTCTGCAACCGCATGTGGGTCTGCGTCCCGACGGTGAGCACGACTCCGACCGTGTCGCCGGGAGCGAGACCTCCGCCGACCACGCGCTCGGGGCTGAGCAGCACGGTCACCTCCTGCAGTCCGGCGGGGACGTCGACGCGACCCGGGACCTCGAGGGCGTCCGGCGACACCAGCCGCACGGTCAGCAGCTGCTCCCCGGTCACCAGATCGACCGAGGTGACGAGGCCGCCGAGGCCGTCGAGCGTCGTCGCGGCGCCGACGGCGACGGCCGCTCGCGGGAGGGGCTTCACCTCCAGGTACTCCGACAGCTGCTCGGAGGGGGTGCCCGCGGGGGCGTCGCGGGAGAGCACGAGGACGTCGACCGGCTGCTGGCCCTCGAGAGCGCGTTGATCGGCGCCCCTCGTGTAGAGGGTCACGGCGATCACGCCGATGACGGCGAGTACGAATCCGAGGATCGCGAAGAGGATGCGGAGCTTCACGGGGCAGGGGGTCCTAGTCCGACAGAGTGATGATGGACGCGCCGAGGTCCGCGCCGCCGAGGCTGAACGCGTCGTCGAGCGAGACGAAGGTCGTGAACTTCCCGATGATGCCCTTGCAGGTGCCCTTGCACCCCGCGCCCGGATAGGTCTGGTTGTTCCAGCTCATGCCCGGGAAGTTCCAGCCGAGCACCTGGAAGGCCGCGAAACCGCTGATCGTGTACCAGCCACCCGACCCGGTGCCGCCCTTGTCGGAGTAGACGGGGAGGAGCACGGTGGTGCCGCCGAGCTTCGACAGCTGAGCGGCGCAGCCCGGGGGCAGGCTGACGCCGGTGCTGCCCGAGACGGGGGCCGGCTTCAGTCTGTCCACGTTCGCCCGGCACGTGCCGGCGGGATCCTTGAGCCAGCCGAATCCACCAGGGAGGAGCTGCCCCGACGGGCTCTCGGTCTGGCAGGCGGTGCCGCCGGAGTCGCCGTGCATGCTGATGACCTGGATCGCGCCGTCCAGCTGGAACACGCACGGGGCGAACGCGAGCGCGAGCGCCGCCTCACCGGCGCCGGGGCTGCCCCAGGAGGCGGTGGCGGACGCCTCGGCCTCGAGGGAGTCGATCCCTAGCAGCGGGGCGAACACCGTCGCGAGGGAACCGGCCCCCGTGGAGGCGTCCTCGGCGGAGGCGGTGACGCGCACCGACGTGGCGGTCGGGAAGGTCGTCGTGGACCCGGAGGCGCCGTCCCCGGCGTTGGCGTCGGCGTAGGTCGCGGCGAGGGCGACGGCCGCCGTCTCCGCGGCGCGAGCGGCAGCGACGGTCGAGGCCGGAGCCGCGGAAGGGGCGGTGCACGGGGTCTTCGCACACGACTGCGCCACGGCGAGGGCCGCGGCATCGGCGCCGTTCTGCAGTTCCCCGCGCTCGACCTGGAGCCTGGCGATGTCGATCGCGATCGCGGCGCAGGTCAGCAGCACCACCATGACGGCGGCGACCACGATCGAGACGGCGCCCTGCTCGTCGCCGAGACGACGCGTCAACCACCGCATCGCATCGCCGCCTTCCCGGTCAAGGTGATCCCGTCGCCGAAGAGTCCGGTGAGCAGGCGGTAGTCGTAGCTGATGGTCGTCGTGCTGAGCGCACCCGGGGTACAGGTGGCCGGCGCGATCGAGATCTGGGCGTCCGTGAGTGCAGGAGAGAGGAAGGACACGTTCTTCACGGCGGTTCTCGCAGTGGATGCATTGTTGTGCAGAGCCATGCTTCTCGCGCCTTCTCTGGCGGCGTTCGTCAGAGTGATCTGCGCATTCATCGCCAGAGAGAATTCCACTATCCCGATGAGGATGACCATCAGGATCGGGAGCACAATGGCGAATTCGAGAGAGACTGCGCCTTTCTCGTCGCGGAGGTGTCTCTTCACTGTTCTTCTTCCGATGGAGAAGAGGTGGGCGGCGTCGCGGCGAGAGCCGGGACGCCGCCCAGGAGGGACGCGAAGAGGTCAGTCGGCGGGGTCCGCGGGGACCTCCGCGGCGGGGCCTTCTCCGCCCAGGCTCTCGTTGATGTCGAGGAAGATGTCCCCGAGCGTCGGGCCGAGGAAGACGACGGCCGCGATGATGACGATGGCGATCAGTCCGACCAGCAGGCCGTACTCGACGGCGGTCGCGCCCTCCTCCTCCTCGCGGAGGCGGTCCTTCGCGGTGGCGACGTGAGACTGAAGGGTGGAGAGGAGAGAGAGCATGGTGAACCTCCGAGATGGGGTGAGCGAGACCGGTTTACAAGGGGAGCAGGAATCCGACGACCCAGTTTGAGACCGATCGTGCGAATACCAGTGGTGCTGCTGCAGAGAAGGGGCCGGATCACGGGGGTGATCGAGAGCCCGCCGAATGGATTCGGCCGTATTCATTTCTGCGGCATCACTGATGATAGAGAGATCACCCGACTCGTCTCGTACCCTTCCGGGGGACAAAGCACTTGACGATCCGTCCCTCCGCCTCAAGGGGAGAGTGCGAGCAC
Source organism: Rathayibacter sp. SD072 (assembly GCF_017355185.1). GTDB lineage: Bacteria > Actinomycetota > Actinomycetes > Actinomycetales > Microbacteriaceae > Rathayibacter. Next base: position 46,576 of record NZ_JADILJ010000022.1, on the reverse strand, counting down.
CACCACGGCCCCGGCGAGCATCATCGGACCGAAGGGCACCGGCGTCCCGCGCCGGGCGCGACCCGTCAGCAGCAGCACCGCCGCGGCGAGGGCCGCGAGCGCGAATCCGGCGGCGGCGCCCACGAGCAACTCGCTCCAGCCGCGCGACGCGAGCATCGTGCCGATCACCGCGGCGAACTTCACGTCGCCCATCCCGAGTCCGCCGGGCGAGATCAGCGCCAGCACCAGGTAGACCGCGAACAGCGCCAGCCCGCCCAGCAGTGCGCGGAGCCCGTCCCCGGGCCGTCCGTCGACGACGCTCGCGATCAGGACGAGCACTCCGCCGACCGCGATCGCGGGGACGACCAGGACGTTCGGCAGCAGCCGGTGCCGGAGGTCGATCGAGGACAGCTGCACCCCCACGACCGTGAGGAGCACGAGGGCGGCGAGCACGGCGCTCGGCGGACTCGTCGCCGTGAGCGCCGCCGCTCCCACGGCACTCGCGGCTCCGGTCGCCACCGCGAGGGCGGGGGAGGAGCGACCGGGCGGCAGGCCCCGCTCGACGCGGGGGACGCGCCGGAGCAGGGCATCGAGGAGAGTCCCCGCGACGAAGGCGACGAGCGCCGAGATCGCGACGAGAGCGGCGGTGGCGGGCATGCGCCCATCCTGCCCGGGTCCTCCACTCGGACTCGGCGCATTCCCGGCTTGGCGGTGCAGACTCGCGGCGGCCGCGCGCGGGAGACCCCGCGGTCCGCCGGCGGTGATACGCCGGCGAGCGGGAGAGCGAGACCGTTCCACCGCCACACGGGAGCCCCCTGGCGTGAGACCCCGGGGGGCTCCTCCACTCCCTCCTGATCGCCTCTACTTCACCGAGCCCTCGGTCAGCCCCCCGCGCCAGAAGCGCTGCAGCACGACCATCGCGATCGCCAGCGGGATGATCGACAGCAGCACGCCGCCGGTCGTCAGCTCGTAGAACTCGGGCAGGCGGTCGACCTGGCTGAGCCAGTTGTTGAGGCCGAGCGTGATCGGGAACAGCTCGGTGTCCGACAGCATCACCAGCGGCAGGAAGTAGTTGTTCCAGATGCCGACCAGCTGGAAGAGGAACACGGTCACCAGCGCCGGGGTCAGGATGCGCAGCCCCAGGGTGTGGAAGATCCGCAGCTCGCTCGCCCCGTCGATCCGCGCCGCCTCGATGATCGCGGTGTCGACCGTCGCCTGCGCGTAGATGCGGCAGAGGAAGAGGCCGAACGGCGAGACCAGCGACGGGATCAGCACGCTCCAGTAGGTGTTCGCGATGCCCATCTGGCTGAAGAGCAGGAACAGCGGCAGGGCCGTCGCCGTGCCGGGCACGAGCACTCCCGCGAGGATCGTGCCGAACACGAGCCGGTTGCCCCGGAACTCGTACTTCGCGAGCGCGTAGCCCCCGGCCGCGGCGAGGTACGTCGCGAGCAGGGCGCCGACTCCGGCGTAGAGCACCGAGTTGAGGAACCAGCGGACGAAGATGCCGCCGTCGTAGGTCAGCACCTGGCCCAGGTTGTCCCAGAGCGCGAACGTGGGGGCGAACCAGAAGCCGTAGGTGGCGAAGAGGTCCTCGGTGGTCTTGGTCGCGGCGACCACGACCCAGTAGACGGGGACGAGGAAGTAGACCGCGACGACCACGAGGATCCCGGTGACGATGATCGTGGAGGCGCGGTTGCGGCCGGCCGAGCGGTCGGGGCCGCGACCCGCCTTCACGGGACGGTTCGCGGTGACCACCCCGGTGGTCGTGGGCTGCACGGTGTCGCGCGTCGCCTGGCTCATGAGGACTTCCTGTTCGAGATCGAGAGGAACGTGAAGGAGAGGACGAACGCGACCAGGGCGATCAGCACGGCCTGCGCGGCGGCGACGTTGTAATCGTTGTAGGCGAAGGCGGTCGTGTACGCGCTGAGGTTCGGCGTGTACTGGCTGTCGATCGCGGGCGCGACGGTCTTGAGGACCTGCGCCTCCGCGAAGAGCTGCAGGGTGCCGATGATCGAGAAGATCGTGGTCAGCACGAGCGCCGGGCGGATGAGCGGCAGCTGGATGCTGCGCGCGACGCGGAACGTGGACGCTCCGTCGACCTTCGCCGCCTCGTACAGCTCGACCGGGATCGCCTTCAGCTGGGCGACGATGATCAGCATGTTGTAGCCGGTGTAGCTCCACAGCGAGATGTTCGCGATCGACCACAGCACCGAGTCCGCGCCGAGGAAGTCGGGCTCGAGGCCGACCACGTTCGCCGCATCGATGATCGGGCTGAGCCCGGGCACGTAGAGGAACGACCAGAGGATCGTCGCGATCACCCCGGGCACGCCGTAGGGGAGGAAGTAGGCAGCGCGGAAGAAGCCGGGGAACCGGGCCGAGGCCGACTCGAGCATGAGCGCGAGCACGGTGCAGAGCGCGATCATCACCGGCACCTGGACGATGCCGAAGAGGAACATGCGGCCGATCGACGCGATGAAGTTGCCGTCGGCGAGGGCCTGCGCGTAGTTCGAGAACCCGGCGAACTCCGTCGTCACTCCCGCCTCGCCGAAGAGCCCCGAGCGGGTCACCTTCGTGAAGCTCGAGCCGATGGCCACGACGATCGGGAGGAGGAAGGTGAGGACGAACAGGGCGAGGAACGGGGCGAGCAGGATCCACGGGGCGCGCCCCACGGCTCCGTTGCGCTTGCGGTTCCCGGTGTCGCCGGTGGCCGCGATGGCGGCTGCGGCGGGGGAGGTCGTCGTGGTCATGCGGAGGCCTTCCTGATGCTGAGGCCCTTGTTCTCGAAGACCGTGATGATCTGCCTCTCGGCCTCGGCGACCGCGTCGACGAGGCTGGTGCCGGACGCCTTCTTCCGGAAGCCGTCGCTGAGGATGTTGAAGGACTGCTGGGTGACCGGCCACCAGGACCAGTCCGGGTTCTGCTGCTGCGAGGCGGGCACGAGGACCTCCTCGGTGTAGTTCTGGCCCGAGAAGAACTCGCTCGGTCCCTTGCGCGCCGTGCCGATCTCGCCGACCGCGGGAGACCAGCCGATGCCGCTGTTCGCGATCATCGCGTCGATGCCCTCCTGCGAGGTGGTCATCCAGACGGCGAACTCGAGCGCCTCCTTCGGGTGCGCGCTGCTCGCGAAGACGGCGGCCGTCGAGCCGCCGAGGAAGCTCGAGCCGAAGCCCGAGTCGCCCCAGACGGGCATGGGCGCCGCGCGCCATTTGCCCTCGCCACCGCTCACGCCCTGGATGAGCGCGTCGCCCCAGCTGCCCGTGGTGCAGGAGGCGATGCCGCCCGTCGCCGCCGCCGCGAACCACGCGGGGGAGTAGGCGCAGTAGCCGGTCTCGACGAGGTCCTGATCGATCGCGGTGTCGAAGAAGGAGGCGACCTGCGTCGTGGCCTCGTCGGTCATGTCGATGACCCAGCCGTCCTCCTCCGCGGTGAGCCACTGCGCACCGGCCTGCGTGGCGAAGGCCGCGAAGACGGAGGCGTCGGCGAGGGGGAAGCAGTCGATGTAGGAGTCGGCGCCGCGGAGCTCCGTCGCCACGGCGGCCCAGTCGTCCCACGTGCGCGGCGGCTCGGCGCCCACGCGTCCGAGCACCTCGGGCTGGTAGAAGAAGGCCATCGGACCGCTGTCCTGCGGGATCCCGTAGACGCCCCCGGAGTAGCTGACCTGTCCCCAGAGGGTCGGGTCGTAGAGATCGGCGTAGTCGGCTGCACCGTAGCGGTCGAGGTCGACCAGCCCGTTCACGAGCATGAACTCGGGCAGCGAGCGCAGCTCGACCTGGCCCAGGTCCGGTCCGCCGCCGGCCGCGAGGGCCGAGTACAGCTTCTGGTAGCCGCCCGCATTGCCGCCGGGGATCCAGACGGCGTCGACCTGGACGTCCGGATGCGACGCGTTCCAGACGTCGCAGACCTTCTGCAGGTCCTTCAGCCAGGCCCAGTACTGCAGGCGGATCGGTCCGCTCGCGGCCGGGATCGCCGGCGCGGTGTTGACCGAGGTGGTGCCGGGGGTGGCGCAGGCCGCCAGCGTCCCGAGTGCGGCCGTGCCGAGTCCGGCGGCCATGAGCTGTCTCCGTGTGAACGGCTTCACTGTCCCTCACTTCGTCGTGGGTGGGTGCCCGGGAGGTCTCCCGGCCCGGTGGGTCGGACGCTATCACAAAATCGAGTGGCTGCTCGAAATTGGTGGGAGCGCGGTCGGAGCGCGAGGTACGCTGGCCGCCTGAGGGCGGCATCCGCTCTCGCTCACAGGGGAGGGAGCCGTGGTGTCCGAGATCGTCGAACCCGTCCGCCCCCGCCGCGGGCCCTACGCCAAGTCGGCGCAGCGCCGCCGCGCGATCATCGAGGCGGCCCACGCGGTCTTCGCCTCCCGCGGCTACGCCCGGGGATCGCTGCAGGACGTCGCCGACCGGGTCGGCCTCAGTCAGACGAGCCTCCTGCACTACTTCCCGACCAAGACCGACCTGCTGCTGGCGGTGCTCGAGCACCGCGACGAGATCACCGGCGACGGCTCGTCCCCGCCCGACCCCGGCGAGAGCATGGTCGAGGGGATCCTCCGCCAGACCCGCTACAACGAGACGGCACCCGGAGTGATCGAGCTCTACGCGGTGCTCTGCGGCGATTCGACGACGGCGGATCATCCGGGCCGCGAGTTCTTCGCCCGGCGCTTCCGGTCGCTCCGCCAGGGGTACGCCGATGACCTGCGCGCCCTGCAGGCCGAGGGGCGGCTGCGCGAGGGGGCCGACCCCGACCGGGTCGCCGCGTCGATCATCGCGCTGTGGGACGGGATCCAGTTGCAGTGGCTGCTTGAGCGCGACGCGGTCGACATGGTCGCGTGCCTGACGGACTACCTCGACCTGATGGTGTCGCCGCCGCCCCGGTGACCAGCCCCTAGGCTCCGGGCATGGGGACGACCTGGAACGACACCGGCTGGATCTGGATCGGCTTCGCGCTCGTGGCCGCGGGGCTCGCGGAGCAGAAGGGCCGCTCGCGCTGGCGCTGGTTCGTGCTGGGCCTGCTCCTCGGACCGCTCGCGCTGGCCCTGGTCGTGATCTGGGCGAGGCCCGAGCCCGGCGTGGCCACCGACGTCCGCTGGAACTTCGCGCTCGGCGCGGGGGTCGCGGCGGTCGCGCTGCTGCTCGTGGCGGTGGCGTCGAGCCTGTGGCTCCTGCTCGTGCCGGCGGCGCTCGCGGCGGTCGTCGCGGGCCTGCTGGGCTGGCTCAGCCGCCGCGTGCCGTACGAGCGCCTCCCGCGCTGACGGCTGGATCCTGGACGCGAGGGAACCCCGGACCGTCGAGGGAACCAGGTGCTCCTGGCGGTCTCGACGGTCCGGGGTTCCCTCGGCGGGTGAGGCCCTACGGCAGCAGGCGCGACGGGCCGCGGAAGAGGTAGGTGACCTCGCGCAGGTTCGCCTGGTGCAGCATCAGCATGATCACACGGGAGAGGCCCATGCCGAAGCCTCCGTGCGGCGGGACGCCGTAGCGGAAGAAGTCGAGGTAGAAGCCGAGCTCCTCGGGGTCGAGGCCCTTCTCGCGGGCCTGCTCCACGAGCACGTCGACGCGGTGCTCGCGCTGCGCCCCGGTCGAGATCTCGACGCCGTTGTAGATCAGGTCGTAGCTGTTGGTGATCGCCGCGTCGCCCTCGCGGCGCATGTGGTAGAACGGCCGGATGCTCGAGGCGTAGTCGGTCAGGAACACGAAGTCGTGGCCGAACTCCTCCTTCACGTACGCCGCGATGCGGCGCTCGCCCTCGGGGTCCATGTCGTCGTCGGCGCGGGGCACCTCGTAGCCGCGCTCGGCGACGATGCGCTTGGCCTCGGCGAGCGGGATGCGCGGGAACGGCGTCGTGGGGACCTCGAGGTCGATGTCGAAGAGCGCCTTGACCTCGGCGCCGTGCTTCTCGACGACGGCGGTGAGACCGGCGACCATCAGCTGCTCGTGCAGCTCCATGACGTCCTCGTGCGACTCGATCCACGAGACCTCGGAGTCGACGCTCGTGAACTCGGTCGCGTGCCGGGAGGTGAAGCTCGGGTCGGCGCGGAAGGCCGGCCCCACCTCGAACACCTTGCCGAAGCCCGCGGGCTGCGCCATCTGCTTAAAGAACTGGGGGCTCTGCGCGAGGTAGGCCTTGGTCTCGAAGTACTCGACCTCGAACAGCTCGGCGCGCGACTCCGACGCGCTCGCCATGAGCTTGGGCGTGTGGATCTCGATGAAGTCGTTGTCGATCCAGTAGGTGCGCAGGGCGTGCTCGAAGGTCGTCTGCACGCGGGCGATGAGGTTCTGCTCCGGGCGGCGGAGGTCGAGGAAGCGCCAGTCCATGCGCTTGTCGATGCCGGAGTCGGGGGCGATGGGCGCCTCGGGGATCGACGCGGCGACGATCTCGAGCGTCTCGAGCTTCACCTCGATGCCGCCGAGCTTCACGCGCTCGTCGTGCTTGAGCTGACCCGTCACCGTGACGAAGGAGCCCTGGGCGAGGCCCGAGATCTCCTCGGTGATCGCGAGCTTCGCGGCGGCGACGTCGTCGCCCTCCTCGGCCTCGCGGACGGCCGGGTTCACCAGCTGCACGGCGCCGGACTCGTCGCGGAGGACCACGAACTGCACCTTCTTCTGGTCGCGCACGGTCTCGACCCAGCCGGACACGCGGACGGGTCCGTCCTCGAGCGCGGCGAGCTTCTTGACGGTGGTTCGGGGGAGGCGGGTCTCGTCGGTCACGGTAGGGGAGTCTACCCGCGGGGCGGCGCAGGGGCCCGGGCCATCGGCGAGCGGCCACGGCCGATGTCGCCGACGCGGGTTAGGGTGCCTCGACGGAGTGCGCGGGGCCTCCGACCGAGGGGGGACGCATGGCCGGGCCGGGATTCGCTGTGATCGACTTCGAGACGACGGGCGTGCGTCCCGAGCGGGGGGATCGCGTCATCGAGATCGGGGTCGTGCATCTCGACTCCGAGGGGCGGTTCGAGCGATCGTTCGAGACTCTCGTGAACCCGGGCCGGGATCTCGGCACCCAGCGCATCCACGGCATCTCGGCCCGCGAGATCCTCGATGCTCCGTCGTTCGCGTCCGTCGCCGACGAACTCCTCTCGCTGCTCGACGGGCGCGTGGTCGTCGCGCACAACGCTAGCTTCGAGCGGCGGTTCCTCATCGCCGAACTGAGCCGGCTCGGTGTCGACACGACGCTCTCGAGCGAGCTGGTGCTCTGCACGATGCAGCTGGCGCGCGAGTTCCTGCCGGGTGCCGGCCGCTCGTTGGCCGACTGCTGCGCCGCCTTCGACATCCCGCTCGTCGGCGCGCACCGCGCGGTCGTCGACGCGGTCGCCACGGGAAGCCTGCTGGAGGAGTACATCGCGGCGTCCGGTGGACGCGATCGCTGGGACGCGCACCTGCGCGCGGCGATGGCCTACGGCTGGCCTCCCGTCCCACGGCGCCGCACGTTGTGGGTGGCCCGCCCCGCCGCAGACGCGCCGTCCCCGTCGTTCCTGGAGCGGGTCGTGCAGCGGATGCCCGATCAGTCCGGGCCGAGCGAGCACACCGAGTACCTCGCCCTGCTGGACCGCTGTCTGCTCGACCGGGTGCTCTCGGCTCACGAGGAGGAGGCGCTCGTCGAGCTCGCGCACGAGCTCGGGATCGGTCGATCGGCGCTGGCCGTCCTGCACGAGCGGTACTTCGACGACCTCACGGCCGTCGCCTGGCTCGACGGCGAGCTGTCGGACGACGAGATGATGGACCTCGCCACGGTGGCCGCCCTCCTCGACATCGAGCACGAGAGGCTGGTCGCCGCGACCGAGCCGCGAGAGGCCGTCGAGCGGACCGAGCCGCTGGCCGACCGCTTCGTGCTCGAGCCGGGCGACCTCGTCGTCCTGACCGGAGAGATGTCGCGGACGCGGCAGGAGTGGTCACGTCTGCTCGAGGAGCGCGGTCTCGTGCCGCACCCGGGCGTGACGAAGAAGGTGAAGCTCGTCGTCGCGGCGGACCCGGACTCGCTCTCGGGCAAGGCGCGCAAGGCTCGCGACTACGGCATCACCGTGGTCAGCGAGGCCGGCCTCCTCTCCCTGCTCTCCGCATGAGCACAGCACTGATCACCGGAGCGTCCACCGGCATCGGAGCCGCCTTCGCGCGGGCGTTCGCGAGCCGCGGCTGGAGCCTCGTGCTCGTCTCGCGCGACGAGGCCCGGCTCCAGGAGGCGGCCGCAGAGTTCCGCGCGCTCGGCGCCCCGGACGTCGAGGTGCTGCCGGCCGACCTGACCGATCGGGAGCAGGTGGAGTGCGTCCGCACCAGGCTCGTCGATCCGGAGCGGCCCGTGCGGGTGCTCGTCAACAACTCCGGCTTCGGGATCGACGGGAGCTTCTCGGAGCCGGACGTCGCGGCGCAGGACGCGGCGTTCGAGGTGATGGTCCGCTCGGTCGCGGTGCTCTCGGGCGCGGCTGCCGAGGCGATGACCGCGCGGGGCCGCGGCGCGATCCTCACCGTCGCGAGCGTCGCGGGCTTCGTGCACCTCGGTCCCTACTCCGCGGTCAAGGCGTGGGCGACGGCGTTCACGCAGTCGCTCGCGGTGGAGCTGCTCGGCACCGGAGTCCGGGCGGCGGCGCTCTGCCCGGGCTGGGTGCGCACCGAGTTCCACGAGCGGGCGGCGATGGACACCTCCGCCATCCCCTCCTTCCTCTGGCTCGACGCCGACGAGGTGGTCGAGGAGTTCCTCCGCGACGTGGCGCGCGGGCAGGTCGTCTCGGTGCCGTCGTGGCGCTTCGGGGTGCCGGTCGCCGTCGTGCGGCACCTGCCGGACGCCCTCGTGCGCCGGTTGTCGGCGGCGGTGCTCGCCCGTCGTTGAGCGCGCCGCGCTGAGCACCCGTTCAGCGTCCGCCCAGACCTGCCGTTCCCGGCGTTCCCTCACGCGGCGTTCCGTACACTTGACGCTCGTGGTTGCCGATCAGATCCATCTCGTGCGGCACGGCGAGGTGTTCAACCCCGACCGGGTCCTCTACGGGCGACTCCCGAACTTCCGGCTCTCGGACCTCGGTCACCGGATGGCCCGCGCGGCGGCCGACGACCTTCTCGAGCGGCGCCGCCATGTGACGACTCTCGTCGCCTCCCCGCTCCAGCGCACGCAGGAGTCGGCGCAGCCGATCTCACAGGCGTTCGAGCTCGAGATCACCAGCGACCCGCGGGTGATCGAGCCGAGCAACCGCTTCGAGGGCAAGTCGCTCGCGGCGCGCAGCTCGGCGCTGCGCAACCCCAAGCACTGGCCGTGGCTCCGCAACCCGTTCGAGCCCAGCTGGGGCGAGCCCTACCTCTCGATCTCGGCGCGGATGTACGCGGCGATCGAGGCGGCCTGGCACGGCACCGCCGAGGGCGACGCCGTGATCGTCAGCCACCAGCTCCCGATCTGGACGGTGCACCGAGCCCTCGCGGGGGAGCGGTTGTTCCACGATCCGCGCAAGCGCCGCTGCGCGCTCTCGAGCATCACCACGATCGAGCGCCGCGGCGACGGCTTCGTCGAGGTCGGCTACACCGATCCCGCCGCCGGGCTCCAGGGTCTCGCGACCGATGTGGGCGCCGTCTGATGCGCAGGCGCCTCCTGACGACCACCGCTCTCGCCCTCGTCGCGGCCGTCGTGCTGACCGGCTGCACCCGCGACCAGCTCGCGGAGGACTACCGCAAGGGCGACAACAAGGGCTACATCTCGGGCGACGGCACGATCACCGAGATCGACGAGGCCGACCGCTCCGATCCGATCGTGTTCGCGGGCACCGACGAGAACGGGGAGGCGGTCGATTCGGCGGACCTCGCCGGCCGGGTCGTCGTCGTCAACTTCTGGTACGCCAGCTGCGCCCCCTGCCGGGCGGAGGCGGCCGACCTCGAGTCGGTGAGCGCCGAATACGCGGGCCAGGACGTCTCGTTCGTCGGCGTCAACGTGCGCGACCAGGCTCCCCAGGCGGCCGCCTTCGCGAAGACCTACGGCATCACCTACCCCTCGATCGTCGACGTCGACGGATCCGCGCAGCTCGCCTTCAGCGGCACCGTGCCGCCGAACGCGGTCCCCACCACGCTCGTGCTCGACCGCGAGCACCGCGTCGCCTCGCGGATCCTCGGCCAGCTCCAGGAGGCGTCGATCCTGTCGACCCTCGTCGGCGACACGCTCGCGGACGCGGGGTAGCGCCGTGGGCGAGATCGTCATCAGCGGTCAGCTGCTGCTCGCGGTGCCGATCGCGCTCCTCGCGGGGCTCGTGTCGTTCGCCTCGCCCTGCGTGCTGCCGCTCGTGCCCGGCTACCTCGCCTACGTCGGCGGCTTCACCGACGCCGACGAGCGCCGCGCCCGCGGCCGCAGCCGGGTGCTGCTGGGCGTGCTGCTCTTCGTGCTGGGCTTCTCCCTCGTGTTCGTGCTCTACGGAGCGGCCGCCGGGTCGATCGGGTTCTGGATGAGCCGCTACAGCGACGTCATCACGCGCGTCCTCGGCGTCGTCGTCATCGCGATGGGCCTCGTGTTCGTCGGTCAGTTCTCGTTCCTCCAGCGCACGCTCCGCCCGAGCATCCGCCCCGCGACCGGCCTGATCGGGGCACCGCTGCTGGGCATCGTGTTCGGCATCGGCTGGACGCCGTGCCTGGGCCCCACGCTGAGCTCGATCCTGGCGCTCGGCCTCGGCGCCGGCTCGCCCTGGCGGGGGGCGCTGCTCGCGCTGATGTACTGCCTGGGCCTCGGCCTCCCCTTCCTCCTGGTCGCCTTCGGCTTCAGCTGGGTCACCTCGACGCTCGCGTTCGTGAAGCGCCACATCCGCGCGGTCAACATCATCGGCGGCGTCGCGCTCGTGGTCATCGGACTCCTGATGGTCACCGGCGTCTGGAACGCCCTCGTCTACGGAGCCCTCGGCGAGGTGATCTATGGCTTCCAACCCGCGATCTGAGCGCGGTGACGTCGACGAGCAGAAGCGCGCCGACGCGAACTTCCGCCCGTCCGACCACTACGACTCCGCTGCCGACACCATCACGCAGCCCACGCTCGGCCTCGTCGGCTGGCTGCGCTGGATGTGGCGCCAGCTCACGAGCATGCGCACGGCGCTGTTCCTCCTGCTGCTGCTGGCGATCGCGGCCGTGCCGGGCTCGCTCGTGCCGCAGCGCTCCTCCGACCCCAACGGCGTCACCCAGTACTTCGTCGACAACCCCGATCTGGCGCCCCTGCTCGACCGGGTGCAGGCCTTCGACACCTACACGTCGGCCTGGTTCTCGAGCATCTACCTGCTGCTGTTCGTCTCGCTCATCGGCTGCATCATCCCGCGCACCAAGCACCACTTCGAGGCGATGCGCTCGCGCCCGCCGAAGACGCCGGTGCGCCTGCAGCGGCTCGCGGGCTACACGGTCCGCGAGGTCGAGGGCGCGACGGCCGAGGAGGCGGTCGCCTCCGCCGACGCCGTGCTGCGCCGCGCCGGGTACCGCGTCGAGCACTACGACGACCCCCGCGGGCGCTGGAGCAGCGTGTCGGCAGAGCGCGGCTACCTCCGCGAGACCGGGAACCTCGTGTTCCACTCCGCTCTCGTCGGGATCCTGCTGGCCGTGGGCATCGGTGGCGGCTTCGGCTACAGCGGGCAGCGCGTGCTCGTCGAGGGCGGCCAGGGCTTCGCGAACAACCTCGCGGCCTACGACTCGTTCAACCCGGGGCGCTTCTTCGACAGCGGCTCGCTGGACCCGTACCAGCTGACCCTCGACGGGCTCGACGTGGAGTACGTCACGGAGCCGGGCGACGCGTTCGGGCAGCCGATCGACTTCACCGCGAACGTCACGACCACCGAGCGCGGCGGCGGCAGCGAGGAGCGGACCGTCAAGGTCAACGAGCCGCTGGCGATCGGCGGCACCAACGTCTACCTGCTCGGCAACGGCTACGCGCCGACGATCACGGTGCGCGACCCGTCCGGCACGGCGATCTTCACCGACTCGGTGCCGTTCCTCCCGACCGATGCGAACCTGACCTCCGTCGGAGTGGTGAAGGTGACGGACGGACTCGCCGAGCAGATCGGCATGACCGGCTTCTTCTACCCCACGCAGCAGGAGGGCGCGACCGGCGCGTCGTCGTCGATCTTCCCGGACCTGCAGTACCCCGTGCTCTCGCTCAACGTGTTCGCCGGGAACCTGGGCCTGGACGAGGGCGTGCCCACGTCGGTCTACGTGCTCAACACCGACACCCTCACCCGCCTCACCGGCGGCGACACCGGGGTGGCGTCGCTGACGCTCAAGCCGGGGGAGACGGTCGACCTGCCGGACGGCCTGGGCACCGTGACCTTCGAGAACGTGGGAGCCGATCCGGACGTCGTCGGGACCGACAGCGTGCGCCGGTTCGCGTCGTTCGACATCCACCACGACGCCACCCAGGGCTGGGTGCTGGTCTTCGCGATCCTTGTGCTCGCGGGCCTGCTCACGTCGCTGTTCGTGCCGCGCCGGCGGGTCTGGATGAAGGCGACGCCCGCCGAGGACGGCGGGCTGCGGCTCGAGTACGCGGGGCTCGCCCGCGGCGAGGATCCGCAGCTGGTGCGCGCGGTGCGCACGATCGCCGATCGGCACGCACCGCTCGACTGAGAGCCTGCCGGGGGCGGCAGAACCTGTGCATCCGTGCAGGGCGGTTAGAAGGAGCGTCGCCTATCCTTGACCGGTGATCGAGACCCTCTCCCAGTACTCGGTGCTGACCCTGTCCTCGGCGATGGGCGTCTACGCCCTCGCCTTCATCTTCTTCGCGATCGACCTGGCCCGCCGGTCCTCGCTCGCGGACGGGGAGTCGCTCGGGGTCGTCCAGGAGGCCGAGCGGGTCGCCTCCGTCGCCGCCGCCGACAGGGCCGCGAGCGGCAGGGCCACCGTGGCGTCCGGAGGGACGGGCCGTCCCACCGCGACGCTCTCGCGCCTGGGCAGCCGTGTCGAGGACGAGGTCTACAACGCCCCCGCGCGTTCCAAGACCATGCGCATCGGCTTCTCGCTGACACTGCTGGCCTTCGTGCTGCACGCCGCCGCCGCGGTGCTGCGCGGAATGGCGGCGGGCCGCGTGCCGTGGGCCAACATGTACGAGTTCTCGCTCACGGGCACGCTCATCATCATCGGCGTGTTCCTCGTCGTCCAGCTGCGCTGGGACCTCCGCTTCCTCGGGGCCTTCATCACCGGTCTCGTGCTGGTGCTGCTGGGCATCGCGACGGTCAACTACTACGTGGCCGTCGTGCCGCTCCCGCCGGCACTGCAGTCGTACTGGCTCGTGATCCACGTGCTCGTCGCGATCCTCGGCACCGCGTTCTTCGCCCTGGGCTTCGCGCTGTCGGTCACGCAGCTGCTGCAGGCCCGTCGCGAGGGGGCGGAGGAGAACCCGCGCTCCGTCCTGCGGTTCCTGAAGACCCTGCCCAGCGCGCTCACGCTCGAGAACCTCGCGTACCGCGTCACGATCATCGGCTTCATCCTCTGGACCTTCACGCTGATCGCCGGCGCCGTCTGGGCCGAGAAGGCGTGGGGCCGCTACTGGGGCTGGGACACCAAGGAGGTCTGGACCTTCATCATCTGGACCATCTACGCCGGCTACATCCACGCCCGGGCGACCCGCGGCTGGCGCGGCACCCCCTCGGCCTGGCTCGCGATCATCGGCTTCGCGGCCGTGATGTTCAACTTCGGCGTGGTGAACGTGTTCTTCAAGGGGCTCCACGCGTACTCGGGCCTGGACACGGGTATGTAGCTCCGAGCCGCACTCGGAAGGCCGAGAGCCCCGGACCGCCGCACGTCTGCGGGTCCGGGGCTCTCGGCCTCCGTCGTGCCGGCGTCAGGCGTTCGAGACGATCACGTCGACGAGGTGCGGGGCGAACGGCTCGTCGAGGGCGAGAACGAAGCGCGTGCGCGAGCCCTCGGGGTGCACGTCGCGGTAGATGCCGCGGAGGTCGGGGATCGTCTGCCCGCGGCCGGGGCCACGGGTGGCGTCGACCTCGACGGGGACGCGGGGGGCCGAGGCGACTCCGACCGCGTCGAGGGCGATCGCGGCGGCCATCGGGTCGTGCATCGCGGCGGTGCGCTCGCCGAAGTGGCCGACGTAGAAGTCGAAGTAGTAGTCGAGCGCCTGCCCGATCGCCTCCGAGAGCGGATCCCCCGACTCGAGCAGGATCGCGCGGTGCTCCTGGGTCATCAGGTGCCGCATGGTGACGTCGAGCGGCACGAGGGTGAGGTCCCAGTCGGCGGCGACGACCTCGGCGGCCGCGGCCGGGTCGTGCCAGATGTTCGCCTCCGCCACGGCGGTCACGTTGCCGGGGACCAGGGCGGCGCCGCCCATGACGGTGACGGAGTGCAGCAGTCCCGGCAGCTCCGGGTGCTTGCGCAGCGCGAGGGCGATGTTCGTCAGCGGGCCGACCGCGATCAGCCGCAGCTCGCCCTCGTGCTCGCGGGCGAGGCGGAGGAGGAGATCGGCCGGGTCCTCCTCGACCGGATCGGCACCCCGCGGCAGCTCGACGCCGCCGATGCCGTTCTCGCCGTGCACGTGCGGGGAGCCGCCGGAGTAGGGCTCCTCGAGGAAGTCGTGGGCGCCGACGGCGACGGGGACGTCGGTGCGACCGGCGAGGGCGAGCAGGCCGAGGCTGTTCACCGCCGCCCGGCGGGCATCGGTGTTGCCGCTGACCGTGCTGATGCCGACGAGGTCGGCGAGAGGGGACCGCAGCAGGTAGGCGAGGGCGAGGGAGTCGTCGATGCCGGTGTCGCAGTCGAGGAAGACGGGGACGGTGGGTGCGGTCACGGGGCTCCGATGCTCGAGGAGGAGGGGGTTCGGCCCGGGCATCGGCGACCGGGCCGCTCCATTCTCGCGCAGTGCACCACTCGGTTCACACCCGTGGGTCGGCGGCGCGCTCGCGCGCGAGCGACAGCGCCCGGACGACGTGCGGCGACCACCGCGCGAGGGACGCCCGCTCCTCGGCGAGGCGGGGTACCGAGACCCACTCCCGGAGCGTCCTGCGGCCCATCACCACCGGCAGAGCGCTGCCGTCGCCGACGAGGGCGAGCGTCTCCTCCCGGGTCAGCTTCACCACCAGGTGCTCGTCACCGCCGAGGAAGCAGACGATCACCCCCTGGAACCGGATCGCCGGGGCGCCGAACATCGTCGCGATGTCGACACCGTCGATCCCGCTCGCCTCGATCAGGTCCTCGAGGAGGGCGCGCCGGTGCGCGACGGTGCCGCCCGGTCCGGTGCTCATGCCGCGAGGGTAGCGCCGCGTCGCCGCCGGGCGCGGACCGTGCGGGATCAGAGGAGGTCGTACGCCCCGCGGAGCCGGTCGCGCCACCAGGCGAGACGGTCCGGAGAGACGGCGTTCCGCACGAGCAGCTCCTCCGAGACCTCGACGCGCTCGACGGGGATCGCGCCGTCGACCGGTCGCAGCGGCCGCTCGGTGACGTCGGCGGCGAGGAGGGAGGCGGTCCCGAGTCCGCAGTCGTACGGCAGCTCGGGCAGCGCGGCGGCGAGGGCGGCGCCCATCGCGAGTCCGACCGAGCTGTCGAGAGCGCTCGAGACGACGGCCGGCAGTCCGGCCTCGGCGGTGATCGCCAGGGCGCGGTGCACGCCGCCGAGCGGCTGCGCCTTCACCACCAGCAGGTCGGCGGCTCCGGCGCGCGCGACGGCGAGCGGATCCGCGGCCTTGCGCACGCTCTCGTCGGCGGCGACCGGGATGCCCATGTACTTCACGCGCTTCCGGAGCTGCGCGAGCTCGTCGACGCTCGCGCACGGCTGCTCGACGTACTCGAGGTCGTACTCGGCGAGGGCGTGCACCGCGTGCTCGGCCTCGTCGACGTTCCAGCCGCCGTTGGCGTCGACCCGGATGCGCCCCTCAGGGCCGAGGACCCGGCGCACCTCGGCGACGCGCGCGACGTCGTCGGCGAGGGTCTGCCCGCGCTCGGCGACCTTCACCTTGGCCGTGCGGCAGCCGTGGTAGCTCGCGAGGATCGCCGCGACGTCGTCCACGCGGACGGCCGGCACGGTCGCGTTCACCGGGATGCGGTCGCGCAGCGGCGCCGGCAGCGGGGTCCAGCCGTAGTCGAGGGCCGCGCGCAGCCAGGCGGCCGACTCCTCGGCGCCGTACTCGAGGAACGGCGAGAACTCGGTCCACCCCTCCGGTCCGCGCACCAGCGCGATCTCGCGGTGGTCGACTCCCCGGAACCGCGTCAGCAGGGGCAGAGCGACGACGCGGAGTCCCGCGTCGACCTCGTCGAGGGTGGGGAGGGCACGGGTGGGCACGACGTCGTCCATGCCGCCATCATCCTCCGCACCGGCTGCGCGGTCGCCCGGACGCCCCGCTCCCGGGCTCCGTGCAGTGCGTGCAAGACTGGCGCGCAGCCGCTCGACCCCCGGAGGAACGCGATGAGCCAGGTCCCGATGAGCCCGCCGCCGGTCGCTCCGCCCGGGCCGGGGCGCACCCCGCTCGGTGCGGGCGCCCGGGTCGCGATCGCGATCAGCGGTGTCGTCGGGCTCGTCTACACCGGCGTGCTCGCCACGCTCCTGGCGGTCGGCGTCGGCCTGGCGGTCGACGCTGCGGAGCCGGCGGCGACGAGCGTCCCCGCGCCCGGGGGCTCCGAGGAGCCGTTCGGCGAGGGCGACCCGTTCGGTGACGACTCCGGCGACCCGACCGATCCGCTCTACGGCTACCCCGGCTACGAGGAGGGCGACGCCGCCTCCGTGCTGGACCAGCCCTCCGCCGAGGAGGCGATCGCGCTCTCGGAGCAGGCCGTCGCCGCGGTGGAGGCGGCCGTCCTCGGAGAGTGGGACTCGGCCGACGACGAGTACTACGAGCGCTCCGAGAACGCCTACGGCGGTCCGTCCCTGCTCGTCGACTACCTCTCGGCGACCGGCTACGCCGAGGCCGACCTGTCGACCGACGCCGACAAGCAGGCCGTGGTCGACCGCTTCACCGCCGCGCTCGCCCCCCTCGGCTTCGACTCGATCGACATCGCGGACGCGCCGTCCGAGTGGTCGGAGGTCGGCTACACCTTTTCCGGCGGGCTGAGCGACGAGGAGGCGCGGGCGGCACTCTGGGTCGTCACCGCCTCCTCCACCGACCGGGTCGTGCCGGCGGTCGAGCTGGGACTCGTCGACTTCGACTCCGATGCGAGCGGCGAGGTCGAGGCCATGCTGAACGACGTCGGCCTGAGCCCGGCGCCGAGCGGTGCGTTCCTGGCCGGCTACGCGAGCGGAGTGCTCGAGTCGGGCGACCGCGCCGAGTTCACCGCTCGGATGGAGGAGTTCGGCGGCATCGCGACCGCCTGACGACGTCGCGCTATCCGCATCCGCCCGACCCCGCAAGCCCAGGTCCGCCGCAGGCGTCCCGCCTAGCGTGAGGGCATGGCGGAACCCCGAGCGACCAGACCCCTGCGCGACTACGCGGCGATCGGCGACGGGAGGACGGTCGCCCTGATCGCGCGGGACGGCAGCGTCGACTGGATGCCGGTGCCCGACCTCGGATCGACCCCCGCGTTCGCCGCGCTGATCGACCCGGAGTCCGGCGGCTGCGTCGAGCTGCGGCCCGAGGAGCCCGCCGAAGTCACCCGCAGGTACCTGCAGGACACGAACGTCCTCGAGACCACGTTCACGACCGAGTCGGGATCCGTCACGGTCACCGACGCGCTCGTCACCGGCATCGCGGGCCGCCTGCCGTGGGCCGAGCTGGCCCGGCGCGTCGACGGGGTCGAGGGCGAGGTGCGGATGCGCTGGGCCGTCCGACCCGGCACGGGCCTGGGCACGGTCTCGCCGTGGATCCAGAACGCCGACGGCCGCTCGCTCATCCGCGCCGGCGACATCACCATCGGCATCACCGGGCAGGAGCACGGGCCCGACGGCGACGACGCGCCCTCCGGAGCCGGGGACGAGCTCACCGGGGCCTTCACCGTCACGGGCGGGAAGAAGCCGTCGCGCCACGTCCTCGTGGTCTCGGCCACGCACGACGAGCCGCTGCACTTCCCCGACGCGCACAACGTCGACCGCGGCATCGACCGCACGATCCGGAGCTGGCTCGCCTGGTCGGAGGAGTTCTCGTACGACGGCCCGTGGGCCGACGCCGTGCAGCGCAGCGCGCTCGCACTCAAGCTGCTGATCTACTCGCCCACCGGCGCGATCGCGGCGGCCGCCACCACGTCGCTCGCCGAGTCGCCCAACGGCGGCAAGAACTGGGACTACCGCTTCGCCTGGGTGCGCGACGCCGCCTACACCGCGCACGCGCTCGTGCGGTTCGGTCTGCGCGAGGAGACGCACGCGGCCCTGTCGTGGCTCCTGCGCACCATCAAGGAGCACGGCCCGGACCTGCACATCTTCTACGGGCTCGACGGCTCGCTGCCCAGCGGGGTGACGGAGTACGACGTGCCCGGCTGGGCGGGCATCGGTCCGGTCGTCTCGGGCAACGGCGCGCAGAACCAGCTGCAGCTCGGCGTGTTCGGCGACCTCTTCGACATCTGCCGCATCTACGTCGACTCGGGGAACGTGCTCGACATCCAGACCGGCCGGCTGCTCTCGCGCGTCGCCGACACCACCTGCGACCTCTGGCGCAACCGCGACGCCGGCATGTGGGAGCTGAAGGAGGAGCAGCACTACACGTCCTCCAAGATGGGCTGCTGGCAGGCGCTGGACGCCGCCGTGCACCTCGCCGAGGTCGGGCAGATCCCGGGCAGCCCCGACCGGTGGCGGTTCGAGCGCGACCGCCTCCGCGAGTGGATCGAGGAGCACTGCTGGTCCGAGGAGCTGGGCTCCTACGTGATGTACCCCGGCTCGTCCGAGCTCGACGCCTCGGTGCTGCTGCACGCCCCGAGCGGGTACGAGCGCGGCGAGCGGATGATCTCGACGATCGACGCCCTGGTGGGCGAGCTCGGCCGCGGCGCCCTGATGTTCCGCTACTCCGGCATGGAGGGGGAGGAGCACCCCTTCGTCGCCTGCTCGTTCTGGCTGGCCTCGGCGCTCGCGTGCGTCGGCCGGCACGACGAGGCGATCGCGCTGATGGACGAGCTGGTAGCGACGATGCCCAACGACGTCGGCATCATGTCCGAGATGGTCGCGACCGACGATCTGGCCTTCTGGGGCAACCTGCCGCAGGGCCTCAGCCACCTGGCGCTCGTCAACGCGGCGATCACCATCGAGGAGCTCGCACCCGAGAAGGTCGGCTCGAGGAAGCCCGGGTCGAGGAAGCCCGGGAGCGGCAAGAGGAGGAGTTCATGAGCGAGTTGAGCGCACGTCTGTTCCGCGACACCCGGGCGATCCTGGTCGAGAGCCCGTTCTGGCTCGACGGCCGGCTGCTGTGGTGCGACATCTCGACCGGCACGATCCACGCGAGCGCGCTCGACGGAGCCGTCGACGGCTCCGACGACCTGGTCGTGCCCGTCGAAGCTCCGCTGGGGTCGTTCCAGCCGGCGCGCGGGGGCGGCTTCGTCGCGGCCCTGGGCAACCGGATCGTGCTGCTCGACGACGCGTTCGCGATCGAGCGCGAGCTGGCTCCGATCGAGCACGTCCACGCCGGTCTGCGGATGAACGAGGGCAAGTGCGACCCCTCCGGGCGGTTCGTCGCGGGGTCGATGAACCTCACCACCGAGGAGCCGGACGGCGCTCTCTACCGCGTGGACGCCTCCAGGCGCCTCGAGACCCTGCTGGGCGGCTTCGCCGTCGCGAACGGCTTCGAGTGGTCCGACGACGGCGCGACATTCTACTTCACCGACACGGGCGTCTCGACCGTCTTCCGCTGCTCGTACGGCGACGAGCTCGGCGAGCCGGAGCCGTTCCTCGTCGGCCGGTCGTTCGACGGCCTCGCCCTCGACATCGACGGCTGCTTCTGGACCGGAGCGAACGGCGAGAGCGCCGTGCTGCGCTGGAGCCCCGAGGGGGAGCTCCTCGACGAGATCGCGATCCCCGCTCCGAACGTGACCGGACTGGGCTTCGGCGGAACGGATCTGTCGACCCTGTTCGTCGGCACCGCCCGCGAGAAGCTCGAGGAGCAGCAGCTCGTCGACGCCCCGCTCTCGGGTGGGATCTTCGCGATCGACACCCCCACGCGCGGTAGACCTGCGGAGGTGTTCGGCGCAAGTCGTTGAGCGACTCGGGCGGGGGAGCGTAGACCGGAGTCATGGACCTAGGAATCGCCGGACGCACCGCCCTCGTCACCGGAGCCGACTCGGGCATCGGGCTCGCCACCGCCACGCTCCTGCTCGCGGAGGGCGCGACCGTCGTCGTGTCGGACCGCGATCAGGAGAAGCTCGACGCGGCGGCCGCCGGGCTCGACGCTCCGGACGGACGCCTGCACGCCTTCGCCGCCGACGTCACGAGTGTCGAGGAGCTCGCCGCTCTGCACGCGCAGGTCGCCGGGGCCGTCGGCGAGATCGACATCCTCGTGCAGAGCGCGGGCGTCACCGGCGCCCAGGGCCTCTTCCACGAGATCGACGACAAGGGCTGGACCAGCACGCTCGAGACCGACCTGCTGGGTCCCGTGCGGCTCGTGCGCGAGTTCCTCCCTGACCTGCGCAGCGGCGGCTGGGGCCGGCTCGTGCTCGTCGCCTCCGAGGACGCGGTGCAGCCCTACGACGACGAGCTGCCGTACTGCGCGGCGAAGGCAGGGGTCCTCGCGCTCGCCAAGGGCCTCTCGCGCTCGTACGCCCTCGAGGGCCTGCTCGTGAACGCGGTCTCGCCCGCGTTCATCCGCAGCCCCATGACCGACGCGATGATGCAGAAGCGAGCGGAGCAGCGCGGCACGTCGACGGACGAGGCGATCGCGTCGTTCCTCGACGAGGAGCGCCCGTACATGGAGCTCAAGCGCCGCGGCGAGACCGACGAGGTCGCGGCTGTGATCGCGTTCCTCTGCTCCGAGCGGGCCTCGTTCGTGAACGGGTCGAACTACCGCGTCGACTCCGGATCCGTCGCCACGATCTGAGCCGCAGTTCTGAGCCCGGAGTCAACCCCCCATCGCTCTGGGCCCCCGTCCGGGCGGCGTCCAGCCGCAGCAGCCACACTCGGTGGAGGGGATCACCCCGACACCGTCAAGAGAAAGGAATGGTCCATGACCACCACCCTCGAACGCCACGTCGAAGCCCCCGCCGGCTCCGGAGCCAAGACCAGCCGTCGTCAAAACGCCGAGAAGGGCTTCAAGGCCTCGAAGGAGCTGCTCGACAGCCTCCAGATCGTCCTCGTCGACCTGATCGAGCTCCACGTGCAGGGCAAGCAGGCGCACTGGAACGTCGTCGGCAAGAACTTCCGCGACCTGCACCTGCAGCTCGACGAGATCATCGAGGCCGCGCGCGAGTTCAGCGACGACATCGCCGAGCGCATGCGCGCGCTGCACGGCATCCCGGACGGCCGCAGCGACACCGTCGCGGCGACCACCACGTTGCCCGAGTACCCGCACGGCGAGATCGACACCGCCGAGACGGTCGACCTCGTCACCATCCGCCTCGAGAACACCGCCGCCACCATGCGCGAGGTGCACGACCAGGTCGACGAGGAGGACCCGACCAGTGCGGACCTCCTCCACGCGATCATCCAGAGCCTCGAGCAGTTCGCCTGGATGGTGTCGGCCGAGAACCGCCGCACCTCCACCGCGAAGTAGCACTCCGCAGCACTGACGACAGAGGGACCCCGCACTGCGCGGGGTCCCTCTTCGCGTGCGGTCACCGCTGACCGAGGAGCGCGCGCTTCCTGCTGATCGAGTAGCGCGCGCAGCGCGCCTATAGAGATCCCCGTCCTCGGAGCCGCAGGCGTCCGCTCGGGCACCGACAGTAGGGTCGAGGGCATGAGCACGCAGGTTTCCGAGCTGTTCGACGCGAGCCGGTGGGAGCCGGTGCGCGGCTTCGACGCTCTCGAGGACATCACCTACCACCACGACCGCACCGGGCGCATCGCCCGCGTCGCCTTCGACCGGCCCGAGGTGCGCAACGCGTTCCGCCCGCGCACCGTCGACGAGCTCTACAACGCGCTCGAGGACGCCCGGACGAACCCGCGCATCGGCGTCGTGATCCTCACCGGCAACGGCCCGAGCCCCAAGGACGGCGGCTGGGCGTTCTGCTCCGGCGGCGACCAGCGGATCCGCGGGCGCGACGGCTACCGCTACTCCGACGGCGAGACGGCCGAGGGGATCGACGCCGCGCGCTCGGGCCGCCTGCACATCCTCGAGGTGCAGCGCCTCATCCGCTTCATGCCCAAGGTCGTGCTCGCCGCAGTGCCCGGCTGGGCGGCCGGCGGCGGCCACTCGCTCCACGTGGTCTGCGACCTCACGATCGCCTCGGCCGAGCACGGCCGCTTCAAGCAGACGGACGCCGACGTGGGCTCGTTCGACGCCGGCTACGGCTCGGCGTACTTCGCCCGCCAGATCGGGCAGAAGGCGGCCCGCGAGGTCTTCTTCCTCGCCCGCGAGTACTCGGCGCAGCGCGCCTACGAGATGGGCGCGGTGAACGCGGTCGTGCCGCACGCCGAGCTCGAGTCGACGGCGCTGGAGTGGGCCGAGACCATCCTGACCAAGTCGCCCACCGCGATCCGCATGCTCAAGTACGCGTTCAACGCGGTCGACGACGGGCTCGTCGGCCAGCAGCTCTTCGCCGGCGAGACGACGCGGCTCGCCTACGGCACCGACGAGGCCGTCGAGGGCCGCGACTCCTTCCTCGAGAAGCGCGAGCCCGACTGGTCCCCGTTCCCGTGGCAGTACTGAGCGCATGACCCGGGAGCTGATCGCGGTCGACCCCGCTCCGGAGCAGGTGCTGATCGCCCTGCGCGCGGCGCTGGACGGCAGCGGCCCGGCGGTCCGCGTCGCCGCCCCCGGGATGTCGGGGTCCGCCGCCGCGGTGGTTCCGCAGCGCGTGGCCGTCGTGGTCGAGACCTCCGGCTCCTCCGGCACGCCCAAGCGCGTCGCGCTCGCGACCGGGGCTCTGCTGACCAGCGCCGCCGCCACCCTCGCCGAGCTCGGCGGACCGGGCCGCTGGCTGCTGTGCCTCCCCACCCACTACATCGCGGGGGTGCAGGTGCTCGTGCGCTCGATCACCGCCGACGCCGACCCGGTCGTCCTGCCCGAGGGGCACTTCGATCCGCTCGCGTTCCTGGAGCTCGCCCGGACGATGCCCGCGGGCGAGCGCCGCTACTCCTCCCTCGTGCCGGTGCAGCTCGCACGGCTGCTCGACGCGGCGGAGGCGGACCCGGCCCAGGCCGCGACGCTCCGCTCGTTCGACGCGCTGCTGATCGGAGGGCAGGCGGCGCCGCAGCCGCTGCGCGACCGGGCCGCAGCGCTCGGGGTGCAGGTGCGCCTGACCTACGGCTCGAGCGAGACGGCGGGCGGCTGCGTGTACGACGGCTCACCGCTGCGCGACGTCCGGGTCCGGATCGACGACGGCCAGGTGCTGCTGGGCGGGCCGACCCTCGCCGAGGGGTACCTCGACGCCGACGGCGGGTTCGACGTCGACCGCACCGCCGCCGCGTTCACCAGCATCGCGGGGGAGCGCTGGTACCGCACCGGCGATGCGGGCGAGCTGATCGACGGACGACTCCGCGTGACCGGCCGCCTGGACCGGGTGATCGTCTCGGGCGGGGAGAAGGTCTCGCTCGACGCGGTCGAGAAGGTGCTGCGCGACGGCGCCGTCCCCGATGCGGTCGTCGTGCGCCGTGCCGACGAGCAGTGGGGCGAGGTGCCCGTGCTGGTGACGAGGTCCGGGGCGGCTCTCGCCGACGTCAGATCCGCGGTGCAGGAGGCGCTCGGCCGCGCGGCCCGGCCCGCCGCGGTGCTGCGCGTGGAGGCCGTGCCGCTGCTCGCCTCCGGCAAGCCGGACCGCCGTGCGCTGGAGGGCCTCGCCGCGACCGCCGACTGAGGCGTCTCGGTAGGATTCCCTCCGTGTCGAGTACGAGTCGCAAGAAGAAGCCGCAGGCGAAGCCCCGGAGCGGCCGTCCCGGCGGCAACCCGCAGAAGGTGCAGGTCGCCCCGGCCGGACCGCGCGAATGGATCGCGGGAGCCCGCCTGCGCACGCTCCCGCTCGCGATCGCCCCCGTGCTGATCGGCACCGGAGCGACCCAGGTCACCGACGAGGGCTGGCACTGGGTCCGCGCCCTGCTCTGCCTCGCGGTCTCGCTGGCGCTCCAGATCGGCGTCAACTACGCCAACGACTACTCCGACGGCGTGCGCGGCACGGACGCGAACCGCGTCGGCCCCTCGCGCCTCACCGGCTCCGGAGCGGCGAAGCCGAAGCAGGTGCTCACGGTCGCCCTGGTCTTCTTCGGCCTCGCCGCCGTCGCCGGACTCGTGCTCACCGTGCTGTCCGGCCACTGGTGGTTCCTGCTCGTGGGCGCCGCCGCCATCGCGGCCGGCTGGTTCTACACGGGCGGCCGCCGCCCCTACGGCTACCTCGGCCTCGGCGACGTGTTCGTCTTCGTGTTCTTCGGCCTCGTCGCCACCGTCGGCACGACCTTCGTGCAGATCGGCCGCACCAATCAGGAGTCGTGGCTCGGCGCGGTCGCCGCCGGCCTCTTCGCCTGCGCGGTGCTGATGGTCAACAACATCCGCGACATCCCGACCGACCGGGCGTCGGGCAAGCGGACCCTCGCCGTGATCGTCGGCCCGACCGTCGCCCGCGCGCTGTACAGCGCGTTCGTGCTGGTGCCCTTCGGCATCTCTGTGATCCTGGCGCTGTTCTACCCGCTCGCCTGGCTGACGCTGTTCGTGCTGCTGGCGATCCTGCCGGCGATCCTCATCACGCTCACCGCGCGCACGGCGAAGGAGCTGATCCTGGCCCTGCAGCTGACGAGCCTGGGCGGGCTGGCGTACGCGGCGATCCTCGGGGCGGCGCTCGCGTTCTGAGACGCCGCGGCGCCGAGGCGCTGGTGCGCTGAGGCGCCCTAGCGCTCCTCGCGCGATCGGTCGACCGCGGCGTCCTCGATGTCGTCGTCGGTTGGGGCGCGGGGCACGTCCTTGCGGCGCTCGTAGATCGCCTCGGCGATGGCCTCGCGGGGCCTGCGCAGGACGATGTAGGAGAGCGACATGCTGGCGATCGCCGCGACGACGCCCGCGGTGACCGCCGCGGTCAGCTCGGAGTCGACGAAGTTGCGGGCGGGCAGGTAGACCAGGACGAAGACAGCGGCGAACATCGCCAGACGCAGGAGCGAGTAGACGACGACGGCGCGGCTGAGTTTCACCGGGACAGTGTACGTCGGCCCCCGCACGCGCTTCCGTGAGCACCCCGGGAGCCTCCTGTCCAGCCTCCGAGCGCCCGGTCCGCGAACAGCAGGCGGACGTAGACTGAACTCTGTGATCCGCCTCGTTATCGGCCTGCTCGTGGCCCTCGCCGTCTTCACGGTCTACACCGTGATCGATGTCGCGATGAGCAATCGCCACGCGGTGCGCGCGATCCCCAAGTGGTCCTGGGTCCTCGTGGTCCTCCTGCTGCCGGTGATCGGCGCAGGGCTGTGGTTCTGGATCGGCCGTCCCCGCAAGCAGCGTGTGAACGGGCGCCGCTTCACGGCTCCGGACGACGACCCCGACTTCCTCGGCACGATCCGCCAGGAGCGCGATCCCGAGAAGGAGCGCGAGCAGGCCGAGCGCATCGCCCAGCTCGAGCGCGACCTCGCCGATCTGGACGACCCCGACAAGTCCGACGGCCCCGGCCGACGGGATGCCTGAGCACCCTCCGGTCGCGCCCTCCACCCGTTCCGCGGTCGACCTCCTCGTCCGCTTCGTCGCGCTCGGCGTCCGCGACGTCGTCGTCTCCCCGGGATCGCGGTCGCAGGCGCTGGCGCTCGTCGCCGCCGAGCTCGAGACGCGCGGGGCGATCCGGTTGCACGTGCGCGTCGACGAGCGCTCGGCCGGCTTCCTCGCCCTGGGCCTCGCTCTGGAGTCCGGACTCCCGGCGCTGGTGATCACCACCTCCGGGACCGCGACCGCCAACCTGCACCCCGCCGTCCTCGAGGCCGACGCCTCGGACGTGCCGCTGATCGTGCTGACCGCGGACCGCCCGGACGAGCTGCGCGGCATCCGCTCCAACCAGACGACGGAGCAGCGCGAGCTCTACGGCCGCGCCGTGCGGCTGTTCGAGGACGTCCCCGCGCCCGGTCCCGAGTCGCTGCCGGAGGAGACCGCCGCGCTCGCCGACCGGGCTCTCGCCGCTGCGCTGCACCCCGGCGGCCCGGTGCACCTCAATCTGGCGTTCCGCGATCCGCTCTCCTCGCGGCTGCCGGCGTTCGAGGTCCCCGTGGCCGAGGCGCCCCCCG
Source organism: Rathayibacter sp. SD072 (assembly GCF_017355185.1). GTDB lineage: Bacteria > Actinomycetota > Actinomycetes > Actinomycetales > Microbacteriaceae > Rathayibacter. Next base: position 20,437 of record NZ_JADILJ010000022.1, on the reverse strand, counting down.
TGCGCGGTCCCGCCGAGGAGGTCGAGCGCGTCGTCGCCGGGCCGGACGAGCCGCTGACGGTCGTCATCGCCGGGGACAAGGCGGGGGACATCGCCGAGGCGACCGCCCGCGCGGGCGACTGGCCCCTGCTGGCCGAGGTCTCCTCCGGGGCGCGCTTCGGGCCGCAGCTGGTGGTCGCCTGGCGGCGACTGCTCGGCGAGCCGGACTTCGGCGGGCGGGTGCGGCGCGCGATCGTGTTCGGACATCCGACGCTCTCGCGGGAGGTGCCGGAGCTGCTGCGCCGCGAGGACGTCGAGGTGATCGTCGTCGACCGCGGTCGCCCGCAGTTCTACAACCCGGGCCGTCGTGCGCGGCGGGTCGCGGGAGTGGAGGTGGTGCGCCCCGCCGACGCGCCGCGTCCCGATCGCGCCGAGCGCGCGTGGGCCGGCTCCTGGGTGTTCAGCAGCCGCGCGCTCGTGGAGGATCCGGACGCGCTGCCCGAGGCCCCCGACGGCGGCACCATGTCGCTGGAGGACCGGCGCAGCTTCGCCCGCAACGCCCTCGCCGCCGTGCGCGCGCCCCTCACCCGCGAGTTCGTCGTGTCGGCGGTCTGGCGCGTGACCTGGCCGCACGACCGCCTGCTCTTCGGGGCGTCGCGCCTCATCCGCGTGGCCGACGGCGTGCTGCCGGGCAAGAAGGTCACGGTGCACGCCAACCGCGGCCTCGCCGGCATCGACGGCACCGTGTCGACGGCGCTCGGCATCGCCGTGGCGTCGCAGTCGACCGAGCGCGGAGCGGCGGGAGTGACGCGCGTGATCCTCGGCGACCTCACGCTGCTGCACGAGGCCGGCGGACTGATGCTCGCTCCCGGCGAGCGGCGGCCGCGGGTGCAGCTCGTCGTCGTGAACGACGGGGGAGGCACGATCTTCGACGGCCTCGAGGTCGCGTCGAGCTCGGCGCCGGACGCGTTCGACCGCGTGCAGTTCACTCCGCAGTCGGTGGATCTGGAATCGCTGGCGCGGGCGTACGGATGGTCGTACTCGCGGGTCTCGACGCGCGGGGAGCTCGAGCAGGTGCTGACGGCGCCGGGGGACGGGCCGGGGATCGTGGAGGTGCCGCTGGGGCGGTGAATCGTGCGGGAAGGCGCTCCTCCACCGGCGTGGGCCGAGCCGGTTCCTCCCCCGATGCCGAGCACTGCGGAACGCGTGACGGGACTCGCCGCTTCACTGAACGCATGGCGGAGACGGGATCGGATTCAGCGGCGCTGAGCGAGGTGCGGGTTCTCGGCGACCGAGCGGCGGAGCTCGCGCTCAGCGCGGCACCGGTGCTCCTCGCCGCCGCGGAGGCCCTGCACGCGGGATACCGAGCGGCGCTGGCGAGCCCTCTGTCGTTCGCGCGAGGGCGGAGCCTCACCGCAAGCGGGGCACGCGATCTCGTGGCGCGATCGATCCGGGCCGAGTTCGCGGTGGTCCTGCAGATCTCGGAGCGGGCCGTGACCCGCGAGATCGAGCACGCGCAGTTGCTGGTCGACGAACTGCCGCGCACGCGCGCCGCACTCGCCGCGGCGCGCATGCGATGGGAGGCGGGCCAGGTGATCTGCGCGGTCGCGGGGTCCCTTCCCGCGGGTTCGCGCGCGGCTCTCGACGAGCGGGCGGTCGTGCTCGCCGTGGCGATGACTCCGACCCAGCTGCGGCGTGCTCTCGCCCTGCTCCGGGACGAGCTGCACGAGCAGCCGCTCGCTGAGCGGCACGCGCGGGCTCGCGAGGACCGGGCGGTCTGGCTGCGACCCGAGGCCGACGGGATGGCGACGCTCTGCGCGCACGTACCGGCGCCGATCGCGGTGGGCGCGCTGGCCCGTCTCGACCGGATCGCTCGCGGACTGCGCGGTGCCTCTCCTGCCGACGGGCGCGCTGACGAGCGGACTCTCGCCCAGCTGCGCGCCGATGCGTTCAGCGACCTCCTGTGCCACGGCGACGTCGCGGGCACCTCACCGGAGGTCGGCACGGAGGCGCCGACGACCTTCCTCCCCGGCATCCGTGCGGAGGTGAGGATGACGATGGCGGCGACCACCGCGTCGGGAGCCGACGATGCCCCGGTCGACCTCGACGGGTACGGGCTCGTGCCCGCCGACGCGGCGGAAAAGCTCGTCGGATCGGGCACGAGCTTCACGCCGGTCGGGATCGACGAGAGGACCGGCGCGGTCGTCTCTGTCGGGCGCACGCATCGCCTACCACCCCCGCGGATGCGGCTGCTGGTGCGGCTGCGCGACCGGACCTGCCGCTTCCCGGGCTGCACCCGGTCGGCCTCCACGACCGAGGCCGACCACACGATCGAGTGGCGGAAGGGCGGAGAGACGTCTCCCGCGAACCTCGCCTCACTGTGCGTCGCCCACCATCACGTCCGCCACGGCGATCGCTGGACCTACGTCCTCCATCCGGACGGCGTGGCCGACTGGACCACGCCGACCGGGAGAAGCGTGACGACCCGGCCTGCGGCGCTGGAGCGCCATCCGGTGCTGCCAGGCGCGGTGTCCGTCGAGGAGCCGCCTCCCTCCTGAGGAGGGGAGAGCGGTGGCCGGCGCCGACGGCCGCCGCAGTCGTTCGGTGCAGAGAAGCGGAGGGGCGAGAGGATCCGGCTCGGGGAGTCGTGATGACCGCCACGTCGATGCGCCTTCGCGCGCGACGTCGAGAGTGGACGCTCGCTTGCGCGGCTCAGCTCAGCGCGTCCTGCACCGGGCGGAACTTGATCCGCGTCTCGGCCAGTTCGGCGTCGGGGTCGCTGTCGGCGACGATCCCGGCACCCGCCCACGCGGTGAGATCGCCGTCGTCGTCGATCTGGGCGCTGCGCAGGCCCACGGCCCACTCGCCGTCGCCGCGGCCGTCGATCCAGCCCACCGGCCCGGCGTAGCGGCCGCGGTCGAAGGGCTCGAGCTCGTCGATCAGCTGGAGCGCCGAGGCTGTGGGCGTGCCGGCGACGGCGGCCGTCGGGTGCAGGGCGTCGACCAGGTCGAGCGCCGTCGAGGCATCGCCGAGCGTGCCGCGCACGTCGGTGGCCAAGTGCCACAGGTTCGGGAGCTTCAGCGTGAAGGGCTCGCCGCTCGCGCTCAGCGACGATGTGTGCGGCCGCAGCTCCCTCAGCAGGCTCGCGATCGCGAAGGCGTGCTCGGAGCGGTCCTTGGCGCTGTCGAGGAGACCCTGCGCGATGGCCGCGTCGGACGCCGCGTCCGTCCCGCGCGCGCTCGTGCCGGCGAGGACCCGCGCGGTGATCGCTCCGTGATCGACCCCCACGAGGGTCTCGGGGCTCGCGCCGACGAAGCCGTCGACGGCGAAGGTCCAGCAGTCGGGATAGGTCGAGGCGAAGTCGACCAGGATCCGCCGCAGATCCGCGCCGCGGGGCAGGTGCCCGCGGAGGTCGCGCGCCAGCACGACCTTCTCGAGCGCCCCGGCGCGGATGCTGCCGACCGCCGAGGCCACCGCCGAGCGGTAGCCGTCCGGCGTCATCGCGCCGGGCAGGAGGGAGAGGCGGTACTCGTCGCCGAACGGCCGTGCGGCGGGCCGGTCCGCGCCTGATCCGCCGTCGGAGGTGATCGTGGTGAGCCAGGAGCGACCGCCGCGCGAGCCGACGACCGTCCGCGGCACGATCAGCACGCTGGTCGCCGACGAGTGGCTCGAGAAGGCGAACGCACCGAAGGCGACGAGCCCCGAACCCGGCAGTCCGATCGGATCGTCGACCACGGCGGAGGCGCACAGCGCCCGCCACGCGTCGGCGGCCTCGCGCAGTCGGTCGGGCCCCGAGAACTCGAGCCGGAGCGCCTCGCCGAGACCGACGAGTCCGGAGCCGTTCCGCTGCCAGAGGAGGGGACGCCGCGGATCCGCGAGAGAGGGGAGCGCCGCGGGGGAGTCCAGCGGGGTCGTCCCCACGTGGAGAGGAGGAGCCCCGGCGCCGATGAGCGTCACGCCCTAAGGCTACGCCCGCGCCGATGGGCCCTCCTCCGGATCGGGAGGGTGTGCAGACCGGCCGCCCCGCGCCGGAGCGGCGGACGTCCCACGCCCCGCGCCCTCCCGCAGGATCCGCGCCGGTACCGTGATGCGCGCCGGAGCCGCCCGCTAGGCGGAGCAGGGCGGTTCCGGTTCCTCGCACGTCCTCCCGCAACCCCGCGCGGGAGGCGGATCCACAGCCGCCGCGCCGCCGCTCGCTCTAGACTCGATGATCGTGACTAAGGCAGACCTCACCAAGCGCCCCGACGAGGTCGCCGCCATGTTCGACACGGTGGCGCCCGCCTACGACCTGACCAACACGGTCCTCTCCGCCGGCAACGACCACCTCTGGCGCATCGCCACGACGCGGGCCGTGAACCCCGTGAAGGGCGAGCGGATCCTCGACGTCGCTGCGGGCACGGGCACCTCCTCCGCCTCCCTCGCGCGCTCCGGTGCCGAGGTCGTCGCCGCGGACTTCTCGCCCGGCATGATCTCGGTCGGCCGCCGGCGCCAGGCCGGCAACGAGCTGATCGAGTTCGTGCAGGCCGACGCGATGGACCTCCCCTTCGAGGACGAGTCCTTCGACGCCGTCACGATCTCGTTCGGACTGCGCAACGTCGCCGAGCCGCGCACGGCGCTCGCCGAGTTCTTCCGCGTGGTGAAGCCGGGCGGTCGCGTCGTGATCTGCGAGTTCTCGACTCCGCCCGTGAAGCCCCTCGCCGCGGCCTACGACCTCTACCTCTCGCGGGTGATGCCGGCCGTCGTGAGCGTCGCCTCGTCGAACGACCCCGCCTACGACTACCTCGGCGACTCCATCCGTGCCTGGCCCGAGCAGAAGGTCGTGGCGTCGTGGCTGCGCGGAGCCGGCTTCGAGCGCGTCGCCTACAAGAACCTCACCTTCGGCATCGTGGCGCTGCACCGCGGCATCAAGCCGATCGTCGCGACCTCATGAGCGCCGGAGCCGACCCGGGCCGAGACGTTAGGGTTTCAGTGTGAACGCCACTGCGCCCGTCGCCCGCCGCAGCCCGTCCCTGACGGCGCAGCTCGGCCTCTCCGAGCGCATCTTCTCGACCGCGTCGGACCGCTCGCTCGCCCGCGCGATCGACGAGGGCCTCGAGCTGGTCGAGTCGGGGCTGGTCCACCAGCTCTCGTTCGCCGACCAGGTCGCCGACGTGTCGACGCGCTACCTGCTCGAGGCGGGCGGCAAGCGCGTCCGCCCGATGCTCACGCTCCTCGCCGCGCAGCTGGGCCGCGGCAACACCCCGCAGGTGCTGCTGGGCGCCCAGGCGATCGAGATCACGCACCTCGCCTCGCTGTACCACGACGACGTCATGGACGAGGCGGAGAAGCGCCGCGGCGTCCCCTCCGCCCAGACCGTGTGGGGCAACAACGTCGCGATCCTCACCGGCGACCTGCTCTTCGCCCGCGCCAACCAGCTGATGATCGAGCTCGGCGACCGCGCGATCCGCCTCCAGGCCGACACCTTCGAGCGCCTCGTCCTCGGCCAGCTGCACGAGACCGTCGGCCCGACCGACGGCGAGGACCCGGTCGGGCACTACCTCTCGGTGCTCGCCGACAAGACCGGCTCGCTCATCGCGGCCGCCGGTCGCACCGGCGTCGTCTTCGCCGACGGCCCGGCCGAGTACGAGGAGGCGATGCGCGTCTTCGGCGAGAAGATCGGCGTCGCGTTCCAGATCGTCGACGACGTCATCGACCTCTCCCCGCAGCCTGAGGAGACCGGCAAGAACCCGGGCACCGACATCCGCGCCGGCGTCTCCACGCTGCCGATCCTGCGTCTGCGCGAGCGGGCTGAGTCCGACCGCGAGGCGGCCGTGCTGCTGGCCCGCATCGAGAGCTACGTCAGCCGCACCCACGACGAGATCGCGCACACCGACGAGCAGCACGCCGACATCTCGGACGCCATCGCGCAGCTGCGCGACCACGACGTGACGGCGCAGACCCTCGCCGAGGCCCACCGCTGGGCCGACGAGGCCGTCGCCGCCCTCGCCCCGCTGCCCGACGGCTCGGTCCGCAAGGCGCTCACGCGCTTCGCGGACACCGTCGTCGACCGCAACGGCTGACCCCGATCGTCGCGGCGCTCCCTGCGCCGCAGGAAATGAGACCGGACGTGCGCCGCGGCGCCCCGGCAGGAGGAACGCAATGACCAAGCTCAGGCTGGCCATCGTCGGCGCGGGGCCCGCGGGCATCTACGCCGCCGACCTCATGATCAAGGCCGAGAAGAAGTACGACGTCTCGATCGACCTGTTCGAGCAGCTCCCGGCGCCGTACGGCCTGGTCCGCTACGGAGTCGCCCCCGACCACCCGCGCATCAAGGGCATCGTCAACGCCCTGCGCGAGGTCCTCGACCGCGGAGACATCCGCATCTTCGGCAACGTGCACTTCGGCACCGACCTCACCCTCGAGGACCTGAAGCGGCACTACCACGCGGTCATCTTCTCGACCGGAGCGATCCGCGACGCCCCGCTCGACGTCCCCGGCGTCGACCTCGAGGGCTCCTACGGAGCGGCCGACTTCGTCAGCTGGTTCGACGGGCACCCCGACGTGCCGCGCACCTGGCCGCTCGAGGCCTCCTCGGTCGCGGTCATCGGCAACGGCAACGTGGCGCTCGACGTCTCGCGGATGCTCGCCAAGCACGCCGACGACCTGCTGCCCACCGAGGTCCCGCCGAACGTCTACGAGGGGCTGAAGGCGTCGCCCGTCACCGACGTGCACGTCTTCGGCCGCCGCGGCCCGGCGCAGGTCAAGTTCACGCCGCTCGAGCTCCGCGAGCTCGGCGAGCTGCGCGACGTGGACATGATCGTGCACGACGAGGACTTCGTGCTCGACCCCGCCTCGCAGGCCGCGATCGAGACCAACAAGCAGGTCATGGTCATCAACCGCGTGCTGAACCAGTGGCGCACGCGCGAGACCGGCAGCGCGTCGCGCCGCCTCCACCTGCACTTCTGGGCCAAGCCGCTCGAGTTCGTCGACGACGGGCAGGGCCGCGTCGCCGCGATCCGCTACGAGCGCACCGAGCCGGACGGCGAGGGCGGCGTGCGCGGCACGGGCGAGATCCGCGAGGTGCCGGTGCAGGCCGTGTACCGCGCGGTCGGCTACTTCGGCTCCCCGCTCGACGGCCTCCCGTTCGACGAGATGCGCGGAGTGATCCCCAACCGCGAGGGCCAGGTCCTGGACGACGAGGACCAGCAGGTCCACGGCGTCTACGCCACCGGCTGGATCAAGCGCGGCCCGGTCGGCCTGATCGGCCACACCAAGTCCGATGCGATGGAGACCGTGGCGCACGTGCTGCGCGACCAGGCGTCGTGGTGGACGCCCGCGCACCCCGAGGAGTCGGCGATCGTGGCGCTCCTCGAGGAGCGCGGTGTCGCCTACACCGACCTCGAGGGCTGGCACCGCCTCGACGAGCACGAGCAGGCGCTCGGCGCTCCGGAGGGACGCGCCCGCGTCAAGGTCGTGCCGCGCGAGGACATGATCGCGATCTCCCGCGCCGAGACCGTCGCGGGCTGACCCCTCGCTCGTCCGAAGGCCCTCCGGTGAGCACCGGGGGGGCCTTCGTGCATGTCGGAGGGCTCCCGTACACTGCGGGCAGCTGCGAGGGCGGCGCGACGGACGGGGATGCGATGACCAGCACGACGACAGCGGGGCCGCACGACGTCATCCGGGTGCGCGGTGCCCGGCAGAACAACCTCCGGGGCGTCGACGTCGACATCCCCAAGCGCCGCATCACCGTGTTCACGGGGGTCTCGGGCTCGGGCAAGTCGTCGCTCGTCTTCGGCACGATCGCCGCGGAGTCGCAGCGGCTCATCAACGAGACCTACTCCGCCTTCGTGCAGCAGTTCATGGGCTCGCCCGCGCGGCCCGACGTCGAGTCGCTCGACGGGCTCTCGGCGACCATCGTGGTCGACCAGGAGCGCATGGGCGCCAACGGCCGCTCCACGGTCGGCACCGCGACCGACGCGTACACGATGCTGCGCATCCTCTTCAGCCGGATCGGCGACCCGCACGCCGGCACGAGCGGCGCGTTCTCGTTCAACCTGCCCGAGGGCATGTGCCCGCGCTGCGAGGGCACCGGCCGCGCCTCCGACATCGACCTCGATGCGCTCTTCGACCGCTCGAAGTCGCTCGAGGGCGGCGCGCTCGACGCGATCCCCAACTTCGTCGTCGGCGGCTGGTACTGGAAGGCCCTGGCCGAGTCGGGCCTGTACCCGGCCGACCGCCCGATCGCCGAGTTCACCCCGGAGCAGCTCGACGCGTTCCTCTACCGCCCCGCCACCAAGATGGCGATCGGGGGGATGAACCTCACGTACGAGGGCCTGGTGGTGAAGGTCACCCGGCTCTACCTGGCGAAGGAGTCGCCCCAGGCGCACATCCGCGCCTTCGCCGAGCGCGTGGCCACCTTCGCCGCCTGCCCCGAGTGCGGGGGAGCGCGGCTCACCCGCGCGGCGCTCGCCTCCCGCATCGCCGGGCGCAACATCGCCGAGTGCTCCTCGATGCAGGCGACCGACCTGGCCGAGTGGCTCCGCGGCGTCGACGACCGCTCCGTCGCCCCGATCGTCGAGACCCTGCTCGGCACCCTCGACTCGCTCGTGCAGGTCGGTCTCGGCTACCTCTCGCTCGACCGCGAGTCCGGCACGCTGTCGGGCGGCGAGGCGCAGCGCGTCAAGATGGTGCGGCACCTCGGTTCCAGCCTCACCGACATCACCTACGTCTTCGACGAGCCGACCGCCGGACTGCACCCGCACGACGTCTCGCGCATGATCGAGCTGCTGCGCCGCCTCCGCGACAAGGGCAACACGGTGCTCGTCGTCGAGCACAAGCCCGAGATCATCGTGATAGCCGACCACGTCGTCGACCTGGGGCCGCGGGCGGGTGCGCACGGCGGCGAGATCCGCTTCGAGGGATCGGTCGAGGGCCTGCGCGGCTCCGACACCCTCACCGGCAGGCACCTCGACCACCGCGTGCCGCTGAAGGCGGACGTGCGCACGCCGACCTCGTTCGCCGAGATCCGCGGGGCGGCCACGCACAACCTCCGCGGCGTCGACGTCGACGTGCCGCTCGGGATGCTGACCGTCGTCACCGGCGTCGCCGGGTCGGGCAAGTCCTCCCTCATCCACGGCAGCCTCGCGAAGCGGCCCGGAGTGGTCGTGGCCGACCAGTCGCCCATCCGGGGTTCGCGCCGCAGCAACCCGGCGACCTACACCGGAGTCCTCGACGCGATCCGCGCGGCGTTCGCGAAGGCCAACGGAGTGAAGCCCGCGCTGTTCAGCGCCAACTCCGCCGGAGCCTGCCCCGTCTGCAAGGGCGCGGGGCTCATCTTCACCGAGCTCGGACCGGCCGCCACCGTCTCGTCGGTCTGCGAGGAGTGCGAGGGCAAGCGCTTCACCGCCGAGGTGCTCGAGTACCGCCTGCGGGGCCTGAACATCCACGAGGTGCTCTCGCTGCCGATCGTCGAGGCCGCCGACTTCTTCGGCTCGGGTCCCGCGCACACGATCCTCGCCCGACTGGTCGACGTGGGCCTGGGCTACCTGACCCTCGGCCAGCCGCTCAACACGCTCTCGGGCGGCGAGCGGCAGCGTCTGAAACTGGCGATCAACATGGCGTCGAAGGGCGCCGTCTACCTCCTGGACGAGCCGACGACCGGCCTCCACCTCGCCGACGTCGACAACCTGCTGGGCCTGCTCGACCGGCTGGTCGACTCCGGGAGCTCCGTGATCGTCATCGAGCACCATCAGGCGCTGATGGCGCACGCCGACTGGATCATCGACGTGGGCCCCGGTGCCGGCCACGACGGCGGCACGGTCGTCTTCGAGGGCACGCCCCGCGATCTCGTCGCGGACGGCTCCACCCTCACCGCCCGCGCGCTGAAGGCGTACGCGTCCTGAGCGGGGCATGGCGGCCGGACGTCCTGGGGCCCGGCTTCGAGCAGCGCACCCTGCCCCTCGGCGAGGACGACGAGGGAGAGGTCGTCGCGACCCTCGTGCGCCACCGGCCGGTCGCGCCGCGCTGGCCGGGCCCCGCCTCCGGAGTGGACGTCCTCTACGTGCACGGCTGGAGCGACTACTTCTTCCAGACCGAGCTCGCCGAGTTCTGGCACGGGCTCGGCGCGCGCTTCTTCGCCCTCGACCTGCGCAAGTACGGCCGCAGCCTGCGGCCCCACCAGACGCCGGGCTTCGCGACCGATCTCACCGTCTACGACGAGGATCTCGCCGCCGCCCGGGCGGCGATGGCCGAGCACGGGCACCGCGACCGCCGGCTCGTGCTGATGGGGCACTCGACGGGCGGGCTGACGCTGAGCCTCTGGGCGGCCCGCCATCCCGACGAGCTGTCGGCGCTCGTCCTCAACAGCCCGTGGCTCGAGTTCCAGGCCCGCTCGGTGGGCCGTCAGATGCTCGCGCCGTGGATGATGCTGCGCGCCCGCGTCGCTCCGCACGGCGCTCTGCCCCCGATCGATCAGGGCTTCTACTCGCGCACCGTCTCGGCGACGCTCGAGGGGGAGTGGGAGTACGACCCCGCCTGGCGACCGGAGCGGGGGTTCCCGGTGAGCCCGGCCTGGCTGGCGGCCGTGCTCGCGGGGCACCGCCGGGTCGAGCGCGGGCTGAACCTGCGGATGCCCGTGATGACGATGCTCTCCTCCCGCAGCGTGCTGCTGCCGTGGTGGAGCGACGAGATGCGCTCGGCCGATGTCGCCCTCGACGTGCGGTCGATCGGCGAGCGCGCCGCGACGCTGGGATCCACGGTGACGATCGTCCGCCTCGACGGAGCCGTGCACGACGTCGTGCTCTCGGCACCCCGGATCCGAGCTCGCGCCTACGCCGAGCTCGAGCGGTGGGCGCGCGGCTACCTCGCCCCCGACCGCCCGGCGGAGGGGCGGGGCGCGTCCTTCGCCGAGCGGCTCAGCGCGAGAACGGGCCGCGCAGCGCCGCCCACTGCAGGAGCATGATCGTCTTCGCGTCCACGATCTGGACCCCGATCTGGGTGAGGGCCTCGTCGAAGGAGAGCTCCACGACCTCGGTGTCCTCGCCCTCGTCGGCGAGGCCGGCGAACGCGCCCTCCCGGGAGCCGGCGCGGTAGCGTCCCGCGTAGAAGTGCAGCATCTCGGTGATCGAGCCGGGGCTCATGTAGGCGTCGAAGACGTGCTCGAGCCTGCCGACCTCGAGACCGGTCTCCTCCGAGGCCTCGCGGCGGGCGCCCTCCTCGGGCCCCTCCTCGTCGAGCAGACCGGCGGGCACCTCGAGGAGCATGCCGTCGAGGTTCCCGTTGACGTAGGTGGGGTAGCGGAACTGCCGCACGAGCACCACGGTGCGCGCATCGGCGTCGTACAGCAGCACGGCCGCCCCGTTGCCGCGGTCGTACGTCTCGCGGTGCTCGGTGGTCACTCGGCCGTCGCGGTGGCGGTACTCGAACTCGGTCGTGCGCAGGACGTACCAGTGGCTCGAGAGCAGGGTCACCCGCTTCACATCGACGTCGGGGTTGCCGGTGAGGTCGTAGCCCTCCTGATCGAGGCCGGTGCGGCCCCGGCGGTCGGGCTCGTCGATCCCGGCGGTCATGCTCGTGCTCCTGCGGTCGACATCCCTCAGCGGAAGTTGACGAACTGGAGGTCGAGATCGAGGTCCGCGCCCTTGAGCAGCGCCATCGTGGCCTGCAGGTCGTCGCGGCTCTTCGACGAGACGCGCAGCTCATCGCCCTGGATCTGGGACTTGACCGACTTGGGGGCCTCGTCGCGGATCAGCTTGTTGATCTTCTTCGCGTGCTCCTGGTCGATGCCGTCCTTGAGCGTCGACTCGATCCGGTACTCCTTGCCCGAGGGGAAGGGCTCGCCGGAGTCGAGGCTCTTCAGGCTGATGCCGCGCTTGATCAGCTTCGACTGGAAGACGTCGAGGATCGCGTTCGCGCGCTCCTCCGTGTTGGCCTTGATCAGGATCTTCTCGCCGCTCCACGCGATCGAGGCGCCGACGTTCTTGAAGTCGTAGCGCTGCTCGACCTCCTTGTGCGCCTGGTTGAGGGCGTTGTCCGCCTCCATCTTGTCGACCTTGCTGACGACGTCGAACGTTGAATCTGCCATGCCTGCGAGTTTAGCTTCCGGCCGTCCCGGGCTCCCGGGCGCCGCCGGGCGTCCGCGGAGGCTGTCCTGGTACCACTGGAGGATGCGCCGTCCCCACGCTCTGCTCCTGCTGCCGGTCGTCGGCGCGCTGCTCGCGGGCTGCAGCGCCGCCACCACGTCGACGATCGAGTACGAGGGCGGAGTCGTGACGGTCCCGCCGGCGGCTCCGGCACCCGCGTCGGTCGATCCCGCGCTGCTCGAGGACCCGGATGCGACGGCCGCGACCCCCGTGCGCTTCCTGACCAGCCCGGAGTGGCTGACCGGCACCGCCGAGGGCAGCGGGATTCCGGAGCGCGCGCTGACCGCCTACGCGGGAGCAGCGCTGCTCACCTCCTCCGTCGACCCCGGTTGCGGACTCGACTGGGCGACGCTCGCCGGCATCGGGTACGTCGAGAGCAGGCACGGCACCATCTTCGGCAGCGCGCTGGGCGAGGACGGGCGCGCGGCCGAGCCGATCTACGGCCCGCGACTGGACGGCACCGAGTTCGACCGCGTCGAGGACAACGACGGAGGGGCGCTCGACGGCGACCCGGAAGTCGACCGCGCGATGGGCCCGCTCCAGATCATCCCGGCGACCTGGATGCGCTGGGCCTCCAGCGGCTGGGATCCGCAGAACGTCGACCAGCAGGCGGTGACCGCCGCCCGCTACCTGTGCGAGGCCGGCGGCGACCTGTCGACGGAGTCGGGCTGGCGCGCGGCCATCGCGGCGTACAACCCGGCGACCAGCTACGCCGGCAAGGTGGCCGAGGCGGCGTCGCGCTACGCCGCGGCGGCCGAGTGACGCGTCCCCGCGCCGATTTCCGATCCGCCCGCCGCGCGGGTATCCTTTACCAGCGCCTTCGGTCGAGAGCACGACTCCCGGTCGGGTGCGCCACGGCGAGTTACCCTAGCGGCCAAAGGGATCTGACTGTAAATCAGACGGCGTAGCCTTCGGGGGTTCGAATCCCTCACTCGCCACACGCATCGCAGAACGCCCCGATCACCAGAAGGTGACCGGGGCGTTCCCGCGTCGTGGGCCCCGTCTCCGGGGCCCGCGCGCTCAGCGCCGGAGGCGCAGCGTCACCAGCTGGAACGGGCGGAGCGACAGGGTCGCGCCGGATCCGGAGGCGGAGGAGACCGTCGCGTCGTCCTCGAGCGGGCGCTCGAGGAGGTCGGTCGCCACCACCGCCGACACGGCGAAGTCGGCGGTCAGCTCGGTCGTCGAGCGTAGGCCCAGCGCCTCGTAGAGCCGCACGATCACGTCGCCGCTGCCGTCCTCGGCGAGCTTGACCGCCTCCACGACGGCCGCGGGGGAGGAGAGCGCCACGAGCGGAGCGAGCTCCTCCTCCGCCGCCCCGTCGACGAGGCGCTCGGGGAGGTTGATCCGGTAGCCGGCGGTCACCGCGTCCTGCGTGGTGGCCCCGACGACGACGCCGACGCGCAGACGGTGCTGCCCGCGGTCCTGCTGCGGGTCGGGGAACACGGCCGAGCGCAGAAGCGAGAGCCGCGCCACCGTGGTGCTGCCGCCGCCGCGGCGGGGCTGCCGGGTGACGTCGTAGCCGTAGGTCGAGTCGTTCGTGATCGCGACGCCGTACGCGCCTTCGCCGACGCGGATCCAGCGGTGCGCGCTGGTCTCGTAGCGGGCCGCGTCCCAGGACGTGTTCGCGTGCGTCGGCCGCTCGATGTGCCCGAACTGGATCTCGGAGGCGAACCGGTCGGCGTGCACGTCGACCGGGAACGCGAGCTTGAGCAGCTTCTGGCTCTCCTGCCAGTCGATGTCGACCGTGAGCCCGAGCTCGGCCGAGCCGGGCTCGAGGGTGATCGTCTCGACGAGCCGCGACGAGGAGAAGGAGCGCTCGACGATCACCGAGACCCCGTCCTCGCCCAGCCGCACGCTGTCGGCGGCGACCAGGTCGCTGACGTGGCGGCGGTAGTGGTGGTCGATGTCCCAGGCGTCCCACTTGTTCGGGGTGTCGCGGTGCAGCTGGAACACGCCGGCGCGCTCGCCCGGGGGCACGGCGTCGCGGCCCGTCGCGAGATCGACCAGCTCGGCCAGCAGGCCGTCGGAGTCGACGCGGACGCGGATCCGCTCGTTCTCGAGCACGAAGCCGCCGTCCTGCTCGTGCACGCGGAGTCGCGAGGGCGCCGCCGCGGAGGACGAGGCGCCGAGCGCCGCGACGCCGGCTCGCGGGTGCGGTGCGGCGTTGACGCGGAGCACGTGCTCGCCCGTTCCCGCGAGTGCCCGCAGCGCCTCGGTGATCACGGCCTCCAGGCGCACCGCGATCGCCGCGTAGTTGCGCTCGGCGTCCTGGTGCACCCAGGCGATGGAGGAGCCGGGGAGGATGTCGTGGAACTGCTGCAGCAGCACGAGCTGCCAGAGCTCCCGCAGCTCGGCGGCCGGGTACTCGGCTCCGGTGCGCACGGTCGCGGTGCTCGCCCACAGCTCCGCCTCGCGGAGGAGGTGCTCGCTGCGGCGGTTGCCCTGCTTGGTGCGCAGCTGGCTCGTGTAGACGCCGCGGTGCGACTCCAGGTAGAGCTCTCCGCTCCAGACCTCGGGCTGCGGGTACTCGGCCTCGGCCGCTTCGAAGAACGCGCGGGGCGACGAGTGCTCGACGCGCGGCGAGCCCTCGAGGGAGGTCGTGCGCGCGACGGTCGCGACCATCTCGCGGGTCGGGCCGCCGCCTCCGTCGCCGTAGCCGTAGGGGAGGAGGGAGGCGGTGCTGCGGCCGTGGTCGGCGAAGTTGCGCTCGGCGTGGGCGAGGTCGGACGCGACGAGGTCGGAGTTGTACTTGTCGACCGGCGGGAAGTGGGTGAAGATCCGCGTGCCGTCGATGCCCTCCCAGTCGAAGGTGTGGTGCGGCATCGTGTTGGTCTCGTTCCACGAGATCTTCTGCGTGAGGAACCAGCGGGCCCCCGCGGCGCGGGCGATCTGCGGCAGGGCGCCGGAGTAGCCGAAGGAGTCGGGCAGCCAGACCTCCTCGCACTCCACGCCGAACTCCTCGAGGAAGAACTGCTTGCCGGCGACGAACTGGCGGGCCATCGCCTCGCCGCCCGGCAGGTTGGTGTCGGACTCGACCCACATCCCGCCGACCGGCACGAACTGACCGGCCGCGACCTTCTCGCGGATCCGCTCGAACAGCTCCGGGTAGTGCTCCTTCATCCAGGCGAACTGCTGCGCGGACGAGCAGGCGAAGACGAAGTCGGGGTGCTCGTCCATCAGGGCGATCACATTCGAGAAGGTGCGCGCGCACTTGCGGATCGTCTCGCGCACGGGCCAGAGCCAGGCGGAGTCGATGTGCGCGTGCCCGACGGCGTGCAGTCGGTGGGCGCTGGGGACGGCCGGGCTCGCGAGCACGCCCTCGAGGGCGCGGCGGCCGGCGGCGGCGGTCCCGGAGACGTCGGACGGGTCGACCGCGTCGGTCACCGCCTCGAGTGCGACGAGCAGCTCGGCGCGGCGGGGCGAGCCGACCACCAGCTCGTCCACCAGTCCGCGCAGCACGCGCACGTCCTGCAGCAGCTCCCAGACGTCGACGTCGAGCAGCGCGACGTCGACGCGGCGCAGGACGTACTGCGGAGCGTCGCCCGCCGTCGCGAGGTCGCCCACGGTGGTCGGGCGGAAGCTCCAGTCGCTGCCGACGTCGGGGTTCGCCGCGGCCTCGATCAGCACGTCGACCCGGCCGTCCGCGTCGACCGCTCCGGCGGCCGTGCTGTTGAACGGCGAGATCGCCTTCACGATCACGCCGTCGGGCCGCCAGACGAGCGCCTCGGACTGGAAGCCCGACTGGCCGCCGTCGAAGCCGAGGTCCACGACCAGCTCCGGTCGCACACCCTCGGGCAGCGCGCCGTCGACGAGCCACTCGGCGGGCACCGAGCCCGACACCTTCAGCCACAGCGTCGACCAGGGGCGGCCCCAGGCGGTGCCGGCCGAGAACGGTGCGTACGCGGCCCCGGCGGCCTCGGCGAACGGAACGGGCTCACCCGGCGCCTCCCACGCGAGGAGATCGAGCGGCGCCGTGGCGCGGTGGACGGCGGGCAGCAGGCGCTCGCGGACGAAGCGGTCGACGCGCTCTTCGACGAGCAGGCGGCGGTCGTGCATGAGGGGGTTCCTTCCGGAGGGAGCGGGCGGCCGGGCGCGGGCTCAGCCCTTGACGGCGCCGGCCAGCGCCGAGGCGCCGCCGAGACCGCGCTGGACGAGCACGTAGAGCGCCAGGACCGGCAGCGAGTAGACGAGGGAGTAGGCGGCGAGCTGGCCGTAGGCGACCGCTCCGTTCGCGCCGAAGAAGTTGAAGATGCTGACCGCGGCCGGCTGCTTGTCGGGGCTGAGCAGCAGCACGAAGGGGACGAAGAAGTTCCCCCACGCCTGGACGAAGGTGAAGATGAAGACCACCGCGATCCCGGGGCGCATCAGCGGGATGACGATGCGGACGAGCGTCGTCATCGACGAGGCGCCGTCCATCCAGGCGGCCTCCTCGAGGCTGATCGGCACCGAGTCCATGAAGTTCTTCAGCATCCAGATCGCGATCGGCAGCGACGAGGCGGTGAGGAAGAACACGGTGCCCATCAGCGAGTCGATCAGGTTGAGCTGCACGAACAGGCTGTAGACGGGCACCATCATCGCGGTGATCGGGAGGCAGGTGCCGAAGAGGATCCCGTAGAGGAACGGCTTCGTGATCCGCATCCGGTAGCGCGAGAGCGGGTACGCCGCGAGCAGTCCGAGGACGACCGTGAGCAGCGCGGCGCCGCCCGAGAGCAGCACGCTGTTGCCCAGCGGCCCGAAGGTCAGCTCGGGGGTGAGGACGCTGCGGAAGTTCTCGAGGGTGACGACCGTGGGCAGCCGGACCGAGAGGGTCGGATTGGCGTCGATGGAGGCGAGCACCAGCCACAGCAGCGGCAGCGCGAAGCACGCGCCGATGACCAGCAGCACGGTGTTCGAGAGCGTGCGCATCACGCGGTGCGAGGGGGCGGACATCGAGATCGACATGGTCAGTCCACTTCCGAGCGCAGCGCGCGCACGTAGAACACGGAGAAGATGCCGCCGACGAGCAGCATGATGGTGGCGATCGCGGTGCCGAAGCCGATCTGGCCGAACTTGAACGCCTCCTGGTAGGCGAGCAGCGGCAGGGTCGTCGCCGACGTGCCGGGTCCGCCGCCGGTCATGACGTAGACGAGCGTGAAGACCGAGAGGGTCTGGAGCGTCGTGATCATGGCGTTGGTGGCGATGGTGCGGCGGATCATCGGGATGGTGACGAACAGCAGTCGCTTCACTCCGCTGGCGCCGTCCATCTCGGCCGCCTCGGTGATCTCCGGCGGCACGTCGGCCAGCGCTGCGGAGTAGACGAGCATCGAGAACGCGGTGCCGCGCCAGATGTTCGCCACGATCACCGTGACCATCGGGAACACGTAGAGCCAGCTCGGGCCGCTGATCCCGAGCAGGGCGAGGATCGAGTTGGCGGTGCCCTCGTCGCGGAAGAACGCGTACGAGGCGAACGCCGCCACGATCTCGGGCAGGACCCACGCGGTCACGACGATCGTGCCGACGATGCTGCGGACGACCGGCCCGGAGGCCCGCATCAGCAGGGCGAGGCCCAGACCGAGCACGTTCTGCCCGATCACGGCCGAGCCGAGCACGAACACGACCGTGAGGATCACGGCGTGGGGGAAGTCCGGGTCCTGGAACAGGGCGACGTAGTTGTCGAAGCCGACGAACGAGTTCGCCGCGGCGGTGCTCCCCGAGAGGGAGGAGTCGGTGAAGGATCCCCAGAACGAGACGAGGATCGGCCCGAGCAGGAAGATCGCGAGGATCACCGTGGCGGGGCCCAGGGGCAGGGTGCGCAGGAGCGAGCGGCGGCGGTGCAGCGCCGCCGACCTCGCTCCCTCGCCGGTCGGCGGCCGGGAGCCCGGGAGCTCCTGGCCGTCTACCGGTCGCGCGGGTGCGCGGAGGGAGGGGGTCACGCTACTCGGCTTCCGTCACGCCGTCGGCTCCGACGATGCCCTTGACGGCCTCGTCGTACGCGGCGGCGGCCTCGTCGACGCTCTGCTGCCCGGTCATCACCGACTCCATCGCGACGGTGATCGCGTTCGAGATCTGCCCGTAGTCCTCGGTGGCGGGACGGAAGTGCGTGTTCGGCACGAGGCTCGAGAAGAACTCGAACGACGGGTTCGCGGCGACGTACTCCGGGTCCTCGGCCACGTCGGCGCGGACCGCGATCTGCGAGTTCGAGATCGCGTACGACTGGGAGTTGTCCTTGTTCAGCGCCGTGGTGAGGAAGTCGAAGGCGAGGTCGGGCGCCTTCGTGTTCGCGCCGATCGCGAGGGTCCAGCCGCCGGACATGCTGGTCGCGCCGGGGGCGTCGCCGAACTGGGTCGGCATCGGCGCCAGGGCGAGGGTCGAATCCCACTCGGGCCAGGGGCTGGAGCCGCCCTCGATCCAGGCACCGGACTGCCAGGAGCCGTCCAGGGCGATGGCGAGGGTGCTCGACGGCAGCCACTCCGCGGTCACGTTGGTGAAGATGTTGGGGTCGAGCGCCTGCTGCGGAGTCGGGCCGAGGCCGTCCTGGTAGACGTCGCCGATGAAGGAGAGGGAGTCGCGGAAGCCCTGGCTGCCCGTGATCCACTTCTTGGAGTCGGCGTCGTAGAGGGTGTCCTCGGTGCCGTAGAGCAGCATCTCGAGGCCCTGCATCGAGGCGGCCTCGCCGGCGGCCTTGCCGGAGTAGACGTTCAGCGGGATCACGTCGGGCAGCTCTGCCTTGATCGTCGCGGCGGTGTCGATCACGTCCTGCCAGGTCGCGGGCGCCCAGGGCGTGGCGATGCCGGCCTGCTCGAAGAGCTCGGTGTTGTACCAGAGGCCGCGGGTGTCGGTGCCGAGCGAGACCCCGTAGGTCTTGCCGTCCGGGCCGAGACCGGCCTGCTTGGCTCCGTCGGCGAACTGCGACCAGTCCTCCCACTCGGCGAGGCGGTCGTCCAGGGGCAGGAGGTAGCCGGCCGCGGCGTCGGACTGGATCTTGAAGGTGTCCTCGTACTGCACGTCGGGGGCGGTGGCCGCCGACTTGTTCATCAGCGCGAGCTTCGTGTAGTAGTCGGGGCCTTCGCCCTGGATCGGGACCAGCTCGATCGTGACGCCCTCGTGGGCGGCTTCGTACTGCTCCTTCGCGGTCTCCATCAGCGTCTGCATCTGGGCGAAGGTGGCGGTCGTCTGGTAGGCCACCTTGATCGACTTCGGCTCCTCGCCTCCGGCGGAGGGAGTCGACGCCGAGCAGGCCGTGAGGCCCATCACGACGGTGAGTGCAGCGGCGGCGACCGCGACTCGACGGGACATGAAAGCTCCTTTGCTTCAGGGTCGCGACTGCGACCGGACGACCCCCGCCCCCGAGGGAGGGGCGAGGGTCGGAGCGTCCGCGCACGCGGGTCCGCTCCGGGGCCGAGCGAGTTGTCCCACCGGCCTCCGGGCTATTTATAAATCGTCTTGAATAACTCTGTCAAGAGCGACTGCCCGGTCCAGAGCCGGGCGATGATGACGATCAGGTCTCGATGAGGAGCGACGCCGTCGCAGGCGTCAGCGCGCGGTCGAGGACCACGCAGGCGGCGCCGATCGCCGCGATGTCCTCGCCCAGCCGGGAGCTGCGCAGCTCGACGCGATGGGTGAGCATCGAGGCGGGGTCCTCGGCGAGGGCGGTGGCGACGACGGGCAGGACGGCGCCGGCCGCCCGCTCCCAGAAGGGTCCGCCGAAGATCACGTGATCGAGATCGAGCAGCCCCGCGATGTTGAGCACGCCGCGCGCGATCCGCTGCGCCGCGACGCGGACGATGGCAGCGGCGTCCTCGTCCTGGGCGTCGGCACGCTCGAGCAGGCGGCTGAACCCGGCGTCGACGGAGCTCGGATCGAGCACGTCGCGCGGAGGAGGCAGGATGCCGCGCTCGACGGCCTCCGCGACGAGCGCGCTCGGAGCGATGGAGTCGCCCAGGCAGCCGCGCCGCCCGCACCGGCACAGCGGCCCGTCCGGGTCCACGATCAGGTGCCCGATGTCGCCCGCGTTGCTGCTGGCGCCGCGCACGACGGCGCCGTGCACGACCAGGCCCGCTCCGACTCCGGTGCCGTAGTAGAAGAGCAGGCCGTTCGCGCCCACGTCCTGGGTCGAGATCCAGGTCTCGGCCACCATCGCGGCCGTCACGTCCTTCTCGACGTGCACCGGGAGGCCTGTCGAGGCCGACAGCGACTCGCCCAGCGGCACGTCGTGCCACTCCTCGAGCAGCGGCGGGTCGAAGATCCGGCCCTGCTCGGCGTCGAGCGGACCCGGGAAGGCGATGCCGACCCCCAGGACCCGCTCCCGATCCACGCCCGAGGTCTCGATGATGGCGGCGACCGAGGCACTCAGGCGGGCGA